>CAYPCN010000001.1:0-15165 GCA_964409235.1 uncultured bacterium
CATTGTATGAGAAGATGTTACGGTTTTGGATCTTGGCTAACTGTCAAAGTCGGGTGTAAGCCTCCAAAATCTGAACTGAGCTGCAACGCGTGCAAAGAAACCAAGAGATATGGTGGTGGATTGCTCGTGAATGTTCTTCAGTACCATGTTCGGGTTTACGACTAGGGGGGTAAACATACGATCGTTTCCTAAGAGGGTGGTTACTAGTCCCATATCGCAGTGTTGCCTTACTGCTTGGACTTGAGGGCTTTCATTGTTGCTATGAGTTTTTGTAGCCTGGATGGATCTACGGCAGAATTTCTTGCTATAGCACGCTGAATGAACTCTCCCTGTTGTAAGAGTTGCTTGGCGATGTCATCGTAGTTTGGGGTAGGCGTTTGCAATGCTGCCACGAAATCGTCAACATTCTTCAGGGCCGTGGAAGCTGCCGACGCAGGCGTTGCTTTGGTCCCTGGTTTCAGGGCCGCTCTTTTCTCCATCGCCGCTGCTGCTAATGCCGCTGTCGCCGGATTTCCTGATCTTGGCTTTGCTGGTGGTGCTTGAGGCTCTGCCGCGGGCCCCTCCGTTGGAGATGGTTCCTTTGGCTCTTGGTATCGGCTTTCAAAAGGCTTTCGGCTCGGAGGTCGTCGTCCAGAGGGCCCTGTTGTTCGACGGGGGACGTCCAGCCGTTCTTCCTCGCTCCCAGGAAGTATACCCTCACTTACAGGCCCTTTTTGTTCTAGGACAGCGCGGAAGATGGCTCTTACTTCGTTTTCGGTGGCATAGTGGGAATTCCAATAGGATGGGGTAAACGGCCCAACAGCCCCCCAGAAAATACGCCCTATCAGTGTCGGCGATCCTACGTAGACAGCTGACAAATCCTTCAGATCTTTTCCTGCGCCAATAACGACAAAGCGTGAGTCTTGGATGAGATCGGAAATTTTGTCTTCCCACCCCTGTTTCAATGTTTTCGAGGCAGGGTCCAACAAATTATGCCGCTGACACAACTCCTGTACATGGTCTATCACCCCTTGCGGAATTTCCATCGACATATGGCCTCCTTTGTTGTTATTACAACCCTGGTTGCTATCTATTCGTTAGGAACAACGTTGGGCGCGATAGATTGAATGATTTGCTCCTGTGCTCATGCCGTAATTACCACTTGTAGAGGTGGAACTGCACTCCGTACATTGTTCAAGATGTCTTGCTCTGGCGTGATTTTTTTTAGAGTAGGCCCCGATCTTTAAGTTGTTTGCAAAACGCATCCTTCCTATTCTGAGATAGTTCTTGATTGTTTGTAAGGCGTTGCAACATCGGGGCGTTCCTCTTCAGGCCTAGCCGAGCTAATTGCGAGACTATGTTCCCGAGAGGGTGGTTTCCCCCCTTCAAAGCAGCTAAAAACTCCTCTTCTGTTGTCAGGGTAGGGAGGGGTTGTTTACTGGAGGCGGAAGGTTGTGCAGAAGTTCCGGCAACAGGCGGCGCGGACAGGTGTGGTGTTATCCTCGTTTGTAATTCTTTCGATAATTGTTTGAGCACTCTCTGTTGTAGCGCCGGTGCTATGCTTAATAAGTTTCTTACGACGGCCTCTTCAGTTGTGTTTTCGAGAAATTCGTAATACATTTGGTCCGCATCTTTATTCTTTGTGAAATGGTCAGCGACGAACCCGTCCGCGCTCGACCAGGTGCGGGGCTGTTCTCGTTGGAGAACTGTTACTGGTTTTCGCGGTACAGGTGGCTGCTCAAGCCCTAAGTTTTTTCTGATGGTCTCAATGGGGGGGTCGCCGTCCTTGCGCTTAAAGCTGCCTTCTATATGGAGCGCACTGCGGATGAGCTCTTTCGTCCTCTGATCACAGCAGTCTAATAGTGTTTTGAGGCCCGTCCAATTTGGTTCTACTTTTGTCTCGTCGTTAACATGGCAAGCTTGAAGGAACTCCTCCCGGGTGGGGGCTAGATTTAACTTCGTAAGAGCTGTTTGCGCCCATGTGATTTGCCGCAGACAGTTCTCGCGTAGTTTTTGTTGGACGGAGTCTTTCAGCTGTTTCTGGCGAGATAGAACATTTTTGAGACGAGACCAGTCTGGCTCGCGGTCTTGACATTTCAGTAAAAACGTATCAACGGTCTCTTCTTCGGCTACTTTTTGATCGAGTGCTTGTACTAATTCATGCAAAGGATAGTTCTTTCCTCGTTCTTGTGCAGGCAGTTGCCGCAATGCATTCCATATAGTATCCCAACCTCTGTCTTTGAGCTTCTCCTTTAAGTAGTCGGTAATAGCACCCCTCGTAGCTGGATATTTTGCAGCTATTACTTCGAGGAGAAAGAAGGCTTTGGAGACACTTAGCTTTGGCGGTTTCTCTGTTGAGACACTTGGCGTTGGCGGTTTCTCTGTTCTATGGCGGTCCAATAGTTGCAGGAGCTGGCTTATCATGTCCTTCTGTTGTTGATCGGTTTTGCCGAGCAAAATTGTGGAAAGTTCAAAATAACACTCTGATTGTATAGTAGCATCTGATTTCTTCAGCGCTTCGACGAAGTCATTATTTATTTCAGTGAATTTTTGTGTATTGCCTCGCCCCTCAGCATTCTTCAGACGGTTGCTTGGTGCTACTGCGAGGAAGGTCGTTGCCATTGGTGGAGGAGGGGGAGGAGGAGGGGGAGGAGGAGGGGCTTTTGAGGATCCCGCACTTTGGCTGGCCTCGTCACTCTGTGACATCTGTGTCGAAGACAGAAGAGGGGGTTGCGAGGGCGGCTTAGCTTGTGTGGTACCTCTATCCGGTGGCATAACGGAGACACATTGTTGGCTAGGTATTAGTGTCGGAGTTCTACTGGAAGCTGCCTCGGACTGGTCGTCATCTATCCTTTTTTTCGATATAAATAGGTCGTCGTAAACCTTGTATTTGTCAGAAGATGTTTCTCGAGTGGAGAGATATTTGGCAATATTAGCATATTTGCTGCAGAGAGAGCTCCATTTAGGACAGTTCTCTGGGACGTTTTCGAATTCGCCTTTCATAGACTGAAATAAAGCCTCAGCTTTGTCGTTTACCGCGCTTTTTCCTCTTGTCATCCTCCAAAAGCGGAATTGGGCAGCAATGCGCGCAAAGAAGCCAAGAGTGCCCTGTCCCGACTTTTCCATAATGGAGTTGATGTATGCAGACCCTGGAGGCATACTGGTTGGGCTGGTGCTCATATCATTCTCCTGCGTAACTAAGGGATACGCCCTTTTGGCTGCATCTTATGTAAAAATGATTTTTTTGAAAATGGGTAAGGCTCGAAATCTTTTTTTCATGGGGCGTGAGCTGGGCAAAGATCATATTTCGCGTGTCAGGCGTACTGGAAAACCGCTTTTCCCAGAGAAATGTATCGATTGAGCCGTACCTTGAGGCGATGTCACAATATGGCAGCCCTAGAGTCCAAGTGCACATAGTTCTGTCGATCACCCCTATTTTCTCTTTCGACCCGAAGGTGGAGGTAAAGGCTTGGGAAGCTTGTCTAGGATCTCCTGATACAATTTTGCATATGGCGAGGCCCTATTTTTCGAAATTTCTCGTTGAAGGTACTGACGTATCTGAGGGAGGTGGCTCGTACGATTAGGGTTCTGGAGGGCACCCTGCAACAACGTAACCAGAGTCCTTTCAACATCATGTTCCCCGAGCCCTACGACGATGGTGTCCGTCAAGAACAAAAGCTTGAAGGGCTCAATGTCGGGGTCTGAAAAAATGTCGCGTAGTACTTTGTTATGATCGATCTTTCCATGCATTATGAAGCGAGCAATCTTGAAGGAAAGTCCTGACTTACTTACCTGATCGACCGATATACCCCTGAGAAACTTTTTCAACTCGACAGAAGGGTCTCCTTGTGGGAGGTTTAATTGTTTCCCTGGTGCACTGGTTTCTTTCAATCGTTCCACGAGCTCGGGAGGAAGCTGTGCTTCGGCACCTTGTAATGTAGTTGTTGGCGGTACAGCGGGGGATGTGGATGGTGCCTTGCGAGGCACGCCACGAGGCTTGTTCGGCTGATTAGCTGCAGCTGCTACTGCAGCGCCTAGTGCGCCGACCCCCCCAACGATCTTGCGCGTTGGTGTTTCGCCCTCGCTTGAGGGTTTCTGCAATGCTGCTCTTTGATCGGACGCGTATTCATGAAAAAGTTCTCGATCTCTACTTATATCCTGACGACGTTTTCGCTCTGCTTCTGAGAAGGCCTGCTTAGGAGAACGTCGTCCTTGAGGCCCCATTGCTCGTTTGGCCACTTCTAGTCGATTGTCTTTACTGAGAGGAACTTGCTCCCAGAAGGGTTGGGCGCGAACTTCTTCATGTTTCTCTGAGGAAGGCCGTTGAGATGCAGCAAGTTCTTGTTGAGGAGCTCGTGTCTCCTCTCGGTCTTCAGGGGCCTGGGCTTCCTTTTCTTGCTCAGACTCGGGCTGTTTAATGGAGGCAGGCTCTTTTTTTTGAGCTGTTTCTGTGAAAGGATGTTCTGCAGGGACGACTTCTTGTGATGCTGGCTGGCCAGATGTCTCTGCCGTGCTAGTCGCCTCAGCCTTACTTTCAATTGATGGTGTCTCTCCCTGTGCTAGTTGCTCAGATCCACTGGGTCTCTCTTCTGGATTTGGGATAGGCTCAACAGCCATTGCAGTGGCTGCAGCTTTCTGTATGGCAGCTAAAGCCTCTTCTTGGGCCTGAAGCACCTGCTGCTGAAGTTTTTTGATTCTCTCTTTGAACTCTGCCTGTTTGTCTCCCGAGAAGCTATTGATGAGGTCTGTTGCTGTTTTTTCTGCTGTGGCTATGGCCCCCCGAATACTATCGTACTTCTGGCCAACTTCTTCCTCGGTTAGAGGATCTTGTCTTAATCTGCCCAGGGCTTCCCGAAGCTCGTTCGCATAATCAGCAATTGGTTTTGCTAATCGGAGCAGTAACTCTTCTACTCGGCCTCTTGCTTCGTGCCATAAGGACTCCAAGGCGGTTTCGGTTGCTTGTCGTGCATGGCGTTCGAGATCGACAATGTTTACCCTCTCAATATCCTCCTTTATCTGAGGGTTTTTTCTCAGTAAGTCGTCGTATTGCTCTCGAAGACGTTGAATACCTGTCATTATTTTCTCTTTTAACTCTTGAAGAGAGAGTTGTGCCTGGGAAATATTGGTCTGTGGATCGATTTGTTGGTTTTTCAGTTCATCTATCTTTGCCTCTATCGATTGATAGCTCTCCTTCAGTGGTTTCAAGATCTCTTCAGCGAGAGCATCAGTGAGAAGGGGTGCGGCTGCTTTTTCCTCTGGTTCTATAGGTGGACGAGAGCTTTGTTGTAGAGGTGCTGAGGGAGGTGGGGCCCCTTCCTGGAGTGCAGAGGGTAATGCGCTGGTAGGCGCTTCTTGTGCTTGTTGTTCAGGTTCAACGAGCTTCTCTTCCCGCTCTTGGATGGACGCGCTTTTTTGTTTAACAGGCGTTGCAATACCCTCTTCCGACGGGGGCTGTATCAGAATGGCAGTCATCGATACGTTTCTTGGTTGGGATTGCGGGTTTTCCGCTTTTCCCTTTTTGGCTTTCAGCAGTTGTCCTAAAGCTTGACTAAGTGTCTTAAGAGAAGATTTATATTGCGTTCCTGTGGGTAATACTATCTTTGGCTGCTTGAGCCCTTCTCCTACCTCATCCGTCTCAATTCTGGTCAATTCTGTTTGAACTCTCTCATAGAGGTCCTGGATCTCCTGGTTTTGGCTTGCCCTCCATCCTCCAAAAAAATCATAAAGCTTGCGAAAGCAAGACTTGAAAAAGCGCAAAACGCAATTCTGTGGATCGGTCCAGACGGATACACGTAGGGTTTTCGGCGCTATTTGGTCCTTGGCAACGCGGAGATTGGACTTGACAAGTGTCTGCAGTTTACTAGAGCTGTCCGATTTAGGATTCCCCTTCTTATCACAAACCCCGAACTCTCGACACAATCCTAAGACATAAGGGTCTGCTGAAATTTGCCCTGGTTCTGTCATACGATCTCCAGTTATCTCTAAACTCTTGCCTACTGTCCCGTATACCGTCTTTGATGCATAAAATTCAAAAATGAAATAGGCGCTCTCTGCTCGCAATCAACCAGCTTTGCCGCATGGACCGTGTTGGAAATTTTCCTTTTCAGTTTTTTTGATGGTCTCGACTATAAGGAAATACAACACAGCGTTGGAGCAGCGAAGGCCATGGTAGACATTATTTCTAAAAGAGAAAGTCCGAGCCCTGTTGAGGACTTTGAGTGGCGGCAAGAGAGTAAGGGCGTACAACGCTATAGATTCGGCTGTGGCTGGTTTGGGAGGCTCATTCATTGTCTCGGGAGTGGGTCATTTGAGACTACGATTGAACAAAACAAAAAGCGATGGATCAACAAAGGAAGCCTGGCCCGATATATTTGCGATGCGTACTGCAAAGGGGAAACTCCGGAAAAGAAAAAGAAAGTTCAAGAGGCTATTAATGCTGTTCTTAAAGAGTCTCCGGCTTCATTAAATGACGTGATTCGGTCCGTTCTGCAGAAGCTTGTATCGAAAGAGATTATGAGCGTACTAAACCTTAAAGGTAAAACAGTGAAGGACGTTGACACAAAGGACGACTACGAGAGAGTCTCTAGCATTTTCCAGGCGGTGAGAGGTGGCGAGCAATCGGGGCCGGGGTTGAGGACGGACATTGTTGACAAGATCTATTGTGCGACGATTACAGGGGCGAACACCTTTCTTACACAAACGTTGAAGGATCTACAGAAGATAGAGAAGCTGCCAAATGGTTTACGGCGGCTCGTGATCCACAACTCTGACCCACCATTTAATACATATGTGGCCTTTGTCGCTGAACTCAACAAGCGAGCAGGCACAAATCTTCCTGCGACGTTGTCGAACCGTGAGGCGGTTGTGAAGGCAGCGAGAAAGTTTGCAGAGCTGACACACCAGTATGCCAAGGGGGTGCAAGAATGTGAGGCTCGGTTGGCGGAGGCAAAAACATTACTTGACTTTCTGGGAAGTACTAACCAAGAAGTGATGGATTTCGCGGAGTTCGTTAAAGGTGCAAAGGCTGCAGAAGGAAAAGTGCTAGAAGATAGCGTTTTACAAGACATTACTCAACGGTGCGATAAATTCGACGAGGTTCTCAAACAGCTTCGGGCCGAGAGCCAAAAGAGGAAGGACTCGCTGCAACAAGAAGCCGAAAAACTATATGGCGAATTGCAGCAGTTAGAGATCGATCAAGCAGCCATAGACATCCTGCGCCAAAAAGTATCACAGGCGGATACGGTGGAGAAACTTAAGGAAGTTGGCGATCTGCTGAGGGATATCAGTGAAAAGAGAGGGAGACTTGCCGCTATGCAAAGTCAATTGGACAGCATAGCTTCAGCCAATATCCGTGATCAAGTCCGACTCGATTATAACAAAGGAAGGGACGTTGTTCGTCAGTTGACAACTGCGCTTGGCAATGCATTGCAACATCTCGATGACTATCAAAGAACAACGTGTATATTTGATGGCCCGCCTCTGGAAGGCAAGTGGGCATCGGCTCTTGACAATTTGCAAAAAGCTGTGTATCTCGTCGGGGCGAAGAGCGTGTTGGTAGAACTGCAATCAGTTCCCTTTGAGGTTAGAAGTCTTCAAGCAATTTTAGGGGAACAGCAGGGAGGTTCTTCTGAGAGATACGACCGTTTTATTGCTCAGTTGGGCTCCCTTCTTGCAATATCTGGCTTATCAAAGTCTCCTTCCCCCAGCCAAATACGAGAACTGCTTGATGATCGATTACGGGTTAGTGGGCTCGGGGGCAAGACATATCAAGAACGACTGAGTTCGTGGAGCGAATGGCTTCGAAAAAGTACACAAGCTCTTCAGCCATCTGCTCAGGGGCAACTGCAGATCTTCTCCCAAGCTGCGGAAGGTTTTGAGGAGAAACGACAAAGACTGTTAGTCGGAATCACAACGCTTGTCCCTACCTCGAAGTTGCAGGACGATGTACGTAACTTCGAAGAGAATAGAAAAAAGTTGGAGGCGCTTTCGCAACAATACCAAACCGCACAAACACGATTTCAGTCAATCCAAAAACAATACTTAAAGGTCCTCGGAACGGCTGGGGACTCGTTGGTTCAGGACGTCGGAAGGCAAGAGGCTATCATAGCACGCCTGCCGTATAGCGATACCACGACTACGTTGGAAGGCGCTATACAAAAGTACCAGCGATTGATTGATGCGCTAGAGGCGGCGGGTACGAAGATGCGCGAGGATCAAGATAAAAGTGTTCAGCAGCAACTCACGGGACTGGAAGACTCCGTCGATCGGTTGAGTAATGGGCAGGAAGATAATATTTGGGCTCAGATAAGCGCTCTGTTGACGAGGATCGCGGTGTTGGAACAAGTTCACAAGGCTGAGAAGGGAAAACTACAGTCTTTAAAAGACAGACTCCTGCTTTATCAGAAACAGTATACAAAATATGAGCAACAAGTGCAGGCACTTGAACAGGAGGGTGCTGCTCTACTACAAAGTTCGGAGGTAGAGCAGATTACTGCCAAATTGGACACGATCAATGCGTTTTCAGTCCGGATGAGCGACCCACAAATTTCTCCTTTTGAAAAGGGCGTTCTTAAGAGTTTTTCTCAGCGAGTTAAGGGCATGCAAGAGCAGCTTGAAACGGCTAGACAGCAGCTCACTGAGAGCACACAAAAGGTAGAGGCTCTTGAGCGAAGTTTGGAAGCTCTAAAGACATCGGCGAAGGACTTGCTCGGCTCGAGGGATCTATTAGCAGTCGAGGACTATGCTTCCGTTGAGGAAGCTCGAGGGCAATATCGGAAATTAGGAGGAGAGCCTGCCAAGGATCCAACTCAGGGATTAGAAGCGTGTGTTGATCTGTTTCGCACCCTTGAAGAGTTTCATGAAAGTCGAAGGAGGCGCGGAGGTTCGTTCAAGGGTCTTTCAATGCAGCAAGGCCTGCTTAAGGTTGTCCCGACAGGGTGGTTTACGTGGCCTCCGACCCAGGGGATTGCCGCACTGCTTAACAGGGTTCGCGATCAGTTTTCCCCAATCCTCAAGGAGCTTAGTGCTGAGACTCAACAGCGATTCCGAGAGACCATCATGACACTGCGCACTGTCTATACGTGGGACCCAGAAATTCGTGATGCAGCTGATCAATTCTTGAACGTGCTTGCTTCCAAATGATCCATACGCCATAGATGGGTCTTCCCCTCTTCGGTACGTTTTATACTTCTTCTTGGAAAGGCACGCGCTCTGGACAACGAGAGGCTAACTCCTTCTTCTTCTATCGACGTTTTGTCTGGCAGTGAGGCGCTTCATTGTGCAGCAAAAAGTGCTGGCCAGTAAACCTCTGCCTGATAGAATGCCAACAGGACAACCAGAGGACACATTCTATGCAGGCTTTACGTGTGGTGGGAGGGAGGCCGCTTCAGGGGACGGTCGTCGCTGCTGGCGCTCGCAACGCAATGACAAAGCTCATTATCGCCTCGCTGCTTTCGGATAAGCGATGCACATTTTTCAACGTCCCAGATGTCGGTGATGTCGCAATTACGCTAGCTATGTGCCAAGAAGTCGGCATGGAGTATGTCTGGGATCGCCAGGCAAAGGTCCTTGAGGTACAGACCAAGGAACTGAAAACGACGTATGTGCCGCAACGGTTCTCAGGGTCAAACCGCGTTCCCATCCTCATGGTCGGCGCACTCCTCGCCCGATCAGAAGAAGATATCGTCGTGCCGCTGCTCTGCGGTGGCGCAGCGGACGCAAGGCCTGTGGACTTTCATGTAGAGGCCTTGCGGACCTTGGGCGCAACCATCGAACTGAAAGTATCGCGCAAAGAAGGCGCCTTTCATGCCAGTGCCCCTCACGGCCTGAAAGGAGGACTGATTCAGTTGCCGTTCCCCTCTGTTGGGGCTACGGAAAATAGCATCCTGGCAGCAGTCACGGCCCGAGGGACGACAATCATCAAAAATGCCGCGGTAGAGCCCGAGGTTTTGGAGCTCATGCTCTTCCTCCAAAAACTCGGCGCCAATATCGTTCTCGATACCGATAGGACCATCACCATTCAAGGGACGAGATCGTTCCATGCGGTGGAGCACAGCGTGATCCCCGATCGCATCGAAGCCGCGTCCTTTGCCATGTTGGCATTAGCTTCTGGAGGACGCATCTTCATCGAGGGCGCAGAACATCGCCACCTCGTCACCTTTTTAAACGCCGTTCGCGAGATCGGCGGCTCGTTCTCTGTCAAACAGCATGGCATTGAATTTTGGACCGACGGCCCCCTCAAAGGAGGTCTTCATATCGAGACCGATGTCCATCCAGGATTTATGACCGACTGGCAGCAGCCGTTCGTCGTGCTGCTCACACAGGCCTGCGGGTCCTCGATCGTCCACGAGACCGTCTACGAAAATCGGATGGGATATGTCGACACCCTCACCAAAATGGGAGCTGAGATCGCCACGTTCCGCCAGTGCTTGGGAGGACGGGTCTGCCGGTTCAACGACCATGCCCACCCACACAGCGTCATCGTCAGAGGTAAGACGCCATTGCAAGGAGCAGCGATCACAATCCCAGACCTCAGGGCAGGCTTTGCCTACGTCATGGCAGCGCTGATCGCAGAAGGAGAAAGCACAGTATCGGGGATCGACTTTCTGACGCGGGGCCACGAGAGGCTTGTCGACAAGCTCCACGCCCTCGGCGCTGACATCGCCACGGTCTCCACATTCCAGACAGCTGATGGGCCAGAATGCTTTGACCTGTTTAGCAGAATTACTATCCAACGCCAGCATGATGGCAATCCATCGCCAGTGCCAACGTACAAGCCAAAGTGTGCGCGTCCTGACTAGAAGTTTTTACAGAAGGTCTTTTGTCAGTTCCATCACCGGAGTGTGAAAAAACTCTTCCAAACTCAAGCCGCGGTCCCCTACAAGAATGGTGCGCGATGGACCAAAGGCGGAAACAAAAGCGTCCATCCCTGACCGCCGCCATGACTCTGGTCCGCTTTTTACTTCTATGGCAGTGAGAGCCTCCCCTCGCCGTAGGACAAAGTCTACTTCCTTGTCCCCCTCTCTCCAGTACGACAGCTCAATCTGAGTGCCACGGATAGCATTTAACAAATATGCACCCACAGAGGACTCAACGAGCCTTCCCCAAAATTGATGGTCTGCTCGAGCTTGGTCGAAGGTGACATGTGATTGAGCAGTCATCAAAGCGGTGTTGAAGACACAGAATTTTGGGATAGAACTTTTTTGGCGCACCTTTTGTGATGCGTATTTTTGCAAATTTCCAACGAGTCCAACCCCAGCTAATAAATCAGCATAATGAGCAAGTGTCGTCGTGTTTCCCGACTCTTGCAATTCTCCCAGTATCTTGTTATAGGAAAGAATTTGGCCAGAATAACAGCATGCTAACTGGAAAAGTCTTCGCAACAAGGCTGGCTTATTAATCTGTGTCATTAAAAGAATGTCTCTAGAGATGGTCGTTTCAATCAAGGCGTCGTTGATGTACTGGGCCCATCGAGAGAGATCTTCTTCGTTCGCTAGGGCAGCAGCTCCCGGATATCCCCCAAAAAACAAGTAGCGATCAAGGGGCCACCGGAAAATACGGTGCATCTCTTCGTAGGACCAATGTGTGGCGTGGACGATTTCAAAGCGCCCCGCCAAACTTTCCGTTAGCCCTCGTTGCATGAGCCAAGGTGAAGAGCCAAGAATAAGAACCGAGAGATTCAGCCGATTTCGGGTGTCCGTGTCCCACAAGGACTTGATCATGTCAGACCAATGGGGGATCTTTTGGACCTCGTCGATGATAAAAAGAGCTCCCTTATCATCCCGAATTTTTTGACGAGCCACCTCCCATTGTTGACTAAGCCACGAAAGATCTTGAAGAGTGGCAAGATCCGCTGAGACATAATGGCTCGGTTTGTCAATCTCTTCAGCGATCTGCAAGGCTAACGTCGTCTTGCCTACTTGACGAGGACCAAGCAATACTTGGAGGTGTTGCCTGGGTTCTGTAAGTCGTTTGAGCAACTCCTGAAATATAGGCCGTTTCCTCATACAACTCCTCGATTCGAGCTCTATTGAGTATTTTTACTCAATGCATTGAGTAAAATCAAGTTTTCTCACCAGGGCGCAACGGGTGTGGGGACTACCCAATGTCCTTTTCCCTTGAAATCACCTAGGAACTTCCTTCATAATCGCGTGCGAGAAACATAGATCCCCATTAGGAGTCTCGCCATATGTCCTCAGTGAAAAAGAAACGCCGCGCCAAGATGGCGAAGCATAAGCGCAAAAAGCGCAGCAGGATGAACCGCCACAAAACATAGTGGCCAGCGGTTTTCGCGTGAGTCCCACTCGGTGGTTGACATCGGGGGACTTTGCATGCGTGGAGGACACGGCATCGCCGCTTTCTCTCCAAGCTGCTCTTTGAGGTTTTTGGACGATGGCCTGGAAATACCCACCACCATACGATGTCATTGTACTTGGCGGCGGGCATGCCGGCTGTGAAGCCAGCTATGCTGCAGCCAAGATGGGGTGTCGCACGCTCCTCCTCACCATACATCCCTACACCATTGCCCAGATGAGCTGTAACCCCTCCATCGGAGGGATTGCTAAAGGGCATATCGTCAGAGAGATCGACGCCCTCGGCGGCCTCATGGGAAAGGCGATTGACCACACGGGCATCCAGTTTCGCATGCTCAACACCAAACGAGGCCCTGCCGTACAGTCCCCACGAGGGCAGGCAGACAAAGAAGCGTATAAACAATGGATGAAACAGACCCTCGAGCAGACACCATCTCTTGAAATCAAACAGGGGACCTGCGAAGAGATCGTCGTCAGCGATGGGAACATCCGTGGGGTCATCACAAGAGAGGGGGTCTTCTTCGAGGGATCAGCGGTCATCATCACCACCGGCACCTTCATGCGCGGTCTCATCCACATCGGAGATGTCAGCTTCGAAGGGGGACGGTGCGGAGAGCCAGCATCATTGGGGCTGTCCACAAGCCTGGAGGCGCATGGCATACGCCTAGGACGGTTGAAAACAGGAACACCAGTGCGCGTCCATCGACGGTCCATCGATTTCTCCCTCGCCGAAGAACAGCCAGGAGATAGCTGGGTCTACTTCTCCTACGACGAGAAAGCCCCGCGCCTCCCACAAGTGCCGTGCCACATCGTCTACACCACTAAAGAGACAAAAGAGATCATCCTCAGCAATCTTCACCGCTCCCCACTGTTCTCAGGAAAGATCAAGGGCATCGGCCCCCGCTACTGCCCGTCGATTGAAGATAAGACGGTGCGCTTTGCTGATAAAGATCGGCACCAGGTCTTCCTCGAGCCAGAAGGACTCCATACCGAAGAGGTCTACACCAGTGGCCTCTCCTCATCACTCCCCTTCGACGTTCAGTACGCCCTCGTCAGGTCCATCCCAGCTCTCAGAAATGCCGAGATCATCCGCCCTGCCTACGCCATCGAATACGACTACGTACTCAGCGGACAGATCTCCTTTTCTCTAGAGTCGACGAGCATCTCCGGGCTGTTCTTCGCAGGACAGATCAACGGCACCACCGGCTACGAAGAAGCCGCGGGCCAAGGACTGCTTGCCGGTATCAATGCCGTTCAAAAACTCAAAGGCAACGACCCGCTCATCCTCACCCGTGACACCTCATACATCGGTGTCATGATCGATGACCTTATCACCAAAGGCGTCGATGAGCCATACCGCATGTTCACGAGCAGAGCAGAACATCGCCTCCTCCTCCGCCAAGATAACGCCGACCTCCGCCTTCGCCACCATGGCTACAACGTGGGTCTCATCTCACAACAGCAGTACGACCGCCTCCTCGCCAAACGACAGGTTCTCACCACAGAACCAAAGCGTTTGTCGTCGATTCATAAAACCTTTAATGGCAAGTCGTGCTCCTTAAGCCAGCTCCTCGCGCGCCCGGAAATCACCTACAACGATCTTCTCACTCTCTTCCCAGATGTCGTCAACGACTTCGGCACGGACACCAACACCCAGCTAGAAATCGCTCTCAAATACGAAGGCTATATCTCTCGCCAGGTCGCCGAGGTAGAACGCCTTTCCACGATCGAAACAGTGTGTCTCCCCGACGAATTTGACTTCCACGCCGTCACAGGCCTTCGCACAGAGGCCAAACTCCGCCTCTCCCGAGTTCGGCCACACAACCTCGGCCAGGCCTCTCGCATCCCAGGAATCGCACCTGCCGATATCTCCATTCTCATGATCGCTCTCAAAAGGTCGTCATGTCAGAGCGTCTGAAGGGAGAGGAAGAGACCATGACACCGAAGAGCGGGGATACTAATGCCAGAAGAAGGCCGACACTCACGATTGTACATCTTACGCCCATGCCGATCTTCGAACAGCTGCGAAGAGAAGAGGCGCTGCTGAGAGCAGGGAAAGGGAATTGGTGTCTGATCAACGACGGAACCCCACCAGCGATCGTCATGGGGCTGTCAGGAACAATGGACGATACAGTAGAAGCCGGGTGTCAGCTGCCCATCATCCGGCGGTTCAGTGGTGGGGGTACCGTCGTCGTCGATGAAACGACGATTTTCTGGACGCTCATCATCGATGAGGATGATCTCCCATGCAATAAGAATCCCGTCGATGTCATGGCGTGGACAGGGCACGTGCTGGCGCCGCTCTTTATGCCCCATGCATTGCGCGTTGAAGAACAAGATTATGTGATCGGAGGGAAGAAAATAGGCGGTAATGCCCAAAGCTTCAGCTGTGGGCGAGTGCTGCACCATACTTCTTGGCTGTGGTCGTGGAGGCACGAGAGGATGGCCCTCCTAAAAATGCCCCAACGCCAGCCTGCCTATAGAGAGCAGCGAGAACATAGTGCGTTTTGCCAAAGGCTGTCGACATGCTTTCAAACAAAAGAGAGTTTTGTACGAGCTCTTGAAAAGGCGCTGGAAGAAGATTTTGACTGTAGAAAAGGTGCTCAGGGACAGATCGATGAAGCCCTGCATAGGCCGCATAGAAAGGAACTCCAGTGGCTATGCCAAGGAGATCGATCGTAACAATGCGGCCGAACCCCCGAGAATTACCGTGCATTTTGTTTTTGAAATTAATCTAATTGAATGCTAAAATTCGCTTTTAATCTGTAATAAACGATCGGCAGTTCAATATCCACGAGTAGGGGGATTGTTTTTGCTGTAATTAAAGGTTTTCCTATGCCAAAAAGGAAGCTGCACCGGTGTGATGGGTCGTTCT
>CAYPCN010000001.1:15175-143544 GCA_964409235.1 uncultured bacterium
CCATCGGGCGCGGTACTGGAGAGGAGTGAGCTGCAATCAGCGTTGTGTCTCAAAAGAGGTGGGCGCATAGCGGGACGAGAGGTGAAACAGCCTGCTTTCAAAGAGGAGGTGGAGAAGAGAATCACCGCTGGCTGGATGGCTGTCGAGGAATGGATCGCCCAGAGTCACCAATCCCCGAAGCCATCAGAAAAGAACAGGGCTATATCCCTCGCCTCACATCAGCTTGCCGTATGCCGAGAATTTTTGGCGTTGAAAAGAGCAACCCTTCCAGAACGACAGTTTTTAGAGAGCCAAGAACGGCTGCAGCAGCTGACCAGCCGCCTCGTTGATATCGACCGGCGCCTTCGCGTTGAAATAGAGAGTGAGGCGCAACGACTGCGATGTGCTCTTCAGAGCTTCTGCGAAGAGGCGCAGGCCGCAGACAACCCCTGTCTTCCCCTCGAAAAGGGTCTGGAGGCAATCTCTGACAACCGGTACCGGCCGCTGCTGGTCGATTTCCGTCGCTTGCTTGCCACCTGTACTCACAAGGATGCCAAACGAATACTCATTCCATTTTTCAGGCAATGCTTTATTGAGGAGAGAGCGGACCTGCTGGCAGCGCGAGAGACCGCTGCGCAGCTGCTCTTGCTGGCCGAGTACGGGAAGATGAGATCTCTTCGGGGCTCCTTTGCTCAAGTACAGAGCGTCTTGGAAGAGCGAGCGCTTTCCATTGTCAAAGCGCAAAAACATGTCGTAGACAGACGGATAGCCAGGTATTCGGCAGCCGTGTGTTATGAGGCCGAAGATGTGGAGGACACCCTCGTTCCACAGGCTGTAGCAGGAGCTCTCGTCCGCAAGGACGGCACGCTCAACCTGGGTCTTATTCGGCATGTAAAGTCTGTCTTCCTGCCCCCAAAGGCAGAGAGGGATGCGATGGAACGCCATATTGCATCATCGCTGCAAGAGCTCCAAAGCAATGAAGCGATGGTGGATGCCCTCGAGTCGTTGCCCACCATCACCGACCCTGACGCAATTGAAGATGTAAACTGCGTGCTCGGAAGGCCGTTGGCTACGCCGTTGACACGGGGGGATAGCCTGCAGGCTGTGCTCACGGCCTTTTTCACGCGGCAGAGGCAGAAGCTGCTTGGGAATTGTTATCTTATTGCTCCTGAGGCAATACGGCGAGAATCGTGCGGCCTGTGGATGATTCACGATCTTCAGGAACTCCTCACCAAGCAAAGGACAATCACCAGGACTATCGATGGGCAGGAGGTCTCCTCGGTAGGGCTTCCCTGGCTTCACAAAGAGGCCGTGCTGCAGTCGCTGGACATTTCTGTATGCACATCTCTCTTCAGCCTCCCACATGTACAAGAGGCCTGCGCCATGGTGGGGTGTACCACGGCAGCGGAATTTGGGCAACTCGCACAAGCGATTGCTGCTACGAGTGACAATGGCGGCTTCTCTCTTCTAGAGATTTTTGAAGCTCTGTGCCAGCGGAAAGACCCCCTCTCATCCTCTGATCGGCTGGTCAAAGCCATTAGGATCATCGAAGCGTTTGTGCAAAATCCTCTCCTTCGGATGTGGGAGAATGCCATGGGCGGATTTCTGTTTCCACCACTCAACCCTTCGCATTTCCCTCTTCACCTCCGATACCCACGCACATATGTGAAGGCTCTGGCACAGTTCTCCATCAACCATGCCAAGAGAATTGGCCTCCATGATATCGCCTCGAAGCTTGCCAAAGTGGTGCGCATGTGCGAAGGGCAGCAGGAAGCCCCTCTCTGTCTTCCTGAGAATGCCGTTCCCAGTTCGTGGGCGCTACTTAGACCGTGTATGATCCCTGAGACTAACAGTGCTATTGACGACCTCTCGTTCGCCATGATGCGCGTAGATCCACAATCTCAGAAGCTGGTGCCCTTCCGCTCCTCTGAGGAATTCGGAGAATTTATCGTGCACTCCTTTGAAGAATGGGTGGACAGCTTGGCGGCTTCTGGACAATCACCGGTCCATCGTAAAAAATATTGCGGTCGCAACGCCGAAAAATACCTCAAGGAGTTCGATGGAATCTTACAGCAAGAGACATCGGGGGACAAAATCGTGTCGGGAGTGTGCAGTGGGTTCCTCTACTATGTGGTATCTGGAGGGGCGTCCATGAACTTCCTCGGGCAGAACGTCCTCGAAGTGTCGGCCGGCACAAAAGAGCAGTTTGGCGATTCCATTGCCCGAGCGATCCCCTCGTTTTTCAACTGGGCGGACTCCTTTCACCAAGAGCATGGGGGCGACCCGTCGTATACCGTTGGCGCTACGGCGTTAGGGCATGCCTTTCGCTTGCTCCCTAACCATTCTTCGTTTCTCCCATGGCATGGCAACGGCAAAGCAATGATGGCAGCGGTAGAGAAGGCAACAGCAGAAATATGCGCTAGAACAGATGAACAGCGCTCGTTCTTCGCTCTCAACGCCCCTGTCATCGATTCCATAGCCGAAGTTGTCGTGAATACTGCAGCACGAACCGATGTCACAGCGAGCGCTCTCAAGAGCCAGATGAGGAGAGAGGCCCACGAGTTGTTGAAAGCAAACACACAGCCGTCCGTGCTCGACTTTTGCATGGCCATCCTCAATGCAGCCCACAACCTCTGCTGTGCACATGCTCGGGAGCGGCCCTCCGACGGAGACCTCATCGCTTTCCAATACTCGCTTCTCACCCAATGTGATATGGCCTATCCCTCCCTTGTCACGCACTTTGCCGATACGAACTGGACAACAAATTTCTCAGGGAGAAGAGAAGATATTCACTATGCCCTGTGGTTCGATCCCTTTCAAAAGAAGTGGACAGTGATTGCCCTTCCAGAAGGGGGGAGAATGTATTCTAATACGTCTAAGAAATTCTACCTGCCGGTGTGCCTCTCTGAGGACTTTTTTTCGCTCTTCTTCATCCAACGAGTGCATCCGGCGGTTGAGGAACAACGTCTCAATAGCGCTATGCTCAAGATAGAACGAAAGAGAGCAAAGAGATCCAGCCCATAGGAGCCGTGCCGGTCATGTCGAAGACGGGAATTTCCTCTGGCCTTTCTCAGCCACTTTGCGCGCAACAGCAGCACGTTGGGCAGCCTCTTCTGCTATCTTCTTCGCTGCAGCAATCTCCGCCTCAGTGGGAGGCTGCGTGCGCTGAGCCTTTTCGGCCTCTTCTTTCCGCGCTGTAAGCTCGCTTAGGTTTTTCTTCGACTCTTCCTCCACTGAAGCTGCTTGCGCCGTCAGGATTTCGAAGGATCCCTTTGTAAGGCGCTTCAAGTCCTCTATAAATTGCTTGTTGTGAGAATAGTCCACCATCCAGCTCTGCAGCATACCTCTCACCCCAGAAGATGAAGGTGGCGTGAGCAACGTCGCAATGTCCCGGAAGTTGATTCGTACATTCGTTGGCTCACCTGTAGGATGATACAAAATCGCTTTGAACGGTTGGGGAATAGTCCCAGAGCAATTCCTGAGGGTGACCCATTGATTCGTAAAATCGATCTCGAACGTTGAGGCAGTAAGGCCATTGTTTTTAAGCGTATTCTGGAGAAGCGGCGTTGTGGCGAGAGTCGCTATCTGGACAAGGGGCATGTGTTCAAATGGGACAAACAAGCGTGGAGGAGTTCCCGGCACCACCTGTAGAATCCTATTGTATAATAGGCTCGCTAAAACAGATCCTTGCGCAACCGCGCCAAGAGAGCTTTCGCATTCAACGATGTATCCCCCCTCTCCAAGCGAAATCTTACGCGGCGGCAGCCCCAACCCTCTCAACGCCTGCTGCAACAAGCCTTTGATAAATTTCGATTCGGCCTTCAGCTGGCCAGAGAGCTTTGTCTTGGCCACACTCTTCGGTGTACCAGGTGCTGACACGGCTGCGGCGCTAGAGCTTGAGGGGGCGCCGACTCCAGAAGAGAGCGGGACAGGGCGCAGCGATAAAAATCTCTGTACGTCCGCATCTTTGAGAAAGCCAAATTTGCCATGAGGAAACTTATATTGGACAATTTTAGATGCGGAGAGAGCAGAAAAATCAGGCGTCTGGGAACCAAAGTCGATCCTCCACCCTCCAGCCTCTCGTTTTGGTTTCGCATCTGCAAACCCTGCATTCTTCAGCTGTCGTTCGAGTGCTTCACGCGTCTTTGTTTCGCGTTCGATTCCTGGCGCTACCTCTGGAGAGGTTGGGTCAAAAGCTAAGAAAAAATTCACGTCTGTATCCCTGAGAAAGCCAGTACCTGGCTGTTCTATATGTTCAAACACTTTACATATAGAAAGAGCAGAGAAGTTTGGAGTGAAGTTCGTAAACTGAAGCCTCCACCCTCCAGGCTCCTGGATTGCTGTTACTGGCGTTTCAGGACCAACCAAGCTTTGTAGTTTCGCCTCGATGTTCGGTTGGGATGTCGTCGGAGACCTTGCCATCGGTGCCATGGTAGAGGAAGTCGAAATCCACTTGGAAAACAACGCTTTCACATCTTCATTTCGAATGAAACTCTGGTCGGAGTATTTTCTATGTCTCCGAATCTTGTGTTGATCAAGACCAGACGAAGCGAAATCTATGACGTGCGAGTAGACGATCCTATACCCCCCTTCTTCTGCATGGACAGCAGCTACGGGCAGCCCCAAGTACGTGCTTAAGCAGTTTGCAACTTGCGACTCTGGAAACAACGCCGGAAGAGCAGTATCTCGAACTTTACCTCCATGAGCAAAGGGCGCTACTTTGTGACGGCTTGCTAAAGGGCCGGCAGCCTCGCTAGGTATATGAATGGCTTCCGAAGGTCTGGCTCCCACTTGTTTTGGTTTTTTCCCTGGCGGAGGCCCTAGCCCCTCTCCACCACCTGTCACAGGAGGAAAATCTGGTGGCCAGTTCATAGTAGTGCCCTCCTCAAATATTTCTTTTCCTCTTAGCGTCTAAAGATTTGCCTGCCTACTCAATACTCCTCTCTACGATGTAGCTGAAATTTTTTCAATCGATACTAGCTGTCCGTGGGATCCCTCTATTCTACCCTCCAAGAGGCGCATCGCACATGGCTCCTATTGTAGGGGAATATTTTTCAGCAGGATAACCCAGCGGTGGAGAGGACAGCGGGGCGTCCCTTGTGTGTTCAGGATAGAGCGGGAATGCGCACAACGCTTCACTCCATTTTTGCTAGACACTTAAGTTCTACAATACCTACGGGGGAGACGGCCTCTCCCTGCAGCTGAGGGGATTTGATGTACTTAAGCGTTTGGTAGCAAAGGGGGATCACCGGCAGCTGGTCCATGATGATCCGCTCAGCCTTCGAGAAACAGTCTCGCCTCTCATTAGCATCTAACGTACTGGCAGCACGATCCAACAGCCGTGTGTACTCAGGGTCTGACCATGCAGTGCCATTGATCACCGTCTTCTCGTATTTGAATAGGTCGAGGTTTGACGATGGGTCATGCACCCAGACGTTCAATAACACCATGAGGATCTCATATTCTCCCGTGCACACCTTCTGCAAGTACGCCCCTCGGTCCAGCGGATCGAGTCTGACGTCAATGTGTAAGGCGGCTATGAGCTGTGCCTGGACCGCTTCCATCATCGGCTTTACTGATGGATCTGCCCAGAAGCTGATGGTGATAGAAGGGAACGACGATGGGGGCACCGCCAGCTCCTCACACCCTTCTGCAAAAAGGGCTTGAGCGCGAGCGGCATTGTTGTCGTCAAAGGGCGGAGCGTCGATATACGAGAGCACTCGAGGAGAGAGGCTGAAGGCTGGTATCTCCCCGCTCTGAAGAATATTGTCGCAGAGGCTCTGGCGGTCTATGGCGTGGGCGATCGCCTGCCGGATTTTCACGGATCGAAGATGGGGCGTGTTGACGCGACAGAGCATTTGATACGATGCGCCGGCTTGGTGAAGATGGAGACGGTGTTGTTGATAGAGGCGCGCTGCAGTCTCCAGGCTCACACTGCCGCATGGATCCCCATGCCAATCTAATGCTCCAGCAATGAACATATTGTACGCTGTCTGTGGCTCCTCAATGATCGAAAATGAGATGCGATCAAGAGAGACGGCGTCGTGATCCCAGTAGCGAGGATTTCGCTCTAAGATGATATGCGACTTCATCTTCCGCTCTTTGATGCAAAAAGGCCCGTTACATACGAAGCGCTGAGCGCTGGCAAACTGCGGGTTTTTTTCCACAATGGTTCGGCACAAAGGAGAGAAGACCGGATTGGCGAGCAGCTCCAGAAAATAGGGCACAGGATGCTCCAAGGTCACCTCCAACGTCCTCTTGTCAAGGGCGCAGATGCCGATATCGTCAAGAGAGCATTGGCCAGCCCTTGCCTTTTGAGCGTTGCGAATGACAAAGAGCGCGTCAGAACGAGCGTTCGAATCTTTGGGGTCTAACGAACTCTTCCACGCATAGACAAAGTCATCGGCGACGAGCTCATGGCCATTGGACCATACGCTTGGGCGGAGCCGAAAGGTATAGAGCAGGCCATCGTCAGAAACGCGAACAGATTCCGCAAGGGCAAGATGGGGTTGGCCATCAGAGCCAATCCTCGTCAGTCCTTCAAAAATCTCGCGAATAATCTGCTGGGTCCTCCGGTCATACCCAACACGAGGATCCAGCGAAACAGGGTCGCACTGCAGATACAGGTGCGCCTCTTTCTGTTTTGATGCCGACCGATGGCGGTCTGAGCAGCTACAGGCGAAGAGAAGAACGCCGATAAGAAAGAGTGTGCACGGCTTTGTAGATCTATTGCTCAACTTTTTCTACCCTCTTAAGCTCAAGTTGTCCCACGGGAGAGAGCGATTCTCCCCGCACGCCAGGCTTCTTCGCATATTTAAACGTGTGGAAATAGACGGGAATAAGCGGAAATTCTTCCATGACAAGAGCTTCGGCTTTCTTGAGATGGGGGATGCGTACTGCAGGATCGAAACACTGGTCAGCAGCATCGAGAAGCGCGATGAAGTCAGGATGTTCCCACCCAGTGCTGTTCAGCCCTTTGTTTTTGTACTTGACGAGCTCGAGGTTATAGGATGGGTCCTGATACCACGTATACCATAAGAACCACAGTAGCTGATAGTTGCCATTATGCCACGTTTTCATCCACGTCCCCCAATCCACAGCTAAAAGATCTACCTTGATGCCGAGATTCTCTTGAAGTTGGTGCTGTTCGGCCTCTGCCGTGGCTTTGATGGTCGGATCAGAAAAGTGCGTGATGACGATCGGAGGATAGGTTTCTCGCGTATAGCCAAGCTCTTTCATCCCCTCCTCGAGCAGTTGTCGAGCAAGAGCAGGGTTGTACTCAAAGCAAGGGGTCTTCGAGAGTGAGAGCGACGAGTAGACAACCGTATAGGCTGGCGTTTCGCCCCCTTGAAGGAGTTTGTCGCAAATCTCATCCCGATTGATCGCGCAGGCAAGAGCCTTTCGGATCTTGGCAGACCGCAAATGCGGAGCCTCTGTCTGGCATAGGAACCAGTGGATGCCACCGCTCGATGTTTTGATGAGCTGCTCCCTGCGATTGAGCTCGTAGACCATCTCTAGAGATATGCCGCCAAAGCTGTCGCCATACCAGTCGAGAGAGCCCTCTTCAAACATGTTGTACGCTGTTTGTGGGTCTTCAACGATGGCAAAATGGATTCTCTCCGTTACTGGCGCGTCAGCATCTTGGTACAGGGGATTCTTCTCAAGAGTAAGATGCGATTTCACCTTGCGGTCTTTGGGAATATACGGGCCATTGCAGACGAATTCTGGGTAGACACCAGCTGCCCAGTTTGGATTAGACTGGTCAACAGCGCGACACACCGGGGCATAGATCGGAAGCGTAAGAAACTCCAGAAAGTATGGCGCCGGATGTTCGAGAGTGACTTCAAGTGTCGATGCATCCAGAGCTTTGACGCCTAACTCATCGACAGAACATTCGTCTTGCAAGACTTTTTTGGCATTTTTAATGACAAAGAGTGCAAATGACCCTGTCGTTGATGTGGAGTGGTTGAGAATTGTTTTCCACGCCCATTCGAAATCGTAGGCCGTGACATCGAGGCCATTGGACCATTTCGCAGGGCGGAGACGGAACGTATACACCGTATTGTCATCCGATAACGAGACGGACTGTGCTATGGCCATCTCGGGATTCCCATCTCGACCAATCCTCATGAGCCCTTCAAACAGCTCTCGATTAATCTGTACGGCTCGTCGATCATAGCCAATTCGAGGGTCTAAAGATGTAATATCAGCCTGAACGTACAAGTTCAGCGTCTTTGCTTTGTCAGATCGTTTTATTGGCGTCTTGGAACATCCCGTCACGAATAGGGTGGAAGCAGCCGCCACAATCCATAATGCGCGCTTAATCATCGAACATCTCCTCCTCTCGTTAACCACTTCAATTCCATGAGCCCTACCGGCGAAACAATTTCACCAACAATATCAGGAGCCTTTGCGTAGCTCTCCTTTTGATAGAACACAGGGATCACCGGCAGTTCATCCATGACCAATGCCTCTGCCTGTTTGAGATATGTCTTCCGCAGTGCCGGATCGCGCGTGTTGTCAGAAAGCTCGAGCAACCGAATGTAGTCCTCGCTTTCCCATGCTGTTCCATTCATGCTAATATGCTTGTTCTTGAGGAATTGCAGCGTAAACACAGGATCCTGGAACCACGAGAACCATGAGGCAATGGCCAGCTGAAAATGCCCACTCGAGATTCGTTGGACACATGCGGTCCAATCGAGAAGGCAAGAGACGACTTGAATGCCAAGAACATTTTTAAGCTGCTTTTGGAGGATCTTGACCGTCGCCTTGATCGTCGGATCTGGCCAATGACTGATGACTAAAGGGGGATATGACTCTCGAGAGAGTCCCGCCTCTTTGAGTCCTTCCTCAAACAGCTGGATCGCTGTTATAGGGGCGTTGTCTTCAAATGCCGGCCGCTCTGCCAACGTCATGAAGTCAGGTAACAACGAGAAGGCCGGCGTACGATAGAGAGCGTCGCATAGTTCTTGACGGTTGATGGCGTGAGCAATGGCCTTGCGAATCTTGGGAGATCGAAGCTGAGGAAGATCAGTGCGACAAAAGAGCAAGGTGACACCCCCTCCTTGTTGTTGGATCAGAGTCTCTTTCTTCCTATGGTAGGCGTAACTCTCAGGGGACATGCTTCCAAAGGGATCGCCATACCAATCCAATGCTCCTGACTCGAACATGTGAAGCGCCTCTTGCGGGTCTTTAATGATGTGGAATGAGAGACGCTCACTTTGGGCGCCATTAGGGTCCCAATAGAAAGGATTTTTTTCCAATATAATTTGTGACTTTGGAGTATACGCTTTGAGAAGATAGGGGCCGTTGCATACATATTTTGGCGAGACCTCCAACGCCCAGCGACGATTGGTGGCACATGCCTTGCAGACAGGCGAAAAAATAGGGTTCGCGGTGAGTTCGAGGAAATACGGAACAGGACGTTCGAGAGTGACTTCTAAGGTTCTTTTATCCTTGGCAATAATGCCAATATCGCTGAGAGGACACCGGCCAAGATGTGCCTGTTTGGCATTTTTGATCGAGAAAAAGGCGTAGGCATAGGAGGTTGTAAAGGAGGGCGCGAGCGCCTTCTTGACAGTCCAGACAAAGTCCTCAGCTGTTACTTCAGAGCCGTTCGACCACAGCGAGGGCCGGAGATGGAACGTATAGGTCTTTTGATCTTCGGAGACCAACACTGAGTCGGCAAGACCATATTCTACATGGCCACTCTTCCCAATTCTCATCAGCCCTTCATACATCTCCCGAATGACGATCTGCGTTCTCTTATCTCCCCCCACCCTGGGATCTAACGATATGGGCTCGGACTGAAGGTAGAGCCGAATTTCGCCCTGCCCATGAGGAGGGGGGAGCGGTGGCGGCTCGGCACACAGGTTTTGAGAGCATGTTGCCCATTTGAAATCGACATTTCCGAGATGGGAGACGTAGATATTGCCGACAGCCGTATTTTTCAAATACCGAGAGTTGTAATCAAAAACAGGGACAATAGGCATCTCATGCAAAATCATCTCCTCGGCACGTTTAAGGAAGTCTTGCCGAAGGGAAGCGTCCATCTCAAGCTCAGCCCCATCAAGGAGCTTGGCATATTCTTCGCTCGACCAACGCGAAGAGTTCATAGGACGTGTCTTGGATTTGAAAATCCCTAAGCTATACAGCGGGTCTTTATACCATGAATACCAAACGCGCCCGAGAATGTCGTGAGAGGAGCCTCCCAGCCGTTCAAAGAACTCATGCCAGCTGACGACGTCGAGGACGAAGGAAAGCCCAAAAGCATCTTCCCATGCTTTAATAACAGCCTTCGCCATAGTTTTGTGAGGCTCCCGATCATAGATCACCATTTTCAAAGGCTTGAGGATGGAATCTGTCAGCCCTTGCTCTTCCATCCCCTCTTTGAAGAGGGTGCGGGCAAACTCTAGGTCGAAGTCGAGAGGGCTTTGGCTGTCGAGAAGCGAAAGAGAAGGAGGGAGAATACTGTGAGAAGGGCGCTCATCGCCAAAAAGATGCTCTTTGATGATGGCTTGCCTGTCTAGAGCATAGGAAAAGGCCCGCCGTACTTTCGCAGAGCGAAAGGGAGGATGCTGCGTGTTGAACTCATACCACTGCACTGCAGCCATGGGGTTGATATGCACCTGTGGATGGCGTTCCTTGAAAAGGCACAGTGGTGTTTCTGAGAGAGGCTCTCCAATCCAGTCGAGTTCTCCTTGTTCGAACAGGTGCAGGGCTGCCAGCGGGTCTTCGATGACCTTAAGGTCAATATGCTCGATCGACACATGCTCTTTGTCCCAGTAGAGGTCGTTTTTTTCGAGCTGAATTCCACTATTGCGCTTCCACGCCGTGAGCTTGAAGGGGCCGTTGCATACATAGGTGCGATCGCCAAAATAGGCCCATCCTGGATGGGTTTTGTCGAGGTCTTTGCATAGCGGAGAGTAAATCCACAGGCAGCAGAGTTCCAGAAAATAAGGACAGGGCCTTTCGAGCTCAACGACAAGAACGCGGTCGCTGAGCGAGCGAATGCCTAAGGCATCAGAGGACAGGCGGCCCGCCTTGACAAGGCGGGCGTTTAAGATTGGAAGTAGGAGATAATCAAAGACAGTTTGAAATGAGGGCTCGAGAATCTTTTTCCAGGCATATTCGAAGTCGTAGGCCGTGACAGGTGCGCCATTGGTCCAATACGAAGGCCGGAGGGTAAAAGTATAGGTCCTCCCATCGTTTGAGATGAGAACCTCCTCTGCTATGGCGTGCGTCGGATTGCCGCTCGGGTCTAGCCGCATGAGGCCTTCATACAGCATTTTGATAACGGTGCCCGACACCCTGTCAGTACCAATCCGAGGGTCAAGAGAGCGAATAGGACGAGAGAGACTCAGGCGAAGAGAGTTCTGCTCTCTCGTCATCTTTCTTGCTCGTATCGCCTCTTCAAGCCATTTGACGACGCTATTGCGCAATTCTTTATCTTGCGACAGGCAGAGGACAAAGCAGTATTGATGCCCCTCACAACTTGTATGGCAAAGAGCAAACTCGTGCTCTTGCAGCCCGCATGCTTGTCGGGCGGTAAAGACTTCCTCCTTGGTAAATGAGGGTGGTAGGAGGAACCCAATAAAAAGCTCCTTGGTATATTCCTCGATGAGAAAATGAGGAGGAGGCCTTTGATGGATATCCTTGCGAAGCGTCAGAAACTGCCTGAAGACCGTGGCGATATGCTCAGGGCCAAGGATATTCTTCATGAGCGTTGGAGAGAGGGAATGGAACAGATCCTCAAGACGAGGCAGTTCTTTTATTTCCTCCTTCGTCAGCAGCGGCCGGACATTTTCTAGTAGCTGATGCTGTTGATAGATTAGCCCACCATTTAAGTCTCGTACCGTCCCAAAGGCCCTTTCAATACAGTGGACGACGGATTCTCTGGCATGAAGAAAGTCCACAGATCGGTCTCGGCGCAAAAAATGCTCTTTTCGACACTCAACAAGGAGGACAATGCCTTGCTTAAGATGCCTAGTGCGAAGGGTATCGATGATCGAGGATCGGAGAGGAAGGCATCGAGTGCTCTCAGAAGTGGCAAAGGTAGGAAGAGGGTTCTCTTCCTGCCCCTTCTTGATAACTCTGACAAGCGTGACATGAAATTCTAATGTGCTGTCTGTCTGCCCATGAAACTGAACGATGACCTGAGGGACTTCTCGCGTGGTGCACACTTGTTGGCTGAGAAGGAGGAAATTGCGCAACAGGTCTTCTTCATTATGAGGGATGTCGATCCGGCTCATGACCTGTTCTATGGAGGCGGGAAGCTCTTGGTCTAACTCTTTTTTGAGGAGGGCTATCTCGGCACATGTAGGGAGAGATCCATCGCTCTTTTCTATTTCTAAGTACAACGAGAGTGTTGGAACATCAGCATATCGATACATGTAAAAGGATCTGGGAACGGCCTCTAAAGAGGGCAGGCAACGTTTACAGGCGAGGAGGATATGGCGATGGTCAAACTGTTCGTAGGTCGACAACGAGTGCAGAGAGATCACAAGACTGAGCACATTTTTCGTGCCAAACGGAAAATGAAGCGTCGATCGAAACACCCGGTAGTGAAACCACTTGTCAGTCTTCGCTGGTGACGCATGGCGGACGTGCTTGTCTTTCAGGTACAGATGCGACCGAACGAGTTTGAGGAGATGCGCCGGCGTTCGTAGCTTGTGGAATTCGGGATCGGTCGCGAGGAGAAATCGTTGGAATTCATTGAGGACATCAAGAGGTGGCGTCGATGCGAGCCGAGATAGCCATCGCACCAGCTCGTGTCGAAGAGGGAATGCAGTGGTATGAGGCATGCTGGCCAGCGCTGTTGCCATCTGCTGGTAGGCGGCGGGATGCTTCATGGCGAAGGTAATCTGCTGGCACAGCAATGAGGATTGACAGGCGCACGATGGTTCATGCTCGCTTCCGTCGCTCAAAGGGATACAGCTGTCGACCGCCTTTTCATCGAACGTAACCGCATTGTACGTAAAAAGGAACGAGTGGCCTGGAAATGCATCAACAGAAAAGGGAATGCGATAGATAGCAAATGAGGAGGGAGAGAGGTCAGACGGGAGATGAAAGGAGAGTATATCTGGGCTGGACAGAACGATTTCAGGGGAGCTCTCGGTAATACAACGAACGGTGATGCATCGTCCGCCGCATGACGAAGAACAAAAGACGATAGGAGTTCCCTCTCGTAGATGGCGAAGGCCACCCTCGAGCATCTCCTCTATTACGTTTCGGTATTCGCTCTCACCAGGAGCAGTGGTGGGGAAGGAGATGCGCAGCCTCTTTCGTTCTTTGCGCTGCACAGAGAGGGGGGTGACATGCAAGGAGAGCGCGTCGGACGGATCGTCGTTCCTCCTAAGGCAATCTGGGAGTGGGTGAAGACTTGCCGTCTTCTTTTCTACATCCATCAGACTCATTACATTCCACAAAAAAGCCCGTCTTCCACGAATAAAAAAACTAAGGACAGCATTTCCCGTTTTCTCTTTTTGATGCGGAATTTCCGGGACTGGCTGAACTAAGACAGGTACGTTGATACATCACGAACGTAGGGATGTCAACGAGTTTAAACCGAGGGTTAAAACTTGTTCGACATCTGGGGCTTCTTCCCGTTGTAGTTTTGACAGGCGATGAGGATCATCAGACGGACAGCGTTTCCCGTGGGAGAGAGCAGAGGACGGACGATGGGCTTGGAGAGGTGAGAGAAGTACGGAACGAGGTCCCGGCGGAAGGTCTTTAGCCTATGTTTCAGAGACCTTTTATCTGCGATGGGAATGATAGAAACGAACCATCCATTTTTTCCAACACATTCAGCGTCCATGCCCGGCCAATAGCAGAATTGGTTATTCCGAAGCCCATGGAGATTGAAGAAATAGGCTTTATGCTGGCCCGGGCCGTACGCCCATAGCTGGCTCGTCGTTTGGTAGCGGTCGGAAAAGAGAAATGCTGAGCCAGGCGTATACCCCTCCTCGGAGAGGACGCCGGCAATTTGATTATTGCCCATCCCCTGTTTAAACGGGCAGAGGTGAAGCGCTGCTGCCCCAAAGTAGGGCGTTGTCAGCGCCACGGCTTGCATGAGCAATGCCACGAGGATGGCAACCGTATACGGTTGCTGTTTCCATGCAGGGCGCTGGGCAAGACAAACCCCTACCAGGGGAAAGAACATCGCTTGGGCGAGCACCGCCCAGTTGCCTTGCACCTTCCGAGTGCAGGCGATGGCGAGCAGCCCCAGCCAGATACTACCGATGATGAGCGAGAGCAGACGGACCTTCTGGTCTTTGGATCCCAGAGACGGAAGGGCGAGAAGAAAAAAGCCAGGAGTGATAAGGGCGATGCCGGCGAGCAGGAAGGAGACGGGGTTGGGGATGGTCGCATGGGTGCAAGCAAGCGTCGCCCCCACATGGCGGAATGTCGTCCAATCATGGGCGTAGTTCCACAGCACGGTTGGAAGGAGGCCGAAAAGTGAAATGGCAATGCCTCCCAAAAACGCAAGAACATGCTTCCGCCGCCATATCAATTCGACGGCAAAGACAATCCAGAGGCTATAGATCATCCACTTCCACAGAGCTCCAATGGCAATGCATACGCCGACAGCGGCATAGCGCGATGGGCGGTCAAAGAGGACGAGGTACCACCACACGCTGCACAGGGCAAGAAGCACCATGCCAGCATCCGTAGTGGCAAGGAAGCTTGTGGCAAAGCCCATAGGAGAGAGGATAAACGCTGTGGCAGCACACCAGCTGGCATGATGGTCATCGACGAGGCAGAGGACGATCTTCCTGATGACGAGAGCGGAGGCAATGGGCATCAGGAGGGCAATGAACCGCACGCCAAGCTCTGTTGCCCCAAACAAGGATGTGCCAGCGGCAATCTGCCAAGCGATAGCAGGGGGCTTGCTATAGTAGCCGATGTCAAGGTTCTGGCTCCATGTCCAATATTGCGCCTCATCGGGCATCAGGCCGATGCTCGCCGTGAAGAGAAAGACGAGGAGAAGAACGCGCGAAAAGAAGCACGCGGCAACAAACGCTGAGCGAGTGTTGAGGTTCATAGAAACCTCTCGGGCTGTCCAAAGAGATCGCGGACGGCCTGTTCTGTCGTATCGCGGTACGCTGCGGCGATCGCATCGGTGAGGGGGATCTTCTTTGGACATACGCGTACACAGTTTTGAGCATTGCCACAGCCAGCAACACCGCCATCTTGTTGGAGAAAGCGCGCGCGGTCAGGATGGAGGATGCGCGCTGTCGGGTGGATAGAAAAGAGGCGGAATTGACCAATGGCGGCGGGACCTATGAACGATGAATGGGCATTGAACTGAGGGCAGCCTTCGAGGCAGCAGCCGCAGGTCATGCAGGTGGAATGGCGGTACATAACCCCTTGCTGGACTTGCGTGACATCAGGCCCTGGGCCCGCGCGATAATAGTCGTCAACTTCGACCCACGCTTGAAGGTCTTTGAGATGCGAAAACATGACGGAACGGTCGACATGGAGGTCGCGGATGAGAGGGAATTTCGAAAAGGGCGCCAAGGTGATGATCGGAGAGCCTGTCCTCTTAATGATGGCGCTGACCATCGCGCTGCACGCCTGGCATGGAAAGCCGTTGATGAGCATAGAGCAAGAGCCGCAAACCTCCTCGAGGCAGCCAGACTCCCAGATAACAGGTGTCGTCGGGACGCCTTGCAAGGTGATAGGGTTCTTCTGGATTTCCATGAGGGCGGCAATAACATTCAAGCCAGGCCTGAATTCGATGGAAAACTGCTCCCAGTATTGGTGCCCAGGAACCCCGCGCAAAATGTTGAGGATGACCTGTTCCATAGCAACTCCTTATAGAGGAAGCTCTAATGATACTGGAAGTCCCTCAAAATGGGGGATGGACTTCGCTGCGACGGTATAATCGCGTTGCGTGGGAGTAAGATACCGGCAGTCCACGGGTTTATAGGTGAAAATAGGGGTGTCCGGTCGATACTCAGCGATCGTGGTTTTCAACCACTCTGCATCATTGCGCTCTGGGAAGTCCGTTGTAAAATGGCCACCGCGTGACTCATTGCGAAGCAGCGCCCCCTTTGTTATGACAATCGCAATTTCCAGCATGCTTTCAAACTCATGGGCAAACTGTAGGGTCTGGTTGATCGTTGTCGTTTGCGTGTCGCTGAGCGTAATAGACCGAGAGCGCTCGCGGATTTCGTAGATTTTCTCGAGCGTAGCAGCAAGGTCGGCAGTATTCCTCTTCACCGTCACATGGCGAACGAGCCAGTCGGCGAGCTCTTCATGCAGCTGGTGGATGTTTTCAGGTCCTGACCTGGAGATGATTTCTTGACGCTTTTGCTCTTCGATCGTTACAGCAGCATTGAGAACAGAAGATGGTGCAGGACGGAGAGGGAACGTCTGTAGGTATCGTGGTATTTCCTCTGCAGCTACAAGGCCGCCGAACATGGCGGAGAGAAGAGAATTGGCTCCAAGGCGGTTGGCGCCGTGGTACTCGAAGTCTGCCTCTCCGATGACAAAGCAGCCCGGGATATTCGTCATCTGGCGGAACCGTGCCAGGCGGTCAGGATCTTCCTGCGCTGGCCAGTCGACGTAGGCGCCGCCCATCGTATAGTGTACGGCGGGGAAGATGCGCATGGGGACATGTTTAGGGTCGTCGCCAGTGAACTTTCGGTAGAGGTCGAGAACGGCTTCGAGGCGGATGAGATTAGCCTTCGGCAGGTGGCGGATATCGAGAAACACGTAGTGCGAGCCCTCAATGCCGAGGCCCATTTCGCAGAGGCGAAGAATCTCTCGCGAAGCAATGTCGCGAGGGACGAGATTGCCATAGGCAGGATAGAGCTCTTCGAGAAAATACCATGGCTCTCCCGTCGTGCCACATGGGATGACACGGCCATCAGGCGTAGAAATCGTTTTCGAGCTGTCGCCATATGTCCAGATCCGCCCCCCCTCGCCGCGAACGGACTCTGAGATAAGCCTGAGCTTGTCCTCTCCAGAGATGGCCGTTGGATGGATCTGGATGAACTCTCCGTTGGCGTAGAGCATGCCCTGCATGAAAAGGCGCCCAATAGCCGCTCCTGTACAGGTGGTAGAATTCGTGGATTTTCTGAAGATGCCTCCGATCCCTCCGGTTGCGACAACAATGACATCAGCGCTACGAGCTATGAGCTCGTTGGTGTAGATATCTCTCATGACGATGCCCACAGCCCTGCCGCTCTCATCGCGTATTAAGCGGAGGAATTCGTGGTGTTCGTGGCGTACGACCCTCTGATGGGCCTCCTGGTAGCGAACTTGCTCGTCAACAGTGTAGACGACCTGCTGCCCTGTCGTAGAACCGCAGAAAAGAGTTCGCGAGAACAACGTTCCTCCAAAATGCCGAGCATCGAGCTTCCCTTCCGCTGTTCTATTAAAAGGGCAGCCCATCCTCGCCAACAGATTGAGCATGTGAGGGGCCGTCATGCACATCATGACAACTGGCGGCTGGTCAGCAAGGAAGTCTCCCCCTTTGATCGTCTCATAGGCATGGATGAGGGGGGAGTCGCCCTCGTTCTTGCTGTCGAGAGCCGCATTCATCCCGCCCTGAGCGCAGACAGAGTGAGACCGCCTCGCATTGTTCAGGCAGACGAGATCGACGATGATGCCTTGCGCTGCCAGCTTCATCGTGCAGGTCAGACCGGCAAGGCCGCCGCCAATGACAAGAGCACGAAATGGTGTAGTACGGTCCATATATCCCCTTGGTACATTCAGAGGGTATTCCAATAGGTCTGCCAGATGCTGGTCAAGCCTCTTGCAACGATGGCAATGCCCAGCACCATGCCAATATTGTGTACGATACAGCGGCTGCCATAGTTCAGGGTAAGGCCCCATGAAATGGCAAAGTTCCATAGGCCATTGGCCGCATGAAAGGCCGCGGCAAGGACAAACAACGTGTATAGGATGCAGACCCACAGACTGCGAAAATGCTCACGGACAGAGAGAAGAGATGCTGCGTTCATATCTTCGCAGATGGCTGTCCACTGGGTGGGGGTAGGGCGAAGGCCAGCGATGTAGGTGTGCGTGGTCTGAAGGCGCACTCGTTGAAGCTCTTCTGCCGCCACCATTGACGGTACCGTGGTACTATTAAGACGGTGGTCCACCATGGCGATATGGCGCTGCAAGAGGCCGAGGACCTGTGGTTGTGATTCAGGGGTGATGAGCACGGCTTTCAGACGCGGGGCGAGGGTGAGCAGCCTAGGATCGGCAGTGACGGGGACGGCGAATGTTGCGTGTGGCGTGGAGTCGATCTCATGGGGATGGTAGACACTGCGCATGAAGACGACGTGGGCAATAACCCCCAGGATGAGAAGAGGGGTGATGATCCGATGCCAGGTGAAAGCGTGATTTCTTGGATACCGCGTTAGCGATGGTGTGGACCCATCAGAAGGGAAGGAATTGAACTGCGCTTCGAGGGAGTAGCGAATGCCAAGCCACGCATAGATGGCGATGGGAATGGCGAGCAGGATCAACGTGGTCAGACTACGATGTGGAAGCGATTGGAACAAGTTGGTACTGGGGGCAAGGCCAGCGCTCTGGGCGCTGATCGCCCGCGTCACTTCCGCGCTCGTCAGGATCTGCCCGCATACAAAGAGAATGAAAAACAATTCGGCCAGAGAATGGAGGCGACGAAACAAAAAGGCCCTGGGGACAGGTTTTGGGAGGGGGAGGCTGCTATAGAAACCATCGGGCATAGGCTATCCTCATGCTTCGGGGTGCCACAGGTAGTCAAGATCTCCGGGCACAAAAGAGAGCCGCGGAACCTGATAGACGCTGTTGTCTGACAGCTCTTGGCATACTCTCTCGATCCCTGTGATCAAATGAGCTTCCCGCCTTTCTGTCAACCCAGAAGTCGCGATCACCCTCTGAGCTATTGTGACGAATTTTGTTATCCTTTGTACGAGGTCTGTCTGGTCGAGCAGATCTGAAGCGACGATATTCCATTGGCCGCTGGAGACAGCGTCGAGTTCATCGATGAGAGTGCCGACGTCGGAGAGCTCACCTTTGGCTTCTAGGATGCGAAATCGCCTGACGATCTGCCCTGTCGCCGTCATGAGGAGCAGAATGCGAGCAAAATTATTAGTTTGCAGAGCATTGTCGAGCATCTTCCTATGAAAGAGGAGGATGGCGATCTTCTGAAAGGCGGAAAACAGCCGTTCCTGATGAAATCCGATGACTTCGAGAGAGTTCGACAGGTTTGTGACATCTTCGACGAGAAAGTGGGCGATGGAGGAGACATAGGGGTCGGTATGCTGTGCGAGCAGATGTAGTCGTTTAGATAGGGCAGAGAGGATGGGTGGGATTTTCAACAAGGTTTGTGGGAGGAGGTTGGTAATGGCATATCCAGATTCCATTCGAGCCTTTTTATCGAGAAGCCCGAGCTCGACGATGAGCTCTTCTTCGACTCTATACAGTGTCGTCTCCATGCGGTCGAGCTGATGGCGTAGACGAATGACAGCGGGCTGGTCGAAAGTTTCGATGAAAGGGAAGATGGAGAAGACTTCGAGGAGGGAGTCCAGGCGCTCTGGCTCAAAGGTTTTGATCGCTTGAATAGCTTTTGCAAACGAGGTCACCTCTCGCATTCGTTCTTCAATTTGTAGCAGATGCTCGATGAGTGGTTCTTGCTCAACCTGAGGGATCAGGGCCAGCTGTGGAAGAAAGGCACCTGAGAGATCACGTTCGTGTTGGCGAAGCCACCCTTCAATTGTTGCTCCCGCCTCTGCCCCCCGCTTGTTCTTGGTCGCATCAATGAACTCTTGGTAGATGGTCATGCGCTTTCCACCCTTGACCTTTTCAAGGCAGTCTAGCGCTCGTCCAATGGGGCGGATGAGACGCGTTGCTCCCTCTTCAATGGCGTGAAGGAAAGCGTAGTAGCGGGACGCCTTGCCACGGCAGAAGCGCTCGAAATCGAGCCACCAGTACCGGAAGAGAATGTTGATAGACTCGGGATCATACGTGTCTTTGAACAGCTCATAGGGAGCAAGGAGCTTGTACAGGAGGTGGGAGACCCATTCGCGGTCGACAAGAACCTTATCAGCGGTGTTGCCAGCAAGGGAGAGGAGGCAGAAGACGCGATCCATAGAGGACAGCTCAGAGATGATGGCGCTTCTGAGATCTTTCATCCGCAGCGATCGGGCCGTTAGCTCTCCCCTGAGAACTTTGATATCGACGTCGTAGATAGCCTTGACGATGCTCTCGGAAAACTCTGAGAGGCCGATCTTCCCGATGATCAACGAGCGACCATCCGCCTCAACGGCCTCCAGCATGGATTTTCTGACTTGGGTAATTGTGTCGCTGAGATCTGGATACGGTGGTGTGGCACTGACGATTTCCCACCGCGCAGCGAAGAGCATCATCGTAAAGAAATCTGCGGTGCGCGAGAGCTCGCGATTTTGGAGAATAAACTCGCGAAACTGCTCTTCAATCCTTGCTGAGGTTGTCGTAAGTCGTTCTTGTTCTTTTTCGATGAGTTTTTCGATGGTCGCAGCCTCTGATTCATTCACGATGGTTTCTGGAATTTGAATAATAGAAAGTTGGTTGAGAAGCACTTCCGCTTTGGCTGCTAGATCCTTTTTCTGCAAAAATGGTTCGATGAGCTGCCGCAAGCGCTCACGCTCTTTGTTGAGAGCATGAATTGCTTTTGTCCTTCGATCCGCTGTTGTGATGAGAGGTGTAAAACGGTCATTATACTCAGCGACGCGAGCGCTGATGAGGGAGGCAACGGCGTTGAGGTCCTGTTCTTGGAAGCATTGCACGAGAAATGCATCATCGATCGCAAGCGAGGGAATGGCAAGCGCAGTGTCGAGAAGGTCTCTGAAGGGAAGAAACTGCGGTGAGGAGAGAGTGATAATGGCATGTTGCCGGTAGCGCTCCGCCTTCTCAACACCCTGTTCAAGAAGAGCGATGACCTGCCGTTCGTGAGTTCGTTGCGCGTTGACTACATCAACAGCGAGCGAGGAGGTGGCAAGATAGCGCTCGATTTTTTCCTGCACACTGGCATCGAGCAAGCTGGTGGATGAGAACAGTGGCAGTGGTTGCCCGGGGACGGCCTCACTCTCAGATGGTACGGGCTCGGGCAGTGGTTGCACCTCAACCGTCATCGGCGCAATCTTCGCTTTCATCTCCACGCTCCACTCGACGAACGCCTTCCTCCCCTCCTCCTGTTTTTTGAGTGCCTTTTCTATCGTAGTCAATCGACGTCGAGCCAATCTTTCATCGACCAAAAATCGAGTGGCCGTGCTCTGTGGAAACAGAGCGGAGACGAGAGCGTTGAAGCCTTGAATGGCGGCAAGAGGCGCATTTTCAAATACCTTTCCCTTCCTAGCCATAAATCGCTCGAAGGGAACGGTATACAATGCTTCTCGTCCTGAAGGGAAGCCAACACCAAGTATTTTTCCGTAGAGAAATCGCCAGAGGGATCCAGGCCACATCGACAGCTCAGGATCGACAATGTGGAGGACGTTCGCAATCGTCCTCGCTCGGTAGTCCTTTGCGTTGACGGCTCCGAGCGCTTCGTCAATAAAGGGCTTCCAAGAGTTGGTCCGTTCTAAAAGGCTTTTTTTCTCCATGATCTTCGCCGTACTATCCCAGTTTGCTGCCTATCTTCTGCTTTGACCGCCGACAGATTGACCGATCTACGTCGCTCTGATAGGTCAAGAGCGCAAGATAGGCAGCAAACTGGGTTATGCGCAAGGTGATTCGCGGTAGAGCTGCTTCTCCTCTAAAATCCACAGTGCACATAGCGCTGGTCTATCTTGCCGAAAAGCTCCTGGGCATTGCAGTACGATGAGTCCGCGACATGCTCGTAAGGAACGCCCTTCGCACTGGCGATCGCCGCCACTGTATACGGGAGATGGGAGGGTTCGTTGCGCTGGCCCCGCCTTTGCTGGGGAGCTAGAAAAGGAGCGTCCGTTTCAACCAACAGCCGATCCAGAGGAATAAAGCGTGCGACCTCTCTGAGAGCCTCGGATTTTGGAAAGGTGACAATACCGCTGATCGAGAGATACCAGCCAAGGTCGAGAAGAGCGCGGGCGTCAGCATTTGTGCCACTAAAGCAGTGGAGGACGCCTCGTAGCGTTCCGCCGAGATTGCGAAGCATGCCCACGAGGGTGGGGAAGGCATCGCGGCAATGGACGATGATCGGGAGGCCTGTTCGCTGGGCGAGCGTGGCATAGTTGAGAAAGACAGCCGCCTGCCATTGAGAACTCTCAGGAGCATAGAAGAAGTCAAATCCTGTTTCGCCGATGGCGGCGATCCTGTGCTCAAAAGCTGCTTGTTCGACAACAGAGAAGAAAGGGTCGTCAGCTCCCTTGACATCGTGAGGTGTCGTCGCTGCGGCGCAGTAGAGAGCCACCTTGGTGGCGCTTCCCTGCAGCTGCCATCCAGCGTGCAGTGAGGGGAGATCGGTGGCGACGTTCATCACTGCCAGGACGTCGGCATTGCGAGCACGTTCAAGAACGGCGGGGCGCTCCTCTTCAGCAAATGGCGGAAGCGTCAGGTGCGCATGAGAGTCGAAGAGCGGAAACGTCGTCATGGGAGGCTCTCCTCGGGAGCGCCCTCGCGCAGCGGTGCCCCCGAAGATACCGCAGAAGCCAGGATGTCGGGGGTGACGATCTCGGGAAGGAGGGTCGGCGCCTCCCCGCTTCTGAAGATGGCATACACAGGGACGCCATTTCTTCCGAGAGACCGGAGCATGGCTGTGATGGCCGGATCTCCATTGGTCCAATCCGCCTCTAAGGCGACGATCTTGTTAGCATAAAAGGCATGGACGACTTTAGGGCTTATAAAAGCAATGGCATTTGTCTGGCACGTCAAACACCACTTGGCAGAGAACCTGACGAACACCGTCTGTCCTTTTGCCACCTCGTGTTCGAGTCTCTCTTTGGAGAAAGGTTCCCACGGAATGGTCTGAGGCTGAGGGAGGACTGTCTGCACCCATGAGATGACCCTGTGGTCGATAGCGGCCATGAGGATGACAATCCCTGTCATGAGGAAGATGAGGGCGAACGCCCGCCCTACGAAGCGGCAGATCCGTGCCCGAACAGGACTTCCCCAATGGCCGAAGATCCACAGCCCAAAGGCCATTGCCACAAACGCCGCAGCAACGGTGGTGACCGAAAGTCCTGGGACTTCGGCATTGAGCACCCACAACAGCCAGACGATCGTCACCAGCAAGCAGAACCCGAAAAATTGCTTCACAGTGATCATCCACATGCCGGGGCGGGGAAAGAGGCGAATGAGGGTGGGGAACGCGGTGATCAGGAGGAATGGAAACGCCATGCCAAAGCCGATGGCAGTGAATAGGATCACTCCATCGATAGGGCGGAAGAGGCTGACAAATCCTAATACTGATCCGAGTAGAGGACCTGTGCATGGGGTGGCGATGAGCGTTGCCAATATCCCACTGGCGTAGGAGACTGCGTACGATGGTGATGCGCGAGATGATGTGGCTGCCACTTCGCCTTGGATGTCGGCAGCCCATGCCGAGACGGCAGTCCCGATTTCGAAGACGCCAAAGAGGTTGAGAGCAAAGCAGAAGAGAAGGATGGTCAGAGCCACGACAAAAGTTGGCTCTTGCAGTTGAAATCCCCATCCAACAGTAGAGCCTAGATATTCGAGGAGATACAAAAGGCCGGCGAGGATCCAGAAGGTGGTGAGCACGCCTGCGGTGAAAAGCAGCCCATGGAGCAGCGCGCCCCACCTTGGTACCGTGCGCAGAGAGACGAGGTTGAGGACTTTCAATCCTACCACTGGCAAAACGCAAGGGGTGAAATTGAGAATGACACCGCCCAGAAAGGCCATGAGGATGATGAGGTGCATCGAGCCATCTGCAGGCAGGGGCGATGCGCCGACAGCCTGCCAGTCCGACGTTGGAAGCAGTGCTGATGGCGCCGCAGAGACATGGTATGGGATGCTGACGTCATAGGTGGCGATCGCCTCCCCTTGGCTTGAAACCAGCTGGACAAGACCTCTAAATTGCTTGTTATGCGCCAGCCTGTCGCTGGCAGTGGGAAGGCTGTGTATGGAGAGCTCTAGAAGACCATCTTCATACTTCCATCGGGGAAGCTGATCCACGGCGAAGATGCCGTCAGACTCAGGGAAGAGGATTATGCTCTCAGATCGGCTGACATTTTCTTTCGCCATAGGGAGCTGGAGAAAGAGCGTGTCGTGATCAACCCATGCCTTTCCTCCGTCCATTGGGAGTGGGACGCCCTTCCGGGCTTCTGCGAGGAGTGGGAACGAAGGGGTGGGCGGGGCAGACGAAGAGACGGTGAACGAAAATTCGTGCTGTTGCGAGGAGGGGATGCAGCTGCCGTTGCACGCAAGCCAGAAGGCAGAGAGCGTGATTGGATAGACGCCTTCCTCCAGCTGCTCATCAAAGGCCAGGGTGACAATCCACTGAGGCGTTTTGTCATAGCCGTAGAAAAACGTCCCTCCACATTCAAACCGACGGGGTGCTGGCCATGTGATCTCTTTGATCTGAATGCCTGCCGGCAGTTGCCAGTCAAACGTCGGGGCAAAGCCCGTGTCTCCGGGGTTTTTCCAGTACAAATGCCACCCTGGGTCGATGTAGAACTGAACGAGACCTTCTACCTGGCTGCCGGGGCGGACGAGCTGCGAGGGAAACAGAAGGGCGACATTGGCCGTTTGGATTCTAGCTTCAGCAGGGTTGGCCGCTGACAAGGCGGCGGACGAACACCAACACATCAAGAGGACAAGCCAGCCAATTCGCAACATCATGTGTACACACTCCCTCTTTGGAATAGTGATATGCAAGCCCGACGATAAATGTCAAAATTTCTATGCGCAAAAAGGTCGGAAACGTATACCTTGCTAGAAATCCGGGTTAGAATTGCCCTGCATTATTGAATGGAGGTTGTGTGCAATGCCTATCCTTCTTGTTCTTCTCTTGCTCTTCCTCCCCTTGCCTGCAGAAGAAAAAAAGACGATTTGCCTGAATATGATCGTCAAGAATGAAAAGGATGTCATTACAAGGTGTTTAGAGTCCGTCAAACCAATTATTGACTATTGGGTGATCGTGGACACGGGGTCGACGGATGGAACACAGGACGTGATTAAAGAGTATATGAAGGATATTCCTGGCGAACTGCACGAGAGGCCGTGGAAGAACTTTGAACACAATCGCAATGAGGCATTGGAGCTGGCTCGTGACAAGGCGGACTATTGCCTGATTATGGATGCGGATGATCTTTTGACGTATGAGCCTGGCTTTGCCCTGCCAGAGATGACCTGCGGCGGGTATCGCCTGTGGATAAAGTATGGAGGGTCATCGTACCAGCGTTATCAATTTATCCAGACGAAGCTCCCTTGGAAATGGGTTGGCGTGATGCATGAGGTCCTCACCTGTGATGTTCCTTTTTCTTCGCAGACGATGAATGGCATTAAATACCTCGTCTCCACAGGTGGTGCCCGGTCGAAAGATCCTCAGAAGTTTCACAAAGATGCAGAAGTGCTTGCAAAGGCCGTGATTGAAGAGCCAAATAACACACGGTACATGTTCTATCTCGCGCAATGCTATCGGGATGCCGGAGAATATGAAAAATCATTGGAATGGTATCGCAAGCGAATTGAGAGGGGAGGGTGGCCAGAAGAGGTGTTTTGGTCGATGATTCAGGTAGCATTCCTAGAGCAAGCCCTTGGGAAGCCTGAAGAGACGCTTATCGAGAGCCTCCTTCGTGCGCACCGCTACCGTCCACATCGTGCAGAGCCCGTTTATTATGTGGGGGAGATCTTCAGAAACCAAAGGCGTTTTGACTTAGCGTACGCCTTGCTGAAGTCCTGGGAATTCCTTCCCAAACCTGCGGAGAAAGATATGCTTTTCCTTCAAGACTGGATTGAGGAGTATGGAATATTATTCCAGTTGTCGATCGCAGCCTACTTTGTTGGAAGGTACGAAGAATCGCTGGCCGCATGTGATAAGCTGCTGGCCCTAAGCAATCTTCCGAACGCCTGGCGCGATCAAGTGCTCGCCAATCGCCTCTTTGCGATGGCTAAGATCAACGAACAAAAGGCCGAAGCACCACTAGCGTGCAAGTGAAGCAGTACTGCTCGTGTGGGCCTTGGGGGCTGCTCTACATGGCCCTGAAGGGGTTGGCAGCGGCACAGAATGTCCCGCCCTTCTTCCTCCGTGCGATTTCAGTTCGGAGGGAGAATAAGAGATCGCGATCAAACTCTTGGCGTACTGCCCAGCACAAGTACTCAATTGGGATATCTCGCAAAGGACGGCCTTTGTGCTTTCCTAAGGGCATGATCTTCATAAAGATCGGCTTTGCCAGTGTCGCTTCGATCTGCTCTGTCGTTGTGAAGCGATGGGTAAGGTGGCGAAAGACCTGGATGTTCACGAGCACGTCGCCCTTTGCGCGATGGGCGCCCTCTGCGGGGATATGAAAATGGCGCCTCAACATATCAAGAGAATTGGAAGGGCTCTCTCCATATAGACGCGCTAACCGAAGGGTGTCAATACAGGGGTTATCGTGGAGAGTACAGGGGATGCCTGCCCGCTGCGCCTCTTGACAGATGATATCAATGTCAAACTGAATTCCATGGCCAATGATCGTTCGGCGTCCAATAAACGCCAGAAATTGAGGAAGGACCTCGGCAATCTTTGGTTTGCCATGTACCATGTCGATGGAGATATTGTGGATAGCCTGCGACTCTTGAGGAATCTCTCGTTCTGGGTCGATGAGGCTTTCAAACTCATCGATGATAGCATCTTTTGTAAAGATAGCTCCGGCTAGCTCTATCACCCGATCGCTTTTCGCATCCAGCCCCGTGGTCTCAACGTCAATACAGGCAAACTCAGCGTTTTTGAGCAGCGCCATTGGTGTTACCTCATCGTTGGCATTTCTGACCGAATAGCCACGCATCGCCCTCTGTTGGCGCATGACATTTCAACCCAGATGGTTGTTGTCGGCAATACTTCGCGAATGCGGTCTGGCCATTCTACAATGGCAAGAGATCGGGAAAGGTATTCTTCGAGGCCGAGTTCGAGGAATTCCTCAAGTCCACGAAGCCGCCAGAGATCAAAATGAGCGATCATCACATCGCCATGATGGTACAACTGGACGTATTGGAATGTCGGACTTGTCACGTCGCCAGGACACACGTTCGCCAACGCTGATATCATCCCTTTCGCCATCGTCGTTTTCCCTGCCCCCAAATCGCCGCACAAGGCGATGACGCGAGGAGCAGAGAGCGTGCGGGCCAACGCTGCCCCAAGGTCTGACATTGCTTCAGGGGTGGGTACGAGAACGGGGTGCCCGTCAGTTCTCAGTAGGCTGTCGAAAGAGTCGTGCGCCATCCTTCGAAGATTATGCTTCTTGTTCAACTTCGCCAAGCCACAGCTCGACGTACGGAGAAAACTCCTCGTACTCAGAAAGCGCCTCGACAAAGGCAGCAATCTTGTCCTCTTGGAGATATTCTTCGATGAGCGCCATAAAGCTCTCTTCAATATGAAAACGGCTTTGGCCTTGGACTTCTACCAGAGAAACCCGTTTCAAATAGTTCTCTCGGAAGTCGTCAATGACAGCTTCTTTAGAGTGGAATAGTTTTCCATTGATCACCGAGGAATACACAATCTTGACCACTGGAGCCTTGCTGACGCATTTTTTTGCGTACGAGCGAATGACTTCGGGATCTTCGGACACAAAAAACCGCTTGGCCTTTACGCCACCAGAACGTTCAGTATTTTGGGGACACTTGGAAACCCAATCGTAAATCGCATCTTGAGGATTTGGATGGGTATTATTGCCAAAAACCTTTCCTGTGAAGGGGCATATGTAGATTTTCGTCGTTTCTTCATTGACGGCTGATTTTGAATAGCCAACTTTTATTTCTGTCTCACGCCAGAGCTTTCCCTGCTCTTCCAACAGCCGTACCGCATCCTCTACGCTCTTAAACACCATTTTGTCCTTCACGAAGAGCACAGGGTGGAGTCCTAAGAGGCACTCGACATAATGAAGATAGGTTGCGATAAGTTCCGGACGTTTGACACTCGTCACGAACTCTCGCAACGACTCTTGCACATGCTGTGGAACACTGAGTTTTGTCATGGCCGCCTTCTGTTACATTGGCTCGTACACGCTTGCGACTCTCCGCTCAGAATCGGTTGCCAATTTCCGTGCCAAGAGATCAAGTCTCTTGGATGCATCGAAAATGTCTCTACTTGGCCCTCTAGCCTTTTCGACTCAGAGAGACAGCCGTGAACATGTACATGCGCGCTGTGGCTCTCGAAGGATATCTCAGAGAGAGCATATCGTTCAATTCCTTTTTACGTGCCGTTTGGTATACTCTTCCTCTCTTATCGTTCACAAGAGAAGGGGTTCTATGTCAACAATATCTGTTATTGACCAGCTTATAGACATTTTTCAACGAGCTGCAAAAACAGCATTCCCAACTCTTCAAGATGGCGTCCTTGAGATAGCAAAATCAAAGGAGGCCGCTTTTGGCGACTACCAATGCAACAGCGCCATGAAGCTGGCCAAACAACTCTCGCTCCCCCCACGAGCTGTTGCAACCGCTATTGTCAATGCCATGCCTGCTGATGCCTCAGAGATCGTGGAGAAGGTCGACATCGCAGGTCCAGGATTTATCAACATGAGGCTGCATCCAGCCTTTTTGGCTAAGCGCCTCCATCACGTTCTTGAAAGGCGATCAGTCCTACCAGTGACGGATCACCCGCAACGTGTGATCATCGATTTCTCCTCTCCGAATATTGCCAAGGAAATGCACGTCGGGCATCTTCGATCAACGATTATCGGAGAGTGCCTCTCTCGCGTCTTTGAAAGCCTTGGCCATGATGTTCTTCGTCTCAACCATGTTGGCGACTGGGGCACGGCCTTTGGCATGCTCATCGCGCACATCAAATCCCTCCCCGATTTCTCAATAGAAAAGCTTTCTTCCTTCACCCTCGCCGACCTTATGCACCTCTATCGAGAAAGCAAGGTGCGCTTTGATCACGATGTCAATTTTCGCAAGCAAGCCCAACAAGAAGTTGTACGCCTCCAAGGCGGAGAGCAAGAGGCGCTGTCGATTTGGAAGATCATCTGCGACATCTCTGAAAAAGCCTATCAGGAGATCTACTCGCTCCTTGACGTTCGCATCCAAGAGCGAGGAGAATCGTTTTACAACCCCATGCTGCCAAACTTGATCGCTGAGCTCGACAAGAAGGGGCTGATCACGATCTCTGATGGTGCTAAATGCCTTTTCCTCGAAGGATTTACGAATCGAGAGGGAAATGCCCTCCCTCTGATGCTACAAAAGTCCGACGGTGGTTTTAGCTATGATACGACCGACATGGCCGCCATTGCCCAACGCATACGCGACGAGCATGCTGACCGCATTATCTATGTCACGGATAGCGGTCAGGCAACCCATTTCCAGATGATCTTTGCGGCTGCCGAACAGGCGGGCATCCTCGACCCACAAGCGGTTCGTGTGGACCATGTGCCGTTTGGCCTTGTCCTTGGCCCTGATGGGAAGAAATTCCGCACGCGTTCTGGAGAAACAGAGCGATTAATAGACCTGCTGATAAAAGCAGTCGGTCATGCGGACGCCCTCCTTCGTGCAAAAAATCCCGATTGGACAGAAGAAGAGTATCACGCCGTGGCTAAAATTCTTGGAATTGGTGCCATTAAATATGCCGACCTGTCCTGTCACCGCATGAGCGACTACTCATTTAGCTACGATCGTATGCTTCGCTTTGAAGGGAATACGGCGGCCTTTATCATGTATTCGTATGTTCGCACAGCCAGCATCCAGAGGAAGATTGGCCGACAATCTGTTGATATGCGCCTCCCCTTCGACCTCCTCCATCCTGCAGAGATCGCTCTTGCCAAGCTCTTATGCCAGTTCCAGGAGACCATCGACGAGGTGACGGAGACGCTTCTTCCCAATCGACTCACGGACTATCTCTATTCACTTGCGGAGGGGTTTAACCTCTTTTTCAGAGATTGCCGCGTGGAGGGCGATGCACGGCAAAACCAACGCCTTGCCCTGGTTATCCTTACGGGATGGACGCTGCAAAAAGGGTTGGAGCTCCTCGGAATCCAGGTGCCGGAAAAGATGTAGTGTCCTTCAGATCTTCAGAACGCTCTTTTGCAGAACGTGCTCTTCTTGCTCGATGATCCGTTCACAGCGAGCGCCGAGAGCCTGCAGTTTTTCGACGATATGCTCATAGCCACGGTCAAGGAAGTAGACGCCGGAGATGGTCGTCGTTCCCGACGCAATCAACCCTGCCATGACGTACGCAAAGCCAGCGCGAAGGTCTGGAATGGCTAGCGCCTTCCCCTTAAACGGTGTTGGCCCTTTGACAACGATGCTATGGTAATAGCTACAAGAGCCAAATCGGCATGGCCTATTCCCAAGGCACTGCTTAAACAGGCTGATGTCAGCGCCCATATCCCGTAGAGCGCTTGTAAAGCCAAAGCGATTCTCATATACTGTCTCATGCACCACGGAAGCCCCCGTGGCTTGCGTGAGCAGGACCGTGAAAGGCGGCTGCCAGTCGGTCACGAAGCCGGGATGGACATCGGTCTCGAGGTGAAGACTTCCTTGCAGTGGGCCGTCATAGAAAAATTCAATGCCATCGCTCTTTACAGCAAAGCCACCGCCGAGCTCTCTGATCGTATTGAGGAATGTCATCATCGTCGAATGGTCCGCGCCCCGGACAAAAATGCGTCCCTTCGTACCTATCGCTGCCATGCCAAGAGAGGCGGCGACGATTCTATCGGCAAGGACTGTGTGCTCGGTTTCATAAAAGATTCGCGTGCCGACAATGCGAATCGTCCGATCAGCCTCGACGGAGATATGGGCTCCGATCTTTTGTAGGAACAAGATAAGGTCCATGACTTCGGGTTCGATGGCCGCGTTTTGCAGGATCGTCGTCCCCCGCGCTGAGACCGCTGCCAAAATAATATTTTCCGTCGCTCCAATGGAAGGGTAGGGAAGGCGGATGATAGTGCCTTTCAAGCCATCGTGGGCATGGGCGAAATAAGCGCTTTCGCGCTTCATTTCACGGTGTTCGATACTCGCGCCAAGTTTCGTCAGGGCATCGATGTGGAAATCCACTGACCTGCGGCCAATGGCACATCCTCCGACTGTTGGAACGATCACGTCCTCTTCAGTTCTCCCGAGGAGAGCTCCTATCATGAGAATGGGAATTCTATTCGACCCTGAGAATCGCTGGGGGATATAGGACGTTTTGATCTCTTTCGTTTGGCAATGGAGAATGCCGGCTCTTCGATCCCAGTCGACCTGCATTCCAATTTCTTGGCACAGCTCAACAGTGACGCGCACATCGCCGATATCGGGGACATTAAAAAATGTACAGGGCTTGTCAGACAGGAGAGAAGCGACGAGGAGCTTTGTCATCGCATTTTTTGCTCCCGATGCTTGCACTTCTCCAACTAATGGGACGCCGCCCTCAATTCGCAATTTCTCCATGTCTTCCCCCCTCCCAGAGACCCACCACCGTATTCTTACAGTCTCGCTATATTTATATCGAGCCATTTGCTATCAATTTCCCTGGAAACGTGGGTTGGAACTGCTGTGTGTTTCACACCGCCCATGGCGTTGTTTACGATTTGGAAACCTATGGACGCTCTTCTTTCTTCAGCACTCTTGGGCATTATCCAAGGGGTGACGGAATTTCTGCCCATCTCATCCACGGGGCATTTGATCGTCGCGGAAAAAGCCCTTGATTTCCAAGGGCCGCCAGGCAAGATTTTTGAGGTTGTCGTTCAACTTGGGTCGGCGCTTGCGATCGTATTCGTCTATTTCGAACGCCTCTTCCGCCCAGTGCAACAGTTCTCTACTTCCGCTGACGATCGAAAATTCTTTTTCATACTCCTCTTTGCGACGCTTCCGGCTGCTGTGATTGGCTTTTTGTTCCATGATGCCATCAAAGCGTGGTTGTACAACACCAGCACCGTTGCTGCCTCACTGCTTATCGGCGGCCTTATCTTCCTGTGGATTGAACACAAGAAGAGCGCTGTCACCTGCCATACGCCAGAAGCTGTCACCCCCCGACAAGGGGCATGGATAGGGACAGCACAGGCTCTGGCCTTGGTGCCGGGCGTCTCGAGATCAGGAGCAACGATTGCATCGGGAGTCCTCGTGGGAATGAGTCGTCGTGCGGCCACGGAATTTTCCTTTCTCCTCGCCGTTCCCACACTGTTAGGAGCTGGGTTGTATGACCTCATCGCTCACCGTCACTTGTTGACCTTCGACCACCTGTCGTTTTTGACAATTGGCTTTACAGCTGCCTTTCTCTCGTCACTCCTCGTTGTACGCCCCCTTGTCCACTGCATCGATCGCTTTGGCTTTGCCCCTTTCGCTTGGTATCGGATGGCCCTTGGCCTTGTTGTGCTCGTCACATAAACTGTTGTTACTCCACCCATGGAGGAAGTTTCATGATGAAATGGATTCGCCCCGTTATCGTCGCTCTTGCTGTCCTCGCGACAGCCACTGTCTTCCCAGCAGAAACCTCAGCAGCTCTTCTACAAGCCAAAGCTCGCTCTGAGGCGGTCTCGCGCGAGCTGAAAGCCTGTGCAGATAAACGAGCACGACTCGATGCCCTCTCGAAGAGCGATGTGTGTCGCGCCATCACCGAAAAGAATTCTGAGCTGCGCTCCTTCCTCGAAATAGCGCCTGTTGACCAAAGCTATCCGATCGCTATGATGATCGCTCTGGATCAATACGACACGTTGTTTGCTGGTTTTGATGCGGTTGCCAATAAGCAAGAATCCTTGCGTCATCTAGCCTCAACACTTGCGCAAATAGAGAAGTTCTATGAGCCAATTGGCGGTATCCTCGGCTACCACACCACTGTCATCAACCTGATGACAGCTGCGGAAAATCCGTTTGACCCAGAACAGTATGCTCCGCCTCCATTTCACGATATCAGAGCGTATTCCCCAGAGGTATGGGCCGCCTGTTATGATGGTGTACAAAAGCTCGGGCATACCGCCTCGATTTTCCCATTAGGAGGTGCTGGCGACCGCCTCAATTTGCTCGATGAGGCCACCAACGAACCTCTCCCCGCAGCCCGCCTCCTTTTTTGCGGCCGCTCGCTTTTTGAAGGGATGATGCGCGATGTCGAAGCACAGGAATATTGGCACTATCGTGTCTTTGGCAAACAGGTGACGGTGCCGATTCTTATCATGACGTCGACGGAAAAAAACAACGACCACCATATCGAGATGATGGGCAAACAGGCGAATTGGTTTGGGCATCGCCACGACGCCATTCGACGCATAGTCCAACCTCTTGTTCCCGTGATCGATGTCGATGGGCAGTGGGCCATGTCAGGGCCGTTGCAGCCTGCCTTAAAGCCTGGCGGTCATGGTGTGATCTGGAAACTTGCTGAGGATAGCGGAGCTCTGAAATGGCTGACCTTCCATGGCATCGATGCCGCTGTCGTCCGCCAGGTCAACAATCCTCTTGCTGGATTAGACCTTGCGCTGCCAACGCTCCTTGGCTATGGACTTTCTCACAACAAGGCATTTGGCTTCCTCTCTTGCCCGAGTAAGCCGGGATTTGCTGAAGGGCTCAATGTGTTGTTGATGAAAAAAAATGGTGTCTCAACACAAGCGGCCATTTCTAACATTGAATACACGCAGTTCACCGCGCTAAAAAACGTCCTTCCCAATCTGTTCAAAGAGGGTGTGTGCCCTGCCAATACCAACGTCCTCTACATTAACCTTCACGAGATTAATGGCGCTCTTTCGCGGGCTCCCATCCCGGGGATGATCGTCAATGCTAAAACAGTGGTTGACGTGTGCAAAGGCGGACAAATCCTCAAGAAGACCGGTGGCCGCCTAGAGTCATGTATGCAAAACATTTCAGACGGTCTCATGGCGACGGTGACTGCGGACGCCCTCCCATCCGTTCCCAATGAGGCGTTATCAACCTTTCTCTTGCTTCAGAACCGAGAGAAATTCTTCTCTGTGGCGAAGAAAGCGTATCAACCTGGGCAAAATCCCATGGAGACGCCAGCCTCATGCCTGTACGATTTGCATCGGGCCATGAGATCTCTCCTTGCCTCTTCATGCGGCATGACTCTTCCGAAAGAGCAGTCTCTCGACCAATTCCTCCAAGAGGGGCCGTCCTTCATCTTCTCTTTCCATCCAGCTATGGGACCGCTGTGGGATGTCATCGGGCAAAAGGTCTCTGGAGGGACTATCGCTGCAGGGTCGGAGCTTGAATTAGAAATTGCAGAGATCTCCTGCAAGGGCCTTTCGTTGGATGGCAGCTTGAGAATTCTCGCCCGCACCCCAACAGGACCTCTTTGTGGGAAGGTAGGACGGAAGTTCTCCGACAACGTTGGACGTGCGAGGCTTACCAATGTCACGGTTGCGAACAAGGGACCCAAAACTCGGGATATCACAGCTGTGCTCAAGGGAACGGTGGATCGCCACGAGTCGTGCGAAATCATCCTCGAAGGGTTTTCAGAGGTGGAGGCCAACGGCCTCACCCTTTCCGGCGATTTTCGCCTTGTAGTGCCAGATGGAAAGAGGGCAATCCTCTCCAACGATCAGGCGGGCAATGTTGTGACGAAAATAGAGGATATCGCTACCCCAAGCTGGCAGTATGCTGTGACATGGCAGCGCAGTGCGGCCCCAAAGCTAGAGCTTAAAGAGGTTGTTTGCCGCTGACCGAGGTTGAAGAAAAAGATGCAATTCGCGAAATAAGAGGGGAATGGCTCAATGGATTTTTAGAGAGGATGGTTCGTATGGTCATGCAGCTTCGTGATCTTTCTATGAAAGGGCAGCGAGTGCTTATGCGCGTTGATTTCAACGTGCCGATGACAAAGGAGGGCTCTATCAGCGATGACACCCGGATTCGCGCGGCTCTTCCATCGATTCAAGAGGTGGTCAAAGCCGGAGGGAAGGTTATTTTGATGAGCCATCTCGGACGGCCGAAGGGCGTGACCCCAGCCTTCTCTCTTCAACCGTGCGCGGTTCGCCTCTCTGAGCTTTTGGGGAGGCCGGTACGCTTTGTCCCTGACTGTGTCGGGGCGACGGCAGAGCAGGCTGTCGCTGATATGAAAGAGGGCGATGTCATCCTGTTGGAAAATCTTCGGTTTTACGAAGCTGAAGAACATCCTGACAAAGATCCGACATTTGTGACCAAGCTGGCACAGCTTGGCGACCTCTATGTCAACGATGCCTTTGGCACGGCCCACAGAGCGCATGCGTCGACAGCTGTCATTGCTCGCTTTTTCCCGAAAAGGGCAGCGGCAGGGTTGCTGATGATGAAGGAGGTGCAAGCGCTGAGTGCGGCTCTTGTGGATCCGAAGCGGCCTTTTGCGGCGATTATCGGTGGTGCGAAGATCTCAACGAAGATAGGTATCGTACACTCCTTAGTGTCCAAGGCAGATAGCCTGTTTATCGGAGGAGCGATGACGTTTACCTTCATGAGAGCTGTAGGGCTAAGCACTGGGAAGTCCCCCATTGAGGAAGCCATGGTCGATGAGGCGGTAGGAGTGATGCGTACGGCCAAAGAGCTTGGCAAGCACATCTATTTCCCTCTTGATCTCGTCGTCGCGTCTGAATGGAAGGATGGGGCGCCATCACAAGTCATTGACGTCCAAGAGGGCATTCCCCCAGGTTTTCAAGGGATGGATATCGGTCCGAAGACAATCGCCCTCTGGAAGCCAGTATTGGAGGCAGCGAGAACCATTTTTTGGAATGGCCCTGTTGGCGTCTTTGAATTCTCTGCATTTGCTAAAGGAACGCAAGCTCTTGCCCAAATAGTGGCGGGTTGCAAACAGGCCTTCACTGTCGTCGGAGGCGGCGATTCTATTGCGGCCTTAGAACAGGCAGGGCTTCAAGCATCCATCTCCCATGTCTCAACAGGGGGAGGAGCTTCGTTGGAGTTTATTGAACAGGGAACGCTCCCAGGGATAGACGCCTTGGAACAAGCGGCCAAGGGATAGGTAAAACCAAATGGCAAAATGGTTGCTTTCTTTGCTCCTGTGTCTCTCGACAACAGGGCTTTTTTCATCGGCGAATGATCCGGCAGAGTTGACCCCTCGTGACGTGGTCGAACGCGCAAAGGACATGATGTCGTTCCATCCCACCTTTAAGTGCATGACTCCGGAGCTGGCAGGGCGGGTCCTCAACACCTTTTGCGATGAGATCGATCCATTAAAAACGTACCTCCTGAAAAAAGAGGTGATGGAATGGATCGACCCCCCGGAAAAAACGATCAAACGTGCCATGGCGTCGTTTCAAGACGGTCGGTTCGGGATGTTCGAGCAGATGATGGCATGCATGGAGAAGGCCATCGCCCGTCGCCGGACACTCGAAGCGCGCCTTGAGGGCGATGTCCTTCCAGAAGGGGCTGTCATCCATTTCAATGAGCTTGATTGGGCAGAGGATGAAGAAGATCTCTATCAACGTGTTCGTACTATGCGTGCAGTCCAGGTCGAGGCGGCCCAGCATCTTGACCCCATGCTTCGCCAGACAGCGATTCAGAGAATTCAGAAGCGGCGGCTGGCGTTTGAACAGCAGAGAACTCCCAAAAATGGGGTGGTGTTCAAACAAACGATGGCTACTTTTATCATGAAGGCATTTGCCGAAGCACTGGATTCGCAGAGTGCGTTTTTTACCCCATCTGAGGCCAAGCAGCTGTTAATCGGCATGCAGCAGCGTCTCTTTGGCATTGGGATTCTGCTCCGCGACGACATTGATGGCTTTTCCGTCATCAAGCTTGTGGAAGGAGGACCCGCAGATCGGCAAAAGGGGTTAGAGTTAGGGGATAAGATTATTGCTGTCAATAACGAGCCTGTCATCGGTTTGGACATGATGGACGTCGTGGAGATGATACGGGGAGAGCCTGGGTCTACAGTTTCCCTCCAGCTTACGCGTCGGTGTGACGAGGGCGGCAAAGAAGTGCTGCGGTCTGTGGAAGCGCGCCTCAAGCGGGGAGAAGTGGTGGTACGAGATCTGCGGTATGGAACGCAAATCATGCCAATGGACGATGGTGTTGTTGCCTACCTTCGCTTGCATTCCTTCTATCAGGATGAGGAGACATCATCCTATGCCGATCTCCTCACTTCTCTTGAGACACTACAACGAGAGCATGATGTGAAAGGGGTGATCTTAGATCTTCGCTGTAATCCCGGTGGGTTGTTAATGCAAGCTGTGGCTGTCACAGGGTTGTTCATCGAAAAAGGAGTCGTGGTGTCAATAAAAGGCGAAGATGGCAGCGTCACGCACATGCGTAACATTGCCAGCAAAAAGGCGTGGGATGGACCATTGATTGTTCTGATCAACAGAGCGAGTGCTTCGTCGTCGGAGATCGTCGCCCAGGCGTTGCAAGATTGGGGGCGCGCCATCATCGTCGGTGATGACCGCTCTTTTGGGAAAGGTTCCTTCCAACTCTTTACTATGCCTGCCGATGGGATAACACCACCAAACCCTCGTGGGGAATATAAAGTCACCCGGGGCCGATACTACACGGTGTCGGGCAAGACGCCGCAATTGATCGGCGTGCAATCCGATATCGTCGTCCCTGGTGTGCTGTGCTTTGCAGAGATAGGAGAAATATATTCGAAGTTTCCCTTGTCCAACGACTCAATTTCGGCTCATTTCCACGACACATTTGATGATGTGCCGTCCTTCCAACGGCCCCTCCTGCAAAAGCTCTACTCATTTGCCTACCAGCGACCGCTAGATCAATGGCGGCGGCTCATCCCCGAACTGCGGCAACGGTCTGCACAGCGATTGTCACATAGTGTTGCCTATCAAAAGTTTGTCGAAGAGGCTAAGGCGGACCGAGAGGACCCCGTAGGGGAGGAGCTGCAGAAGTCGACAGACCTTCAGCTCGAAGAGGCGTGGTGTATTCTCAAGGACTTTGTCGTCCTGGCACGAGGGCGAGAAGCAGGAGGGCAGGAGCGGGAAGCCGCATGAGCTTTTCAATCCTTCTCGACGGACGGCGCCGGGGTTGCTCAATGGCTCCTCAATATGGCGGGCTTGCATTCAAAGCTCTTGAGAGAGAAAATATCTACGTAGCATACCGTACGAACATCCCAGAATTGCTGGAAAATCCCAACCGTTGATTGCAAATATGACAGTCCGTGTCCGCATTGCTCCTTCGCCAACGGGCGACCCTCACGTAGGAACGGCGTATATGGCCGTTTTTAACCTGATTTTCGCCCGCCATTTCGGAGGCAAATTCATCATCCGCATCGAAGATACGGATCAGAAGCGAAGTCGCTCAGAATATGAAGAAAATATTTACAAGGCATTGCAATGGGTTGGTATCGAGTGGGATGAGGGTCCGGATAAAGGAGGTCCCTTTGGCCCCTATCGGCAGTCTGAGCGTACCGAGATCTATCGAAAGCATTGCCAGCAGTTACTTGAGGCCGGGAAGGCATATAAATGCTTTACCACGCCGGAAGAATTAGCGGACCTAAGGAAGCTAGGCAAGCAAGGGTATGACCGGCGCGACCGATTTCTCTCTGCAGAAGAGGTCAAAGAGCGAGAGGCTGCTGGGAAGCCCTACGTGGTACGCCTGAAGATGCCAACCTCTGGGGAGTGTGTGTTGGAAGACGGCATTAAAGGGCGTATTTCCTTCCCATGGGCGGATGTCGATGATCAAATCCTCTTAAAATCCGATGGTTTTCCAACCTACCATCTTGCCTGTGTCGTCGATGACCACCTCATGCAAATCACCCATGTCCTTCGTGGTGATGAGTGGATGAGCTCGACGCCAAAGCACTTGTACCTCTACGAGGCGTTCGGCTGGGAGCCTCCGGTGTTCATGCATATGCCGCTTCTGTTAGGCAAGGATGGAAGGAAGCTCTCAAAACGGCGCAATCCCACTTCGATCTTCTACTTCCGCGATTGCGGCTATTGGCCTGAAGCGTTTGTGAATTTCTTGACGCTTATGGGATACAGCATGGCAGATGGCCGCGAGGTGTATACGCTCGATGAGATAATTCGGGAGTTCGACCCTTCGAGAATTGGCATTTCACCCTCGATCTTTGCCATGCAAAAGTTAGACTGGCTAAATCAGCATTATATAATTGAAAACATACCTCAAGATCAGTTGTGGACGTGTATTAAAGAATGGATCTTCAACGACGAATTCATGAAGAGGCTCATGCCGCTTTGCCACTCTCGCATGAAGACGTTCGGAGAGTTCATAGAGCTTGCCGACTTCCTGTTCATTAACCACTTGAAGTACACTCCAGAGCTGTTCGAGGTTGACGGTCTTGAACCTTCGCACGCTGCCTATATGCTCCAGGCGATGATCTGGTCGATGGATGCCCAAGAAAATTGGCGGAGCACAGGTTTTAGCCAGGCCTCTCGCGACGTGGCCACCAGGTTTAACGTCAATCATAAGAAAACTGTGATTCCCATTCTCTACGCCGCGATCATGGGCCGGCGCCAAGGTCTTCCTCTCTTTGAGTCCACAGACCTATTGGGGAAGGATCGGGTACGGGCGCGTCTCCTCCTATCAATCGACTTCTTGGGAGGGATTTCGTCGAAGAAGGGAGAGGCCCTCAAGAGCGCTTGGGAACGAGGAGAGGTCGATGTGTCAAAGCTATGATGTGTTCGCACGGGATCATCATTGACCGGTACTGTCTCACAAAAGACCCAGCATTGCGCCAGACGTGGCATATTGCCATTGACATACGTGACAATCCCCTGCCATTCCGCCCTGGGGATAGTGTCGGCATTTGGCCGAAGAATCCAGAAGTTGTTGTGAAGGAGTTGATAGCCTACTTTCAACTAGAGCCGACGACAGCCGTTGTGGATCCCCGGACAAAGAGGAGCCTTCCTCTATGGACCTATTTTGAGGAGGCTGTCGATCTCAATAAGGTCTCTCAGCGCTTTGCTGAGCTAGCTTGTCAGTCGGCCGCATCTCATGAAGATCGCGAGGCGGTGCGAGAGGTGCTTGCAACGCCTCAGCAGGTTGGTAGCTTTGATGTGCTCCATTTCTTGCGTACGTTTGTGCCTCATGGCGTGAATCTGTCAGACGTCGCTGCTGGATTCGCCCCGATCTCCCCTCGGCTGTACTCTATCTCTTCAGGACCTTCGCTACAAAGGAGTCGAATCGACCTCACGGTGGCAAGAGTTCAGTACGAATGTGCCGGGAGGCTTCGCCAGGGCCTCTGTTCGAACTATCTGATCACATGCCCGATGACGATGCCACTTCGGCTCTTTCACCAGCCATCGCGTCACTTTTCCTTTCCTACTTCGTCCGATGTTCCGTTGATCATGGTAGGCTCAGGGACAGGTGTAGCGCCCTTTCGCGCATACATGCAGGAGGCTGAAGTCGGGGCGATCATTCCCCCTCCCTGCTGGCTCTTCTTTGGTGAGCAGACGAGGGTTCGCGATTTTTTCTATGAGGAGTTTTGGAAGGCTCAGGTAGCTGCTGGGCGCCTACGCTTGGAACTCGCCTTCTCCCAAGATCAAGAGCAGAAGGTCTATGTTCAGGACCGGATGTGGGAACATAGATCCGAGCTGTGGCGGTGGATTGACAACGGCGCTGCCATCTTTGTTTGCGGCAACGCCAAGAAGATGGCCAAAGATGTCGACACCTGCCTTGTGAACATTGCGGTGAGTGAAGGAGGGTGTTCCCCCGAAGCGGCAACGCGCTTCCTCAGAGAACTTCACCATCAATGTCGCTATCGACGCGATGTGTACTAGAGCCATGTGCACTGTGGCTTTTGAAAGACAGAGTAGAGCCTTTGTGGCTGAAGCTATCCCAACCCTTCTCGTCCATATGCCCTGGCATATGGGCTTCGTCGGCTTTGGATAGCTCGATCCAAAAATCCCCCACTTCTCCTCTAAAAATCCTACTAGCTAACCCGAGTGCTCCCTATCGCGCTCTCTGCTCTATTCGATTGATCGTTTGAGCCCGCTCCTCGACTCACCTGGTGGTGGTCAGAGAACGCGATAAGGGTTCCTCGGGTTGAAATGGTCGGCGTTGAAAAAGAAATTAGGTCAACGCTTCGACGTAGGTGTTCCACAGATTGTGGTCTACGACGCTATTTCGGATCGAAGCAATCAGCTCTCGCTTGATCACCTTCAGCTCTTTGCGAGGGAGGAGCTTGCGAATGATATCTTTATTGCCAACCGAGCGTGCAAAGGTGAGGAGACATTCGATGTCGGATTCGTTCAGTACCACTTGGCCTTTCTTTTTTCGGGATCCACGAGCAGCGCGTTGTTTGGGTTTTACAGTCAGGGGTTTTTCTGTATCGATAATAAAGCGACGAATCATATCAGCTAAACGTTCAGGAACTTGATGTTTCATCTTGCGAAGAGTAAAATGATGCATGTATCCACCCGTTACCATTGGTAAATATCGACACAGGTCATTCTCCTTTTTTCCACCAATTTTCTTTATGGCACCGGAGATGAGCTGCTCGAGCTCGACACTTGTCACTGACATAGGGGATCCCTGTCTTTTTTCTTGCTCAGTAAACATCTTACAAACCTCAAAAATTTATGACTCTAATCCGAAAAAGTAACCGATACGCAGACCTAGATAACAAATACAAAGTGAATAGTCAATCACATAGTTAGACAAAAATCGCTCTGTTCTCGAAAGTGATGTTCGCATGGATATGCATCGGCGTCCACGAATGATCGAAAAATATTTTTCACATTCCTCTTTCGTTTGGAAACGTGGTAAAGAGAGCCACTTGAATAAGGGTATTGTCCGATGAAGTATCGCGCTTGGTACGGCCTTCTTTTGTGTGTGGTCATTGGTTTCTTTGGGTGTCAGCACATGGAGCGCCAACATCGAAAGGTCCGAGAGTGGATGAAGGACAACGGAAAGATCAAGGCATTGTGCACGACCGCCTTTGTCGCCTCGCTCGTTGAGAGCGTTGGCGGCGAATATGTCGACGTGTTCGTTCTTGTCGATGGTCAAAATGACCCGCACTCGTACAAGCTTGTCAAAGGAGATGATGAGAAATTCAGACGAGCAGATGTCGTCTTTTCGTCCGGTCTTGGATTAGAACAAGGGACAACGTTAACGAGGTATCTTTCTGCGTATAATGCCTGCGCTGTTGGCGATGCGGTGGCTCAGTTGACTGGAGAGGCGTTGTTCATTGGCCCAACGGTTGATCCTCATATATGGATGGACATCTCGCTGTGGGCGCAGGGGGCAACGGCGGTCGCCCATCGTCTTGCGACGGTTCGACCAGATCTTTCGGAGTATTTCCATGAACGGGCTTCGCGGGCGGTCCGAAAATATATGGCCGTCCATGCGCACATACAGGAGCGCATGCAGCGCATCCCATCCGAAAAACGGTACCTTGTCACAACGCATGATGCCTTCCAGTATTTTTGCCGAGCGTACCTTGCCATGCCACAGGAGGCTCAATCAGAGGAATGGAAGCGGCGATGCATTGCTCCTGAAGGCTTTGCTCCAGAAAGCCAGATCAGCACCCAAGACCTCAATGCTGTCGTTGCGTATATCCTTGAGCATGGAGTGAGAATTCTCTTTGCAGAGGAAGGCATGAATCGCGACTCCTTGCACAAGGTCATTGAAGTATGTAACAAAAAAGGACATGAACTCTTCCTCTCTCATGATTCTCTCTATTCTGATACGATGGGACCTCAGATGACGTATGAAGAAACAATGGAGCATAACGCGCATGCTCTCTATGAGGCGTTCTATGAAACGCGATAAGCCGGCGGCGCTCGATGTGCAGGGGTTGATGGTTCATTATGGCGTTTCCCCCATAGTATGGGACGTCCATCTTTCGGTTCCCACTGGGCATCTTGTGGGGATTATGGGGCCGAATGGCGCAGGAAAGACAACACTGATAAAAGCCATTCTGGGGTTGTTAGAGGGAACAACGGGTGCTGTTCGATTGCTTGGCCACAAGGTGGACGCCATCCGACGAAAGATTGCCTACGTACCACAGAGAGAGATTGTGGATTGGGACTTTCCCATGACAGTCCGGGATCTCGTGGAAATGGGATGTTATCCGAGGCGTGGGCTGTTCCGCCCTTTACGTCGAGAAGACCATCACAGTGTCGACAAAGCTCTAAAGCTGTTAGGGCTGAGTTCATTATCGCATGCGCAGATCGGCGAGCTTTCCGGAGGACAGCAACAGCGTGCCTTTCTATCACGCGCTATTGCACAAAATGCCGACCTCTATTTCCTTGATGAGCCTTTTCAAGGGATTGATCAGGTGAGCGAACAGATTCTGATAGACGTCTTGTGCTCTCTTAAGCGCGAAGGAAAAACGATTTTTATCGTTCACCACGATCTCGTGACAGCGGGGAAGTATTTTGATTGGGCCATTCTGCTGAATACGAGGCTCGTTGCGTGCGGCCCTATGCACAAAGTCTTTACTGCTGAAAACTTGTATCTGACCTATGGCAGGAATCTAGCCATCGTTGAGGAGGTTGTGAAGATATTATCAACCTTTGCTGAGGGAAGAGCTGTCCATGGCGGTGTCTGAATGGATGGTGTTTGACCCGCTTCTGAGAGGGCCTCTGTTTTCCTGTGCTGTGATGGGCGCGTTGGGAGCTGTGATTGGCGCCCTTGTCGTCCTTCGCCGTCAGTCGTTGGTGGGAGAGACGCTGTCCCATGCGTGCTATCCAGGAATGGTCATCGGGGCTATCTTTGCAGAGTCGGTGTTCGAAGTGTCAGCTCCGACAACGGTCACACTGATCACATTTGCCGGGGCTGTTGTCAGCGCTCTTGTGGCTGCTCGAGCCGTTGGCTGGCTTGTCCAACGACGGCTGGCAACGAATGATGCCGCACTGTCCGCTATTCTTGCTGCTAGCTTTGCACTTGGGTTACTCCTTATTTCCGCGGTGCAATCTGTCTATCCAACGTTGTGGCGGCGCTTGGAAGCGCTTTTGGTCGGGCAGGCAGCGACGATGCGCGACCGATATGTGCTCCTCTCATGTCTTTTGGCACTTGTGGGGCTTGGCATTGTCGTCATATGCCGCAGGTCTCTGAAGGCAGCTCTTTTTGATGCGGACTTTGCTCGTTTAGGATGTCTGACGACGCGAAGCCTTGAATGGCTTTTTTTGGGCGTGCTCGTCATCACAGTGATTGTGAGCATCCGAGCTATGGGCATCGTCCTGCTGTCAGCGATCTTGATCTTTCCCGTTGTCTCAGGGCGGCTGCTGACATCTCATTTTGAGAAGGTGTTATGGATCGCCGCTCTGATTGGCGCTTTCTGCGGCTTTCTTGGGGTGCTCCTGTCGCACCATTGTGCCATTGCCATGCAGGAGGCTGTTGGGCGGTCGGTATGGCTGCCGACGGGGCCGTTGATTGCGCTGCTGTTGGCAGCGTGTTTTTGTGCTGTGCTCCTCTTTTCCCCGTCAGAAGGGCTCGTCATGCGAGCATGGCGACGGTATTGCTTTGTCCAACGCTGTCGAACGGAAAACATTCTGAAGAACATGTGGAAACAATGCTCGCAAGCTAATGCGTGGGTGCTGACGCGCGAGCAGCTGGACGAAATTTTTCTGCTGCCTCCGTATTCCAGGCACAGGGCTGTTCGCCGTTTTCAGAAGGAGGGCTTCTTACGCATGCTTCCTGATGGGACGGCGGAAATGACAGAGAAGGGCATCTATGCTGGGAAGAAGCTAGTGCGTCTGCACAGGCTTTGGGAGTTGTATCTTGTGGAATACTGCGGTATGGCAAAAGAGCGAGTGCACCCGAGTGCTGAAGAGATGGAGCATATCCTCACTCCTGAAGTGGAGCAGGAGCTGTCCGTGGCTCTTCGCAATCCAGCCTTCGACCCGCATAAACAGCCCATACCTTCTGGAGACGGGGAGGCGACGAGAGATGGGCACACGTCTTGAGCAGTGGTATCTTCGTGCTGTACAAGCAGCGGAAAAATCATGGTTGGTTGCTCTCTGTTTACTTCCCTTGGCGATGGTGAGCGTGCTCTTTTGGGGTGCGATTGTCCTACGCCGGGCGCTGTTGTTGAGAAAAGCTCGTTCAAGAACGCTCTCGACGCCCGTAGTGAGCATTGGCAACATCACTGTTGGCGGCACTGGAAAAACGCCGTGTATCGCCCTGCTCCTTCGCCATCTCTCTGGCACTGTTGGCCTTGCTACTCGCGGCTACCGGCGGACAGCTCGCGGACTATATGTGGCCAAGGGCGCACACTGTTCTGCTGATGCCGTTGGTGATGAAGCAGCGATGATTGGGAGGAGGTTTCCTCGTGTGACTGTTGCTGCCTGTGAGCGGAAATGGGATGCTGTCCAAGCGCTTGATGAGCCGTGCGATGTCATCCTGCTCGACGATGGCCTGCAGCGATATGACATCCCACAGCAGCTCCAAATTGCCACGATCGATTGCACATGCCCTGACGGCTATGGATGGCTTTTGCCTCGAGGGCTGCTCCGAGAGCCTTTTTCTCGCCTTCAAGAGGCCGATTACTTCGTCATTACCAATGCGGATGCTTCTTTACCGGCGTTGAAAGCGTCGTTGCAGCCGTTTCGACGTCCTATCATCGTAACGAAACCCGTGATACAACGATTTTTTTCTCCTGATGGCTCTGACTATGCGCTCGGCCCAGGACAGAGAGTAGCCCTCATTTCTGGGATTGCTCATCCCGAACAGTTTCGATGGACTATGGAGCGGATGGGGTTTCACGTGGTCGACCATTGTATTGTCCAAGATCATGGAGAGATCGCCGATGCGCGGCTCCACCATTTTGCTGATACCGTTCATGCGGCGTTTCCTGATGCGTGTCTGGTAGGGACAGAAAAAGACTGGGCGCGACGGTCGCATTGGCCAGAGATTTCCATCTGTTTTTCTGAGATGGATCTGCACATCATTGAGGGATCGGAAGTATTTGCAGCTCTCCTACGAAGGATTACGGCAATCGAGAGTACACTCCATACAGGTAGTGGTACGTCGCACGTACGCCGTGGCTCGTTGAGAAATGCGTACGGTAGTATTCGATGAGCCGGCCTTTTTGATCGCTGTGCAAGGCGGCATCGTTGATTTGTGGTGGTGCGCCTCCGATGTTGCGCAGGAAATCAAAGATATCTTGAGGCTCGGGGCTCTCGACCTGAAACTCTTCCACGAGCTGTGTCTTTTGGCACAAACCAGCCTGGGCAAAAAGGGCGGCATGGTCTGCCTCTGTGAGCAGTTCTGCATACTGGATCTGGGCGCCAGTGGCTGCAAAATAGCTTGCGTACAGCTCCCACAGCGTTCGCTCCAACGGTGTTGCAATGACAAAGACGCCGGAAGGAGAGAGCGACTGCGTGATGTTGGCGAGGGCTTTCTTTTTGTTTGAGAACCAGTGGAAGCTGTTCGTTGAGACAATGAGATCGCATTGGACATTGGCACAGAAGGCCTCTGCAGAGGCGACGATTCCCGAGATGCTACTGTCATTAGAAAACCGAAGGAGGTATTGCTCGACCATCCCTTCAGCAGGATCGACGCCGATGATAGAGGCTGTTGGAAACCGTTCTCTGAGAAAATGTGTCATGATCCCCGTCCCGCAGCCAAGGTCGACGATCTGCTCAGCATGCTGTGGGAGAAAGGAACAAAGGCTCTTTGCGACGCGCGTCTGTGGTTTTGCCCATGCATCGTAGGTGCGAGCGGCATTAGAAAACTGGTGCGCTACTTCTTTCGTGTTCATGAAAACCAACGGCATATTTTGCGAAAAGTATACTGCTATGCGAACGATCTTGGGAAGACAAGAACGTGTACGCGAGGTACTATAGGTGCCGGAATGAACATAAGGATGCCTTGATGAAGAGCCAGGTTGTGGACGTTGTCAACGAGAGCGTCCAAGGTCAGTTTTCTGATCTTGTCAGAGAGTTGTTGTGCGAGGTGCAGTCAAACGTTTCTCTCCTCATTCAGCGGTTTGATATTCACCAATTTTCGACGATGATCGAGAGCGTTCTTCAGTCACGAGGCGGCCTTGTTTTTACAGGGATAGGTAAGAGCGGGATCATCGCAAAGAAAATCGCAACGACGTTTAGCTCGTCGGGGACAAAGGCCTTGTACCTGTCCCCCCAAGATGCTTTGCATGGCGATATCGGCATGGTCGTTCGCGACGATCTCGTCTTTTTGCTCAGTAAGAGCGGAGAGTCCCCCGAACTTTTGGAATTGTGTCCCGCTCTTCGCAATAAAGGCGCTGTGCTCATTGCCGTTGTGATGAATGAGCGATCGCGTTTGGCGCAGGCGTGTGATCGCTGCTTCGTGCTCCCAGCAGTAAAGGAACTATGTCCCTTTGATTTAGCGCCGACGACGTCAACTATAGCTCAGCTTGTGTTCGGAGACCTGTTGGCAATGGCGGTGATGCGATTAAAGGGTATCTCTGTTTCCGATTTCATCCAAAACCACCCCGCAGGCCGCATTGGAAGAAGAAATCTCATCAAAGTTCGCGATCTGATGGTGTCGGGAGCTTCTCTACCTCTATGCGCACCTTTGGATGTCCTTGGAAGCGTGCTCGTGGAGCTGTCGAACAAACAGTGCGGTTGCATATGCGTTGTTGATGATGCGACGAGGCTGCTTGGCATTTTCACTGATGGAGATCTGCGCCGAGCCCTCCAGAAATTAGGGCCGGCTGCCTTAGGGGCGACCATGGGGGCGTTGATGACCGCAGCTCCTCGTACCACGACCCCCGATGTCTTGGCGTATGAGGCGATGCGTACGATGGAGGCGGACCAAAAGCATCCTATCACAGTGCTCCCTGTGGTTGATGATACACGATGCATCGGTCTCATTAAGATGCATGATATCCTTCAATCTGGGATTGCGTGATCGTGCGGCCCATGTTCGCCTCTTCTCTCTGACGCCGGCGGCAGCGGCGGCCCATTATATCCCTGCTTCGGAGATGGAGCTGCGAGATGCACATCTTAATCCTTTGTTAATTACATCTTAATTATTGCCGACCCATACTCATATTCAGTTAATAGAAAATGTAGGAGTAGGGGATGAGCATTTCATTTAATTTGCCGATTGTGGGAGAGATTAAAGTTCGAATAGAACCCGATGAGGTGGAGCGCCAGCCACCTGTGGAATCCACGTCGGATGATCTCGAATCGCATCAGGATCCTGTTGCTTCTGGAACGGATAAAGCCGTGTTGGTGGTCAATGTAGCGCCGTCGACGAGATCGCAACTACAGCAACCCGAAGTGGTCAAGGTCTCCCTGAAAACTGAAGGGGCAGGAGCCCAAGAGGCTGCCGAAGTAGTGGAGGGTTCTGCTCCCCAACGGGCGGCGGCAGCTATTCATCGCGAGATTCCTGCACTGCAAGAGGTGATCCGGGCAAAAATTGAGGAGCAGATTCCGACATTTCCAGAGATCACCTCGCACATGAATGCGCTTGTCGCGCTGCTTTCAGCAGCCATCGAAGAGAAGAAGGTGTCCGAAATCCAAGAGCAGCTCACGACTTTATTAGAGGTGCTGATCTCTGCTATCTCTCCAGCCATGCAAACAGCGTTTATCGCCCGCCTCTCTACCCTTCACAAGGAACTCGTTTCGATGTTGGAAGGGGAAGATTGGCAGCGCAACAGTGTGCTGGCATCGGAGAAATTCCTTGCGGCGTTAGAGCATCTCTCGAATCAAGCGCTTGAGGAGATCGCATCGATTTTGGGCAAAGAAGAGCCTTCTGCTCCAAAAGCTTCGCGCCTCTCTGGTGCTCCAAGGTCTGTTGAGGCGGCCAGAGATGAATATGTGATTTCAATTCCTGGGGGATGGAATAGGAAGCATCGTCATGCCAAAGCGACACTTCGATAAGAGTCATTTGCGATGTGGATTTTTAGAGAGAACGTGGGAGGTTTTTGGATCGAGCTACCCAAAACCGACGAAGCCCATATGCTTTGACATGCGGGAGAAAATGCTTCTACTCTACCCTCCAAAAGGGACATCGCACATGACTCAATAATAATATCCTATACTACGGATGGGCGACCATCCATTTGTAATTGGGGTGGAGCCACCAGGAGTATTTTGTTCCTTCCCATATCCTGGTGGCTCCTTTGCCTCAGCGTTTTCAGGAAATCACGAAGAGGTGTATAACAGTTCCTCTGCCTGAATACGTTCCTTTGCGTCGACTTGGAGTACTGTATGCAAGAAGCTCTCTCATCCCATCAATGGTGGGTACTTGCTTTTTTTGTGATAGGATATTTGTGTATTATTTTCGAACATACAATTGGAATTAATAAGACGACCAGTGCGCTGCTTACGGCAACCGTCTGCTGGATCGCTCAATTTGCTGGTCCTGAGCCGCATGCATCAGACCTTGCGATGTTTAGAGATGGCCTTGCTCAAACGGCGCAAATCGTGTTTTTCTTGCTCGGTGCCCTTGCGATTGTGGAGACGATGCAGGTACATGGCGGCCTGAGCCTGGTCGGCAATATGTTGCGATTTTCATCGAAGAAGGCCAGCCTGTGGATGGTCGGCCTCCTTGCGTTCTTCCTCTCCTCAATTCTCGACAATCTTACCACAGCCATCGTCATGATCATGTTGCTGCGGAAGTTGATCGAAGATAGTAACCAGCGACTGATTTTTGGAAGTGTGATCGTAATCGCGGCCAATGCCGGAGGAGCATGGACACCCATTGGCGATGTGACAACGACCATGCTATGGGTTGGTGGGCAGCTATCGACCTTTACCATGATGCGACAGCTCTTCCTGCCGAGTATTGTGTGCGTGGTCGCGGCGCTGCTCTTTGCCGGTCGGTTGGTCAAGGGGCATATGCCAGATCGATCAACGCTTGACATGAGTGTGCAGCCTCACGCTTTGCTCATCCTCTTCTGCGGATTGGGAGTGCTGATGATGGTGCCTGTATTTAGGGCTCTGACCGGTCTCCCTCCTTTCATGGGGATGTTGACAGGGATGGCAGGCCTATGGGTGCTGACCGATGTCCTTCACCGAGGCCACCCCGACCGCAAGCATCTTCGATTCCCTGCCATTCTTCCCAGAATTGATGTGACGAGCCTTCTGTTTTTCCTTGGCATCTTGCTGAGTGTCAATGTGTTGGAAATTGCCAATATCCTGCACTATTTTGCCTATCGACTCGACGCTCTCTTTTCTACAAAGGAAGTGATCGCTGTGATCATAGGCTTGGTGTCGTCGGTTGTCGACAATGTCCCGCTCGTCGCGGCCTGCATGGGTATGTACGACCTTGCGACATATGCTATGGACAGTCCATTTTGGACGGTGGCTGCCTATGCAGCTGGGACCGGGGGCAGCTTACTCATTATTGGATCCGCGGCAGGTGTGGCGTTCATGGGGCTGGAAAAAGTCGATTTCTTCTGGTACGTGAGAAAAGCCTCTTTGCCCGCTCTTGCTGGCTATGTAGCAGGGCTTGCGGTCTACTGGATACAGGTCGTGTATGGGTAATGAACAGCATTCTCCAGAGAAGTTGACGCACATCGTGCGAACTGCTGCGCTCGACGCTGCGGCGACGATGGCGTTCATCTCATCGCCGACGGCGGTGACCTTTATGGCAGAAGTGTCTCACCTGTTGTCAAAAACTTTTGCATCGGGACAGAAGGTGCTCGTGGCCGGAAATGGGGGGTCGCTGTGCGATGCTGCCCATTTTGCTGAGGAGTTGACGGGTTGCTTTCGCGCACCACGAAAGGCACTCCCGGCTATTGTCCTCTCAGAGCCTGGCCATCTTACCTGTGTGGGGAATGACTTTGGGTTTCACGATGTGTATCGAAGAGGAGTAGAGGCGTTTGGTCGCGAGGGGGATGTTCTTGTGGCGTTGACAACCAGTGGGCGTTCTCGCAATATCATCACTGCTGTTGGCGAGGCCTCCCGGCGAGGAATGAAAACGGTGTGTCTTATGGGAAAAGGAGGAGGGGATCTGCTCAATGTTGCTGATTTTCAACTTCTTGTGCCACATGCTGTTACATCAGATCGCATTCAGGAGGTGCACATGACCTGTCTGCATATCATCATCGAAGGCGTGGAAGCGTTGCTGTTTCCTCGAGATACGTCATCTCTCCCCGCCTAAAGCATACATGGCGTGATGGATCCATACTTTGATGTCACTTTTTGGGAGTGGTTTGGCGTTTTCTTTTCAAGGCTAGCGGCTTTGTGTCGAACGGCATTGTTTGCTGACGAAATTCAGCTTATTGTCATGGGGCTGTTTGCCTGCAGCGCCAGCTTTCTCGGGGTCTTCCTCGTCCTCAAGCGCTTGACCATGATGGCCAATGCCCTTTCTCACACCATGCTTTTGGGGATCGTCATTGCGCTGATGATCACCATTTGGCTCCAAGGAAGTGGCGTCGCTGCCTCGTCACCATCGACCCCTGTGATGATCGCAGCTTCATTAGCCGTGGGGCTTGTAACGGGGTTGTTGACAGAACAGCTTTCTCGCGTGCGTTCTGTTCGCGAAGATGCTAGCAATGGCATGGTGTTCTCAGCTCTCTGCGCTCTTGGTGTGACCTTGCTGTCTCTATGGAGTCGCGATGCCCGTGCTGGCGTTGAGCTCTTGATGGGGGACCCCGACGCGTTGCAGGCCAGCGATATTCCGCTTGTGTTTTTTGTGGCCGTGCTCACCCTTGCCACTGGCATTGTGTTGATACGGGGCTATTCAGTCGCCATTTTTGATGGTAGCTTTGCGCAGATGGCGGGCTTTCGTCCTTCGGTCCTCCACTATCTGCTCATTGCCCAAGTGGCGCTGACGTCGGTCTCTGCCTTTCGTGCGGTTGGCTTTGTGATGACGCTGGCCTTCTTTGTCTTTCCGCCTCTTTCAGCTCGGCTGTGGACCAACAGCCTTCGTCCCCTTCTCATCCTCTCCGTATGTATTGGCATCGGCGCTGTATTCGTGGCTGTGGCCGCCGCTCGCCACCTGCTGACGGTGTACTATCTTCCCGTCTCAACGGGAGCTCTTGCGGCGGTGATCCTCGCACTCGTGTATGTTGGAAGTATAGGCGCACACTATGTGGGTAGCCATTCCCGCTAAAATCCATGTCAGAAAAGGGAATGTTTGTCATAATCGAAGGTGTCATGTGCAACCCACTCAAGTGTTTCGCAGGGAGCTTTTGATTGCCAATGATTGATGGTCTCGTCGCATTTCTTTTGGCCCTGATCGGCTTGGGCTTCCTCGTGCTTATCCATGAGGCAGGGCATTACTTCATGGCTCGCCGCGTTGGCATGCGCGTTGAAGTGTTTGGCATTGGTTTCGGCCGCCCTCTCATCTCCTTTTTCCATAAGGGTGTGCGTATCAATATCTGTTGGATTCCCTTTGGTGGGTACGTCAAAATTGCGGGGATGGAAGCAAAACGGGGAGAAAGTCCCTACAAAGCTGCCGACGGATTTTTTTCCAAGAGCCCCCTCGCTCGGATGAAGGTCGCTCTCTGCGGGCCACTCGCGAATATTCTCTTTGCTCTTCTCGCCTTTTCCATTATCTATTTGACAGGTGGGCGTGCGAAGACATTTTCTGACGTCAGCGGAAGAATAGGATGGCTAGACCCTCATTCTGAGCTGTACGCCAAAGGCGTACGCCCTGGCGATCGCATCCTCTCGTATAATGGCAAGCCCGTCAGAAGCTCCAAGGATCATTTCTACGCAGCTATGACAAGCGGGGCGCCGCTCACAGTCGAAGTGGAGAAGCTTGGGACGGCGCAAGGGCCTGGAGACCGTTTTACGGTTGATATCAAGCCCTACCAACACCCTTTAGCCCTAGAACAAGGCATTCTGACGACAGGCGTGTTGGCTCCTGCTAGCTTTTTAGTGTGGAAGGCGCCAAAGGGCGAGACAGAGGGGATTCGTTCCGAAGCACAAGAGACCAGTGGGATCCTCCCTTCAGATCGATTGGTGTGGGTTGACGGGGAGTTTCTCGTCTCCCAGATGCAACTCAGTGCGTTGCTGAACGATGGTAGTCTCTTTGTCACTGTTTTTCGAGACGGGAAGTACTTCAATGTCCATCTTCCTCGCGTGTCGGTCGGCGAGCTGAAATTGTCGCCGGATATGCGAGGTGAGCTGTCGGACTGGCAGTATGAAGCCAAGCTGAACGACACTCGATTCAATCAACTATGGTTTTTGCCATATAATTTGACGTCTGACGGCACTGTAGAGGGGACAATTCCTTTTATTGACAACGAAGGGAGGGAGAAAGAGAGCCACAAGCTTCTCTATCATGATACGTTGCGGCCTCGAGATCGCATTGTTGCTGTAGGAGGGCAGACAGTGGCCTCGGCAGCTGAAATTTTGAAGGCATGCCAGGAAAAACGCGTTCTTGTCGTCGCGGATCGCAGCGTGCCGCCCAAAGAGCCGATGCATCTCCAAGATGCGGACGCGCTTTTCAGAGCGGCCTACCAATCGCCGGAGTTGTTGCAGTTGGTACAGTCTGTAGGGACACCAGCGCAGGTCAAACAGGTCGGTGCTTTTGTTCTGCTGAATCCAATTGCGCCGAAAACGCGGAACGCGCTTCTCGAACAGTCGGGGAGAGAGGCGGAAGTGTTGGCGCAGAAGGAAGAAGAAGAGCGCCTTTTGCAGGCTATAGAAGACTCGCAAGTGCGAGTACAAATGCAGGAAACACTTCAGCAGCGGGAGCGTCACCTGTATCTTGGTCTGTCTGGAGTCCACGACACCATCGTGTTGTATAATCCCAATCCCTTGGCGGTCTGTGCATCGATTGGCGAAGAGATTTATCAGACGATTGTCGCTCTCTTTGGCGGCTATTTAAGTCCTCGGTGGATGAGTGGCCCCGTGGGCATTGTTCATGTCATCCAGCAGCAGTGGTCGATCGGGTATAAGGAGGCGCTTTTCTGGTTAGGCACCATCAGTCTCAACTTGGCTATTTTAAACCTGCTGCCATTGCCCGTTCTCGATGGGGGATATATTCTTCTCTCTCTCTTTGAGATGATCACTGGTGTTCGGTTGAAAGTGGAAACAATGGAGAAGATCATCCTTCCATTTGCCATCCTATTGATCGCATTGCTGCTCTATCTGACGTACCATGATCTCGTTCGAATTTTTTCGAACGTTGTCTCAAACTTATCGGTCTGGAAAGGGTAATTGACACTCTCTAAACCCAGGTTCTAAGGGGAGATTGCCATGGGTCAAGATCGGCGACGTGGGCGGCTGAAAATTTTTCTCGGATATGCGGCAGGCGTTGGGAAGACGTATACAATGCTCGAAGCGGCTCGGCAGCGGAAGGCGGAGGGCATCGATGTGGTGGTGGCTCTGGCTGTCACTCATGGGCGTAAAGAGACCGAACGGCTTCTAGAAGGGCTGGAGAGTATCCCAACAGCAAAAATTATGTACAAAGGTGTTGAGCTGACAGAGCTCAACATCGACGCTGTTCTCGCACGGCATCCCTCACTGGCTATCGTCGATGAGCTGGCCCATACCAATGTCCCTCTCTCTCGCCATAGCAAGCGCTATATGGATGTCGAAGAGCTGCTGACAGCGGGTATTGATGTCTATACCACGTTGAACATCCAGCATCTAGAGAGCTTTCAAGATCCTATCGAACAGGCCACAGGGGTTGCGGTGCGTGAACGCATTCCTGACCGTATTTTAGATGCTGCTGCTGAAGTGGAGTTAGTGGACTTAGCTCCAGAAGAGCTTTTAGAGCGGTTGCGTCAGGGGAAGGTCTACGTTCCTGAGCAGGCAGCGCGTGCGATCCACAAATTTTTTAAGAAAGAAAACCTCCAACTCCTCCGGGAGATTGCCTTGCGGAAGACCGCGGCTATCGTTGACACTGGTCGGGAGAGGGTCTCTGGAGAAGCTATTGTCGCTCAGGTGGCGCCTAAGCTTCTGGCGTCCATAGGTCCCAGCCCTTTTAGCGAGTGCGTGATTAGAGTCACAAAGCGCCTAGCCGATATGCTCAAGGCGGAGTGGATGGTGGCCTCTGTTGAAACTCCTGATATGGCCTTCCGCCCCGAAGAACAGCGCCGTCAGCTGACCAAGCATCTTCATCTTGCCGAAGAGCTTGGTGCTACTGTCGTCACATTGCCTGGGGAGTCGATCGCAGACGCGATCTTCACCTATGCGAAGGACCATGGAGTGACGCAAATTATCTTGGGGCATTCTCGGATGCCTTGGTTCAAGAGGCTATGGAAGAGATCTCCTGTCGACGAGCTGGTGCGCAAGGATGCCGCCATTGACGTCTATGTCATTTCAAGCGGATGGCGAGGGGAAGAAAGGCTTGAGCCGCATCCAGAGGTGCATCGACGAATGAGAACGCCGTTTCAGTTCATCTCTTCCGTGGGGTTGCCTCTTGGTCTTGTTGGCCTCCTTACGCTTGCTCTTGCACCTTTTAGCGACCTTCTCAGCCACACCTCATTGGCGATACTCTATCTTCTTTCCACAGCTGTTGCTGCCCTCTTTCTTCCGCCATTGAGTTTTTATGTCTATGTGGTTTCGGCGCTTTTTATGTTGGACGCTGTCTATGTGGAAGATTTTGACCAGTGGGTGACGCAGGGGGAGCCGCTGCTCTTTGCCACAGCGACATTGGTGATTGGCATCGTGGTCAATCGATTAACCTCTCGGCAGCGGCGGCTGGCTGCCGTGGCGGTCTCTCGCCATCAGGAGATGCTTCGCCTGTTTGAGCTAAGTCGAGATCTGGCGTCGGCGTCGACCCCTGAGGCCATGGTGAAGCGCGTGAATCAACATCTTGGTGCGCTGGTGAATGCTGAGGCGATTCTCTACATAAAAGGGCCCAGTGAAGATAGGAAGTTGGGGACTGTGGACGTGGTCTTTGACGCTACGGAGCGGATGGCTGCTCGGTGGGCGATCGACCACAGAGAGATCGCCGGCCTGGGAACCGATACTCTCCCATCGGCACGAGGAGTGTGGATCCCTCTCCGCGTTGCGGATCGTCCGGTCACCGGAGCGTTGGGCGTCTATCCCGTGGGAGGAGCCTGCCTTGAAGAGTATTGGGCGATTCTCGAAGCGTTTGCTCATCTGATGGCACTTTCATTAGATAGAACCGAAGAAGAAGCAAAGGGATAATGGGTCTGGGTATGGAGGATATAGGAGTGACGCTGCTCTTTGCCGGCATGACGATCATGGCTGTCATTCTTGTCCATGTCCTTGGTGTTGTGATCCGGAGGAGGTCGTGATGCCTATTGTTCCCCTCTTCTTTTTGGGATTAGCGGCTTTTGTTCTCGTGAATTTGACATTTCCGGAGTGGTTTGAATGATTGCGGCGATCATTGTCACTAGCCTTTTTCTTCTCGTGCTGATGGCCCTTGCATGGCCCTTGGGCGGATATATTGCCGTTGTGGTTGAAGACCCCGAGAAGATTTCTCTGCTCAAGCCCTTGGTGTGGGTGGAACAGCGATGTGCAGCCGTGATCGGAGTTTCATATAGATACGAGATGAGTTGGAAGGAGTATTTCTTCGCTCTCCTCTCTTTGCACACGGTTGGAATTGTCGTTCTCTTTCTTTTGCTGCGCTTTCAGTCCGTTTGGTCCTTTCTCGATGCTCGAGCGATTGATTTTTCAGCGTCTGCTGCGTTCAACACAGCCATCAGCTTTGTGACCAATACCAACTGGCAGTCGTACACCCCGGAAGTACAGATGTCATGGCCTCTTCAGATGGTTGGGTTGACGGTCCAGAACTTCCTCTCGGCATCGATGGGCATGGCACTGCTATGTGTCTTGGCGCGAGGGTTTTACCGGGCGCAGGCGAAGACGCTAGGGAACTTCTGGCGGGATTGCGTTCGTTTTTCTTTGTACGTTCTGCTGCCGCTGTCGTTGTTGACGTCCGTCCTCTTGTTGGCGAGTGGCGTGCCCCAGTCTGCGAAAGGGGAGATTTCCTACACCACGCTTGAAAAGGCTCCCGCTACGATTCCAGTGGGGATGTGTGCCTCACAGATTGCGATCAAACAGCTTGGGACGAATGGAGGCGGCTTTTTCGCTGCCAACAGCGCCCATCCACTCGAAAATCCGACGATCTGGTCGACGCTCATAGAACTCGCGGCTATTCTTCTGATCCCCATAGCACTGTGCCGAACGTTTGGCGAGTTGGCGCGCGCTCCACGGCAAAGCCTGCTGTTCCTCAGCGTGATGGCAGTGCTTTTCCTTGTGGCCGTGTCACTCAGTTGTTGGGCGGAAGGGCAAGATCTTCCCTCGCTTCTAGGGGGCGAGCGCTCGCTCTTCCAAGCAGAAGGAAATATGGAGGGTAAGGAATGCCGTTGCGGGCCATACTGGTCTATCCTATGGGCAGTGACAACCACAGCCACGGCCAATGGCGCTGTCAACTGCTCTCTTTCTTCATTATCTCCCCTTGCTGGTGGTGTGTCTTTGGGGTTGATGCAGCTGGGAGAAGTGGTCTTTGGTGGGATCGGAACTGGGATGACGATGGCGATCGTCTTTCTCCTCATTGCGGTCTTTGCCGCTGGGCTCATGGTTGGCAGAACGCCCGAATACCTAGGGAAGAAGATCGAAGCTCGGGAGATGAAGTCCGTGGCGCTGCTTGCCATTTTCCCTGCTGTCATCGTTCTTCTCTTCACAGCTCTTGCCCTTCTCCATCCTTCAGGAGTCCAAGCGCTCTCCAGCCGTTCTCCCCATGGCATCACGGAAGTGCTATACGCCTTTTCTTCGTCAGCAGCCAACAATGGGAGCGCCTTTGGGGGGCTGGCGGCGAACTCCCTTTTGTATAATTTGCTGACAGGGATTGCCATGTATTTCGGGCGGCTGGTTCCTGCTGGTCTCACACTGGCGTTGGCTGGGGCTCTCGTTGAGAAAAAGCATGTGGCTCAGACGGCGGGTACGTTGGCGACGGATACTATTGCCTTTGGCCTCTGGTTTGCGTTCGTCATGTTGATTATTGGGGCGTTGAATTTTTTGCCTGCCTTCACACTGGGACCGATCATCGACCACTTCACTTCTGGGTAGGAATCTGGACATGAAACGGAAGAAACGGGCAGCAGCACTGACGACGTTGGAGTTGATTCGGAAAGCTGCGCCAATGGCGTTTGCCAAATTGTTTTCCCTTCGCCGGTTGCTTCAAAATCCTACGATGGCGGTGGTGTTCTTCGTCAACCTCTTCTTGACGGTGCTCCTCCTCTACGAATATGCGCAGGGTTCTGGAAATCTTGGATTCCATGGGTTGATTCTCTTGTTCTTGTGGATGACGTCGCTGTCCGCCAATTTTTCGGAAGCTATTGCTGAAGGCCGGGGCAAGGCACAGGCGGCCTCTCTTCGCGCTCTGCAAACAGAGACAACGGCGAAGCGCTTACAGCGCGCCGGTGATAAAGAGCACTATGCCATTGTCCCAGCCTCAGACCTTACCGTCGGAGATGCGGTTCTTGTGACGAAAGGCGATATTATACCATGCGATGGAGAGGTGATCGAAGGGGTGGCACTCGTGGATGAGAGCGCTGTGACGGGGGAGAGCGCTCCTGTCGTTCGCGAATCAGGAGGTGATGTCAGTGCTTTGACAGGGGGGACGGTCGTCCTGTCCGACTGGATGGTGATGCGCGTGACAGCGCGTGCCGGAGAGGGCTTTTTAGAAAAGATGATCCAGCTTGTGGAAGGAGCCACGCGTCGGAAGACGCCCAATGAAGAGGCACTGCACGTTGTCCTTGCCGGCTTCACCCTCGTCTTCTTGATCGTCATTGCTACTTTGGATCCTCTCTTCTGCGTGGCGAGCGGCTTTCTCGGTCTCGACCTGCTCTTAGATCCCTTCGTCGCCGTCTCATTGCTTGTCTGCCTCATTCCCACGACTATAGGAGGCCTTCTCCCTGCGATAGGTATTGCCGGCTTGGATCGCATGATTCGCCATAATATTCTGGCGCTTACGCCAAGCGCTATTGAGGCAGCTGGAGATGTTGATACTCTGTTGCTCGACAAGACGGGGACGATTACGTTGGGCAATCGACAAGCGTCGGAGTTTTTCCCTGCTTCCGGCATTTCTCAGGCGGAACTTGCTGAGGCGGCATTCATTGCTTCTATTTCAGATGATACTGCCGAAGGCAAGAGCATCGTTAAGCTGGCTAGAGAGGTGTATGGCTGCACACAGACGTACGATGCGACGGCATGGGCGTTTGTCCCCTTTACGGCCAAGACGAGGATGAGCGGTGTCGACACACCGATGGGCATTTTTCGTAAAGGCGCTCTTGATGCCATTGAGAACATGCTTCGTCAGAAGGGCATGAGCGTTCCTAAGGAAGTCGTCAAGCAGGTCGAAGTCATCTCTATCAAAGGAGGCACTCCGCTCGTCGTTACTAAAGATGACGTGGTCATGGGGTCAATCTTCTTGAAGGATATTATCAAGCCTGGATTGAAAGAGCGGTTTGTGCAGTTGCGGAAGATGGGAATCCGAACGGTCATGATGACCGGCGACAACCAAATGACGGCTGTGGCAATTGCTGCCGAAGCCGGTGTTGACGAATGTTTTGGGCAGGTCACCCCCGAAGACAAGCTTCGCATTATTGAGCGCTTTCAAGCCGATGGCCACCTCGTTGCGATGACGGGTGATGGTACTAATGATGCTCCGGCACTTGCCAGGGCTGACGTCGCCATGGCGATGAACAGTGGCACGCAAGCAGCGCGAGAGGCTGCGAATATGGTCGATCTCGATAGTGATCCGACAAAGCTCATTGAAGCCGTAGGTATCGGCAAACAGCTGTTGATGACGCGAGGCGCGTTGACGACGTTTAGCATTGCCAACGATGTGGCAAAGTATTTCGTGATGATTCCCGTTGTCTTCTTCCCTCTCTGTCCTCAGCTGGGCATCTTGAATGTGATGAGCGTACACTCCGAAGCCACGGCAATCCTTTCCTGTGTCATCTTCAACGTCTGTATCATGTTGGGGCTGGTCCCTCTTGCTCTCAGAGGGGTGAGGTATGAAGTGGTAGATGCGCAGCGGCTCTTTCATCGCAACCTGCTGCTCTGGGGGAGCGGCGGTATTGTGATGCCGTTTGCTGGCATCAAAGCGATCGACATGATTGTATCCTGGTTTGCATAAGGGAAAAAACGTGGTACGACATATACGAGCCTCTGTGCGTTTATTGCTCTTCGCCACCATTGTGTTTGGAGGTGTGTATCCGCTTTGTGTGTGGATGGTGGGCCGTCTGTTGTTCCCTGGGGCTGCCGATGCTCACGCGGTGTCGCTGCATGGATGTACCGTTGGCCTTCGCTATGTTGGCCAGCCATTTTCGTCTCCTGCCTATTTCTGGTCCCGGCCGTCGGCCATTCCCAAAGACCATGGGCCTCTTCTTGTTTCGCAGGGGTCACATCTCCCCTGGTCGTCTCCCCTCCTGTGCACTGCTGTTGATGAGAGAATACAGCATCTGAAAGAGTCGGAGCACGACCGTTCTGTTGGCGTCCCTGATGATATGACGATGGCCTCAGCAAGTGGCATAGATCCTGAAATTTCTCTGAACGCCGCGCTGTTCCAGCTGCCGCGAGTGGCAGCGGCACGAGGGATCTCGGAAGACGAGCTTCGCGCTCTGGTCCTTCGCGAAGAAGAGCCTTCTCTCCTAGGACTGTTCCCTCGACGTGTCAATGTCCTCAAGCTCAACTGCGAGCTTGACCGTTCCTATCCTTCTTCTCGCGACATCCAGATGATTCCGGGGTGATGCGAGATCTGATGTTCACGGGACAGCCATTCGCTGACATCCTCTTCATTGGTCAGCGGTGTCGCTGACAGTAAAGCCGCCGCTTCCTGAGAGGAGTCTTCCGAGTCGTAGAGAAGGAAGATGAGATGATGAGGCAGCCTATGCCGATGGAGACGGCCGAACGTGCGCGAGAGGACATCGAGAGTCCCCGCTGTGAAGATCATTGAGGATGGGTCGCCGTGTGCCCAAGAGGCAATGGACACGGGTGCCCACGCATCATCCGCATGCTCTGGCTGGATGAAGATCTTGGCAAAAGGCGGGAATTGGATGAGGAAGGAGATGAGCTGCTCGTCATGAGGGACAAACAGGGGAGACGCGTCGTCTTTGATGGTCGAGGCTAATGCATGCCACGAAGGCTGGTGTTCCGAGGCATGGGGTTGCTCTTTCGCCCACGCCGTTCGTGCGATAGGAGGTGCGTGACAGAAGAATTCCTTCAGGCAGACGGGAGGCATACACTCTCGCCCGTCGCCGAATGAGATGCCGCTCGAGTTGAGCGTAAAAAGCTCGTGGTCTACTCCCGCTGAGACGTCGTGATGGGTAGCGATCATCTCAAGCCATGGGCAGTCGCTGGGAACCCCGAAGACAAAGAGGCTGTCAAAAGAGTCTTTGAGGTCAATGTTGAGGCTGCTGAGCGCAAAGTAGCCGAGAAATTTTTCTGGGTGGTATGACCCTAGATGTCCATGGAGGGCTTCTGCGGCGATCATCTCGGCCTGAAATTCCCTGCTCAAAATCAAGAGCGTGTGGTGCCACAGCGGTGGCCAGCATTCGCGCCCTAGGACGAACAGCGGAGCTTGCGCCTGCTCTAGCCGCGAGAGGATGGTGTGCCAGCACGTTTTGATGAGATCTTGATCTTCGTAGTTAAAGACAGTTTTCCGATACGTATGAGGAGGGATGCGGCTTATGGCGACTTCGTCGGGAAGGTCTAAGACTGCGGGTTGGAGAAGTTCAAGCGAAGCATCGATCGCTTTGTCAATGCGTGCCGCAGCAGTGTTTCTGTCGTTAAGGAAGAAATACGAAGCCGAATATTTCCTGACAAGCGCTTGCAGGTCTTTGATCCCCTTTTCTTGAACGCTCAGGGGGAGTCCACACAGCTCTTTTGTCTCAACGCGGATAGATCGTTGAACGACGTAGAGCATGGGGACAAGCTCATAGGAAGTTGAGATAAGACCGTCGAAGATGCCTGGAAGCAGGCTTTCTGGTCCGAAGACGGCGCAGAATCCTTGGCGTCGGGACAGGCTCTGCCCTGCCCAGACCGCCTCCTGGATGGTTTCCCAAAACAATGGTTCGATCAGATTGTTGGCATTTGCGGCGAGTGCAAGAGGAGATTGTTCCATGCCACGTATAGTATGGAGCGCCGTGTTCCCGAGGGAGTGGAGCTTGAAGAGCAGATAATCGGCGACGGTCATCTTTGCTTCTTCGGGGTCAGCGCCTTGTGAGCGCTCAAGATGTCCTGGCTGCAGTTGATCTGCTTCGCGCATACCACCTCATCTGTATCGTCGACCAGCAATTCCCGAACATTCAGAATGGAGAGGGGCAACGGGCATGTACAACCAGGGCTTGCACTTTCGGGGATTGCTGGTTGTCACCCGGCCATCTGGGATTATGCCGCATTAGCGCCGTAGTAGTATATGATTTTTGTTAATGCGCCATCTTTTGATGTTCCTCTTGGAGATCTTTCTAGTCGAACCTACAAAAACCCTCCTCAACAATATGTCAGGGGATATGGGCCCCGTCAGCTTTGGGTAGCTCGATCCATGCTCTCCCGCGTCTCCTCTAAAAATTCACGTCGCAAATGGTTCTTAATGCGAGTACGCTATACGTCTACCCAGTAACGCAAGGTATACTATGCAAAGATGCTGTGCTTTTCTCCTTTTCGCTCTGTGTTGCCTGCAAGGCGCGGCGTTCTGCCATACCGATGAAGAGAGCATTCGGCAGATCCTCAAAACCATGACAGGCCGACCCTCGTCCGTTGTGCACATGAGTGCGATCAAGGAAGGGTTAACCAATAGAAATTTCAAAGTCCTTGTTGATGGCACAGTCTTGTTCGTTCGCCTTGGGCATGCCGATCCTCAGTCTCTGAGAATCGACAGAAGAAAGGAATTCTGTGTGTACAACCTCGTTGAAAAGGCATGGATCGCTCCGAAGCTTTTGTACGCCGATCCTTCGACAGGGAGTCTCGTCACGACGTTCATCCAAGGGACGCCGTATGGGAAGAGGGGAGGAGTGTGGCTCTACGATAGAGCGGAGTCCATACGCCACATTGTCGCTCTTTTGAAATGCGCTCATGCGTACTCCTCTCCAGATGCCCAAGGGGATGAATATCCCTTCAAGATTGTCGATGCGTATATTCAGCAAGCTCGGACGTCTGCCGTTCCCCTCCCTGAAGACATAGATCGTGCGATCGACATCATCCAGAGTCTGAAGCGTCAGATTCCAGCACACGCGCGTGTGCTGTGCCATCAAGATTTGGTTCCTGAAAATTTTCTTTTCGATGGACAGCGGTTGTACTTAGTGGACTGGGAGTATGCTGAGTGGAGCAATCCGTTCTATGATCTAGCCTCTTTGTGCGTCGAGCACGGCTATGATGAGGAAGAGAAGCAGATGCTCCTCGAAGCGTACTTTCAGACTCCCTCCAAAGAGCAACGAAGGCACTTAGAGATGATGTGCATGCTATATTCTATGAGAGATGCCCTGTGGTACTTCCTTGAACAAGAGCGGTTGCCGGAGCAAAAAGACAGTTTCCTCGAACTCGCCCGCCATCACTATCAAAATTTTTTCGCTTCAGAACGCTGGCTTCGGGGTGAAAAAGTCGTAACCCCCAAAGAAAGAGGTTTGCTACCATAATTTCCGGGGCCGTGTGCGATGTGGCTTTCTGCGGATAGAGACGAATTGCTTTGGGCAGATGTCCCCTCTTCATGCACGTGAAAATCCGTAGCGCCCATGGCTCTTTCGATATACTTTACTGTGCACGAGGTTTGCTATGCGTATTCCCTTGTCGTGGTTACGCGAATACATTGATGTGAAAGAGGCTCCCGAGGAGCTTGGCCAGCGATTGACATCGTTGGGAATAGAGGTCGAGGGCATTACGCATGACACGCCGTCCTTTCAAGGAGTGGTTGTCGCTCGCGTGGTGAACGTTTCCCCCCATCCCAATGCCAATAAGCTGTGCGTGGCGTGTGTTGATGATGGCTCTTCACAGAAGACAGTGGTCTGTGGAGCTCCCAACTGTCGCGAAGGGCTGCTCGTTGCTTTGGCTAATGTTGGTGCGAAATTAGGCCTCCGTCCCGATGGTTCATGTGCGACTGAGATTTCTCCTGCGGCCCTTCGCGGTGTGGAGTCGGCGGGCATGCTTTGTTCTGAACAAGAATTAGGATTTGCTGACGACAGCGTTGGCATCCTCGAGCTTCCTGACAGCTATACCGTCGGGGAAGATCTCACAGCGAGATTTTCGGATGTGATCTTTGAGGTAGCTCTCACGCCGAATCTTGGCCACTGCCTGAGCATAGAGGGCATTGCGAGGGAGCTGGCAGCTAGTTATGGCGTAGCGCTTCGCGCTCCCTCTCAGGTGCCGCAGCTGTCTCCTCGCGCCGATGGTTGGACCGTGCGGCTTATTGACACCGAGGACTGTCCATCCTATGGGGCGTTGGTCATCAGGGGAGTGGGCCACAAACTATCGCCGCTTGACATGCGGCTGAAGTTGATCCGCGCTGGCGTGCGTCCGCAAAGCCTGGCGGTGGACTGTGCCAACTACGTCATGATCAGCATGGGGCAGCCGCTCCATTCTTTTGATGCCTCTGCCTTCCCAGACCGTACGATTGTTGTCGATCGCACGAAAGGTGGAGAGCCAATCCACCTGCTCGATGGAAGGACGCTCTCTCTCCCTCCTGGCGTGCTCGTCATTTCTAACGGCACGGTGCCATGTGCCATCGCTGGGGTGATGGGCAGTGAAGAGAGTTCTGTAACCGAAGCGACGGACAGCTTGGTCATCGAGTCAGCAGTCTTCGACCCCAGGGCGGTGCGAAAAAGCGGGAAGGCGACAGGGACCTTCACTGAGGCTATGCGGCGGTTCGAACGCGGCATCGATCCGAATGGATATGGCCGGGCTCTAGCGCTGTATTGGTCTCTCCTCTCTTCATCGTGCCCGCAGAGTTCTCTTGATGCCGTCGTCGTGCGAGGGCGAGAGGCCGTTCCCCCCAAGGAGATCCTCTGTCGTCGTTCACGTGTGGTATCGCTCTTGGGTACGGAGATCAGCATTCAGGATATGGAGCTGGTCTTTTCCCGCCTGCGGTATCCAGCACACTGGGTGAACAGTGACACGCTCTCTGTTGCTGTTCCTGCCTATCGGCACGATGTGACAGAGGAAGTGGACCTCATCGAAGATATTGCCAAGCTTACGAGCTTTGCGCCAATTGCCACTGAGAAAAAGCCAAAAATCGTGCTGACACATCTGCCAGATCATCCTCTGTATGTGTGCGAACGGCGGACGCGCCATCTTTTCACGCTTCTCTCCCTCCAAGAGTTTGTGACGTGCGATCTCATCAGCCCAACATTATGCGAACTCGTTGCTGACCAACCTGTGCCTCGTCACGCGATTATTTCTGTGATAAATCCTCTGTCTGTTGAACAATCTGTTTTGCGGCCCTCCTTGTTTCCTGGACTTGTGGATTGTCTGCGAAGGAATATCGCTTTTGGCAACAAATCCATCGCTGCCTTTGAAATCGGGACGGCGCATCTACGGGTTGAAGGCAAGTTCACAGAGCATCTTGTGGCTGGGGTTTTATTATCAGGGAGGAGAGGTCCTGAGCATTTTACTGAAGAGTCTCCAGAGGTTGATTTCTTTGATCTGAAGGGCATTTTGGAGAACTTCGTTCAAGCGCTCGGAATTTCAACGCTCGTCGTGCAGCCATCGTCGATACCTCTATTTCATAGCGGTCGCCAGGCGATCGTCGTCTGTGCGGGACAGCAGGTTGGCATGCTTGGGGAGGTACACCCCCGAATTCTCGCCTCTCTTGATATTCGTCAGCGAGTCTATTTTATGGAGCTCGACGTGCAGGATTTGTTTGCCAATGCTCATGGCCCGGCATCGATGAAAGCGCTGGCTATGTTCCCTAGTATGGAGCGCGACTGGACGCTGACCGTGCCCGAGTCCCTGTCGTTTCAAGAGTTGATCAATACGGTTCTGGATCATCAGTCGCCAATCGTCGAGGATGTCTCTTTGAAGAGCATCTTCCGCCACGAACGGCTAGGAGAGGGAAAGAAGAACGTCACCCTGCGCCTGGTCTTTAGAGATGTGGCGCGAACGCTCACACATACAGAGGTTGAAGAGGCCTTTTTCGCGATCGTTCGAGATGTCAGCCAGCGCCTTGGGGTTCCGCCGATGGCAGAAAATGTGGAAAAAAATTGAGCGAGAATCAAGGATCGAGGTACACTCAGGACTTCCCGCCTCTAGTGAGGGAAGAGATACGAGTGGGTTCACCAAGTAACGAGTGTGGTGTGTGATGATGAGGAAATGGCAAAGCGTTATATCAATGGCGCGAGAGCTCTGTCTGTGTGGGGCGTCGGCGTTTGTCATGGTGGCATGTTCGACCGCTCCCCAAGAAGAAGTCGTGAAGATGACGTTCTATCATCCCTATGGGCCTCAGATTGCCGAGGCAGACTGGCAAACGCGTGGGTCTACAGGAGAGGTCGTCGAAGTGCTGAAAAGCGGCGTAGAAGTGCGCCGTGAATACGTTGGCGGTGTCTTGCACGGCACGTCCTCATGGACATTCCCTCATACAAAGGTGATCGACCGCATCGAGCAGTACAGGCACGGCACGCGTATTCTTGCGGCGAGAAACTATGCCTCCGGGAGCCCGCAATTTCAAGAAGAGTGGCTCGACAGCGGCCATCGCATTGTGCGCTCGTGGTATGATGACGGTTCTCCGCGTATTCTTGAAGACTATGAGGGGGCTTCGCTCGTTGGAGGTCAATATTTCACACTCGATGGCGAAATAGAATCGACGGTGATGGATGGGACCGGCATAAAGATCGAGCGGTCGCGACTTGGGGAGCTTCTCACCCGCGAGCACCTTCAACACAGTCAGGTTGTTTCTACGGAGTCATTTTATCCGAACGGTCAGGTGCGAGAGGTGGTAGCGTACCGCGACGGCAAGCGTCACGGGCAAACGCGGCGGTACTCGGAATCTGGAGAGCCTTTGAGCATTGAGCAGTGGACGCTTGGCATCGTCGATGGTACGCACCTGTACTTTGATGGCGGCCAACCTGTTCGCCAGATTTCCTATGTGATGGGAAAGAAAGAGGGGTTAGAACTGCGTTTCCGCCCCGGGACTGAAGAGGTGGTCGAAGAGATTTCATGGCGTCAAGACAAGCGCCATGGCCCTACGAAGACCTACCTTGCCGACCAGACGCTGACTGAATGGTACTGGAGAGGGAGTCAAGTCTCACAAGATCAGTTTGAAGCCCGCAATTCGATGAATGTCGCGATGGCCTCGACGCAAAAGTAGCTGAAGGGTTGTTTCTGTGAGTCATTTCTTTGATGGTAAGTCGTTGCTCATCACCGGTGGCACAGGGTCGTTTGGGCAGGCATGCGCCAAATTCCTCCTCGAACACACGAGTGTGGGCCGTGTGATCATCTTTTCTCGTGACGAATGGAAGCAGTGGCAGATGCAGCAGTCTGATCCTCTCTTTTGCCATCCCAATATTCGTTTTTTCCTTGGCGATGTCCGTGATGAAGAGCGACTTAAGCTGGCGCTGCGCGACGTTCAGTACGTTGTGCATGCTGCAGCGTTAAAGCAGGTGCCTGCGGCTGAATACAACCCTAGTGAATTTGTGAAGACCAATGTCATGGGAGCGATGAACCTCACTGCTGCTGCCATTGACGCAGGTGTAGAAGGTGTTGTGAGCTTGTCGTCGGACAAAGCTGTGAATCCCATCAACCTCTACGGTGCAACGAAGCTATGCTCTGACAAACTGCTGGTTGCTGCTAATTCTTATGTCGGAAAGAGAGGGCTCCCAAAGTTTTCTGTTGTCCGCTATGGCAATGTCTTGGGAAGCCGAGGCTCTCTGTTGCCCTTGTGGCGATCTCTTGTCGCCAAAGGATCGATGACGCTGCCCATCACTGATCTTGCGATGACGCGCTTTTGGATTACTCTTGATGAAGCCGTGCGCTTTGTGTTGATGGCTCTTGGGGAGCAAGCGGGTGGCGAGATTTTTATTCCGAAGTCGCCGAGCATGAAGATCGAAGCTTTGGCGCAGGCACTCTTTCCGCAGCAGACTCTGCAAGTGATTGGCATCCGTCCTGGAGAAAAGCTTCATGAAACGCTGATCTCTTCTGATGACGCTCGTACTACCTATGAATATGAAACGCACTACCGCATCGCCCCTGCCTTTTCCATCCATCGAACTCCTCTCCTCGACGATGTGCTCGATCGATCCTTAGGAAAAGTTGCCGAGACCTTCTCTCTTGCTTCCAACACCAATCCTCTTTTTATCTCTTCCCCGGAGGAGATGAGGGCTTTCGTCGCTGCGTCAGATGTATAGAGCCATCTGCGATGTGCCTTTTGGGAGGACAGAGGAGGGTCTTTTTGGCTGAATCTCCCCCAACCCTCTTCGCCCATATGCCAGGGCATATGGGCTTCGTCGGCTTTGGATAGCTCGATCCAAAAATCTCTCCCTTCTCCTCTAAAAACCCACATCGCAGATGACTCGCATAGGGCCATTTGCGATAATCTACCGAAGTGATAGCATGGACGGTTGCCCGACGTGCATGTTCACGACTCCATCTCTGCACTGGGGATGGCAAGGCAGCTACGATTGGCCGCTTGTAGCCAGCCGGTTCGGATGGTAGAAATTCAGCGTTGAGAGGGAAATATGAACCAAGTCTTTACTGTGTTGCTTCTTGTTTTCTCTCTTTCTTCGTCTTTTGTCCTCGGTAAAAGCCAAGGGCAAGAAGGTGCGCCTCCATATGTCATCGTCCTCTATGGAGCGCCGGGCTCTGGGCGTGGTACCATGGCCATTCGACTACGGCATGACTTTGCGTTTCCGACCATTTCTCCAGCCACTCTCCTCACCACCCACGTGCTTGAAGGGACGTCTCTCGGCACCAAGGGAAAGGAATATTGCATCCATGGAGGGGAGCTTCCACAAGAGCTACTCCCCGCGATCTTGTGTGATCGCCTGTTACAGCCAGACTGTTCCAAAGGGGCCTTTCTCGACGACATGTTTCTGACAGAAGCGCAGATTCGCGACATCCAATGCCAGCTCGAACATCACTTTCGCTTTTTAGCGATTAACATTGATGCCAGTGATGATTTCCTCATCCAACGTGTGGAGAAGCGAATGATCTGCTCTTCGTGTGGCTATGTCTATGATGACCCTGAGGCAACGCGGCAAACGAAAACGCACTGTGATAACTGTTCCTCTCCTCTCCACAAGCGCCAAGGTGATACGCCAGAGGTGATCAAAGCGCGCCTGGAAACGTACCGCAAGCAGGTCGCTCCCCTCATGAAGATTTTTAAGGAACAAGGGGTCTTGGTGCAGGTTCCTGGGAACAGAAAATCGACAGAGCTGTACAAAGACATTCTCCAAACGATTGAGCATATCACGGGGCTTGTCGCTTCAAAAAAGCATCACAGCGACCTTGCGATCGAACAAGAGTTCCCCAGAATGTACGCTCAAAAGTGAAGCTCTCCGATCCCATTCCCTGGTTTTTCGGCTGGCGTTCCAGAGGCAGCTGTTTAAAACATTGCGTTTCCAGGGGACCGGGGGAATGGAATGACATCCCGAATATTGTCGAGCCCTGTGACGAAGCGTATGAGGCGTTCGAAGCCAGCACCAAAGCCAGAGTGCGGCACGGAGCCGTACTTGCGCAGTTCGAGGTACCACCAATACGGCTTTGGATCTAAGCCGAATTCTGTGATTTTCTTCTCGAGAACGTCGAGCCGTTCTTCGCGCTGACTGCCGCCAATAATTTCCCCAATCTTCGGGACGAGAACGTCCATGGCCGCTACTGTCTTCCCATCGCTGTTGTCGCGCATGTAAAACGCTTTTATTTTCCGTGGGTAGTCAGTGAGGATTACTGGCTTTTGGAAGAATTCCTCCGTCAGGTACCGCTCGTGTTCAGACTGCAGGTCGAGGCCCCATTCTATAGGGAATTCGAACGTCTTTCCCGACTTTTGCAAGATGCGCACGGCGTACGTATATGTCGCCCGTTCAAAAGACGTTGCGATCACTTTTTGCAGGCGGTCGATCACACCGGGGTCGATATGCTCATTGAAAAATGCCATGTCATCAGGACAATGCTCAAGAACGTATTGGAGGACAAATTTAATGTAGTTTTCTGCGCAGGTCATGTTGTCGTCGAGTTCTGCAAACGCCATTTCTGGCTCGATCATCCAAAACTCAGCAAGGTGGCGCGCGGTGTTCGAATTTTCAGCACGGAAGGTAGGGCCGAAGGTATAGACATCTGAGAGCGCGCAGGCATACGCTTCCGCGTTCAACTGTCCTGACACCGTTAGGAATGCCGGAGTCGCAAAGAAATCCCTGGTGAAGTCGATCTGGCCTTCGGGTGTTTTAGGGAGCTTCGTTAAGTCTAGTGCCGTTACTTTGAACATCTCTCCAGCCCCTTCGCAGTCTGACGTGCTGATGATGGGCGGCTGGATATAGAGAAACCCTTGCTGCTGGAAAAAAATGTGCGTCGCATAGGCAACAGCGTTGCGTATGCGAGCCACAGCGCCAAAGGTATTCGTGCGTGGGCGCAGATGGGCGATGGTTCTCAAAAATTCAAAGGAATGGCGTTTTTTTTGGAGAGGGTACACTTCGGGGTTGGCCGTGCCGAGGATCTTCACGGCATTCGCATGGAGTTCGATAGTCTGATTTTGCCCAGGACTTTGGGCGATGATTCCGGTGACGCTGATGGACGCGCCAGTAGTCAGCATTGGCAGCAGCTTGTCAAAGCCTTTCAGACCGGCTTCGACGACGACTTGAAGATTCCCGAAGCACGAGCCATCGTTGATTTCGACAAAGGCAAGATTTTTCTGACTGCGGACCGTTTTGATCCACCCTTTGATCGTGTGTTCTTGACCCACCAGAGGGGCGTGATCTGGTGTCCGTATAAGCTGTCGAATTTTTGTACGCATAGACTATCCAATTTGTTTTTTCAACCACGCAATTTCTGTCTTCCAGACTTCTAGTCCACCGGGAGTTTCGAGGTATTTAGGAAGAGATGCCAGCCGTGGCTCTTTCATGATAGCAGAAAAACCGGCTTTTCCGATTCTCCCATCTCCAATGGGAAGATGGCGGTCTTTGTGAGAGGCGCGATCTCCCTCGGAATCATTGAGGTGCAAGGCTTTGAGGTATTGCAACCCTACCACCCTATCGAACTCATCGAGTGTTGCTGCCAGAGCCTCTTTTGTTCGCATGTCATATCCTGCGGCAAAGGTATGGCAGGTATCCATACACACGCCTATGGGAAGCACTCCCTTGACCATGTCGATGATATAGGCGATCTGTTCGAATTTTGCGCCGACAACGCTTCCCTGACCGGCCATTGTCTCGATGAGGAGGTGGAGGTTAGACTGGCTGTCAAAGCAATTCGCCATTGAGAGGAGGGCGTCGCTAATTTTATTGAGGCACTCCTCTACAGGACTGTCGAGTGCCGCCCCCGGATGAAAATTGACAAAAGAGATGCCAAGCGCAAGACAGCGAAGAATCTCATGACGAAAGGCCGTTATGCTCTTCTTGCGAACATCATCGTGAGGAGATCCAAGATTGATCAGATAGCTATCGTGGCTCATGATGTGGCTGAGGCCTGTCTCTTCGAGTGCTTGCCGAAAGATCCGCACCTCGTCATCAGAAACCTGCTTGGCATGCCATGTGCGTTGGTTAGCGGTAAAGATCTGGATGGTCGTGGCGCCAATCTTCTTTCCTGCTATCAAGGCTGTGTGGAGGCCACCAGCAATTGAAATATGAGCGCCGAGCAGTGGAACACCTTGCATATGTACCTCTCATGCACTAGGTCGAAAAGAAAACAGGGCTCTGGATCGATATTTTTGTTGCGCCTTTGCCACGGTCTTCCCTGGAAGTTTTGTCCACGATAGACTATTCTGAGCTAGTTGTGATGTGTCTTTTGGAGGATAGAGGAGAAACTTTTTGACCGAATCTACCCAAAACCTTCTCACCCATATGTCAAGGCATGCGGGCTTGGTCGGTTTTTGGGTAGCTCGATTCAAGCATCTCCCGCTTCTCCTCTAAAAATCCGCATTGCAAATAGCTCTATTCTTAATGGGAGGTGGTGCAGGCTCATGAAGTTCGGTGGATTGCAGCGATGTTCATTGATTGACTTTCCCGGGAAGATTTCCGCCGTGCTGTTCACTGAAGGGTGTTCGTTCCGCTGTCCTTTTTGCCATAATCCAACTCTTGTCTTGCCTGGACAGAATAAATCGTCACCAATCACAGAGCAAGAAGTCTTTTCCTTTTTGGAGACGAGGAAGGGGAAGCTTGACGGCGTGGTGGTGAGTGGTGGAGAGCCGACGATTCATGCTGATCTGCCAGAGTTTCTCCACGCTGTCAAGAAGATGGGCTTTGCCATCAAAGTCGACACCAATGGAAGCCGTCCAGAGATGATAGAACGCCTTCTTGCCGAAGGGAATGTGGACTATTGGGCCATAGATCGAAAAGCCTCTCTGGCCCGGTACTCGTTGCTCACAGGCATTGCATGTGATCCATCGATCATCGAGAGGTCGTCGCGCATGATCATGCATGCCACTGATGCCTATGAATTTCGGACTACCGTCATTCGCGAGCTGCATGCGCCTGATGAAATCGTGCAGATCGGCAAAGAGCTCGCTGGAGCGCAGCGGCTGATTCTCCAGCAGTTTCGTCCTACTGTCACTCTCGATCCTGCTCTCGCCACTGCCACTGCCTATTCCAATGAAGAGATGGAAGCGCTGTGTGCGTCTGTCAGGCCGTACGTCAAAGAATGCTCTTGGAGATAACCGTTTCTCTTGTGATATTCTCAAGGGAAAACGCGGAGTGTGTTCGTGCGCTATTCAATTGTCATTCCAGTGCACAACGAGGCAGAAAACCTCCCTCCCTTGCTCCATGAACTCAACGAGGTCATGGAATCTCTGTCGCACCCTTGGGAGCTTCTTATCGTTGACGATGCGTCCAATGATGCAACATGGCCCATGCTGGTGCAACAGCGTCTTAGCCTCCCGCAGCTTCGCGGCATACGGCTTTTGCATCGGTCTGGCCAGTCGGCCGCCCTGAGCGCGGGGTTCAAAGAGGCGAGAGGCGACATCGTCATCACCCTCGATGGCGACGGGCAGAACGACCCTCATGACATCCCCCTTCTTTTGGCCGCTCTCCCTGATGTAGACTGTGTCACCGGGCGGCGGATGTGCCGAGAAGACCCATGGACGAAAAGGGTCGTCTCATCGTGTGCCAATGGTCTTCGCCGATGGCTCCTTGGCGATGCTATTCAAGATACTGGCTGCTCGCTGAAGGTGTTCCGAAGGCACTGTCTTGCCAATCTTCCACTGTTCAAGGGCATGCATCGATTCCTCCCGTCTCTTCTGATCATCGACGGATATCGCGTCAAAGAGGTCCCCGTCTCTCACCGGCCTCGCCATACTGGCACGAGCAACTACTCCATTTTCAACAGGGGCTTTTCGACGATCAACGATCTGCTGGCTGTATGGTGGATGAAACGGCGTCATATTCACATTGAGATCTCCCAACGCCTTGAGGACCTTTCCCATGACGCCTGAGCATGTCGATGCCTTCCGTACCTGGATGTATCCCTTTGGATTTGTGTCGTCAGTGGCATTCGGCCTCCGCTTTGTCATACAGTGGTGGTACAGCGAACGCGAGGGGCGATCTGTCGTCCCAAAAGCCTTTTGGATTCTCTCATGTGTTGGCAACGCCCTGCTGGCCATTCACTCTCTGATTCAACTCCATTTCCCTATCTACCTCATGCAATCCCAACAGCTGCTGCTCGCCTGGCGCAATCTCAATCTCATGGGCAGTAGGCCGTTGCCATTGAGAAAATTTATCTTTTGGTTATGTGGTTCGGCGTTTGCTGCCGTCCTGCTGTTTGCCTCCCAATGTCTCGTGCTGCCCGAAGCGTCGTTCGGCTGGTTACGAGCGCCTCGTGTCTCGCATGCCTCGGGTGACGTGAGTTTGTGGGTTCACAGTATAGGCATCCTTGGTGTTGCTGCTTTTTCAGCTCGCTTCTGGCTGCAGTGGTGGGACGCTGAGACCAAGAGGAGGAGTGTGCTCTCCGAACCGTTTTGGTGGATCAGCCTGGTAGGAACGGCCATAGCAGGACTGTACTTCTTCCTCTTGTCGGACTGGGTGAACCTCCTTGGCCCGCTCTGCGCTTTCGTCCCCTACTCTCGCAATCTCATCCTCCTCCGCCGCGAGCGTACTCCGCCGTGCGATGTCGTCATCATCGCGGGGGAGACGAGTGGTGACCTGTTGGGAGAGGCCATTGCCCGGCAGCTGGTGCTTCGCCACCCGTCGATCGCCATTGGTGGTGTCGCTGGCCCTGCCATGCGCAAGGCGGGGGTGCGCCTCTGGCTTCGGAGTGAGGCCTTTCATGTCATGGGTATTGTCGACGTGATCAAAAAAATCCCGTTCTTGCTTTTCGCTGTCCGTACGCTCGTCCGCCGCATCCTCGACGCCCACCCTGCCGTCGTCCTATGCATCGACCAACCGTCGATGAGCATTGCCATCGCGAAACGCCTCAAACGGCGTGGCTACCAAGGCAAGATCGTCCAGGTGGTGGCTCCTACGGTCTGGGCCTATCGCCCAGAGCGGGCTGATACTGTGGCCCGCTATTTTGACCTCATTCTTCCGCTGTTTCGCTTTGAAGTTGACTATTTCCGCGATAAGCTGGAAGCGATATGGGTTGGACACCCTGCAGCCTCTCTGTCGCGACATGTGCATGCTGCCGATGAGAAGAAGGCAACGCTGGCGCTCTTTCCAGGGAGTCGTCCCGGCGAAATTCGCCGCAACCTACCTCTCCAGTTGCAGGCTGCGGCCATGATCCTCGGGCAGCACCCAGAGATGAGCGTTGCCATTGCTACTTCTGACACCCTGCAGCCGATGGTCGCTCGTGCTGCCCAAGGTTTTGGCATTCCATGCCAGTGCGTGGATTTCGCTGATCGATACCTGCTCATGGAACGCTCGAAAGCGGCCATTGCGAAATCCGGCACCATCACCCTCGAGCTTGCTCTTTTCAATGTCCCCACTGTCTGCTGCTATCAGACCGGGCGCTTCACGCAGTGGTGGGCAAAAACCGTTCTCAAGCTCACTCCTCGCTTTTTCGCTCTTCCCAATATCCTTACTGGCCAGCAGGTGGTCCCTGAGTGCATCCTCCCTCCGGTCCGTGCGAGCGACCTCGTCCACGCTCTGGAGCCATACCTCAAAGGTGATAGGACCATTTCTCCTGATGTCCAGCGCCAGCTTCGCTTTCAAATCGATGCCAGTGCCGAGGTGGGTGTGTTGGTCGTGCAGGCTGTAGAACGCCTTGCTGATGGGCGGCTCCGATGAAGCGCCGAAAAATGTGGCACCGCGCCCTTGCGTGGATAGTGACAAAGATCTTAGCGGTCTACCTGAAGACGCTTCGCATTCAGTTTTTTGGCAAGGAGCGCGTCCAGCATGAGCTGTCGACGTCGCCAACAGGCTGCGCCTTTCTGCTGTGGCACGATTCCATCCTTCTCGCCCCTCTCCTGCAGTGGACAACAGCTTTTCAGCCTTTGCTCCTCCTGATCAGCAATAGCCGAGATGGGGATATCCCCTCAGAGATTGGCAGACAGTATCGAGGGATCAGCGTCCTTCGCGTCAAACATGATGCGCGTGCTGGCGCGTTGGTCGACAGTTGTAAGGCGCTGCAGATGCACCAGTCTCTGTTCATCACTCCTGATGGCCCGCGAGGGCCGCGCCACCGCATCAAACCAGGGGCCTTGTACGCCTGTCAAAAATCCCAAGCGCCAATCATTCCCATCGTGTATGCAGCCTCTTCGGTGAAGAGGCTGTCGTCGTGGGATCAATTTAAGATTCCGTGGCCTTTCTCTCGGGTTCTCTTTTCCTTCCTCGAGCCGATCTTCTGCCCAAACGAGGGATCGCTAGAACATGTGCAAGCGGACATCGAACGGAAGATGAAGGCCGAGGAACAGCGGCTGTTGCAGCAGCTTGCTGCCACAAAAGGGTCGTGATGCTGAATGTCCGGGGACTTGCTTTCGTTTGCTTGACCTATGGCCGCAGGACTTTTCGATCAGTCTGTGGAGGATACAATGCTGAACTGTTGGCTCGTGGAAAAGGCGCGCTCTGTCCTCTCTACAATCTCTTCAATGACGGCTGTCCTTGCTTGGGAAATCGCCGTTACAAGAGCCTCTTTCGAACTCGAGCCGTGGCATTTAAAGACCGTTCCTTTGACACCTGCGAGGAGCGCGCCACTTGGCTTGTAGGAGAGCGAGGGGGAGCGGGCGAGCTGTACCATTGCTTCTGCTGTCTTGAGGAAAATGTTGCCAGCGAAGCCTGTGGTGACCAGCACGTCGACATGGCCTGCCACGACGTCTGGTGGCTCAACATTTCCGATATATTCCCAGTCGGCCGATGTTGCCATTGACAGGTAGCGATCTGCTTGCCGCAGCTCCGTTGTCCCTCGTCCTGCTTCGCGACCGATGTTCAAGAGCCCGACGCGAGGGCGATCGATGCCATGGGATACGGATGCATAGGCGCTGCCCAAGAGGGCATAGGAAAAGAGATCTCGCCCAGAGGCAGCGACAAAGGCTCCCATATCGAGGGCGATCACCCTGCCGTAGGGGAGGGGCAGCTCGGCGATGAGTGCTGGGTGGTGGAGGCCAGAAAAACGTTTGAGGTGTATCACGGCCGCTGCTGTCACCGCACCGGTGTTTGCGCAGGTGACAAGGGCGGAGACATCCCCTGCTTTTACATCCAGCATCGCTTGGACGAGGGAAGAGTTCTTTTTTTTTCGGATGGCTGTGAGAGCCTCGTCTTTCATCGTAATAACGTCAGGGCAATGTCGGCATTCAAGGCGCGGAGAAGCGCTGTGAAGGGGGATAGAACAGTAACAGCGGAGGGCGAAGCGATGATCTTGTACAGCCTCTTGGCAAGCGGCGAACAATGCGAGTTGTTCTTCATCTGCTCCGGCGAGGTCAACGCCAATCACCGGCTGTCCAAGGCCGCATGCCTGCTGCTTCATAGCTGGACGCTTCCCTAGGTCGCTGCCGGTGTTGCCTGTCTTCCCGCGTATTTACCACAAGCAGGGCATGCCGTGTGCGGCATCTTACGAACTCCGCACGCTGTGCACGCACTGAAGTTCTTTGGTGTTTTTGCATGATGAGCACGCTTGGAATTTTTCCTAGCGTTCGAATGGCGGTTACGTGGTACGGCCATGGCATTTCCTTTTCATTATATCTCTTGTAACAACGCGCGAAACGGCTGGTATGTTTCGTCTTCTTGGTCATCCGGACCGGAGATCGCGAGGTACTGTTTGATGTCATCAATATGACGGCATACATCACCGCCGCACCGGACGAAAAACGGGACTTCAATGAGAATCGCTTCGCGGAGCTCATCGCTGAGGTCTACAATTCCCTCTTTGATGGCTTCGGCTGACACGCTTGCTTCCCATGGCGTGAGGGCTACGGAAACGTCGCACATTTCATTGCACATCGAACACGGAAGGCGAAGCGACGCTTTCACCTGCCCTTCGACCAGTACCCATTCTGATGCCTGATATGCCCTGCCCGAGACTTCGATATCGGAGACAGCCGACAATTCATCATCAGGTGGCAAATCGAGAAATGATGGCGGTAGCCGTTCTTCGAACAGCACGTTGCTATTCTCATGCGAGCTGTCAACTCGAACACATAATCTATGTTTTTGGCGATCCATGAAACACCAATCTGGACTTCTTCAGGCCCATTATTCTACCGCCTCTGCGCATTTTCATCCACAGAGGTCTCGGAATTGTCAACCCGGGTTGTCACAAAATCTCGCGCCCTATAGACTGCGGTTTCTCTACATTGCGTACTTTCTCTCTCATGTGAGGGGGGATACAGCTTGTGTAGATACTGTTTAGATGGGTGGGAGGTTGTTCATGGAGGTTGTATTGTTGGCTGTTATCTCTGCTGCAATGGCGAGTACGCCCGCTGTTCCCGAGCTTGATGGGCTCGATATAGCAGCGGCGGTTGTTGCTCCGGAAGAGGCTCCAAAACCAATTGTACCCAAATCTCCTAAAAAGCAGCTTACACAGCCGTTGGAAGCCTTTACAGGGAAAGTCACAGGCTCAAGAGTGCGAGTACGTCTACAGCCAAGCCTCGATGGCATGATCTTGAAAGAACTCAGCCAAGGCGAGCTCCTCATCGTCACGGGAGAGGTGGACGATTTCTATGCCGTCAAACCGGAGTCACAATGCAAGGGCTATATCTACCGTGCCTATGTGCTTGACAATATCGTAGAAGCCAATAACGTCAACCTCCGTCTCGAACCCGATATCCATGCGCCCATTCTCACGCAGCTTGGACAGGGCGATGTCGTGAAAGGAACGATCTGTCCTGAGAACAACAAATGGCTTATGATCGACCTGCCAGATACCGTTCGCTTCTACATCGCCAAAGACTTTGTTGCTAACGTCGGAGACGTCTCCCTCTACAAACGGACCCAAATGCGCCGCCAGCAGCTTGTCGGCCGCCTGGATGCAATCGAAAAAAATATCCAGCAAGAGCTGGCGAAGCCTTTTGCTGAAGTGCAGCTTGTCCCTTATGTCAACGATTTGAAAACTATTGTTGCCCAAAATCAAGACCTCCCAGAACTATCTGAAAAGGCTCAATCGTTGATCAAGACGATCCAAGAGCAGTATCTTCAGTTGAGTCTCAAGAGACCCTTGGAAGGGGAGAAGGAGAGCGATCGTCCTCTCGAGCAACGCCACGAACAAAGCCAAATAGCAGCTGTGGACACATCGTCGCTGCATGATGTTCGCCATTTCTCTTCGTTTGCGTTGGATCAACAAGAGAATTCCATTCTCAATAATGCCTTTACCTCTGGCAAAGTCGATAGTAGAGAGACGTTTTACCTCGAAGAGCTGAGAAATGCTCAAGAGCTCATTGGCCAGCTTGTTCCGTATGATCGACCGGTCAAAAACCGTCCTGGGGATTTTATGCTGGTGGATGCCAAAACAAAAGTCCCTATTGCCTATCTGTATAGCAATCGTCTGGACCTGCATCAGTTTGCAGGCCAGCACGTGCATCTCATGGTTTCTCCACGTCCTAATCACCATTTTGCGTTGCCAGCCTATTTTGTCCTTGAAGTCAAAAGCTGGTAGAGCCATTTGCGATGTGAGGTATTGGAGGAGGAGCGTGAGGTTTTTGGATCGAGCTACCCCAAAAACCGACGAAGCCTATATGCCTTGACATATGGGTGGAGAGGCCTTGGGTAGATTCGATCCTACGCTGTTTTTCAAAAGACACATCGCACATGGTCCTGGTGCGACTGCGGGTGATGCTACCGTGTGAGCGTTTGGTACATCTGTCCAACGGTTTTCGTGAGGATGTCTGCCCGCTCAATGCGTCGCTGCTTTTTGTCGGGGCTGGTGCCGATCTCCTCCATATTGAGGGCAGGGCCGAAGGCAAGGCGGGCAGGTGCGAAGCGTACTTGGCGAGACTCTCCGAGTTCAATCTGCGTTGTGGGAGGGGGCGGCAGGAGGTCTATGGTGGCAAGAGCGAGAAGATAGAGGTGGGTCGGTTGCGTAGCTTTTTGCGAGAGTAAGCAAAACATCTCGACACTTTGAGGGTCAAAAGGCGCGATGGTGACATTCCCTTGCTGATCAAAGCGATCACGGCCTCCGCTCGGCGCTACGTAGATGCATTTCCCACCTTCGTTGAGCAGATCTTCGAGCTTGGCAAGGGTTTTAGCATTGTGGAGGAGCTTCTCAGATTTTTTCTCAGGCGGAAAGTCGATGTATTTTTTTGAGAAGATGGAGAGGATGTTGACACCGCGTGAAAATGGGATTGCGAGAGGGTCGGTGGTCACGCGGTGACCGGCAATGAAGATCATGGACGTTGCCAGTCGATCAGAGTACGGCGTGGTGAGGAGGCTGATAATTTGTGGGTCGATTTCTGTTTGGTGGTTGGCGAGGAGGATGGCGTTCTCGCCTCGCTCTGTTGCTTCGATGATAGCATGGAGGTTATCTTCGCCTGTGATGAAAGACTGGGGTGTATCGAGTAAGGGGCGAACGATTGAGCGGCCAAACTCATAGAAATCGAATGGAAATCTCTCTGCTGTGTGGAAATGATTGAAGTTGGTGGGGTGGAGTATTGCTTCGTGAATGCATCGAATATATTCTTCGAACAGAGACGTCGGGTCGACCGTTGGCGTAGGTCCTGAAGCCAATGCCTGTTGGTAACTATCAAAGAATTCAGTGAGCAGACCGGTCGTTTTGTCATCGAATTTCGATTCTCGGAGCGCTGTGTAGAGAGCGTTGATATCCATGGATGTTCTTCTCACGACAGTTCAATGGTCTGATTGGTAATCGAGGAGACGAACTTGTAATCGTTCAAGTGGAGAGCGTCGTCCGTTCCCCACGATAGCTTTGCATTCAGCGATTCGGCAAGCTGTGAGAGGAATTCTCTGTCAGTCCGTTGGAGATGGCGGAACATCTCCGGGTGCACGACGATCTTGATAGCATACTGCTGTTGGCATTGGATGACGCGTTTTACGTCTCGTTCTAATTCGATGGCCACGCTGTCGTGGGTTTTGATCGTTCCTGTTCCCGAGCAGTATGGACATGCTGTGTACAGAGTTTGCAAGAGTGACCCTCGGCTTCTCTGCCGCGTCATTTCGATAAGGCCAAACTCGCTCATGCCGAGAATCGTGCACTTTGCGGTGTCTGCTTTCATGCATTCTTTGAAGTGTTCGAGCACGCGGCGTTGGTTTTTACGCGATCTCATGTCGATGAAATCGCAGATGATCAGCCCTCCGATGTTGCGAATTTTCAATTGACGTGCAATCTCTTCGGCAGCCTCGAGGTTAATGCGAACGAGTGTTTCCTCCACATCTCCTGTTTCGACATTTGTGCTACGGCCGGAGTTGACGTCGATGGTGTGCATCGCTTCAGTCTGGTCGAAGTAGAGGTAGCCGCCGCTATGAAGCCATATCTTGCGCTTGAGGCTGCGCTCGATCTCTTTTTCAACGCCAAAGCGTTCAAACATGGGAAACTTATCGCGATAGAATTCAATGCGGAGAGGGTGCTCAGCGCTATAGGGAGCAAACAGCCGACGACATAGTTGGTAGGTGGTGTAATGGTCGACGAGGAGGCGCTCAACGCGCTTGTCGACAGCGGTGAGGACAGCCCGTTTGATGATGTCCGATTCTTCGTACAGCAGGCCGGTGCGAGGAGTCGTTTTATACTTTTCAACAATCCCTTGCCATGTGGAGAACAGCTCTGTGGCTTCTGAGAGGAGCTGCTCATCGCTCGCCTGTTGGCTTGCCGTCCTGCAGATGATCCCCATCTCAGCAGGGATTTCAAACGTGCGAAGTGTCCGCTTGAGTCGCTCTCGCGCCGTGCGATCTTCAATCTTGCGTGACACGCCCCGATGGGGGGAGTTTGGAAGGAATACGAGGTAGCGACCAGGAAGAGAGATTTTTGAGGTGAGCCTCGCTCCTTTGGTACCGATCGGTTCTTTAACGACCTGGACAATGACAAATTGATCAGGTTTGAGAAACTGGTCGATCTTGGCATTCTGCGACTCTTCTCTGCTCGAAATTTCGCCTCCAAAGTCGATATCAAACGCTTCTTCAAGTTTTCGAGTATTTTCGAGAATGTCGCTTAAATGAATAAAGCCGTTCTCTCCCTCATTAATGTCAATAAAGGCCGATTGAATGTTGTGTAGTATGTTGGTAACGCGGCCTTTATATACGTTTCCCGTTGTCTGTCGTTCGCGTTTGCGTTCGATGACAAGGTTATGGAGTCGACCGTTCTTCAGATGGGCAAAGCGGGTCTCCTTGGATTCGATGTTCAACAAGATCTCTTGCATGCACTCTCCAAAAGTTGAGATAGTACTGCGTCAATCGTACACCTCTGACCTGTTTCCCTGGAAGAATATGTGACAGAAGCCATGCGCGATGTGGATTTTTAGAGGAGAAGGAGGAGATTTTTGGGTCGAACTACCTCAAAACCGACGAAGCTCATATGCCCCGACATATGAGTGACGAGATTTTGGCTTCGATAGGTAGTCTGCAAGAAACAATGCCGATGGCCGGACTCGAACCAGCACCTGGTTACCCAGAGTAGATTTTGAGTCTACCGCGTCTACCATTCCGCCACACCGGCATGTGGAAGAGAGCGTACGGAAGCAGTGGTTTTTTTAACCACAGATTTTTCGTGCCCTGGAGCACAAAAGGAGTGTACTGTACGAGGCGCGATGCCCCGCGACCTATTGATAAAAAATTCGAATGCTACTATACTTTCCATTTTTCAATCCATTTCTTTGATTCATTGGATTTTATTTATGGCACATCTTATTGAAAATTATATAACGCCCGATTGTTTGCTTAATATAGGTGCCTGGATCCCTCCTCCACCAGAGGAGATGGGTATATGGCCGGATCAGATTCTTGACCCTGCTGGGACCTCGGCGGAGGATCTCAGCTCTCAGGCGGCACCAGCGTGTAAGGCGCTTGAACCTCTGCCTGCTACTGTTCCTCCGAGCATGTTGCTTGCTCCACCGCCCTTCATGGGACCTCCGCCGTTTCACAGAAGGAAGATCAGGCTTTCCCAAGCACCACCGCCTTTGTATGTCGGCGTGCCAGAGATGTTTGCCGCAGCTCCGCCTGTACAATCTATGTATATGACGTCCCAGGATATTGAACGCATGATGTCGAGCATTCCGTTCGCTTCCTTGACGAGAGAGATGCCTCGGAACAAGGCGTTGGCTGTAGAACGGTTTGTGAAGGACAAGTTGCCAATGGTTCTTCAGGGGATGTCGAAAGAAGAGACAAAAGCTGTCCATACGTCGAAAAGTCGAGTTCTTGGCGAGTGTCGAATTCGTTGCGACGGTAGATATAGTGACAAAGGCTTTGAGGTGTACATCCGGTATGGCGTTATGCGAGGGGGTGTGAAAAAGATTAGCCAAAAGATGTACCTCATCGGTCCTCAGCAAGGTCGGATATGTGCCTATGCCAAGCCATTTCAAGATGGTGGAGTCCGCCGGAACAAGGAGAACGACAAGATGTACTGCATGCGAAGCCAGGAATTGGTCCAAGAGGTGTGTATAGGGCAATTGTTTCGCAATTCGTCTCATATCATCCCCATTGAAATGGTACCGAGAAGAAAGAGACCTACACAGATCAAGGCTATTCAGATGCCATGGTGTAATGGCGGCGATCTTGCTATGTGTCTTAAAATGAACAGCCCTCCGCTCTCGCACCACGATCGCCTGCAGATCATCAGGGAAATTGCACTCGGAATACGCGAGATCCATTCGAAGAATATGTGCCATATGGACTTGAAGCCTGGCAATGTGTTGATTCAAAGAACTGCGGAAGGAATCAGCGCTTTTATCTGCGATCTTGGCCGCGTGTGCTTCAAGGACGTTCGTATGCCGACTCCAATTTCGACGAGGGGGTATACGGCTCCAGAGCAGATTGTGAAAGATGCAGAGACCAAGTTTTCCATGGACATATGGAATATTGGCCTGATTGCGTTAGAAATACTGCATGGTCAGGAGAGCAACTTGTACGTCTCTGAGGAGGTAGTGTTGCAGGACAAAGACTTCAACCATCCTCCGTGTTTTCCCACTCTCGTCGCCTTGTGGTATGGTATCCATACCAAGATTATGCGAAAGCTTGGGAATTCTCCTTGTGATCAACTGATTAAAAGGATGATCAGTTTTGCCCCTCAGGAACGGCCCACAGCTGATGAAGTGATGACCGCTGTGGAAAAGCTTCTCATAGTCGATTTGTTCAAGTGATTGAGGGGAACCTGGAACATGCTGCGCTGGTATCTCTAGAGAATCCCAAGCTCCCTTTGCTCAACGTGGGTTACCCTTGTGCCGGTTGTTGAGCGTGAGCTGCTTTCTCTGCGTCAAGGGCCGCTAAAATTTCATTGCGGCGCTCTCGGTAGTACGCGCCGATCTCTGGGTACGCAATGTTGAGCCACTTTTCAAGCGGATCAAGCCGTACCTGGAATTCATAGCGCATGCGTTCAGCAACATCGAGATTGGGTGCGCGAAAGAGGTGGCCAGTGTCGATGTAAATTGCTCTGTCTTCTGCCAATCCGATGTTGTTATTGCGAATCAGCGCATCGTCACCGTCGGCAAAGCCTTTTCTTGCCAAAGAAATCAACAGCTCAAAGACTTGATTCACGCGAGCCTGTGTCTCCTCGACCTTCCCGTGTTCCATCAACTTGTTGATGGTCGGAATCAGATACTTTGCTTTCTTTTGCACGACAAAGCTCGAGTCATCGCCTCGAATGCGGTGGGACTGCCCATATTTATCGACGAGCTTAATACCTTGGACCTTGTCCTTGGTTCTGTTCAAATGAACGTACACGATCCCCGTCTCGTCTTGCAGCTCTTCAAAGCACATCTTCGAACTCGAAAAGATTTCTTCGCGATGCGCAAGGCGCTCTTGGCGCTTCTCCTTCGTCTCTTGGGAAAAGAGATTTTGAACAAAACCGCGATCCAGATTTTCTCTGAGCCTTCCTAACTGGAAGAACTTCACGACATACTTTTCATCCTGGGTCTCAAAGACAACGGCCTGCATCCCTCGGCCAAGCCAGGTCAATGTCTGCTGGCATACCGTAGAGAAAAATCGCTCCCGATCCGATGAGACTTTCACTTCCCATTCCTTTCGAGGAGGGAAATGGGATTCGATCAACTTGGGGTTGAAGAGTCGGGCCGGCCGGGCGATTTGCGACATCTTGTCGTCGATGCGAAATAACTGTACGGTGACGTAGATCAACATCAACGTGCATGCGATAGTCATAGAGACAGGAAATATCTTGTTCTTCATAGCAACTTCACGTTCTCCATAGAGAGCTATGTACGATATAGGTAGAAGATTTTTGGGGAGAGCTCTATCCCCGAAAACCCACGTCGTGGACATGTACTACATCGCAACTAACTCATAAACCTAGACAAAGACACCTATTCTACACATGAGGATGTTTTTATTGGGATTTTTCGGCGCTGACTTTCTGGGGGTCGTTGAGAAAACAGAGGTCGTGGCCGGGGAGGTAGCCCGTTGTCTGCGCCGCTGTTTTCACTCGCACCCACTGGAGCTGTGCGTCGCCTCCCAACACTTCAACGACCTCTCCGGGCCGCATTGTGGTTAGCGACGGCTCTGTGAACGCTGTTTCTGAGGAGGCGCGCAAAGGCGTTGCCTTAATGATGACAGCTTGTGGAGGAATGAAGAGCGCATACCATACAAGCGCCGACAACAGAAGGGCTGTGATCGATGCTGCTATACGCCAGAGCCAGGAGAATCCAAAACCCGGCAGCCAGAGATTCAGCGAGAACACGACAAGTGTGACGGCAATAGCTCCAATGGCAAAGGCAGTGCGTTCAAGAGGAGAGCACCACCGCAACCCAACAGCATCGGCAAAAGGTCTCTCTTGTTGAAGATGGGCGACATCTGCCCTCGAGATCGCCGCCTGAAGGTTTTTCTGGATGAGAGGGTTCCTGGGCATCAGCATGGCCGCGCGCCGGTAGTAGCAAATGGCCATTCCAAAATCACCAAGGGAGAAATAGATATTCCCGATATTGGTCAACAGCATCCCTGAGGGGTGATCTTTTGCATGCGCAAGGTAGATGGCAAGAGCGTCGTTCAAGAGCCGCTGGCGCTCTTCAGTCGTCTTCGCCTGTTCTGCAGCAGCGTATGCTTCCTGGCCCATTTCAATGCGAGAGAGGGGGGAGGAGGCTTCACAGCAAGAACAGAGCAGGGCTAGGACCATCATCGCTGTTTTCATTTCACTCCTTTTCTGTCCGCAGCTGTTTGACGCGATAGTACAACGACGAGGCTTCATCGTAAATATCTTGGAGATTCGTTCTCTGCTCCCCTCCTTGGTACAACTGGCGGTCAATGAGCTGTAGCAAGGCTTTGACTTCGGCGACAAGACCATCTCCCGTAATAGCTTCGGGAGAGTCGACGAGCGTTGGCGTCAACCGCATCTCAAAAAGCTGTGCATAGAATGCTTGGCGCAATAATTGCAATCCCTTCTCTCTCTTCGATCTGTTCATCACTGCCCGATAAAACAGATCGCGGCTCGTCATCCTCTGCTCTCCTTGATATCGCAGCTGCCGCTTCATCGCGATCTGCACAAGGCCGATGATCACGGCACCTGCTGCTACTGCGATGATCCAAAAGGGCGATAGCTGCCGCTCAGAGATGGTGGTTTCATCGATTTCAAAGGGTGGTGACAAGACAGCGTCTGTGACAAGCTCGTGGTGCTCCAAAGAACCTTCCTGAGATCCTTCGACCATCAGCTTGACAGGAGCCACTGTCGCTGTCAAATACTGCTCTGAGTAGGGGTCAAAAGAGGCTGTAAAAAATCCCGGAATTTCCAAGGGGCCACTTCGCTTTGGCCGCGCAACGAGGACAAAGGTCTTGGTTCCCCCCTCTTCTTTCCCAATCGGGGGAGAGGCATCGGTCCAAAAGTTGTCTGTCAACCCAGGGAGGCGGTCTAAAGCGGGGAATTGCACAGTGGCAAGCTCGCCGCGTCCAGAGACGCGGTATTCAATGCGCACGGAGTCTCCAGCCTTTACATCACTGCCACCTGTAGCCGAGGTTCGCCATACAAACGATCCCAGCGCTCCGTCAAAGAAGGGAGGGCGGTTCGCTTCAGGGAATGGTAGGATGGTAATAGGAGGGGCGAGCACCTCAGCGCGATATAAGGGTGGCTGCAGCTGTGTCCCCTCTTCTGTCATCTGTGCTGCCATCCCTTCTATGGTTGACAGACCAATCTCATGCGTCCCCGGCGTTACCGCTCTTGCTCGCTGCCGAATGATTTGCACATAGCCCGCTCCAGACCTCTCTGTTGCCACCTCGGGAGAGACTGTTGTCAAAAAACCAGGGACATTCAACATGGGGAGTTCTTCGCGAAGCAGCTCCATCATCCCACGGAAAAAAATGCGATATTCAAAGACCACCTCCTGTCCAGGGAAGATTTTAGGAGGGGCGAGCACCCTGGCTTCCAAGCGAAAATGCTCTGAGACGGCAGCAGGTTGTACGTGCAGAGAGATGATATTGGAAGAGTATCGAACACCGCTAACTTCTACTGTCACAGGGCCAATGCTGTAGACTCCACTCTCGCGCTTTGGCAAGACAGTCCGATAGCGAGTGACGACGAGCTTTGCCTCGTCTTCACTCTCGAAAATTGCTTCAGGAGCGACCCGTCGTTGTTGCTCCGCCTCCACCTTGATAGCATTTCCATCGAGCTGAAACGAAGAGGCATTGACGTCTTCGCTCGCCATATGGTCGATTGTAATATAGAGAGTGATCTCGCGTCCTTCGACAGCGATGCCGTCTGGAATGGAAATAGAGATTTTCGGGGGGAGGTTCACAGCATAGGCGGCCAGCAACGACCATGTGGTCGCACTGAGGGCCAGAAGCCACCGGCTCCATAGAGGTATTCTGATCACGAGATGCTATCCTCCATACAACTCACGGTCCGCTCTATCCATCTTTTGGAATAGACGAATAGCATCTTCTCCCCGAATTGAAAAGCGTTTTCCAACACCTGCCGTTCGCGGCACCTGTTCTTCGGGCAATGGGCGCTGCTCATCGCTTTCGCTCAAGAGCGCTCGTAGCCGTCGAAGCGTAGCTATAGAGATGTCGATCTGCTGTTGGACTTTCGGCAATCGGAACGTCGCGGGCTCGGCGATCCGCTGCTGAATGTCGACGCATACGTCATTCCATTCCTTGAGCAGCTGATCATAGCGCGCGCGCTTCGCAGGATGACTGTGGAAGATGTCGGCATTCCTGAGCTCGTCTGCCACAAGCGGTTGCAGAGAGAAGAGGAGAATCATCGATCGTAACACATGATCTTGAGGCGTGGAAAGCCTCGAGGAGAGCTCTGCAAACAGCTTGAGTAGATTGTCAACCTTTTTCTTGACCTCTTGAGGAGTAGCAACAGGAGCTTGTGCCACTTGCCAGAGCCGTCCTGTGATCACGGGATCTAATGCTTCTATCTCGTCGCCCACGCCACGAGCCATGGCCGCTGGCAGCGGAGCCTTAGCCTCATGCAAGGGAGGGACGATGAGCGCATACAGGCGCGGTGCCCATCGGTCTGGATCGTCATTTGTATGGGCAAGAACAGCGTCGAGAGCATCATCAGGATCTTGAAGATACCACGAGGTGAGGAGGAGAGGCAGGAGCTCTGTCAGCGAAACTTCGGCTTTCGTTGGATGGCTGGGCAACGACGAGACAGAACCAACCAGCGCAGCTAGCGCCGTTTGTACCGCTGGGCTTGAAGGGCGGTCGACTTCTTGACAGAGCAGCAACGTCACGGCTTTGAGATGAGCTGACGGCTCTTGCTGCAAGGCAGGCCAGAGCATTGCGCGAGCATACCAGAAGGCTGCTCTTTGCTCGAGATCTCCTGACGAGTGTTCAAGAAGCCATGGCTGGCTCTGAGGCACAGCACGAGCCAATATCGCTTCAATGACAGCTATGTCATCCGTATCAGCCGCGGCAGTATCAGGGAAAAAGAGCACTCGATGAGCGGCCTCTGACGCTCGAGAGACCAGACTGGCTATAGCCTCATTTTTCGTTGGTGCACAGGCGAAGTCATACCAAATGCGAATCGCAGAGATGGCAAGAGGAGTCTTCTCCATGTCTCGCGAAAACAGGGCGCGCACCTCTTCAGGCCAGGAGTTGAGGAGAGCTTCTACCATAGTGTTCTGTTGCTGTGCGATGAGAGATGCTGCCACCGTCAGCGAGGACGGCTGAGGTACCTCGCGAGCATGCTCTTCAAGCCAGCGCAAGGTATGCCTCACGGCTTCAAATGGTTCCTGCTGTAGAGCAGGTCCTGCACTCGCCAACGCTGCAGCGGCAAGGATCTCTTTCGAGACGTTTGGATTGGTGCGTAGCCATTCATGCAGCAGGGATTGCCAATGGCGCTGCTCGTCATGAGGGCTTGCTGATACCAATCGTACCAATGTTAATCCACGGAGAGCAGCGGGCTCTGGCTCCTCTTTCTCCGATAGCATGTCAAGCCACTGGAGGGCTTCGGTCTCTTTGCCCTGAAGATAGGAGAGCAGTGCTTTGTCGTACAGAAGTCGCTGGCGTGCCTTTGGGTCAACGACGGATGTCAATAGCATGTCAATCGCCCGATGGCTGGCTTCATACTCCTGCGCTTGCGCGAGGTCAATCGCGCTTCTTGCCATCGCGTTGGCCTCGATATCCGTTATCCCTAATAGGTGGGGGCATGCAGCGAGAAATAGCCCCAGAGCATAGAGAGGGACGACAGCTCGTCGCCATAGGAGAAAGCAAAGCCAAGCGAGGCCAGTACATGCCACAAGGATCAACGATTCTACTGAATCTGGGGCCACTGGCATGGCAGAGTGCGTAAGCCTCTCTCGCATCATGAGCGCTGCCTTGTCGAGCCCAAGGTCTGCCCATACTCCTCTCGAATCATACACGGAGCAGACGGCTCCTTCGCTGTGCACTGCCATGTGTACAGCACCATCAAGAGGCGTGCGACCGGGCTTGAGGGCTGTTGCGCTGACAACGACAACCCAAGGAGGAGGACCAGAAAACCGACCAGTTACGTCGTCATAGATCGCGTCAAGGGTCAGCTCGCGTACCGTTGATGGAGAGGAGAGAATGCCGTCGAGTTGAAGCTCGAAAAACAGACGATCGACTGTTGGGGGGACGACGAGATGTACAGTGCCTCCTCGCAATTCATAGAGAGAAAGCGGTGTTCCTGGCAAGGCCCGAACCACTTCGGCGGCCGCAGCTTTTTGGATGGACAGCTGGTGAGCGGGATCGCGGTCTGCAGGCAGAGATCGGGTGTCGATGACCACGGCCACCCCTTGTACGATGCTGAAGGAGAATCGATTCACGCTCGCAATGCCAAGGGCGACGAAAAGAGCAAGTATTGAAGTGACAAAAAGCATCTTGTAGAGCCGCTGTTGTTCTCGGTCCTCGGGGGCAAGCGGCTGTTCCATGATCGCTCGTATTCGGCGCTCGCGGCGCGCAAGGAGCCATTCGCCGAGAATAGCGAGGAGGCCAATGGTGCTTGCGATAGTTGCCATATAGAGACTCATCGTGCCACCCTCATCCCAACACTCTCAACAAGGCGGGATCCTGCTGCTGCCATGAGCGCCAGGGCGATCAACCAAAATCCCATTTGGGCTCTATTTTCGATGGGTGGAGGGGTAGGACGCGCTTCCACTGACTGCGCAATCTGTTTCATAACTTGGCTGAGGGGCTGACCAATGGAAATTTCAAAGTACCTGCCTCCCGTTGCTTCGATAGCATCGATGAGGCGATCCCGCTCTTCGGGAGAGAGCTGCTGGTAGCTATGCTTGTCAACATTGACGTAGTGGACCTGTACATTGTGCTCTCGGGCGTAGTCCAGAGCCTGGTACGTTCTCATCGATCGGAATGGGTCCGCCCTGTCGGCAGGATGAGGCTCTTCGATTCCATCAGTGATGAGGAGAATAGTACTACCGATAGGAACGGTACCTTTTTGTGCGCTGGGATTGACGCCGGCAAACGCACGGCACGCTGTAATGAGGGCGACGGATTTCATGATGGCATAGCCTATCGCCGTGCCATTGAGTCGCTCTTCGGTTTCCGGAACGATCTTCTGCACCTGCTCGTGAAAGAACTCCCGATCTCTTGAGAGGGGGACATCGATGTTCGCGGCACGGGCGAAGGTGATGAGTCCGAGGAAGTCGTTCTCTCCCCCTTCTTGATCCATCAGTGCACGGCATTGTTCTATGCTTGCCGTTACCATTTGCACCTTGGATTGTCTCGGATTAGTCGGCATGGGCTCTGCCATAGAGCCGGAGCGATCCACGACAAAGAAGAATGCTCGGGAATCTGCAGGATGGGGCTGGGCATACGTTGGGGAGAGAAAATACGATTCCAAAGGACCGCTGCCGACAAGGCAGTGGACAAAAGTCCACGAGAGGAAGCCGAGGGCTGCGATATGGAGGACAAGCGACAGAATGCGAATGGCAGACGGTAGCGGCGAGACCGGCAGCCACCGCGGTACAGGTAGCTGAAGAGAGGGCAACGGCTGTTTTCGGTTCAGCACAATGACACATGCCGCTGTCACTGCTGCGACGACCATCCACCACATCACGATAGCGCTCCATTCTCACGAAGTCCTCTCTTATCTTTTCTTGTCCTTTATTGCAAACGCAAAAAAAAGAACACAGTTGTAGAAAAAAACGCAACGAAAGACAATTTACATGCGCGCGATCGTTTTAATTTATTGCGGACTAATAATTTGAATATTTGTAACAAAGACAAAATGGCGGATTCCCACACAATTCTTCCATCATGCACTTTTGAGAATGAACGACAAGAGAAGGGTCATCTCATCTGCATGGTCGGGCTGCCTTGCTCTGGCAAGTCGTCGGTTACTCGCGAGCTGAGTGCAGTGGCAGAGGTACGTACGTTGTGCGAACCTGAGGAAGAGGCCTGGGCAGAATGCGTGACGATGCGGGAGTATTCCGGCCGGTTTAGTGCTCATATGTGGTTCCGCTCCATCCGCACCTGCCAATTGTATCAGGCTAGTGCCTTAGCTCGAAAAGGGCATACCGTTATCGTCGACTCATACCTTGACAAGCTGTTATATTTCTGCCTGGGCCGACAGGGTATGAACTGGCTCCTTCCTGCCAATGACCCATATTTTGAGGTGGTGCGCCAGACGGCCCGCATTGACTTAGAGTCACTACCGCTCGCGGACTCCATCATTTTTTTTGACTCGGACCTGCAAACGTGGCATAAACTGTTGCGGACTCGATCTCGGAAGGTGGAAAACGGCCTGTTCACTGATGACGTTTTCCATATGCAAGAGTACCTAAGATCCGGCGTAGAGTTCTTGCGCAGCAACTATGGAGTGCGAGTGATGACGCTCAAAACCCAGTTCAGCCATCCAAGAGAAGCTGCCAAAAGAATTCTCCATGCTCTTCGGAAAGGAGCTCTTAGAGACTCTTCTCCACGTTCTTCTGAAAGTTCCGTGCTTATATATCCGTGAGGTGATGCATGAAAATGCTGCTGTGGTCCTGTGTGATCTGTTGTGTGACTTCATGTCTGTTTGGCGGCCAGTCTTCTACGGGCCTCTTTATTACAGCTGTTGGCTTGCCGGGGTCCGGCAAGTCGTCGGTGATGCGAGAGCTGGCTGGGCTGCTCGACGCTTCTTGTTTTTGCGAGCCCGAGGAGCGAGAATGGAAGGACGCTGCCGTGCTTCGACATCTGTCGGGCTATTATACGATGATCAGCTGGTTCCGGTCTGTGCGCGTTCCTCAACTGTACCGCGCCAGCGAGCTGCGTGCCTCAGGAGAGATTGCTATCACAGATTCGTACTACGATAAGCTGTTGGCGCACTATATCGGGAAGCCGGGCATGGAATGGCTGATCAGCCCGTCGGATCCATATTTTGATGTAGCGGTTGCAATGGCCAAGAAAGACTGGGAGCAGTTGCCAACAGCCGATGTCATTATCTTCTTTGAGATCTCCCACGACTTATGGAGAGATTTCCTCACGAAGCGCAATCGTTTCCTCGACTGCGACCAAAAGTTTCTTGAGAGTTATTCCACGCAAGAGCTCTTTCTCAGCGCATGCAAGAAGCTTGCTGAGGAACAGCGCATTACGCTCATCACCATACAGCAGGAGTGGTCCTCACCCAGGTCTGTCGCAGAAAAGGTCAGAAATATTCTATATGCCAAAGGCCTCCTTCGACCACCCGCTACGCGGTAACAGCCATTGAAACCAGGGGTTGAGGATGCAGATTTTTGATGCGTATGCCATTCTGAGGAAAGGGGGAGACCTTCGTCCTGACCTCGTTGAGGAGCTCATTCAAGGGCATCAGCAGATTTCTGCTCCTCAATGGGCATCGCTCGTAGCTTTTTTAGGGAGTAAGAAGGCCACAGAGTCAGAACAAGCATTGCTTGCATGGATCTTTCAACAGAAGCCATGGTGTCGAGATCTCATCCGAGTTGATCGCGGAGAGATGATTGGCGATGAACAGGAACGTCGTTTCCTTCGTGCACTCAACAGGCGTGAAGAGCTGGGTGAAGACTCTATTCGCTGGTGGATTTCTGGCGTCACTTCGAACGCTCTCCCTCCAGAGCACATCGCCTTCTTCCTTGGCAAGATCACCTGTCTTGGCATGCATGCTCATGATATTCGTCGTATGATACGGGCGATGGTAGATTTTGGTCATGTGTATGACTACCGAAATCTCAGGGAGCTCGAATTCCGAAAGATCATCCGCCGGTATCCTAGCGGGGCGCTGTCGGAAAAGGGGGCGCTCGTCCTTCCGGCGCTCATCGCCGCCATCAGAGAATTCTTCCCAGCTGCCACGTCCTTTCTTGTGGCCCGTTCTCTCAGCTTCACGGGGGGGACGTGGGACAAGCTTGCAAGCATCCCTGGCTTTCAATTTCCTGCTCCTGGTGCGGCCTCCATCCATGCTATGCAGCGGTGCGGCGTGGCCATGACAGTCACCCATCACGATGCCAATCCTGCTGACAGAATCCTGTACCAGATGCGCAGTCAAACGGGAACGGTGGAATGTGAGGCGCTCATCATCGCCAGCATTGTCAGCAAGCAACTGACCTTCCCTCCTGACGTCGTGCTCCTTGACATGCGGTACGGTCCCGGTGCTTTTTTCCCTGATAGTACGACAGCATCGCACACTGGTGCTACGATGGCGCAGATCCTTCGCGATGAAGGCGTTGCGGCCTCGTACACTCTCACCGAGGCAGCGGTGCCCACTGGCTCAGCGATCGGCAATGCTCTTGAAATCATCGAAGCGCTGGTTCTTCTCAAAGGAGTGCCACAGGCAGCCTGGAATCTGAGTGGGCTGGACAGACAGCGAGCTATTGTACTCCGGCTGTTCAGTATCTTACTGCACGAAACCTTCCCTCATATTTCGGAGGAGGAGTTCTTCCGCCTCGGCGAAGAGATGCTCTATAACGGCCGGGCCCTCCGAAGTTTTCTCGACATCCTGTCGTGCCACGGCGTCCAGCCCTCTGTTCTCGATGCATTGCTCGTCGATCCGTGGGGCGTTATGCTTCCAGGGCTTTGCCCTGTTCCTATCTATTCCCCGCACTCTGGTGTCCTCTCGTCGATTGATCAAAGGGCTCTCGGAAATCTGGTGAATTTTTCTCTTTCACGGATGGAGGATGGTGGTATGGATAGGAGAGCTGGCATCAAGCTCAACAAGCTACCGAAGGAGGCCGTTCATTGTGATGAGCCTCTTGCTTGGGTCTTTACGACCACTTCTCTAGAATCATATCGCGATGATGTTCTTTCATGTTTCGAGGTGCAATGAGATATGTTCTTCTTCTCTCCCTGACGCTCTATACGTGTGCTGGCCTTCGTGCTGCGGACGGCTTTGCGATGAAGGATGGTGGCAGTCGTGACGCCTATGGTTCTGGAGCTGTTCGAGAGAGTCGCGCCAAGAAAGGTCGCTTTGATCTACTCTCCCCGATAGCCCTTCGGAGATTGGCGATTGTCTGCGAAAAAGGGGCGCTGAAATACCAAGAGCGGAATTGGGAGAAGGGGATGCCCATCTCTCGCCTTCTCGATAGTGCACTGCGGCATATCAACCAGTATGTAGAGGGGTATCGAGACGAAGACCATCTTGCCCATGCGATGTGGAATCTCATGGCTGCTCTTCACTTCGACGAACTCAGGCCAGATTTGTGCGATATGCACGGTTATGGAGCGGTGACGTCCGCTCCTGTATCGCCAGAAAAATAGCGCTTTCCACGTGAGCCTCGGTTGGAAGAGGGGAACTTTTCGTTGACTGACTTTGAGAAATCGTGCGATAACATCGTCACACAGAAAGAAGGATATGCATGGATCCACATCACAAGTCGATAGAATCCTCCTTGCATTGGCATGAGCGTCTGCTTCATTGGTCGGGATGGGAGCAAATAGTCGAATACCGCTGCCAGCTAATTGGCCTGAGCGTTGCCATCATTGCCCTCGTATCGCTCTTTGGGTGGTGGGTTGCCCGCCGGCAGTCCTCGTCCGTTGCCGATACGCTCCGTGCTGAGATGATTGTCCATCGCCTGAGACATCCAGAAGCCTCTTCCGAATCGCCCCCTATATCCGTGAGCCGTGATCTCCAACGCCTTGAGGACCTGGCCCCTTTGGGAACGCCATTAGGAGCTCGATTTTCTGGTGTCATCGCGCAAGAAGAGATCGTACAAGGGGGACAACCCATTTCCCAGGAGCGGTTTTCAGTCGCTTCTGAGGCGCTCTTGCAGGCGCAGCTCCCTCTTCACAGTGCGTGTGTACAGGCGACGATGTTGTCTGCTTCCGGCAACATCGACGAGGCGATAGGCGTGCTCAACACGATCATTGAAAAGACGGGAGAGGAGTTCCCCAACCTTCATGGCTATGCATTGTTGGAAAAGATTTCCTCGCTGCGGGCGCAACAAAAATCCAATCGCACTGTTATCGCTGAGTTGGAGCGCTTTCTTGCTTCGCATCCAGAGACGGCGGCAGCCTTTGACCGCATTTTTTCCGGGAAGACTCGAGGGCTCCTCGATTTTCTCGCGATTGATTAAGAAATTGTGAAGATTCCCGAAAGAATAGCTTGCTCGGATTTTCAGAAACGTGATACATCCCTTGATAGGCGGCGTATGTTCTCCGTTGTCGGCAATGGCGCGGGCTGAACATAAGGCCTGCTCAGCACACTACAGGGGGTGCTGAGCGTTGATCGGAAGACTACATTCCCTTCATCCCCAAGATCCTTGTCGACTACTAGAGCTTCTCACAGCAGGTAAAGGAGGTGAGTTCAAAGAGAGAAGAAAAATCCTGAAGGCATGTTCGTTGTTCCTCGTTGATGCGGGGAGAAGAGAACTGGCTACGAAGACCCTGGTGGATCGTGATATTTGGTATGAACAGAAGATGAATCGGAACCATAAGCGTACAAGGCTCTCTACGAGTTTTGAACGTCTTACCTACCCGATAGGTATACGATGACCGAAAGCCAACCCTCCACACTCTTGCTAGAAGAGAGTGGTACCTTTGAGGGGGCAGCGCCGGTGCAGTTTGGCATATGTGAACCTGGAGAATATGTCAGAGAGCAATTATGTCCCGGTGAAGAAGCAAATCGATTCTGTCTTGCAACACAAGAGTCGATTGCATGGATTGATGGAAGGATGACGATTTCCTTCTAGCCCCACAAAGGGAATTGACGAGAAAACCCGCGAAAGAATCTTTCGCGGGTTTTCTTTTTCAGGCCAACGCCTCTTTGAGAGCCATTTGCGATACGCCTTTCAACGGGAGTGCCCTCTCTTTCTCGAGCTCTTGCATCGCTTTACTTTCTCTCGTAGAACTTCTTGTAGCAACGTGCTGTTGTGATCTGGAGTTCGCGATCAAGGAGAGAACAGACAGCCTCTTGTACAACTCAGTTGTATACAGAGTGAGTTCTACGGCGAGGGTTGTGTTTTGAGAGCTTCTAAAAACCGTATTTGGGCATCAGCGCAGGTCAGTCTTTGGTTGGGGTCATAGTGCATGAGATCGCGGATAAGAAGGCTGAGAGCGTCTCCATTCTTGGCCGACTCTCTTTGCAGTTGGTCATGGAGTGCTTTATATTCTTTTCTATAGGTCGAAATAAAAGATTGCCGACCTCGCTTTGAATGTCGTCTGTAAACCACTGAGTAAGTTCCTGTAATTTTTGAGCTGCTTTTTGTGAGGGTAATGTTGCTGCTAGTTCCTGCTGGAGCCGAATGTCTTTGGATCGACTTGTGAGTCTGACATATGCTTGCCCGCCAAGCCGCTGAACACGTTTTGCTCGCTTATATGTTCCCGTGCCAATGGTATCCTTGGCGAAATCTGCCACCAAAAGACCGCTATCGTCTGCGTAAATTTTTAATCCTTTGATCGTGTGATTTTGCTGTATTGCTCCATTAGGCAGGCGGATGATGAGCGATTCCCAGCCGGTCTGTCCTGCCGTGAAAATTTGTTTTGCAATATCCTCGGTGATGCCAAGATCATCTTGAAGACTTTTGAGAACCTTGTGCTCGAGTGTCTCAACTTTTGATTCAAAGGCTTGGATTTTCTGTGGATTGATTGAATCAGGAGGCAAAAGAGATTGTCCTTCTAATTTCAACTGTTCATACTCTTGTTTGCTGTCTAGCGGGAGCGTACCAGAAAGCCCTCTGAGACGTTCTAGAGCTGATGAGTATTTGTCGAGCAGTACAGACATTTCAAACTGTGCGATTTTTTCTTCAAAGGCGGGTACTTCTTCTTGAATTGTCTGGACTTCTTTGTCTTTGAGCGCCCCGTCAAGGATTTTCCCGGTCTCTACGAGCCGATCGAAGTCTAGACGTTTTGTCGAGGGACAAGAAGCAGCAAGAGAGTGTAGGCGAGTGTTCAGGGTCTCCAGGCGTTTGGAAAGAGCGTCTTTCTCAATAGAAGGTTGTTCAGGAGGTGAAAGAGACTGGCTGCCAGAAATGTTTCTAAGTATTCTCTCAAACGTTGTGGTTATATTTTGAATTTCTCGATCCCTATCCCCCCTTCCTGCTCCTTCTTCTTCAATGTGTTGAATAGCAATGTCTTTCAGTATCCGTAGATTGGTTTGGGCCGCCTCTCGCTCCTTGGCTGAAAGTGAGCCGATGTCGCCTAATCGTTCCTCGATGGTTTTGAATGTAGACAAGAAGTATTCTCTTGAATAGGTAGGGCGATCATATCGTTTTTGAACCCACTCAATTTTTCTTCCAATTCCTTGGCCTATAACGTTTGGGATATATATCGTGCGCGTTATGGATTTTGGTACCCCGTGCGCTTCGTCTGGTCTTGTTGTCATCGTCACCTTTGAAGGTGCATGTATTAATGATAGCGGCTGTTGGTCAAAGATACTTCTTTCGTAAAGAAAAAAAGTAATAAATGCCACTTGCATTGATGGAAAGGGTCACGCGGCTGTAGAACTCTGGCTTCGAGAAGTAGTATATGAGGGGAGTGAATGACAACTGGGAAGGGCTTGCCAAGGGGCACGCAGAGCTCATGCGAAGCGTGGTGTGACTGCGAGCAGCATGAGCGGATCGGAGAGCGTATGCCAAGATTCGCAAGGCGGGAGTCAGGACGCAAAAAGATCCTACTCTATCCTCCAAAAAGCACATCGCAAATGGTTCAAAGAGCTCCGCACCTTGTTTTTTTTCCTATGCCAAGGCTACCATATGTTCATGGTTGTCAAAAGAGCTAGGGATCCTTACCTACGAGGAGCTCGGTTGATCACGTACGAGGTACGAGCAGTGGATGGTGCTGCCATTGGTACAACAAGAGGAATGTTCGTTGCAAAATGTGTGCTCGTGCGTAGTCCAGAATGGTGTCAGCCGGCCTGGTACAGCCTGTAATGAGTTCGTGGATATACCGTGCATCGAGATCTCAATGTTGCTGCAAACATTTTGGCCCTCGGACTAGATGGCCTGGGCATTCGCCCTAGACGCCCCTGTCTTCAGGTAGGGGAGTAGTCACGGTACTCTCTTTTGGAAAAGAAGTGTTGCATACCTAAGATTGTGGAAACTATGAGCAAATCGCTCGTCATTGTCGAATCTCCGGCCAAAATGAAAACGCTGAAGCAGTTTCTTGGCAGGGATTTTATCTTTGAGTCGTCATTTGGCCATATTCGAGATCTGCCCGAAGATTCGTTTGGTATCGACATCGAACATCAATTTGAACCGACGTACGTCGCCCTCCCTGAGAAGAAGGCCGTCATTGCCAAGTTAAAGAAAGCTGCCAAAGAATGCGATACTATCTATCTTTCACCGGACCCCGACAGAGAGGGAGAAGCGATCGCCTGGCATATCAGCCAGATTCTCGGCCCTAAGGCCAACGTTCAGCGCGTTTCGTTCAATTCCATCACCAAAGAGGCTGTTGCCAAAGCGCTTGCCCACCCCACAGCTATCGACATGGCGCTTGTCAATGCCCAGCAGGCGCGTCGCCTTCTTGATCGCCTTGTTGGATATACGCTCTCTCCCCTCATCAGCCGCAAGCTTGGCCGTCGAGGCAAAGAGGCGATTTCGGCAGGGCGTGTGCAGTCTGTGGCGTTGAAGCTCGTCGTCGACCGCGAGCGAGCTATCGAAGCGTTTATCCCATGTGAGTATTGGAATATCACTGCCCAGGTGAAGACAGAGCCCGCTGCCTTCCCATTTTCCGCTGCCCTCTTCAGCATCGACGGTAAGAGAGTTGACAAAGAGCCAAAAGACGACTGCGTCACTATTTCTAACGAGCAGACGGCCTCTCAGGTCAAAGAGGCCCTCGAACAGTCATCACCATACACCGTCACCCGCGTTGAGAAGAAAGAGCGGCGTCGCATGCCAGAAGCGCCGTTTATTACTTCAACTCTGCAGCAGGAGGCGAGCCGCCACTTTCGCTTTTCGCCAACACGAACCATGCAGATTGCACAGACGTTGTATGAGGGGGTGGAGCTCGGCACCGGCTCTGAGGGTCTTATCACCTACATGCGTACGGACTCTGTGCGCACAGCACCGGAAGCGCTCTCTGAAGTGCGCCACTATATCTCGTCTCAGCTCGGCCCTCATCTGCTCCCTGACGAGCCTCGACGTTTTTCTGTGAAGAAAAGTGCGCAGGACGCCCACGAGGCTATCCGTCCGACCCACGTCAGCCGCACGCCTGAGTCTGTGAAGTCCTTTCTCACCCGCGATCAGTTTCTCCTCTACTCTTTGATTTGGAAGCGATTTGTCGCCTCGCAGATGCTCCATGCGCTCTATGACACGGTGAGCTGCGATATCAAAGCCGATGACCACTACCTCCTTCGAGCCACAGGCTCGCAGCTGAAAGAGCCCGGCTTTCTCAGCCTCTACGAGGAGAAAGTTGATGAAGAGTCTGACAAAGATGAGCACCGCTTGATTCCAGAGCTTGAGGTTGGCCAACGGCTTCTTCTCGAGGCAGTCACTGCTGATCAAGCGTTCACTCGTCCTCCACCGCGTTTCACTGAGGCAACTCTGATCAAAGAGCTTGAGAAATCCGGTATTGGCCGCCCGTCGACCTATGCTTCGATCATGAAAAAGATTTCCGCGCGGGAGTACACCACCAAAGAGCAAGGGCGCCTGAAGCCAACAGAGCTTGGGCGTGTTGTCACAGAGATGCTCGAGACAAGCTTTCCAGATCTCATGAGCATCGGCTTTACAGCGTCGATGGAAGATTCTCTTGAAGAGGTTGCCGAGAACCACAAAGAGTGGCGTGATGTCCTGGCTATTTTTTGGGAGAAGTTTTCCAAGACCTTGGAGACCGCCAAAGAGCAGGCGCGCCCGCAAAAAGTGATGACCGACATGCTCTGCCCCCAATGCCAAGCGCCGTTGCAGAAGGTGTGGTTTCAGACGAAGTACTTCCTCGGCTGCTCTCGCTATCCAGAGTGCACGTACTCCACGTCGCTCGAAGAAGCGCAGTTTGACAAGGCTGCCTACCGCGAAGACTTTGACTGGGAGCAGCCCTGCCCCCAATGCCAAGCGTCGATGAAAGTCCGCTTTGGCAGGTATGGGGCATTCCTCGGTTGTACGAAATATCCAGAATGCCGCGGTGTCGTTCGCATCCCCAAGAAGGGGGAAGAGTTGGCCTCATCCCATCCCTGTCCTGCTGTAGGCTGCGATGGCTCGCTCGTCCAACGTCGCTCGCGCTTTGGGAAGCTTTTCTGGTCGTGCAGCAGCTTCCCCTCCTGCGATGTAGCTGGATCCTCGCTCGATCATATTGACGAGAAGTTTCACGACCACCCAAAAACGCCGTATGTATCGAAGAAGAAAGGATCTGGAGAAGCCAAGAAGGCCACCGCTTCAAAGAAAAAAGCCACCAAACGCCGGTCTGTGAAGAGAGAAAAAACACCACCGGAGGAAGGGACGCAGTAGGCGGGCGGTTCGAGAACATGTCCGACGATGGCAGGTCTTGCCTACGAGGTTTCCATCCTTACAAGCCTTTTTTCTTCAGCGTCACCCGGATTTTTGTACTGTTTGTAGTTCGTCAACAAAGGCGACGATGTCGCGTCGCTCGTTGACCTTTGGCAAAGGCTTGTCGCTATGGCGGGCTTTCCATGCCTCTTCCATCTTCTTCCTTTGGGCCCTATAGTCCAGCACCTTCACAAAATCCATGAGCTCTCCTTCGTCTAACCCCAGCAGCTTTGACTGGTCAAACTGCTGCTGTAGGTCGCTTGGCAGTCTGGTGCGGTGCATGGTAATGGCGTGCGATAGGCCGGCAAGAAACTCATGGATCATGACAGCGCCTGTCTGGACTTCACCGACAGGCATAGCTCCAGACCGCAGGCGACGCACCGCCTCTTTGGTGGCCGTACTCAACCGTACGACGTGCTCAGAGAAAAATTTCTTTTCGATTCGCTCTTGGAGCACAGCAAAGTTCTTCGGGTCAAACTGTTCTTTCTCATAGCTCAGTTCTTTCAAGAGCGAAAGGGTCATAAACTTGGAAATCTCGCCGACAGATTTTGGGAGGGTAATCCCTAAGGCTGAAAGATAGGCCATGAGTTCAGGAGAGGTTTTTATTTTCCAATACCATTTGAGATATATGAGTTTTTCTTTCTCAAGATGATATATCGGATAGAGCCTCTCGATACTCCCGACGACCTCTTCTGGAGTGAATGTCGTCTGGCGGTGAAGCACTCCTATTGCTCTTAGCGCCTGTTCATTGGCAGTGATGAACTGTCGTGCCTCGCGCAGACCCACTTGGTAGATCTTCTGCCCTGCGGACGGCGAGGAGCTAATCCGCACGTACATCACCCCGCCTCCCATGGCGTTGAGCATTCGATTCCACAGGCTATCTCTCTTGGCTGCCTGCGGCAGAGCACAGATCCCAAGATTCTCGGTATTTCCCTCGCGAATATCCATTTCGGTGAAAAGCCGTACTGTCGCTCTGGAACGCGTTGACATCTCAAGTCCTTGGGTACAAAAGCGCCATTTCGGCAGATAGGCGACTAATTTTCAAGAGAGCCTTCCTCTCGAGCCATTTGCGATGTGCCTTTTGGAGGGCAGAATGGGCGAGGTCACATCACAAATAGCTCCTCTCGCTCTCAACAGCAAGGCTGGCGAAGAGTACACCCGAGTTCTTCCAAGGGCTGCCGGGCTGAACGTATCACCGACGTCTCTCTGTATGCCGGCGTTGTATTGCCCGCCATTCATTGGCCACGGCAGCTGCCAACGGAGCAGCGTCTTTTCCGTATTTGCCATAGCGTAGGAACACCACGACGACGAGCTCGGCCTCGCGCCGTTCAAATGGATGGCCGCTTACGCTTTTCTTCGGGAAGAAAATGCCTCCAAACCACGTGTGGTTATACATGTACGGCTTTTGACCGATACCTACGCCTAAGCGTTCGTACGATTCTGATGTGCTGGACTTGCCTATCATCTGCCCACGCATCGACTGCAGAAGATCCACAAGTCCTGGACGATGCGCGAACAATCGACGCAAGGTGGCATCATGCATGCTATGCTCGAGCGAAGCTTGCATGCCCTCAAAGAGCAAGTCGCGCTCTGTGGACGTCATGTCAACGTGCCTCTTTATCCGCCGCGTTGTCACCTGGATATTGTGCTTGTCGACATCGGTGTTCTGCGCCAGCCAAATGGGGGTGTCGACGCCGATTGCACGCATCAGCTCGCGTCCTGGATAGGAAATCGTATCGCGCAGCTGCTGTAAGGGCGCCACCTCGGGGCCTATTGCCATCCTCACAAGGCGAGGGACGACAACATCACCACACGTCGCTAATGCCGTGAGCATCACCGACGACTGCAAGGGTGTGGCTGTCAAGGTGTGCTGGCCGATAGCTGTGGTGTAGACTCCGGTTCTATTCTCCTCCAAGTCTATGGGCACGTGCCCTGGCGACTCTGAAGGCAAGGCTATGCCGGTCTTCTCGCCATAGCCTAGACTTTTTGATACGTCGAGTAGTATCTGAGGGCTGGATAGAAACTCCCCAGCAAGGAGAGAGAAATAGGGGTTGCTCGACCTGCCAAGGGCACGTATGAGGTCGATTTCTCCAAGATGAACATCGGCACTTCTCGGCAGCCGCCCTCCCTTATACAACTGCGGGATCGGCCGGCCAGAGCTGTCAAGACCTATAAAAACCCTCCCACATGAATGGAAGGTGTGATCTGTCATGCGGAAGAAATTCGGCGTGAGTAGCCTCTCTTCACCATGAAGGCGCTCAAGTTGTTGGCGGAGGGCTGCAAAGGCAACGACGAGCTTGAAAATAGACCCCTGCGCGCTTGGCTGCATGTGACAAAAGGATGCCAATGGCGGCGAGCGCAAGGAGAGGACCGAGTGGATCAGCTCTTGAGCTGTCTTCGGTGCCTGCCCTCGGACTGTAGGAGTATAACGGCCAACCAGAGGATGGGTGAGCTCCTCATACCCTTTGAGGGCTGAAAAGAGGCGAACCCCGTCTTCTGCGCTCAGCTGCTTGACCAAAGAGGCGAGCAGCAGCAGCCCTTCGCGCCGCTCCTTGTGAAGCCCAGACCGAGAGAAGTGCGTGACACATCGTCGCATCCCCTCTTGAACCCAGTCAGGGAGAGGGTTTTCAGTGGGAGAAAAGGCCGCCAACAGCGTGACGTCCCCATGTTCTTTCCACCACGTCGAAAACTGCCGTGCTCGCTCCTTTTCTAGGTAGGGGAGGAAGGGACGAGGGACAATGCCCGCGCTCTTTTCTTCACGGCGCTTTTCAGCTAAAAACTCCGTTCCATGCTGTTCTCTCCATATCTGAAATTGTCCTTCGTTGAACTTCTCTTCAAGTTCGCGTTGCAGAGCATGAGAGAACGCCACTTTGGCAGCAATGAGCGATCGCAGTGTATCGATGGACAAAGGGCCGAGGATCTTTCTCAAGGCGTCGGAAAGCTCTTCATGCCGCAGCAGCAGGCGGGTCAAATCCACGACGAGAGGATAGTCATGGCTCTCTTCTTGCAGATGAAGAAGACGACGGACGGAGAGCTGTTGTGGCAGCATCTTAAGAGCTGGTTCTTCGTGGGGGAGGACCATTTTCAAAAATGTCTCCCATGTCATCCAGAGGTTTCTTTCGGAAAATGAGATGCCATCGGCTTCCTCGCGTACCATCGGCCATTCTAGGTCCCACACTTTTTGCATGTAGGTCTCTCCCTCAAGCCAGACGGCCGCCCGTTGTTGAGGGGTGCGATGGTGGGACAGCACGGCAGAACGTACAAAGTCATTAGGATCAAAGCGAGGGTAGCTGGCGCAGGCCACCACTTCGGCGGTCTTGGGGTCAATGGCGATGATCGCCCCTCCTCTGACAAACGGATTTTTTGCTCCTCGTGAGATGCGAGTAGCATCGTGCTCGAGATTGGTATAACGATCGACTTCACTTTGAGCTAGCAACCGTTCACACCACTCCTGAAGCTCGGATGAGATCGAAAGGACGAGCCGCTTGCCAGGCACTGGTTCTCGCGAGCCCGCCGCCTCGCGCAGCAGCTCTCCAAATGCATTCGTGATAAAATACTTCTTACCAGCAAGTCCTCGTAGCTGCGATTCAAATGCTGCCTCTATCCCCATTTTTCCAATCTCATCGTTCAGGCTGTAGGCCCGTCTCTCCAAGGCCATCAGCCGCTCTTTGGCAGCGAAAAACGAGGGCAGGGAATCGGATGGCTCTCTTTCCTCACCGCGCTCCACACCTTCGACATACTCTCGTAGCATGCGAATCTCAGCGACCGCTCGATCAAATTCTTGACGGCTGAGGGGTGCTGTATATCCAATGACATGGCATCCACTTCGATCTCGAGGATAGTATCGCTTTGACGCCCGCTCGACGACGAGTCCTGGCCAGTCTTTGGCTGCCATATTCAGTTGGTAGTACTGGCGCTCTGTCAGGCCGGTCTTGAGGACGACAGGTGTTGTCTGAGAAAAGACGGCGTATGAATAAATTGTATCCTCGATATGCTGAGGGTCGACATCAATGGCGCTCCCTACCATCTTCGATAATGCACGGACATATTCCTTTCTGAGCCATCGCTTCTGTCCCTGTGTCACGATCTTCCGAGGGATTTCCTGAATCGGGGGCCAGAAGACGCCAACGCGGTAGTCAATGGTATTGGCTGCGAGGACGATATGGAAACGGTCGCGGATCGTCCCGCGCATGGCCGGCTCCACAACGAGGTGGCGACGTGCTCGCGAGGCCTCTTGGCTACGAGTCTCGTGCTGCACTACGGTGAGGTACCAGATGCGCAGGCCGATGATGACTAACACCCCGAGAACAACGTGCAACATTTGGCTGGCCTTCTGAGGAATCGAGGCAAACGCTTCAACACGTTTTCGGTCCATGTCCTTGTTATCTCCTTGATCTTTTGGCGTAGTCATATGGTATACAAGAGACAACTCTCTTTTATATATTTTATTGGATGCTATCCCATGAGCAGAGAGGTATTCACGCTCTTTGACATTCCTATCCAACGCATTGGATTCTGCGAAAGCCTCCATGCTGTGCTCGACGCCTGCCAGCAAAGCGCTGTACGGGTGTTCTTCCTCGATGCGTACGCTCTCGTCCTAGCTCAAGAAGATCGCAGTTTTAAGCGGTGCCTACAGCTTGCTGAATTTTGCTTCAGCGAGGGAGGGGCGATTACTCTTGCCAGTCGTTTTCTCAACGAACCTCCGCTGCCCGCCAAGATCAGCAGCAGCGAATGGGTGCCAGCGCTCTTTGACCTCATCGACCGCGACAACAGGCATCCGAAGATGTCGTTGTTGTGCCTTGGCGGGCGGCAGCAGGCCATCGATACTTTTGTGTCGGAAGTCGCGCTTCGCTGGCCGAACATTTCACTTCTTGCTCATTTCCCCTGGCCTGGTGATCCAGAGGATGAGGACGGGATCATTGATATCATTGAAGAAGAGCGGCCGTCCATCATCCTTCTCGGGACAAATACGCGGCATGAAGAGCAATTTTTCTGCCGGAACTGGCATCGGCTAAAAAAATGCGGTGTCCAGATCGCCATTGCTGGAGGGCAGACGATAGATGTCATCTCTGGAACGATACCTATCACCCCTCGCCTTGCTCGGGCCATCCATCTTGAGTGGCTCTTCCAAATGCTTTTTGACCCACGGAGGTTCTACCATCATTATCTTCGAGGAGGCCCCCTCTTTGCCTGGCATCTCATACAGCAGAAGGGCACGAAGGAGCGGATGTAACCATGGCCACAGCGGCTGAACGAGCACAGATTGCGCACACGTATAAAAACGGGTGTTTTTCACGGCCGAAAGAACCCTTGGAGGCATTCCTCCAGCTATCCTCGACATGGGTCTCAGCAGAACCTGTACAGCAATGGACCTATCCTCTCCCTGTAGCGAAAGGGTTTTTTGAGCATTTTGGCGTTGACCTGCAAAAAATCCCCGTTGAAATTTCGTCAAAGGGCTTGATGCCGTGGGAGCTTGCCTGCTGTTGGATTGACGAAGAAGGGCGGGGCACTATTCAAATTCGACCGCAAGACAAGCCTTCTACATTCGTGCGGCCAGGGGAGCTTCTCACCCATGAGGCCGTCCATGCTGTCCGAGGGCGGCTCTTCTCTTCGCTCTTTGAGGAACACTGTGCCTATGCGGCCTGCTACAAAGTGTTTCCACGCACCTTTCCTTTGTGGCGTACGTTCTTGGGGCCTCTCTTCACATCTCCGAAAGAGGTTATCATCCTCGTATGCCTGATCTGGGGAACGTGGGGCGTCCCTATGCTGATGGATTGGGACGTGTCGTACTTCCTTCTGGGAGGCCTTTCTTTTTCATATCTCCTCGTCCCCTTTGCTCGCCTTGTGACCCGTTGGCGAGCGTGGAGAAGGGCTCTCAACAATATCGCCGTAGCATGGCCAAACAAAGAGTGGAAGCTGATCATTCGTCTGTCAGATGAGGAGATCCTTTGGCTGTCGCGGCTCCGAAAAGCCGATGTGCGACAGGCTGTTCATGACAAGGCACTCCAAGAATGGCGGTGGGAATATTTTCTTGAGGAGATCCTCGAATAGCCGCATCCTGCTTCGCAAATAGCTCTATTCTTCTTCTAAGAGGTCCAGAAAGGCTCTCAGCTGTTTCGACCGTGTAGGATGGCGCATCTTACGAAGTGCCTTGGCTTCGATCTGACGGATGCGTTCACGAGTGACGTTGAACTCAAATCCGACTTCTTCAAGGGTTTTTGGCTTGCCATCCAAGAGGCCAAACCGACGGATGAGGACCTTGCGCTCTCTGTCCGTCAGCGTTGCCAGCACCTCATTCATCTTATCCTTTAAGATCGAATAGCCAGTGGCTTCTGAAGGCGAATCTGCACTTGTATCCTCGATGAAATCTCCGAACTGGCTTTCGCCGCTATCTCCGACTTCGGCCTGTAAGGAGATCGGATGCTGAGCGATCTTATAGATCTCTCGTACTCGGTCTGGCGTGATGCCAACCTCTTCTGCCAGCTCTTCGGGTGTCGGCTCCCGACCAGTTTCCATCATCAACTTTTTGGCGCCGCGCAGCACCTTGTTGATGGTCTCAATCATATGCACAGGAATGCGAATAGTGCGCGCTTGATCGGCGATGGCGCGGGTCACTGCCTGGCGAATCCACCAGGTGGCATAGGTTGAAAACTTATACCCGCGGCGGTATTCGAACTTTTCAACTGCCTTCATCAACCCCATGTTCCCCTCTTGAATGAGGTCCAAAAAGGAGAGACCGCGGTTAGTATATTTCTTCGCAATGGAAATAACGAGGCGGAGATTCGACTCCACCATCTCACGCTTTGCCTCTTGGCTTTTGTCTGTCCAACGCTGGAACATGCGGACATCTTTTTTAAATTCTTCAAGGCTCCTGCCAGCGGCGATCTCTAGTTTGCGCAGGCGCCGTTTGGCTGCCAGCAGCTTTGCATTGGCGAATTTATTTCTTGCAGCACGGGGCGCTAGATCCTGGATATCTCGCTCGAGGGATAAAAATCGCTCGTACGCCCCCATGATTACTTCGCCGAAATCGTCGATAATATTATGGCGTAGATGAAGAGCGCGAAGATAGGCTTGCGTGCGGATTCTTGACTTTTCGACTTCATTTTTAATGCTTTCAGTGCGGGCATGAGGCCCACCCTCAAGTAATTGCCGAAGGTGGCGTTCCAAAAAGGCATCTTCTTCTTTGAGGAGTTGTGCTAATTTCGGCAACAGGCGGAGGAACTCCTGCCGATTTGCCACTTCCTTCTCGCTGATGACCTTGTCAAAGCGATCTTTCCCAAGCATCAGGCTTTGGGCGATCGAGATTGATTCACGGGCCGAGTAGCGGAAGCGCATAATAATGCGCTCTATCTGAATCTGAGCCTTTTCGATGCGCTTGGAGATCTCCACCTCTTCTTCACGACTTAAGAGAGGGACGGACCCCATTTCTTTTAAATACATCCGGACAGGGTCATCAGAAGACCCTTCGGTGCGTTTGGGAAGAGCTTCGAGCTCTTTTGCCTCTTTTTTGCGCTCTTTCTGGCGCTCCACTTCCGCTTGGTTCATGATCTGGATATCAAGACCGCCGAGGAAGATCAGCACCTGGTCAATCTGCTCTGCCGAATCAAAGGAGAGAGGTAAGACCTCGTTGATCTCCTCGTAGGTGAGGTACCCTTGATCCTTTGCGAGGGCAATCAGCTCTTCGACTTTTTGTCGCTGCTGGGGGGTAAATACATCTTTGAAATTGAGTCGAGTCATCCTGACCTTACACTGCACATCAGAAGCGAAAACCGCATAGTAAACCATTTGCGATGTGGGTTTTTAGAGGAGAAGAGGGAGACTTTTGGATCGAGCTACCTCAAAACCGACGAAGCCCATATGCCCTGGCATATGGGAGGAGAGGTTTTGGGTACATTCGGCCAAAAAGTATCGTACTCTATCCTCCAAAAGGCTCATCGCGAACGGCTCATAATCACAATAGTATACAATAACGTAACAAAAAGACCACTATAGAGCTCAATGATTTTCGAGCCATTTCCCCATTTTCTTCTTGGCTGCTTTCCGGGAATTGCTGGCTGAGGGACAAACGCATGCAACGATTTGCCTGTCTTCCTACTGGCGAGCGTGTGCCCGCTGTTGAGGCGGAGTCTCGCACTGACTATCTCTGTCCTGAATGCCACGGGGTCGTCCGTCTTCGGAAGGGCGAGGAGCGGGTTGCCCATTTTTTTCATAGAAATGAAGGAACGTCATGCCATCTCCGCCGCAAGAGTGGCCTTCACCAGGCCGTACAGACTTGGCTTCTTGCTGCTCTTGGCCGGGAGCAGTGCTCGCAAGAGCTGTATTTCCATGAGATTTCACGAGTGGCTGATATCGCCTTCCATCCGCTGCAGATTGTCTTTGAAGTCCAGGTCTCTCCTATAGAGGTGCAGCATGCCCTGGACAGAACATCGGACTACTGGTCAATAGGGTGGCACGTCATCTGGCTCCTGCATGCTTCGACGTTCGGCAAGTACCGCGCCTCAGTTTTTGAGCGAAGCTTGATTGGCATCCCTCACTACTTTACTGACATTGGATATCGAGGAGGGGCGATCTGGGATGAGCTCAGCGCTGTGCGAGGGATGCGGCGCCATTGGTACCTTCTTCCTCCCTGTCGGCAGACGATCGACGACCTGTCGCTGGAGATCCTCCGTGAGCCACTGGTTGAGGTGCCGTCCCTAGGCTTCCCCTGTTCTGCATCGCAGATGGTGCACACGCGGCGCCAATGGTGGTCCTGTCACTTGTGCCATGACCTGCTCTCTCCTTCAATGCCTCCTGTTGAAGAACGGAAGAGGGGTGGACGGTGGCGTGACGCATGGGACAAATGGAAGACAATCGTCCACCTCTTCTGGCTGAAGTGTCTTGGATGCACGTGATGGTTCAGGATGGTGTCAGGGCGACGAGGTCGTCGAGATTCTCCCATGCCACGCGGAAGGCTACCCACCGTCCGCCAAGCCGTTCATCTGTAACGTGATACGGCTCAAATCGCTTGAGTTGTGAGAAGGACGTTTTGTACTCCATGACTGCTGCCCGAACGTGAGCGGCCGAAAGCGTTGAAGGGAGCTTTGACGAAAGAAAATACTCAGTGGGGGATTCCAATGAAACTACAGCAAGGGGGATGGAATTCATCTTGTGAACGGTGTCAAAAAATTTTCGACGCACCAACAGCCGATGCTCACCGTCTGGCCAATCGTGAGCGACATGCAGGTCCAACCCTTTCTGACAGGTCGATAATAAGAGGAGTAGGGCTGGAACTGGGAGTGGGGCGACCTTATGCATGGCTGGAGAGCTCTTGCCTTGCTTCTTCTTGGTTTGAGCGGCCGTTTGCTCAGTCTCTTTGCGAAGTAGGGCTCGGACCTCAACAGAATGCTGCCGTCGCTCTTGTTCAAGCTGGGCCATAAGGCGTTCGACTTCAGAGGTCAGGTTCTGAATGACATGCGTACAGGAGTCGATCGTTTTTTGTACTTCCACCAGGTGGCCTTCTGCGTCTGCGAGCCGCTCTTTGAGTGTGGTCTTCTCTTGTTCCAAGTCTGCAAGCCGTTGCTTGGCGAACAGTTCTGTTTCTTCCAGCCGTCTGACTGTTTCCAGAAGCACGGCGCTCTCATCGGCCTCTGTCTCGCGTTGTTCTTCCTTTGCCTCTGGTTGCGGGGGCGCTGCTGGCTCTACTGGCGTGGGCCTAGGTTTGGGGGCTGCTGTGGGCCGCGCCATCAGATACCACAGAGCTGTGATGACTGCCAGCAAGGCTTCAGCGCTGACGAAGAACATCTTCGATTCGGCGAAGGTATGAAACCTTTTCAAGACAATGAAGATCATGAGTTGTACGACCAAAAAGAACACAAGGCATACAGAAGCATTCTTTCGCATCACCGTTGTTCTCACCCCGCTCAAGAATCGAATGGATATCTGCAGAATACCTTGTCTTTGCTTTCCTGGCGAGACTCCTACACGAGGAGGCCTTTCCGTTGCGCTTTTTGGAGGATAGAACAGGATTTTTTTGGTTTTTGCCGCAGAAAATCACAGTTCGGGGAACGGGTAGACATTCAGGACGGTCCTGTCTCTTCTGTGTCACCGTACTACACTCATCCGAGACCGCTGTGACACGTCTTCCATCATCAGGAGGTTCGAGTCCTGAGCGCAAGGAGGGCGATCCGCGAATTTGATCATTCAAGATGCCTTTCATCGAATTGACGGCACGGAAACCTGCGACGTTAGTCGCTGGAGGGAGTGCCGCTCCTCTTGGTTTAAAAACACGTTTCTCTTAAACTTATTGCATATTTTTAGGGTATGCAATGGCAGTACGTTGCCTCCGTTTCGGGAACACTTCCCGACCCTATAGTCTAGGCTTTTTTGAGCCGGCGCAAGAAACAGACAGCGTACATCTGACTCTTGCCTGGTCTATCGACCGGGTAACGTGCACCGTACACTGCACGTAGGTGGCAGTCTAGTGGCTGACCATAAAGTTCTGCTTTTAGGTAGGAGTTGTGTACATGCCTCTTGATGAGGAAGGGTAGCGTAAAAAACAAAGAGATTGGCACGCTATGAAACCAGACTTAGCCTATATAGGGCATCCGATTCTCAGAAAGCAGGCGCTTCCCGTTCTTTCTATCGATCAGCCAATCCTTGAACTGATCGGTCATATGAAACAGATAGTGGCGGCGCGCAGAGGACTTGGCCTTGCCGCCCCCCAAGTTGGTGTGCAGCTGGCCGTCATTATTGTCTGTTTTCCGGAGATAGATCCTGAAGGCGAAATGATCCCCGGCCGCCCCAAACCTCTCATTAATCCACAAATCTCAGAGCCAAGCGAAGAGACATGGGAAGAGGAAGAGGGCTGTTTGTCCATTCCCAAGATCTATGCGAAAGTACGACGCCCGGTTTCCATCACCGTCACCTATCAGGACGAACAGGGCGATTCTCACACAGAACGACTCTCAGGATGGCCCGCCAAGATCGTGATGCATGAAAACGATCATCTCAACGGCGTGTTATTCATCGATCGGCTGGACAAGAAAGAGAAAAGAGCTTTGTCGCACGATGTAGACCGCCTCAAAAAGCACTATAATGCACAGAATGAACACTTGAAGCTCTGGAAAGTGAATCGGGAATAGATCTTTACAGAAAGAGACGCAATGATCACCTGGCATCATTTATGGAGAATAAATCCACAGCGCTATGGCAGCAATTTGAAGCTATGGGCGGAGCATGAATTTCGCGAATGGATGAACGTTCGAGCCTTGCGAGGTCATATTGCGATCAATCAGGCAGAACTAATCGTCCAATCGTTTATCACGGCCACCCATTCCGCCCATCCTAAAAAACTTTTGCGTTCGACTCTTGAAGCTCATAGGATCTCTGCCTGTCTTTCCGATCGCAATATACAGAAAATCAATAGAAAGGCCAAAAAAATTTGGTGTTTTGTTTCAGTCTTTTCATTATGATAAAATCCAATATTCGTTTTTAATAGAGTATTTAGAAGCTCGCTATTTGAGAGGATACAATGGCAACGTCAGACCAATCGTGGAAGGTCTCTCCCTATTCCTATATCAATCACCCCGGGCGATGGGCCTATCTCGAATTTCAAGCCTGGGCGGAAAATGCTGAACGGCATGGGCATTTTAAGCCGCGGCAAGCGCCCCATATCGTGCGTATGTTTGACACCGCCCTCCATACGGCAAGTCCTATGACGGCCCTTAAAAGGATGGCAAAAGAGTCTGCTAGGAAAGGGCTGATTACAGATAGAAATCGATTGGCAATTTCCATGACAGCGTCGCGCATTCTCCATTTCAAGAACGCGATGGGCCAATCCACGCCTGTAGCAGCTGCCCATTCATCGGCTACCACCGCACCATTCGGACCCACCAACGGCTCACGCATTGATTTTGTCAGTCAGATTCCTGCTGCCACCCTTGTAGAGATCAAAACCAGAGCCCCAAAACTGTATCGATTTTTCACAGACCCGTCCTTTGCTCCAGATCCAAAAACAGATTACGATCTCGATATCGAGAACACCTACGGCGTACTGTGGATAGGGCCTCAGGCAAGTGGAGACGATCGAAGGTTCATTGAATTATTGCGAAAAAAATATGCGGCAGACTTCGACCGGATTGAGCGGCACATTTCAGACCCGAGAAATAGATTTATCCTCGACGACTGCACTCGGTTGGCAGACAATAATATTGCTTCACTGTTTGACGATGCCAAAACAGAGCCAATGATCAGAGATGTGCTTCGAGATGCGCTAGCCTACCTGCTGTCCAAACATCCGTATTCGGTGTGAAAAATTGGGGTTGCGCCGGCCAGCATCTTAGGCCTTTGCCAAAATACGAAGAAAGGAGCCTTCTCCTCGGGACGGTGATCAAAAACTCCAACCTATCTTTGAGCTACGGCTGGCAATCTTCACGCTTTTGAGAAAAAGGAAAATCCAGTACCATACAGTGCCAATGTATTGCACTGGTAGCTCAGTTGGATAGAGTATCTGGCTACGAACCAGAAGGTCAGAGGTTCGAATCCTCTCCAGTGCGATTCCAGACTGCTCGTTGTCTGGTCTTGCGATGTTGCCGTATATGCATATCGAATGCCTTCCATCAGGTCCCTTCCGCACGAATACATACCTGCTTCTCTCCTCCTCATCTGACGAGGCCGTCATTGTCGACCCCGCGCCTCAGAGCGCGCGTGCTGTCATGGACGTGCTGCGCCGCCATCAAAAGACGGCCATTGCCATTTGGATTACCCACTCCCACTGGGATCATATTGCCGACTGCCATGCCTTGCTAGCAGACCATCACATTCCTGTGATGGTCCATCGCCTCGATGCTGAGAACCTCGTCCATCCGGGCAGCGACGGCATTCCATCGTGGGGGCCCATCGAATCCGTGGCCGCGCCTCTCCTTCTCAAGGACGGAGAGCAGCTGCGGCTAGGACAAAGCGTATGGAACGTGGTACACACTCCAGGCCACTCTCCTGGAAGCGTGTGCTTCTATAACGCAGAAGAGGGCATCTTGCTCTCGGGAGATACCCTGTTCCGAGGAACCATGGGCAACGTCTCCTTCCCTACGTCATCCCCCAGCTTGATGGGGCAAACGCTAGAAAAGCTCGCGTCTCTCCCTCCTGCCACACGTGTCTTACCAGGCCACGGCCTAGAGACGACGATCGAAGCAGAGTGCTCGTGGATGCGGAGAGAGGCAGAACGACTTCGGTCGTAGGCTGCTCGGCTTTCCGTAGACCTGTTCTTGGTAGGCTTCCTGCATTACAAAAGTGCGCCGCAAGAGATGCGTCGAAGAGGAGGGGAGATACGGCCAGGTGTGCTACGTGCCTGCACCAACGAATGCCACAGATGCCATCAGCTCGCGGAAAAACTGCGCTCGGGCATGGTAGAGCTTTGGCGTGGCATAGAGATCTGGGTTGATCTTCTTCGCGAGGTGGGCGCGGCGACAGTCGAAGAACAGCTCATTGATAGCTTCAATGCTCATTCCCTTGACCCATCCTAATTCGATGCCGAATTTGATCTGGCTAAGGGCGCGCAGCGCTTCACTCGTGTCGATCGTGAACGAATGCTGCAGCGTCCCTATGGCTCGGCTCACATGGTCCAGGAGGTCGGTGTCGCTCTCCTCTTTGATCTTGGCACGCAGAGAGGCCTCTTCGGATACAACTTTTTGTACAGCATTGCGAATCGACGAGAGGATCGCTTCCTCTGCAACCCCTGTTGTCCAGCGATTCCTGATGACTAGCAAATCTCCTATCAAATCTTCGGGATTTCCTTGGAGTGATGTAAAGAGCAGTCCTTCCTGATGCTCTTCAGAGGGAGTACGGCGATACCCACCTTTGGCGATGACGGCTGGAATGTGGACGTACGCAGAGACACTCAATCCTGTACCAGAGAGACATGGGTCTGATGTCAAATAGCCAAAGTAATTTGAAAAAGAAAAGGGGAGGTGCCGCTCGATAGTGCTTTCGATAGTTGTCAACCGCTGTAAGGCGCTTTCCAACTCTCCTGACGGTTCCACAACGTGCAATTCCACATGGTCATTGCCGTTGACTTGAATGAGAACGCGCCCAGATTGCTCGGTGATAAAGGCTTCGCCCCGGGGGTGATCGCGAACGGGCTCAAAGACGAGGAAATGTTCAATGATGAACTCTCTGTCGATGGGGTGGAGAGCGTCTAGAGGAAGGATGCGGACGTCAGACAGCGATGGTGCGTCTTTGAGAGCTCCAGTCACAATGTCTAAGACGAGCCGCCGTTTTTCAGTATCGAGGCGCTTCGGGAAGTTAAATTTATCGAGATTCCGATGTAGGGAGAGCGTCGAAGCCAGCCAAATAGCATTGGTATTTTTCTCCCATGCCGAATCAAAGGTTGGCAGGCTAAGGCATTTATCGGGGTTTTCCGCCATTTTTTTTCTCCTTCGGACCTTGTGACTGTTCTTCTATCTTGCGAATCTGATCGCGCAGCAAGGCGGCTTGCTCATAATCTTCTCGCCCTAGAGTCTCGTGAAGAGCTTGCTGAAGGGCAAGCAATTTCAACGAGGGGTCTATCTGTTGCTGGTGCCCGGGGGATCGTCCTATGTGTAAGGGCTCTCCTTTTTTCTGAAAAGCCGTCTTCGGAGGGAGCTGTTCCAACTGTACCATCTCATGGATCACCTCCTCCTTGAAAACGTCGTAGCACAAAGGACATCCCAAGGAGGCGCCCATCTTCACTTCGTCCAACGCCATCCCGCATCCACCACAGACAAGGGAGGTCTGTATCTTGCCCATGGCCTCGGAGGTAGCGCCGCTGCCACGAAGCTTCTGATGGAGCACCGGACATTCTTCACACATCGCCATGCGAGAGATAGTTTTTCCTATAATCTCTGTGTAGAGGACCTGGATAGGGCGGCGGCATTCGCCGGAGCATTCCATCGGACGTTCTGGAAGGGCTGTCTCTGACACTTTTTTTTCTTCCATATACCATACCTCTTAGCTGCACTCACCTTAGCCAAAAACGAGATAAAACTCTACGCCAGGAAAAAGGGCTATTCGGAGTACATGGTTGGAGGGCAACAGCACCTGGAAACCCTGGTTTGAGCTTCTCGATCACTCTGGCAGTTTAGGGTGCAAGATAGATGGCCACCAGGGTTTGAGCCCCTGGTTTGAGGAGCGAACCTGGTTCCACCATGAGAAGGAAATGAGAGCGCAGCAGGCGGCCAAGAGGGAACACATCGCAAACATCATTGCGAATCCGATGGCATCGACGAACGAGGCTACGGTTCCAGCCAATTTACCACCAAGGCCAATGCAGGCATAGACACAGGCTGTTGAAAGCGTGTGGTAGCGGGCTGGGACAAGCGAAGTGGCGGCCGAAAAGAGAACGGGGCGTACGTGAAAGTCGGCGATAAAGCATGAAAGGTGGATGCAGACGAAGAGGGGGACAGCCGAGATGGATGTCGCTGAGAAGGACCCCATGGCTGCAATGGCGGCGGTGGCAAAGGCCATGGCGATGATCAGGCACCCTATGGAATATTTGAGAGGTTCGACTCGATAAAAGGCTCCACTCCATGCCGCGCGAAGCCAAGGCGACAGTAGTGTCATCGCCAGAGAGCCGGTAGCTCCAAACCACAACGTGGGGACTGTCCAAGAGCCAATGGTGCGGTTGACGCATTGATGCAAGAAGATGGGCATACCTGTTGCCAGCTGATTTGAGCAGAGAAAATAGGGAACCCCGAGAAGGAGGAGAAAGAAAAAAGCTGCTGTCCCGCCAGGGTGGGGTGAGGAAGGAGATTCCTGCGGATGGTGCTGGTTCTTGGGCCAGCGCATCACGTCCCTGCCAAAATAGGCGGCGAAGCAGATAAGGCTGATGGCTGTACTAACGACAGCGATTGAGACGACGCCAGGCATCTGAAAAGCATTGAACAAGGGGTTGGACAGTAGCCCTCCGCTGACAAAGCCGAGAGATGAGGCAATGTAATAGTATTCATATCCCTTTTGCCGGATCACTTGTGGCAGCCGCCCTATAGCGGCGGTGATGGTAACCTTGACAAAGCCAATGCCAAGGCCAATGGCGAGCAGGGCCGCGGCTACCCCGTCGTATGATGAGAGTTCGCTGAGCAGGATCAGTCCGCTTGTGAAAAGGAAAAAGCCAAGAAGCGCTGTGAGAGGCTTCCCAAGGAGGAAGTCTCCGAGCACTCCCCCGAAAAATGGAGAGACATAGATTAGAGCGAGAAAAGAACCAAAAAGGGTGAAGGTCTCGGCACGAGACCAGGCAAGCCCGCCATTGGCAAGGGATTCAATACAGTAAATGGGAATGAGAGGAGTGATGGCGTACGATCCTACGCACATCGAAAAGATGCTGAGCAGCAACAAAAAAAGTCTTCTTTCCAATTGTGGCTTTATCCATTTGACGAGCAGGGAACTCGTTTCTTGAGGGATGGGAGAGCCCCTCGCTCTATTTTTCGTTGAGGTAGGCCTTATTGTACCCCGGATTTTTAGTGTACCATGATGGACGTGAAGCGCACAATTTTCCTTACGCCTTACGATTTGGATTTAAACCCGGGGGGGGGGTAAAGACATGGGTGTCATCGCAGATTTTGATCTTCGCTACATGGTAACGTCTGACGATCCAAGGACAAGATTTTTGAATCGGCGGATATCTTCCTCGCTCAAATCACATTGCTCCTGTTCTCTTGTGAGAAGACTTTGTTGTACGATATTTCGGGTCGTTGCAAGAGCTTCTGCATTTCTTTGGAAGTCTTCGGGTGTACGGAGTCTTTGGTGATTCACAAATATGGCCATGAGGTTGCCTGCCTCATCCTCGAATCCATCCAGTACAGATATGGGCCTGCCTTCTTGATCAATTGTCAGTCCAACTTCCTGGAACGATGCTTCGTCTCGAAGATGCATGACAACATTCTCGTCTTTTACTCTTCTGCTAAACCAGACTTGGTAGTCCTTTGGAGGCGTGCCGAACGACACAGTCTGCGGGCTCGTCTGTTGCCCAGGCTGCAGGGGCTCAGGTCCAGCGGCAATGTGTGAACAACCTGAGATCGTCCGCACGAAAACCAGTCTTTTCCTCTTCCTTCTCGATAGGCTCCTCTACATCACCTACTATCGCAAAGATGAGTCTTGAGATTTTTTTTGCTTGGTCGTGGTCGAGCGTTGTGACTTTTTGGCCATTCACAGATGCAGAGGCGTTGCCTATGGAGATCCTTTTTTCCGTATCAGCCTATCGAAGAATGGTGGCGGAGGGCTTTCAAATGTCATGGTGGCGCCGGTGGTAGGATGTGTAAACGTCAGTAGGCGCGCATGAAGACACAACCTGTGGGCATCTCTCTCAGTACAGCCGTACTTTCTATCACCAGCTACGGGATGCCCTGCATGGGCAGCCTGCACGCGGATTTGATTTTTCTTCCCTGTTTCAAGCTCGCAGTCGATGAGGGTATACACCTCGCCAGCTTTCAAGACAGTAAAGTGGGTGACCGCTCGTTCTGCTCCCTTGCTTCCCTTGGGCACTACGCGCATCTTGAGGGCTGTATCTTCGATGAGGTAGGTCTCCCAGGTACCACTATGCACAAGGTGTCCTTCCACTACGGCCCGATAGACTCGTTTGATCCCGCCTCGTTTGAGGGCCTCTTTCAGGCCACGAAATCCCTCAGCAGAAATTCCAAAGACCATCAGCCCCGACGTATCCTGATCTAAACGATGCACAACCGGGACCACCCTCCCAGGATACCTGTGCTTCAGCCATGCGTGGACGCTCGGCTCTTCATCGCGTTCTTTGGCAACACTGAGCAGGCCACTAGGCTTTTCGACGACGATGAGATCAGCATCTTCATAGTGAATGCGAAGAGGGCCTTCCTTGGGAAGGGGTTTTCGCCCTAACTCAACGGTAGAACCCGCGGTCACCTTTGTATCGGTGCGCCTCACCCTACGGCCATTGATGAAGATGCGCCCATGCGCTACCCACGATCTCAGTGTCGAGCGCGAGCTGTCTGGAAATGCGCGGATCAGATGGTCAAATACAGACCCCTCGTTGGTCGCTATGTACGGCACGTTGTCATTCCTCTTGAGTTCGTCTCATTCACACGCCGTTCTCAACGCTAGGATGGGGAGACAAAGATGGTAGCGTGTCAGTAGAGGCCGTACTATTTGCTCCGAACCTGTTGGCTACGGCGGCCAACCAATGATTGGCAGTGGCAATGCTTGCAGATTATCTGCTTAATTGGCAATGCTGCTGCTTCACAGAGCCATGCGCGATGTGGATGTGTAGAGGGGAAGAGGGAGATTTTTGGTAGATTCGCTACTCTTCTCTAAAAGGCACATCGCACATGGCCCTTCACACATGGAGAGGTGTATGACGACGATTGAAGCTATCAAAGCTCTTGAAATCCTCGACTCGCGGGGCCACCCTACAGTCGCAGTCCACGTCCGACTTGCCAATGGGGTCGTGGGAATGGCGGCTGTACCTTCGGGAGCCTCTACAGGCACCTACGAAGCTGTCGAACGCAGAGACGGCAACAGAAAACGGTATGGTGGCAAAGGGGTACGCGACGTCGTAACCTCTGTCAACACCGAGATTAATGAATGCCTCAAAGGGCTGCTGGTCTTTGACCAGACAGCCATCGACCAGCGGTTGATCGATCTCGATGGTACAGATAATAAAGGCCGCCTCGGCGCCAATGGACTTCTTGGCACCTCGTTGGCCTGCGCTCGCGCAGCCGCGCAAAGCCTTGGCATCGAGCTGTACCGCTATCTTGGCGGGTCTGGCCCTGCTATCATGCCCTGTCCAATGTTCAACGTTCTCAATGGCGGAGTGCATGCAGATAACTGTATTGACTTCCAAGAGTTTATGATTCGTCCCCACGGTGCTCCCTCCTTTGCAGAGGCACTTCGTTGGGGTGTTGAAACGTACCACGCGCTACGTGCTCTCCTCAAGAAAAAAGGGTTGACGGTGAGCGTCGGCGACGAAGGCGGCTTTGCCCCGAATTTGGCCTCCGATGATGACGTCCTCGACATTCTCGTCGATGCTATTACGCAGGCGGGCTACAAGCCTGGAGCCGAGATCTCTATCGCTCTCGACTGCGCAGCATCGGAACTCTACGATGAAAACGAGCGGACGTATGTTGAAAAGAAGCGGAGAGCGAGAAAAGAGCCCTACCAATCCAGAACGGCGGACGAGCAAATTGCCTATCTGCAGCAGCTCGTCAGCAGATACCCTATTGACTCCATCGAAGATGGGCTGTCAGAAAAAGATTGGGACGGCTGGAAAAAACTCAATGCCACGCTCGGCACTGCCATTCAGCTGGTCGGCGATGACCTCTTCGTCACCAACCCGACATTCCTCGAGCGTGGGATTGCCGAACAGAGTGCCAACGCGATTTTAATCAAGCTCAACCAGATTGGCACCCTCACAGAGACAGTGCAAACGATTCAGCGAGCAAGGCGCGCAGGGTGGTGCACCATTGTCTCCCATAGATCGGGCGAAACCGAAGATGCCTTCATCGCCGATCTCGCCGTGGGCCTTGGATGCGGTCAAATCAAAACTGGCGCCCCTTGCCGAAGCGAGCGTACGGCGAAGTACAACCGCCTTCTGTGCATCGAAGATCGAGAAGCAGGGCATAGCGTGTTTGTAGATACGAATCGGGAGCGTGTACGCCGAGGTTAGCGCGACGAGGAGTCGTCTTTGCTCGGTGACCTTACAATCGGCAGCGCGAGCGACGATGGGAATTTCTTCGAAGCATGGACGGTGAAAGCTGTCCCCTTCTCTTCCTCGGCACCAAAGCAGATGTCATACGCTGGGTAGTTCGAAGCGCTTAAGAGAACCCCAATGCGATGGCCGCGAGCAAAGACCATGCTCGTCGACCACAGGTCGACGATCACCAGGCGAGGATCTTTGGCATTGGCTTCATTTGCTCGTCGAGGCATCACGCGTGCGATCCCCTCTGCAATGAGGTACTGCTCGCCAGTCGGCCAGATATCGACAAGGCGAAGGCAGACGTCGCGCTCGCGCTCGACATCGGCAACGTAGAGGTTTGCCCATAGCCTGCCTGTCACTTCGACATCCTCTATGAGCGCCTCTGTCTGGAACAGCAGGACATCTTTTCTCTCTGTCAGCACTTTTAAATCACGAGGGCCGTCGGGCATAAAGAGATTGCGGCCTCCGATCGTCGGCACTGGATTTTTTGCGTCAAAGGCCACGGGAAATGATGAGCTCTCTCCCTCTTTTTGAGACAGCACTCCTTCTGAGGAAAGAAAAAAGCGTTTGTATTCCGCTCCTGGCGGAGGCCAAGAGTCTGCGGTTCTCCAGCAGTTTCCTTGCGACGGGCTGCCGTCGAAAGGCCCCATGACGTAATACTGGACTACGGGTGCCGTTGCCGCAGCGTTTTTCACGCCCTTGACGTGATGGTCAAGCCATGTCTGCTGTGTAATATCAACCGGAGGCGTACATTGCTCTGACCTCAGGATAAAATCGCCGAGCTTGCCAGTAGACCGCCATCGATGCCCCCAAGGGCCGACGATCAGCTTATGTTTTTGGCGTGCTTCAGGCTGAGAGTGCTGCTGAGCAGCGAAAAATGCGTCGATTGTTCCCTGCAGAAAGATGTCAAACCACCCTCCCATATGCAGCTGGGGAACTCGAATTTGGTCGGCATAGTCAATGGCGTTGAACCGACTCCAAAAAGTGTCGTACCTGGACTTCCCCTTCAACCACTCAACAACAGAGGGGTGCCGCCGATGGACTTGGAGCCAGCCTTCGACCTGCTCTTTTCGAAATTCTCCGCCAGGGTAAATCGCATACTGATACATGCTTGGCGCTGCCATCTCAATAAACTGACAGCGAAGGTTCGGCGGCGAGGCTGGCGCGAGCAGAAATTCGGTGATACCTGTAGCGGAGACGCCGATCGTTGATACTGAGCCCTCGCAGAAATCTGCAGAAGCCAACCACTGCACTGTATCATAGCCATCAGCGGGTTGATGATCGTCTGACCAGCCATCCGTGAGGTATGGAATGGCCTTGCCACTCTCATCGCAGCACGAGCGCGTGGCTTGAACGACGAGGGCATATCCATTTTTCACTAAGGAAAGCCACTGCGGGTTTACAGAGTCCTTACCAAGAGGGTGGCGCACCAGAACACAGGGGAATTTCGTTGCTGTCCCATCATGGGGGAGATAGACGTTAGCCGGCAGCTTCATCCCATCTCGCATGGCGATCTCAATCACGCGATCTGGAGGAGGTATTGGCGGCGACTCGGCACATACGGTAGCGCACACCACGGCCACCGTCGCTGCCACACAACGAAATACCGAAATTGGAAAGAAACTCCCGCACAGTACCATAGCCGCTCTCGTTATGTAGGCGCCACTTGCAATGGCGAAGTTTCGGAAGCTGCTGTTGTCTAAACAGCGCTAGGCGTTGTATTGAGACGGATCGCCAAGCGAGATTTCAAGCGGCTCGCCTTATTGAGGGTGTACAACCCCTTCTTTGCTGCCTTGTCCAAGAGGCTGCATATCTCTCGGAAATTCTCGACATTCTTTTCCTTGGAAAGAGCGAGAAGCTCTTTTTGGAAGTCGCGAATCGTGGTGCGAATGCGGGAAGAGGATGCTTTATTCCTCATCCGCCGCTTTTCCCCTTGAAGCTGGCGCTTCTTTGCCGTGGAAATTCTGCTTACTTTGCCCTTGTTCTTCTCTTGAGCTGGCTCCGCCATAATACCGTGATCCTCAAAACATGGCATCGACCTCAAGCTTACGAGCAACAGTGCTGTGCTCCTCGTCGATGCTTCAACTAAAAGTACCAAAAGTGTACGGGGGCGCGTATTTTTTTGCTATTGTGTTTGCACAGAGCCCCGTCGTCCTAGCTAGCGGGAGTTGCTGTGTGTGTGAGCCATGTGCGATATGCAAAAATCGCCTGCTTTCTATTCGTTCTATACAGTATCTTTAGTGTGCGAAACCATATGAGCCACATCGCAAATGGCTCCTTATATACACGTCGTGGTGTCATCATGATAGATATCCGTCTTATCCGTAAGGATCCCTCTTCGATCCAGCAACGATTGCAAACAAAAGATGCCGATGCAGACCTTTCTTCCGTGCTTGCGTTCGATGAGGCGATTCGTGCAAAAAAAACCGAAGTAGAGCAGCTGAAGGCGAAGCGCAATGCAGCATCGGACGCGATTGGCCAACTCAAGCGAGAAGGGAAAGACTGTTCTTCGCAGATGGCGGACGTGACGTCCATCGCCGATCGCATCCATCACCTCGATCGCGAGATCATCGAGTTAGAGCCTCTGTTGACCGACGCTCTCGCACGGCTGCCCAACCTGCCGATGGATGATATTCCCGTGTCGCCCAGCCCGCAGGACAATGTCCTGGTGCGGTCTTTTGGCGAGCGTCCGACCTTTGACTTCCCAGTGAAGAACCACGTAGAACTCAATGAGCGCTTAGGGCTCTTTGACTTTGAGCGAGCGACGAAAATTTCGGGTTCTGGCTGGCCGTCGTATAGAGGGCTTGGAGCTCGTCTCGAATGGGCGCTGCTCAACTACATGGTTGACTTTCATGGGAGGCATGGGTTTTCCCAATGGTTTCCGCCGCTGTGCGTGAAAAAAGAGGTGCTCTTTGCCTCGGGCCAGCTGCCTAAATTTGCCAATCAGCAGTATCGAGTCGCTGATGGGGATCAAGAGCTTTTTATGATTCCCACAGCAGAAGTAGCTCTCAACGGATTGTTGATGGATGAGATTATCCCTGAGGAGGCGTTGCCGCTGAAGTTTTTCGCCTATACTCCCTGTTTCCGCCGAGAGGCAGGCGCCGCAGGCTCGCAAGAGCGGGGGTTGATTCGCACCCATCAATTCAACAAAGTTGAAATGTTTGCCTTCACAGGTCCAGAGCAGAGCCCGACGGTCTTTGAAGAGTTTGTGGCGGCTGCGGAGCAGCTTGTACAGGGGCTAGGCCTGCACTGCCGCTCTATGCTGCTCACGACGGGTGATATGTCATTCGCTTCGGCAAAGACCATTGATGTAGAGGTCTGGCTGCCCGGGCAGAATCGCTACTATGAAGTCTCGTCGATTTCGAATTGTACAGACTATCAAGCGCGTCGGTCGAACACTCGCTTTCGACGTGGGCAGGAAAAGCCTCAGCTCGTCCACACGTTGAATGGTTCAGGATTAGCAACGTCGCGCCTTATGGTTGCTCTTCTTGAGAATCACCAACGACCTGATGGGTCGGTCTCCATTCCAGCTGTGTTGCAACCCTATCTTGGCGGTGTAGACATCATACTGCCCCAACCTCCTGGAATGTATCGATAGCATGGGTGCCTCGTCGCCAGCTGTTGACTGCGATGTCTTTTTGCATCGCGCTTGCGGCCCGATCTTTGATGTTCGATCTCCGTGTGAGTACGCTTCAGGGCACATCCCTGGTTCGCATTCACTTCCGCTTTTCACGGATGCTGAGCGCGCGATGATCGGCACAGTGTATAAGCAGCGCGGCCGTGATGCGGCTGTGCAGCTCGGCCTGCAGGCTGTGGGACCGAAGCTTGGCGAGATGGCCGCTACGCTACGCTCAGTACTTCAGAAGTCAAAGGCATCCTCTTGCCGAGTGACATGCTTTCGTGGGGGGATGCGAAGCCGTTCTGTCCAGTGGCTCTGCGAGTTCCTGGGAGTTCCGGCGGTGCGCCTTGACGGTGGCTATAAAGCCTTTCGCCATGCGGTTCTCGACACCTTTTCTCGGCCATATCGGTTCATTGTCATCGGCGGTCCCACGGGAAGTGGGAAGACCGATTGGATTGCGACGCTGCGGCAGAAGGGATGTCAGGCGATCGACCTCGAAGCGTTGGCGAACCATCGCGGCAGTGCTTTCGGGCTTGTGCCTGGCGCTGCCCAGCCGACGACAGAGCAGTTTGAAAATCTTCTCGCTGCGCAGTTGTGGGGGATGGACCCTCGACTTCCAATTTTCATTGAGGATGAAAGCCGGCGGATTGGTTCCTGCACCATCCCGCACGGGATCTACGATACGATGGATAGGTCGCAGCTCCTTTGGCTTGAGGTCCTAAGAGAAGACCGCGTCAATCGCATTCTCTCTGCGTATGGAGAGTTTCCGACGGAGTGGGCGGTTGCGTGCACACAGAAGCTTGCCAAGCGGCTCGGAGGAGAGCGGACGCAGAAGATCGTGCATGCTCTTGAGAGCGGACACAAAGACCAGGCCGTCGACTGTTTGCTACAGTACTATGACCAACTCTACCTCCACAGCCGTTCGCTACATCCGCGGCAGCACATCCCCATCACGACCGAAGCATTGGCGAAAGCCATTGAGGAGCGGTCGTTCGTCGGGCTCGGCCTCTCCGATCCGAGTTGCTAGAGGCATACAGCGCTTACCCACGATTGGCCAACACTGTATCTCTGATCCACTGGGGGTTCCATCCGAGGATAAACGAACTTAGAGGGCTGATGATTTGCTCTATCGAAAGAGATTGATCATACGGCGATACCAAGGCATCGAGTACGCGATCTCGATTGGCAACGTCGATCTTGTTGAGCTGTTCTTTGATTAACTTGGCAAGAACGCCGAGGAAGTCATTCGGCCCCACGACGATCTCTCCAGAGATGATAGCTCGAAGTTCTTTCCCTGAGACACCTCCCATGTGTGCTTTGTACAGCAGTGCCATGCCGATCAAAAGCATGGACATCGTAAAGGTGGCGGAAATGGTCTCTGCTTTGTTTTTTGGGAGGAAGCTGATGAGGAGATTCCGGAACGATTCATTGGTGACCAATGTGGCAATGGTCTGCGCGAAGGCACCGGCAGCATCTTTCATGACTTGAGGTTCTGAAATACCGACAGGCCGGGGCGTCAACGCCATGGCAATTGGCGCTGCCCACATGAGGGTGGATCCTATCAGTCCCATGGCTAATGATGTTAACGTCGCGGAAAGCTCGGGAGAGAGAGAAAGAGTACCGCCACCGACAAATGCGGGGAAGAGCGGTAGTATCATTTTCATCGTTGAAGAGTCGACGACGAGCGAGCCAAAGAGGATGGACAGGAGAGGCTGCTTGAGCTCTTCTTGCTTTATCACGGCGTTACGAATGTAGTCCGTGAGAATTTCTCTCATCTTTTCATCGTTCAACAGCTCTTGTTTCCTCATCGCTTCTTTTTGCAGCTCGGCGAGTTCGGAGATGGATTCGCTCCATTTTTGCAGCATCGCGATCACGAGCTGTTGGTAGGAGATGATAAATGCTTTTTCTAGTGTCTCTTCAGGCGCGGTCTTAAGCGCTGCATGAAGGGCGACGAGCTGGCGAAGCAGGAGTTGCATGGTGCGGGCATCGACAGCGGTGATCTCCCCATCTTCGACGTATTTTTTTAAGAGGACCTGAAAAGGATTGGCGTCAGCCCCGGCGTTCAACGCCTCGACGATGTCTGCCTCAGAGAAATGCTGAGCTTTTGCCCAGGCACTCACGCCTGCCAGCGTGACGGCGCTTTCCACAACGCCGAACGATCCTAGGGCGCTGGCGCTTGATACCAAGCCAATGCTAAAGAACTCCGGGAAGCTCATAGCAATATGCTGAAAAGCGGCGATGTTAATTTGGGGGGGTGGGATGACCAGCGAGCCGGAGAGAAGCAGCTGTTCGATGCGCTCTTTTTCACTGACTGATAGCCACGGAGACTGAGAGACGGACGATAAGAGTCCGCCGTAGACGGTCTTTTCTCCCACAACGGATGGCAAGACGCCAAACCATGGCCAGTAACTGGTGCTGCCGCTGATAGCTCCGAGAGTGCTCATAGTGTTCTCCTCTGACAATCCGTATCGCAGATGGCTCATCCGGTAAGTGTAATCTGCGATTGCTGCATCCTATCTTGAGGTGTGCGGGTAATAATAGAAAACTGTCGCATAATGATCATGGCCGGCGCTAAGAGAAAATCGACGGCAACAGAGTTAAAGTCATGGAGCCGTTGAATTGTTTCTACAAAGGCTCGGTACGCCTTTGCGGCTTTGTTGGCATCGGCGAAATCGTTGAAAAATTTACGGAAGGCGATACTGACCTGATCTAAGACTTGCGGAGGAAGTGTCGAAGGGGCGATGTATGGGAGGTTGATCTCTCGCCTTCGTTCTTCCTCTCTCTTCCGTAGCTCTTCGGGTGTCGGCGTGAAGAGTCGAGAGATAAGAGCGGTTTCGAGGTCCGATAACTTCAGCTCAGCACCTGCGGCTAATGCTTGGGCTTCTCGAACGGCCAACATCATGAGGGCCGCTGCTTCGTTGGCCGTTACGAGGCCAAGGCGCATGCCAAGGAGAAGCGAGGCTTTTTCTTCGTCCGATATTCCGGAGATCCCTGCGAGCGTAGGCTCAGCCCTTGCGGCAGCGAGCAGCTCTTCCTTTGCCTCAGGAGCGAGGGGGGCGTACAGCTTGACAAATTGGGCGACAATCGCGAGCGGCTTCACAGGGGAGACAACCGTTGGCTTTGGCTGGGGAGGTGACGGCTCGGCAAAAATCTCTTTGATTTTATCTTGGAGTTCTTGCAGGGCATCAGCAACTCGTTGGAAGAGGACGCCTCTTGGCTCTGCGGTCATGACTGACACCACGACGTCTCCCGTTGTTGGCGAGATTGCCGACGTAACGACGGGAGAGGGTGTCGGTTGTCCTTGTAAGAGCATGCGTCTGAGGGTATCCCGTTGTGATTCTGTTGCCTTTCTTTCCAGCTGAGCCACGAGCTGTCCCAGGAAGTCAGGACTGAAGATATCGACCGTCATGGTGATGCCCTGGTCGTGCAGTGCTGAGAGCATGGCGTCGAGGAAGGCGGGCCCTCCTGGGGCACCGTCAGTGAGCGGGATGAGGCCTTGGGCGGAGGCGATAATGGCCATGAGCATCGTGCGCGTTGTTGCATCAAAGCCAAGCGCTGTAAGGAGTGTGTCAAGTTCGTCGTAGCCTACGACCATTGCAGCGAGTTCTATCGCTCGCGCCTGAGGAATGCCAAGCCCCATGAAGCGAGATATGATATCGGCTGTGCTGGCATCGGCAGAGCCGAAGATGGCAGTAGCGATCTGGCCAGGAGTAAGCCCCATGTTGACTCCTAGGGCCGTGGTCAGGGTGAGCAACAGGATCTGCTGTATCGCGACAAGTCCAGAGAGGAGGTCCTTTTGTGCTTCTGCTGATAGGCTGGACAGGGAAGGGAAGTTCATGAGCATGTCGATGACGTTTTGGCTCAGAGTGCCGGGTGCGCTCGCTGCAAGAGCGAGCTGCTGCATAAGGGCTACCATCAGTTCGGATTTCGTTTGCGCCTCTATTTCGGAGCCTTCCTTCTGTCTCTCGTGTTCGAAGAGTTCTGCGAGCGTCATATTTCTTTCTTCGAGCTGTTTGAGGATATCTGGCAGTGTGCCCGCCACTTGGAGGCCGGCAAGGATTGCCGCGCGCTCTACAATTTGCTGGATGGCCGTTAAAAAAATCGAAGAGTTTGTCACTTGCGTAAGAGCCGCATTGAATTCAGCGGTTGCGGCGAGGACGCTGCCTCCTCCAAACAACCCAAACATCTGATACAGCTGGTCTAACAGGTCTTGGGTCGAGGCTTTTTCTTGCTCAGAACTCATGCTTGCAAGAACTCTTTGGGAGGTAAAGGTTTGCAGGAGTACAAAAGAAGAGAGGAAGACCCCTCGTTGTTGCATCACCTCTTCCACAGGCAAAGACGACTTTAGCAGGACTTGAAAAAGAGCCGGTGGAGGATCCTCATCGCCTAATCCGAGCTCCGCTTTCAACGCGTTTTCTACGATGTCTTTATAGGGAGCAATTTTTTCTAGGACTGTTT
>CAYPCN010000001.1:143644-222721 GCA_964409235.1 uncultured bacterium
TTCAACGCGTTTTCTACGATGTCTTTATAGGGAGCAATTTTTTCTAGGACTGTTTCTATCTTCTCGTTGAATTGCTGAATGACCGCCATGTCGATGGCCGAATACCGTTCTGGAAGCTTCCCGTCGCTGTAGGGGGAGGGGAAGTCGGACAGATCGTCCGCTTCGATTTCTTCAAACTGAGGGATGAGAACGAAGTCGAGAGGTGTGGTGGTAGGAGGGGTTACTCCAGAGGGCGGTAGGTGATCTATGAGATAGTTGGGCGCTTCTTCCTTAGAAATGGTTGCATAAAAGGTTGCCAAGATCACAGCCGGATCTATTTGGTTGGCGGCATCGACGAGGGCTTGGGCTTGGCGGTTTATTTCATCGTTGACGCTGTTGATCGTGCCGTTGATGACGTCCAGGGTGTTGTTATAGGTCATATAGGTCTGGTAGGCCGTTGCATAGGCGAGTTGATTTTCTTCTTGTATAGCTTCGTTGAACGCTCGCTGTGCGTTGAGCATCGCATTCACCAATGCTTCGAACGCAGAGATTTCATGAGAAAAGAGCATAAGGTGGTTGAGTGCGAATTGGAGGCGACGGGCAGTGACCTGATGTTCGGCAGTAGCGGCTAGCCTGATAAGCTCTTCTGAGGCGAGCTCGGACTGCCCGAGGATGTGCATGAATTCCATCATCGACATCGACGTGCCTGGTGCTGGCAGCGTCGGAGTTCCAATAGAGGAAACGAGATAGACTCCTTGCTTGGTCAGAGACGATTGAACAGCAGCAAGTTGAGCGAGAAATAATGAGAGCGCTACGGAAGTTTTCTCCGGGTTGAGGGCTGCAAATTCGCGATTGAAATTGTCAATCAGATGTTGATTAAAGTTCTCGACGTCGGTGATTGCTTGCTGTAGCTCGCCTGTGATGGCCGCCTTTGCGGGGTCGACGACATTGGTTACCCAGTTCTGGCAGAAGCTGATGACGGCTTGGACCGTTGTATCGACTCCAGGGGGAGGGGTCCCAAGATTTTTCACGGTGGCCAGCATCGTTGCATAGGCGGAGATGGCGTTGTCGAGGGCAGTGATAATGCCGGTTGCAGCCGTGCTTGCGGCCACGAAATCTGCGCTAGCCTGCTCTCTCTCGTCACTAGCGGTGTCGTGAGCGCTCTGCAGAGAGGAGGGGTCATACCCTGCAACGCCGGCCTCGGCCAAATGGAGTTGGTGATCAAGGAGAGCCAATTCAGCATCTAACTCCATGATCGTGTGCATTGCTTGAGCCATCTGCCATTGATTGTTTCTATACACCAAAAATTTCGTCAGCAAGTCCTGGAGGACGATTTTCAGTTGAGGGTCAATCCCTGGTGCGGCTTCAGAGATGGCCTTTAACACGTCGATCTGCGAGGTTGTCAGCCAAGGCAAAGCTGGAATATGTTCACCCGGCGCTTGTGGCGGCGTTTCGCTGAGAATGCTCTCGAGCGCGCTCGTGATGGAGGCGTCTCCTGTTTGAGCGTAGTAAATTTGTTGGTAGGCTAAGTGGGTGACGTAGAGCGTTGCTGCTGCATGAAGTTGGCTAATAGTCGCTTTCAATGGGTCCTTCAGGAGTTCGAGAGCTTCGACCTTAGTAATATACGCGCCAAGCTGAGAAGGGTCATTCAGGTAGGACTGATAGGCAGCGTCAGCAGCGGCCCTTGCCGCGTTGAAGGCAGTCCTTTGTGTTTCGTACGCGCCCTTGGCATCATTATACGCCAATTGGCTCTGCCATAGTAAGTCGAGAATGTCTTCTATAGGCATGTTCTGAGGAACAGAAGGGCCGCTTGGCGGAGTGTCTGAAATCGATCCAACCATACTCGCTCTCCCTCTTTCATTCGTGGTGTGCATATAAATAGGGGAAGGGTGGAGCCCTTGATATGCGAACACTACTACGCGAGGCGCTCTGCGCTCCAGCCATAGAGACTGGAAAGCACCTCCGCCCGCAGGAAAGAAGCTCCACCGTTTGCAGTCGATGTGCTCTGCACTGCCTCCCCCTACTTAGAATTGTATCATAGAAAATAATTACTTTAAATCAACTTGACTCTCTTGGATAGTGGATTGAGTCAGAAGGGCGCACAGGTTCGGCCGTAAGGGAAACTACGAGCGAGGGGGTTATGGCGGTGTCAAAACGGGCGAAGCGAGACCATTTTCATGGGAAAACGCCTTTGCGGCACATTGCTGAGATGCGATCAGATGGGGTTTGCGCCGCGTTGGAGACGCATGGTGCCGAGGCTCCAGGACAGTATTTTGCGTTTTTAGATGCGTGCCGGGAGGCTGCCATTCTCGTGGCCGTTGCACTGCTTATGGTTGATTGTTTTGACTGTTCTTGGGAGCAGGGGATGGCCATTGGCGTCAGCTTTGCCGTGGGATGGGGGTTTTGGAAGGGGGCGCGCAGTGCCTTTCTCTCGTGGTCGCGATTGCGGCGGATGCATCGACTTGCCGTGGAGGAGAAGGAAGAAATAGAGTCCAATCGCCCTCAGGAGCGAGAAGAGCTCGTGGCGCTATATGGCGAGAAGGGGTTTTCCGGACCCCTTCTCGACAAGGTTGTTGATGTGCTCATGGCCGATCAAGATCGATTGCTGAGGGTGATGCTGCAAGAAGAAATGGGGCTGCGGCTCGAGGAAGAGGCCCATCCTCTTATTCAGGGGGTGTACGCTACAGCGGGCGTGCTGATTGCCATGCTGGTGCTCTTGCCCTTTGCTTTTGGTGGGTCTTCGCAGACAGTGATGATCTATACCGCTGCTTTTGTCGGAACGATGGGAGCTCTCTTTGCCAAGCTGGAGAAGAATGATGTCATCCCGGCTTTTTTATGGAATGGCATGCTAACGGCAGTGACCTTAGTGCTGGTACGAACCTGCATGGAGGTTTTCTCCTCATGAAATGGATGCAGCCGCTGCCTTTTGTCCCTTCGTGGATCTTAAGTCGTCGCGTCAGCAGTTTTCAACGGTTCTTTGAGCTAGGGCAAGAGGAGAGCGCAAGTCCATTTCTTGACGCGCAGGCGAAGCGCATTAGTCGACATATTGCTCTCAAGAGTGCTGGTGCTGCGGCCCTTCTTCTTGTGTCTTCGTGGCTGTTGCGGCGTTGTGTTGCAGAGCCTCTTTGGCCCATTCCCTTGGCGTTTGTCTTTCTGCTCTCGGGGACTCCTTCTCTCATAGCTGCTGTAGAAGATATCGTGTTTCGCCGCAATGTGAACATTGATGTATTGACAACCGTTGCTGGTTTTGGAGCACTAGCGATAGGGCGCCCTATGGAAGGGGCGCTGCTGCTCGTCCTCTTCACGCTCTCTGATGCGCTCGAGGGCATGGTGACGCTGAAAGCGAAGACGACGCTGTGCGCCATTCATGAGATTGCGCCTTTGAAAGCATGCTGTGTAGGAGACGGAGGGCATCTTGAGGAGAAGTTTGTGGGTGATGTTCGCGTTGGTGAGCGGATCGTGGTACGGCTTGGCGAGATCGTTCCGCTCGACGGCGTGGTCCGCAAGGGGCAGGCGTTGATTTCCATGGCGCATATGACGGGAGAGAGCCGGCCGCTTTCGATTGGAGTTAAGGGAGAGGTCGTTTCCGGAGCTCGTGTTTTGGATGGGTCGATAGAGGTCGAAGTACGGCTGGTGCGCCATGATTCGACGGTGTCAAAGCTGATTGAGCTGATCACGCGCGCCCACAGCTCCAAACCGCAGCTATCGCAGACGTTTGACCGGTACGGGCACGTGTACGCTCTGTTGGTGATTGGGATAACGGCGTTCTTGCTCCTGTTCTTCCCTCTTGTGCTCCGCATGCCTGTGCACGGAGAGGCAGGAGGAGTCACTCGCGCCATCAGCTTTTTGATCACCGCCTCACCGTGTGCCCTGATCTTAGCTGTTCCCATCACCTATCTGAGCGCTCTCGGCGCTGCGTCGAGGAGAGGGTCGATTTTGAAGGGGAGCATGATCATCGACCGGATGGTGGCCTGCGACGTGGTGGCCTTTGATAAGACAGGGACGTTGACAGAGGGGGATTTTGTGGTCGACAGCCTTGTCCCCATCTCTACTAAGGCTTTCGACCGAGAGCGAGCTCTTCTTCTCGCTGCCTCTCTTGAACGCCACGCTATCCATCCCGTGGCGCGAGCTATCGTCGCTGCTTTTTCTGCGAAGAAGGAGCCTTTCCTCGAGGTGTCGCGAGTTCGGGTGATGCCAGGGGAGGGTGTCGATGGTGTGGTCGTGGATGGAGGGCGTGAGACAGAGCTCTTCATTGGGGAAGCTGAGGGGGCGATGCGTCGATATCAAGGAGGGGCGGCAGAGGAGGCGAAGCGAGTCATTGCGAAAGAGCAAGCAGAAGGGCATGTGCTCGCAGCGCTGGTCATCGATCGCGCTGACATCATTCTCTTTGTGTTGAGCGATCGAATCCGTCCTCAAAGTTATGGTGTCGTCCAAGCGTTGAAGGCGCGTGGGGCACAGGTGGTGATGTTGACTGGTGATCATGCCGAAAGTGCGCAGAGGATAGGCTCTTCTCTGGGGATCGACGATGTGTACTATGGTCTTACGCCAGAGCGCAAGGTGGCGTTGGTCTCCGAGCTGTCGTCGAAGAGAGGCGTTGTCATGGTCGGCGATGGGATTAACGATGCGCCGGCGCTCCATCGCGCGACGGTTGGAATGTCCATGGGGCAGCTTTCCAGTGCCTCAGCTCGAGAGGCTTCTGATATTGTCTTGTTGCACAACGATTTGAGTGCGATTCCTTGGCTTTTTGACAAGGCGTTCCATGTGCGTCGGGTTGTAGCGCAGAATCTCATCATTGCCTTTGCGGCAGTGCTCGTCGGCACTGCTTCTTCTATCCAGGGGCTGATTCCCCTATGGGCGGCTGTGGCCATCCATGAAGGGAGTACCCTGCTCGTTGGCCTGAATGCTCTCAGACTTCTGTCGTTGAAAGTGTGACCCTCAGCAATTTTCAGCAGTTCGACGGCTCGAGTGCTAAAAATGCTGGATACGGAATCAATGAATATGGTACAGTGTGGGCATATACGAAGCCAGTTGCGATGTGGCTTTTGGAGGATAGAGCGGGCTCTTTTTGGCCGAATCTCCCCCAACCCTTCTTCACCCATATGTCAAGACCTATGGGGTTCGTCGATTATCCACATCGCGCATGGGTCATACGACAACAGCCCCATCATAGGGAGGATGGATCGTGGGTGCACAGAAGCGAGCCGGTCGTGCAGACCGAGAGAAGAAGATTCTCTTCTGTTTTGTGGAGCATTTCCTTCGGACGGGAAAGCCCGTTGGGTCTCAGTCCCTCCAAGAAGAAGCTCTTTCCGATATCAGTCCTGCTACGATCAGAAATTACTTTGTAGCCCTCGAGCGAGAGGGGTATCTGAAACAGCAGCACCTTTCAGGCGGTCGCATTCCCCAGCCCAAGGCCTTTGCCGAATACGCCCACCACTGCTTTGAAGCCTTTTCTCACGAGCCTCCCTCTGACCGATCTCCCCTTCCCCTGCAAACGTCGATCACATCTAATGATGTCATCTCATTTCTTCAGAAAGCAGGAGACTGCCTCAGCGTGCAGGCTGGAGCGCCGGTGGTGATTACATCTCCTCGCTTTGATCATGATACCATCACTGAGCTCACCTTTGTCTTCCTCGATATTCAACGAACGCTGGCCGTGATCACAACCGAGTTCGGCCTTGTCCACACGGCGGTTCTCTTCAGCGCTTTTCCGCTCTCCCATGCTTTGTTGAGAAAGGCGGATCGCTTTGCCCGGTCGCGGCTTTTCCACGAGTCTCTTGATCCCGATCTCTTTGAAGGCGATGAATTAGACCACGTGCGCAAGCTCTATCAAGAGGCGATGGCAAGCTATTTTGTCAGCTATTCCAGCGTTTCCCAAGAGGATCTGTGGCGCACCGGGTTCTCTCGGCTGCTAGGCCGCCCCGAATTTGAAGAGACCCAGGCGCTCTCGTCTGCCATCTCGATCTTTGAAAATGTCAATGCCCTCCGAGGCTTTTCTCGAGATGCCATTCGCGCTGGCCATGTTCGCTTTTGGATTGGAGAAGAGCTGGCTCCTTATGCTGTTGGCGAACCTAACTGCGCGGTGATCTCCACCCCATACTCCGTTGGCGGCCACCCTGTCGGTGCCATTACTGTCATCGGCTCTATGCGCGTGTTCTACCTTGATCTCTTCCGCCTTATGCGAGATGCTGCTGCCCAGCTTTCGTCCACGCTCTCGACATGTGTACTCCACCACCGAATGTCGTATCGCATGCCAGAGTCGCGAGCGCTTCTCGTTCAAGAGCCTCATAAGCTGGCCCTTGATTTTTATGCCCAAGCTCAAGCAACCACAGATACCAAGAAACGATCGCCATGACAGAGCCAGAACAACCTGCAGAACAGCCACTGCCACCTCCTGAGGCTCCTGTGCCAGATGTGCAGGCAGAGGTGCAAGAGTACAAGGATAAGTACCTTCGAGCGCTCGCCGAAGCGGAAAATACCAGAAAGCGCCTGACGCGAGAAAAAGTAGAGGCGCAGAGCTTTGCCGTTCAAAATATCGTCGTCGACCTCCTTCAGCCCATTGATCATTTTGAACAGGCTCTTCGTCACGCTGAAGAGGCAAAGGGCGATATTAGTCCGTGGGCTAAGGGCTTTGAGATGATTCTCGAGCAGCTCCGCCAAGTGCTCTCCGACCACGGCGTCTCCTCATTTCTGTCGCTTCATCAGCCTTTTGATCCCCATATGCATGAAGCTGTGGAGACGGAAGAACGTGCCGACGTTCCCGAGGGAACTGTCGTCCTTGAATTTCAAAAAGGATACCGCCTTGGTGGCCGCGTCATTAGACCGGCCCGAGTTCGTGTGTCAACGCGTCCATCATGGGAAGAAAACGCAGCTTCAGAAACCGAGGCTTCCTCTAACTAAAAGGAGCATATATCAATATGGCATCAAAAAAAATCATCGGTATCGATCTTGGTACCACGAACTCCTGCGTCGCTGTTATGGAAGGAGGGAAGCCCGTTGTCATCGCATCGGCAGAGGGCCTGCGCACTACGCCTTCCGTCGTAGCGTTCAAAGGGCCGGAACGGCTTGTCGGCGTGACGGCAAAGCGCCAAGCGATCACGAATGCGGAGAATACTATTTATTCCTCAAAGCGATTTATCGGGCGCAAATTCAACGAGGTGGCCTCTGAGATAAAAATTGTGCCGTTCAAAGTGGTTGAGGGGCAGGGCGGCAACGCCGTCTTTCAGGTTGGAGGCAAGGCCATTACACCCGAGGAGGTCGCTTCCTACGTCATCACAAAGATGAAAGAGACTGCTGAAGCCTACCTTGGAGAGCAGGTTACAGAAGCCGTGATTACAACTCCTGCATATTTTAACGATGCTCAGCGGCAGTCGACCAAAGATGCGGGGCGCATCGCCGGTCTGAACGTGAGGAGGATCATCCCCGAGCCCACAGCAGCGGCTCTCGCCTATGGCCTCGACAAGCAGACCACAACGAAAAAGATCGCTGTCTTTGACCTTGGTGGTGGGACGTTTGACATCTCGATGTTGGAGATTGGGGAAGGCGTCGTCGAAGTATTAGCGACCAATGGTGATACGCATCTTGGCGGTGACGACTTTGACAATGAGATTCTCTCGTGGATGATCGCGAGCTTTAAGAAAGAGCAGGGCATCGACCTTCACAATGATAAGATGGCTCTCCAGCGCCTTCGCGATGCGGCTGAGAAAGCCAAGATCGAGCTTTCTGGGACGATGACCACGGAGATCAACCAGCCCTTTATCACCATGGATGCTTCTGGCCCCAAGCACCTGTCGTTGACGCTCACAAGAGCAAAGTTAGAAAGCCTTGTCGAGCATCTGATCGAAAGGACGAGAGCACCGTGTGAAAAGGCACTCAAAGATGCTGGCTGGACAAAAGATGATATTGGCGAGGCGATCCTCGTTGGTGGGATGACGCGCATGCCGGCGGTCCAAAATATGGTGAAGCAGATCTTTGGCCGCGAGCCAAATAAGAGCGTCAACCCAGACGAAGCTGTGGCTATTGGAGCTGCTATCCAAGGGGGTGTTTTGGGCGGAGAGGTGAAGGACATTTTACTTCTCGACGTGACTCCGCTCACCCTCGGCATTGAGACTTTGGGTGGTGTGATGACGCCTATCATCGAGCGCAATACGACCATCCCCGTTCAGAAAAAGCAGATTTTCTCTACGGCCTCCGATAACCAGCCTGCAGTTACGGTTCGTGTTCTGCAGGGTGAGCGCCCAATGGCCAACGATAATAAAGAGATTGGCCGCTTTGACCTCTCCGACATCCCTCCAGCACCTCGAGGCTTCCCTCAGATCGAAGTTGCCTTTGACGTCGATGCTGATGGCATCCTTCATGTACATGCCAAGGATCTTGCCTCTGGGAAAGAGCAGAAGATCCGCATTCAAGCCAAGTCCGGCCTGGATGAAAGCGAGATCCAACGCGTTCTCAAGGATGCCGAGGCTCATGCTGCCGAGGATAAGCGGCGCAAGCAGGTCATCGAAATGCGCAACGAAGCCGATGCCGTGGTCTTCCGCGCTGAAAAGGCTCTGCGCGAATATAAGGAGCAGATCCCCTCTGACGTGGCGTCTGATGTCCAGCAAAAGATCGACGCTGTGAAGAAGGCCGTGGAGTCCAATGATGATGCGAAGATTGCCTCTGCAAAGCGAGAGCTCGAAGAGCATATGCAGCATATTGGAGAGGCCATGGCCAAACGCGCAGGTGTGCCGCCTCCAGGAGCGGGCCCTACACCTCCTCCTGGCGGCCCTGAAAAGGAGTCGTCGGGGACGGTTGAGGATGCTGAAGTCATTGTTGATCCTGAGTAGGTAATGCTCCTTCCTGACGTTCTAGAATTGTTCCGAGAGCAAGCCCAGCAGCGCGTTGCTGCTGGGCAGATACAAGAGATCATTTTTTCGGGGCCAACCTATCAAATCCACGTCCCTGATGGCGATGAATCGATCTGGGTCTTTCTGCAGTTGGACCAGAATGATCAAGTGAAGGATCTGTTCTGCAGCTGTGCCCGTTCCGTTGAGACTGGTGCGTGCGTCCACATGGCAATGGCGGCGTTTGCCGTGTTCCGCGGCGTTACCAAGCCGTTGCACAGGCGTTTTGAGGCATCGCCCTTCTCCCATATCTTCACGGCTCTGTGCCGCGCATGCCCTGAGGTGGTATGCCGCCAGCAGGGGAACATGCTTCGTTGGGAGAGCGGATCGCATGTCGTCCTGTTGAAGGGATCGCGAGACTGGATGTCGACCGTGCAGGCGCTTTCCCGTCGGTGTGAGGAAGAGACAGAAGCAACGTCGATTAAATTTTCTGCTCTGAGTGACGAAGAGCTGGCTGGCTGGCGCCAGGGCCTGCTTTCTGACCGTCTCCGCTTTGAGCTTTCACGTCATTCAGACCTTGCCAAGATGCTCTTCCTCCGTTCTGAGCGAGAGCCGTATCGGTTTTCCTTCGACGACGGGGGGCTTCCACATCGCTGCCGCTGTGATTTTGAAGGGATGTCGTGTACCTTTCCCATTCTCGGCACTCTTCCCGCTCTCTTAGACTCTCTACCTCCGGCCCTCACAACCCCGCGTCTTGAACTCTATGGAGGGAGGTCGATACGCGAGCTAGCATTTGATGAGGAGGAGCATACATGCACGATTGTCCTCGAAGGTCGAGAGATCGACCTTGCGGATGCTCTCCCTATCCCCCACTCCCCATGGTGGTGCCTGCCTGGCATGGCATTTGTGCGTACGGTCCATCCCTCTCAGCTGTCCATGCATGACCCTGTTGAGATTGCCCAGTTCCTTGATTGCCATGTACGGCCCTCTGATGCTGTCCCTCTTCTGTACGACATTCGCGTGGATGAGAACGAGGGGCTGGTGATCACTCCCTATCTTCGAGAGCCCGGCGACGTGGCCAGCGCTTCGTTTTTAGGCCATTGGATCTATCACAAGGCGAGAGGCTTTCAAAGGGTCCTCCCTCCTCTCTTCCCGACTCCTTGCTTTCGCGTTGCTCTCAAAGACCTCACGGAATTCTTCGCCGCTCATCGGCATTGGCTTTCCTCGATGAGAGGCTTTGCTGTCCACGAACATCCTCCTCGGGAACTCCTCTCCTACGAGGTCGACTCCAGCCAGGCGCTGATATTCCACCGAGAGCATACGGCAGGGCGAGCGGCGCCCTCCATAGAGCTGGGCGACTGGGTCTTTATTGAAGGGGAGGGCTTCTTTCCGAGAGTGCAAGAGAGCCGAGTGCCGTATGAGCGGCCCATCCCCCCACATCGCGTTGCAGAGTTCATCCGTGCGGAGTCGGCATGGCTTCACGAGGTCCCTGGCTTTTTTGCATCTTCTTCCTCTCTCATCACCGGAGTGCGGCTCGACATTCGATGTACCAAAAAACGAGTCGATGTCGTCCCGATGTATCAGTGGACAGACCCTTCGTATGGAGCAACAGCGGTACTGTACGATGAGATTGGGTATGTTCTAGGAGTTGGCTTCTTCTTTCTGCCAGCGCTGCTTGCCCATCATCGCTTCACGCGTAGCTATTCGATGGGGGACCGCGAGCAGTGGGATCGATTTTTTCTCGAGCAGCTCCCTGCGTTGCAACACGCGTACCCGTGTTTCATCGACCCTCGATTAGAGCGTCCCAAGCAGTTGCGACTTGTGTGTCATGGACTTGAGCCTCATGAGGTGGCAGAAGCACTTCGCCTTCCGAGCGCGTGGGATGCGACGTTGGTCTGGGAGAGCGAGAAGGGGAGCATTTCCGTCCAGGAACTGTACAGGGCGTACTGTCGGGGCGAGAGGTTTCTGCCATCAGCGGCGGGGCTACTCGACCTTACCGATGAGAGGTTCGGCTGGCTTGCGTCTGTCTCTGCTCCTCGTCCCGGGAAGGCCTTGCATCTTACGACTACAGACTTCCTCAAAATCCGTGCACACGATGACATGGCATTTTCTTCGCGTGTCGTTCCTACGACGGCAGCCATCATCCAACGCCTTCTGAACGCTGTCCCACCCATCCCTCCAGACCTCTCCATGGTTCGCGCTCATCTTCGACCGTATCAGCAGCATGGCGTGCGATGGCTGTGGCATCTGTATCTTGCTGGCCTGTCCGGCCTGTTGTGCGATGACATGGGTGTTGGAAAGACGCATCAGGCCATGGGGCTTCTCAATGCTGTTTCGGCGGCTTTCCAGCAGTGTGGCAAAAGGCGACCACAGTTTCTCATCGTCTGTCCCACTTCACTTCTGTGGCATTGGAGAGATAAGCTAGCGTCGTTCGTCCCCCATCTTCGCGTCTTTACTTATGTTGGTTCATCGCGTCTTCTCGACGAGTTCTCTGAGGATGATCTCTTGTTGACGACCTATGGGATTTGGAGAAATGACGTGAAGGCCCTCAGTAGGCTGCCTTTCGAAGTGGCCATTTTTGACGAGCTACAGATTGCCAAAAACCATGTCAGCCAGATTTGGGGTGCTCTGTCGCGAGTGCGAGCTTCCATGCGCCTTGGCCTTACCGGTACGCCCGTAGAAAATCAGCTGCGAGAGCTGAAAGCCGTGTTTGACCTCGTTTTGCCGGGCTACCTGCCTCGTGAAGAACTCTTCCGGGCGACCTTCCTTCATCCGTCAGACGATGGCGAAGCTGGCGGCCAACGGGAGCTCCTTTCGCGCTATGTACGGCCGTTTCTCCTTCGAAGACGCAAGCAGGATGTACTTCCAGATCTACCTCCGAAGAGCGAAGACCTCTATCTTACCGAGCTGACTGGAGAGCAGAGGGATTTGTACCGCGAGGTAGCCGCTCGTCAGGCGGCTCCGCTGATCCAGCAGCTTCACGATGCGCAGAGCCCTGTTCCGTACATGCACATCTTTGCCCTGATCTCGGCTCTCAAGCAGATTTGTAACCATCCAGCATCCTACCTTCGCGATATTGAGAACTATGCCAGGTATGATTCTGGCAAGTGGGAAGCATTCCTTGAGCTTCTCGAAGAGGCTCAGGAGAGCAATCAGAAGGTCGTTGTCTTTAGCCAATTTCTTCCGATGCTCGACATCATGGGTGCCTATCTTCGATCGCAGAACATTGGCTATGCAGAAATACGCGGGAGTACCAAAGAGCGCGGACGCGAGGTCGCGCGATTCCAAGAGGATCCTGCCTGTCATGTATTCCTTGGCTCGTTGCAGGCCTCAGGCCTAGGGATTGATTTGACCGCTGGCTCTGTGGTCATACACTATGATCGTTGGTGGAATGCTGCGCGAGAAAATCAAGCTACAGACCGTGTTCATAGGATCGGCCAGACTCGAGGCGTCATGGTGTACAAATTGATGACGGCGAGAACGATTGAAGAAAGGGTTGACCAGATCATTGCCCGAAAGGCGCGGTTGTTTGAAGACGTGATCTCCTATGACGACCATCAGGTGGTCAAAAAGCTGGACCGTACGGAGCTGTTGGAACTGCTTGAAGGCCTTGAGCTGGTCTGAGAGCGTCAACACGGAAATACTCGACTCTCGTCTTCTTCCGTATGATTCAGGACAACTCTCGGCTAAAGCCGAAAGCTTTTAGCTGCCCTTGCGGGCGCTCATTCGGGCTGGTGTACAGACAGCCCCGCCTAAGGCGATCACATGCGATGCGTGTACATCGGCACGCTGTTCGCCACAGGTTAAACAGTTAAAACGCTCTCCATGACGAGAGCGCTCCAAAAAAATTCCCGACACCACCCCTGCTATGCAATAATTTTTCAATCCTGTACGAATGGAAGGAGACCAGGTTGTGCACATACAGTTCTTTGTGCGTAAGAAAAACAACGCGATACAGAGGAACAGGAAAAAGTATGGCGACAGTAGGCGATTCGGCGTCGTCCTCAGGTGCGATTCCCTTATCAGGGACATATGACCCACGAACAAAAACATTGACCCTTGGTCAGGAACGACAGGTAACAATTACTAAGGTGGCACAAGACAGTTTTTTGCAGAGAATTTTGCATTTTGTTGGATACTCGAGGAAAATTACCGTAAAGAGTGATGGGAAACAAAGGACATTTTATGTCTCTCGATTTGCCGCACAACAGGGGGTCGAGTTTGAGAGAGGTCGGGACAAGAAGGAGATTATGAGGGTTTTTGCTAAAGCAACAGACCAGGCACGGCCTGTTCAACAACAAGCATCAAGTACCTCCCCTATAGAGGGGCCTGCAATTCAACCTATTGCGCCAAACTTTACCCAAATAACAGAGATTGCTGTACAGAGGCAACGGCATGGGGAAGCAAAGACCTATCTACAAGGCAGCTTAAACAACATTGGAGCACAGGTCTCTTTTATCTCTCCTCCAAAGAGCTCATGCCCGTCTTTAGAGCAGGTAACCATCAATCCACAAAACCTTTCCGCAGATGTTTTTTCATATGAATTCACTAATGGTGTACAAGGCGATATTCAAAGAGATGGAAACCGTTTAGGAGATGAAGTAGTCGTTTACAGCGCAGCCAGCCAATACAACGGCGCCGAAGCTATTCAGAGAGAGACAATTAAGCCGGGTGAGGCATGTAAGGCGTATAGGGGAGACAACACGCAAGGTCCACAAGCGCAATTGGCCTATCCCCCAGAACAGGTTGAATGCATAAATGACGGAGCAAATATCGGGTTTAATGGACTCTGTACAGTCCTTGACGATACATGCAAGGGAGCCGTCGCTCACGGATATCTTACCCCAAGGTCAAGGGGAGATGCCAATCAGGTGGTTAAACAATTACGGGAGCAGGGCCATCAGGTAGAATATCTTTGTGTTGCCAACAAGCCAAGAGGCGGCTTCAAGCCTGTCCATTTAATATTAGCTGCTGCTCCTGCTTTTGGGGGTTATGTGCATCAGAATGCAGCTGTTTCGCCGGAGACACAACACGAGATTCAATTTTTATGTGCCCTCCATGCATATCGGGCTCAGTTCGCGCAATGCGTAGCATTAGCAAAAGAGCAGGGAAAACCGGTCATTTTTAAAGCATCCGCTGCTGGATTAGGCGTGTTTGGCAACGATCCAAAAGTAGTAGCAGCAGCATTTTATCAAGCAGCTACTGAATATCAGGACGAACTAAAAGCGAACAATGTGCAGGTTAGGTTTCAAATATTCCGCAAAGATGAGAAGGCAGATGACCGTGCAACAGCGTTTGCCAACGCATTAGGGTTAAAGCAGTTGGATCGGGATAGAGTGAGCCTATGATAGATTTGTAGAGCCAATTGCACTGCCGTTTTGAGGATTGCTACTTCAACCCCTGCTTGAAACATAAGTGTTGTACCCGAATTTTTACCATATTCAGTTCTCTTCCATGCGGTTATGTCGCAACTGTCAAACTCGGGGAGCCTTGTCAGAGAGATCGTGAGCAGTAGAAGGACTCCCATAGCCGGCCGATTCGGAGTGAAGAGAACAGCTACGCTCAGTCAATATCTGTGGAAAGAGCCAGTGTGTTGAGCCCCTCTTGATCTAGGCTAACGGCTGTAGCCAGTGCGGACAGATCGCGGTCAAGAGTGGTGGACGAGGGGTGGGATGCGGCTTTTCGCTTCTGGTCCTTGCCGCGCATTGTCAGCAGAAAGGGGACCCCCTGAAAATCATAGGTCGAGCGCAGCTGGTTCACGAGATACCGATGGTATCCTGCATCCATGAGGTGCGGCGCGTTCACAAAGAGGACAAAGCGGGGAGGATGAACATCGACCTGGGCCATGTAATAGATGCGCAATCGCCGTTCGCCAATCATCGGCGGATGATACTGCCGCATCCATTCCATGAGCGACTTGTTGAGCTTGTGTGTGGCAACCCGCTGATCAAGAGAGGCAAGAACGGTGTCAATGAGCGGAAAGACCTTCTCCACATTCCGCCCTGTTTTCGCCGAAAGACATACTTTCGGGCAGTGCGCTAAAAAGGGAACCTCATGCTCCAGTCCCTTGAGAGCGTGTTCCATGCGAACGTTTTTCACAAGGTCCCATTTATTCAACGCAAGCGCACACCCCTTCCCTTGAGCTTCAATAGCACGAGCGATTTTCTTCTCTTCCGAGGTGACACCCTGCTCGCAGTTCACGACGAGGAGGCATACATCGGCACGTTCGATGGCATGTTCCGTGCGGATGGCCGCAAACTTCTCTACAACAGCATGCTCCTTAGGTTTGCGTTTGATGCCCGCTGTGTCGATCATCGTATAGGTCTGGGCCTTATGGGTGATCAGAGAATCGATGCTATCTCGTGTTGTGCCCGCTATGGGGCTGACAATGCACCGATCCGAGCCTACGAGAGCGTTGAGCAGCATCGACTTCCCAACATTGGGCCGCCCGATGATGGCCACCTTGGGATGGCTCTCCTCAAGAGGCGAGGACGGCTGCTCGGGAATGCGTTCCAGAAGCGCTAACAGCAGTTCGGCGATCTGATAGCGGTGCGTGGCTGATGTAGGGACCATCGGCTGAATGCCAAGGCAGGAAAAAAGATAGATGCGGTCGAGGTGCGAGGTATTGTCCATTTTGTTGACGGCCAGGACAACAGGCTTCTTGGTGCGCCGAAGGATTTTTGCGACCTCAAGGTCAAGAGACTGCGGCCCCGCCGTCCCATCGACGACGAGGATGAGGCCCTCGGCTTCTTCAATGGCGATTTCGGCCTGACGAGTGATCTCCTCCCCAAACAATGGGTCGCTAGAGAGCATCCCCCCAGTATCAACCACCTCAAAGGATCGACCAAAAAGGTCGCTCGTACCATACATCCGATCTCGAGTCACACCCTCTTCTTCATCCACAATAGCCACTCGCTTTTTTACTATGCAGTTGAAGAGAGCAGATTTGCCGACATTAGGGCGGCCAATAATAGCGATTTTTGGAAGAGGAGGCATAATTTTAATTCTTTAAAGAAAGGACGAGTATAGATTGGTAATACATTTTTTGCCATTGCATTCAAGGCTTCGGCTTCCGCGCGATGATTCGTTCGGGATAGAAAGCGCGGAAGCCAAACGCCAAAGCGAGGGGCCGGCGTGTTCACGATCTACATGATATGTCACATCCGGTCTTTGCTACCGGCAGCTTCCCTGTGGGACGGAACGACCCACACAGAGCGTCGAGAGCTGCTTGTTCAGCGCCAGGCATCTTTTCATAGGCAACGAGAGCTGAGGTGATGGGCTGGGGCAGCAATGCAAGCGCATACGGTGAGCCAAAGATCACATAGCGAAGCGTGCATCCAGAGGAGTACAGTTTCTGCAGGCCTTTGATCAAGGCTGGTGTAATGCCAAACGAAACAGGGGCCCGCTCTAGGTCGCAAAGCACCACGAGAAGCTCTTTTTTTGTTCCAAGAGCGCGGAGCACGCCATCGATCTCTTCGTGGCGAGGAGCTTTCGAAATCGCCGCAAGAGCGCTGTCTGGGTAGCGTACTATGAGATTGCGGACCATTGAACAGAGAGGAGTGGATCCTACGTGAAGGATGAGCGTTGATTCAGGGGAAAACGTCCATCGCTCTCCGACATTTGTCAGGGCCTGTTGGTACAGCGTATGGCTCAGACGGAGTACCGCTTCAAGGCACAGAGAGGAACTTTCTTTAGGACGTTGATACCGACATTGCAATTCGAAGACCCTCCGTGCATGGGCGTCGATCTCTGCTGCAGAAAGGCGCTGCTCTTGGACGGCATTGACAATAGCATCGAAGCACTGCTCATACTGGTCACTGAGTATACACAGGTCGTTGCCAGCCCGTACGGCGCGCACTGCTGTCTCGGGGAGCGGCGTTGTGCCACGAGCTCCAGCCATGATGAGATCGTCGCTGAGTACAACCGTCGTCTCTTGGCATGGGAGGGTATGGCGAAGGATGGTTTGGCACCAAAATGTGGATAGAGAAGCAGGCGTGTCTCGGCTTTCCGTCTTTGGGAGAGCGATATGCGCTGTCATCACGCAATCGACATCGCATTCGAGCGCTTTCCTGAAAGGAAGTAGCTCCACGTGTTCGAGCTCTGCCATGGAAGATTCAACAACTGGCAATTCTGTGTGCGAGTCTTTAGAGGTATTCCCATGTCCTGGGAAGTGCTTAACACACGTGGCAATCCCATGCCGATGAAGTGTGCGTATGACGATGGCAATCTTGCGCGACACGTCTCTAGGGTTGTCTCCGAAAGAGCGGTCGTGGATGATCGGGTTGTTGGGATTGCTGTTGACATCAGCGACAGGCCCTAAAAAGAGGGTGAGCCCCACCTCTTTGGCACTAGCGGCCAGAGCCTCGGCCCATTTCTCTACGAGCGCATCGTCGTCAATAGCGCCGATGCAAAGAGCCTTGGGCAGCTCAACAGTACCGTAATGACGCATGGAAAGACCCCATTCGAGGTCTTGGGCAAATACCAGAGGGGCTTTAGCAAGCGAAGAGAGGTAGAGAATTCGTTCTTTAAGGCCTGTTGGCGTCCACGCCCCTTTGAAGAGTACTCCGCCAACTCTCTTTGTCGAGACGAGATCGTCCACCTCTTGGACAGCCTCTGCGAAGCCTATGTTCGGTCGTTCACACCTGAGCCTCTCTTCATCGCCGTAGTCCGCAATCATAAAGAGCATGGGTACCTTTTCTTCTAGAGGAAGAAGAGAGGGATCCGCCTCTAGGGAGTGTAGCTGGCAGAATGCCAAAAGCGCAAAAAGAAGTGGATACATAAACACGCCCCCCAAAAAAGCTTATCGTAAAAAAGGAAGATCAAGGGATCATAGAGAAAAATGCGTTATTTTGTATGAGATATTTTTTTTCACAACTGCTATCTGGGCCTGATGCCCTGTCTTTTGATGGGCTGATCAAAGATGCACAGGGGTATACCCTGTCGAAGGCCCGTCGCGACCTTGCAGCTGCCATCTCCGTGGCACTGCTGTCGATACCGCAGGCGTTGGCGTACTCTATCGTGGTAGGCGTTCCTCCCATCGCTGGGATTATTTCAATGGTCTTGGGAACGGCTATCGCCTCTCTGGTGACTTCGTCGAGTCATCTCGTCATTGGTCCGAATAATGCGACCTGCCTTTTGGTGCAGGTGGCAACGACAGAAATCTTCCAGAAATTTTATCTGGGAACAGAGGGGGCGGTGCGCACAGAACTGTCCTTTGAGCTTCTCACTGTGATGACGCTGCTCATAGGCATCACGCAAGTGGTGGCCTCGCTGTTTAAACTCGGGCGCCTGATCCAATTTGTCAGCCATGCGGTCGTCGTCGGCTATATTGCCGGGACGGCGATGGCGCTCATCGTCAGCCAGCTCTTTCCCCTGATGGGACTACGGTGCCCTGACGATCTGGAGACCCTCTATCAGAAGGCGTTGTATCTGATTGCCCATCTGTACGAGGTTCCTTTGGTGACGGTTGCCGTGGGAGGGGCTTCGCTTGCCCTCCTTGTTGTGCTCCGCCGCTGTCGGTGGCCCCTGCTCGCCACATTGGCGATGCTGGTGGTGATGACCTCGTCTGTTGCTCTGCTGAGAGTCCTCCCACTGCCTGAGGAGTGGGGCTCTACGGTCCAGCTGATTGCCGTTGGAGACATCTCGATGTCGTCGCTGGTATGGAAGCCCCCCATCGTTGACCTGCGGATGCTCAACGCCATGCTGCCCATTGCCTTTGCGATCGCACTCATCGGCATGCTGGAGGCCAATGCGATCGCCAAGTCTATTTCTGCGAGGACAGGACAGCGGCTCAACGGCAATCAAGAGGTGTTTGCCCTCGGCTGCTCGAATTTCTTCCTCTCGTTTTTTGGGGGGCTGCCCTGTTCAGGAAGCGCGTCGCGGAGCAGCATGAATGTGGAGATAGGAGCTGCCACTCGCTTTGCGGCCTTCTATAGCGGTCTGATCGTCGTCGTATTGGTATTCTGCCTGGGACCGATGATTTCCATGATTCCCAAAGCTTCGCTGGCAGCGCTGCTCATTGCTGCCGCCTTTCGCATTGTGGACCTTTCTCAAGTACGCCTTTGCTGGAAGGCAACGCGTTCTGATGCCCTGGTGCTGGTCGTCACCTTTCTCTCGTGTTTGTTCTTTAGCCTGCCATTGGCATTCTACATGGGTGTGGCCCTGTCGATCATCCTGTATTTGCGGAAAGCGGCCACCCCTCGCGTCGTCGAATATATCTACCATGAATCTACAGGAGAGATTCGCCAGGCAACAGAAGAAGCAAAGCTCTTCCCATACGCTATTCGGCTGATCAATGTCGAAGGGGAGCTCTTTTTTGGGGCGACGGACCTATTTCAGTATGCGCTTCGAGCCATTGCCGAAGATGACATCGCCACAAGGGTGATCCTCCTTCGCTTGAAACACGTCCATGATTTAGACGCTACGACGGCGCTGGCTCTCCGTCAATTGAAGGACTACCTCCAGCAAAGTGGGCGCAGCCTCGTCATCTGTAGCGTCCCTCCGCATGTCCTCGAGCTGCTGGAAAATGTGGGGCTGATCGACGACCTTGGTCGAGACAATGTCATCCTCTTTGACAGCCGAGCCCCTCATGCTTGGCTCGAGCAATCTTTGCAACGCGCACGCTACCTGCTGCGCCATGGGGTCACAAAAGAGGGTGAGGACGCGCTCATTCCCGAAAGAATCCCGGTCGCGGAACAGGATCCCATTTGAGGTACCCACACCGCAGCTTCTTCGTCCGATACACCCACTCTTCGTTGTTTTCGCGGAGGAGGCGGTCGCATCCGAGGATAAAGCCCTGCCCTGCTCCCCAATAGAGGATCGCGCGACGCATGTATTCGGAGCTGCTCGGGACAAAATGGCTGCGCGGGCCATCGGCTTCAGAAAGCCATTGCTGGTGAAAGCAGATCAGGTACAGGCCTGGAGAATAGGAGACCGTAGGAGGGGTGCGCCGCGGAGGTTGCACCAATGAGGCGTCGGCACCCCACGGCTCTTCAGCGTAGGTCCATACTGCGAAAAGGCTACAGAGAGCCACGGAGATGGATATCCGCACCGCTGTGGTTACCATTGGTACCGCACCTGTTGCAAGGGGAACAGCTTGTAGCGCTCCAGGTAGGGCTTAGCGATCTGCTCTCGCAGTCGTTGATTGTACAGATCGGCCGCCAGGCCGGCACCAGTAATGCCGCCAAGGTACCAGCCGCCTTCAAACCCTCCGGCGATGATAGCGGCGGCCTGCTGATGAGCCGCGAACAGCTGGACAGTAGCAACGATGAAGAGGGTATTCATGGCCAATGCCGTTGCTGCGGTCTGATACTGGCGGACATAGAAGTAACCACTTCCTGGGAGAAGAGCATTGAGGAGACAGGCTGTTGTTGGGTCCTTTCGGCTCCGAAGGTAGGCTGCTGCAATGGCAATGGCATCGTCGCTCTCCTGCGTACCGACGCGAGCTGCCAGCGCTGGCGCTGCAGACAGCGACCCGTCATCATTCAAGGCGATCGTCTGGAATAGCGGCAACCTCGTGCGAAGGAGATCGTCAGCGGGAAGAACATTGATAAGGCGGGACGCTTCGTCGAGGCGATTGAGGTGGGAATACGCTTCGTACAGGAGGCTGATACAGTCTCTTGCGAGATCTGGATCTGTAATGCGAACGGAAGTCTGCACTTTTTCCCACAGGTCGACGGCCTCTTGGGATTTTCTTCCGAGAGTGTAGGTGAGGAGTAAGGCGTGGATGAGCTGTGCGGTGTGGGGCGGAGACGCGTCGCCGAGGAGAAAGCGCGACCGATGGAAGCAGGTGATAGCTCGGTAATAATCCCCTTCTCGGGCAAAACATCGACCGAGATGGTACTCTTGCCCCCATTGGGAGAGACTCTCTTCCTCCGTTAATGCTGGAGGAGGGGTGGGGAGCTTGCTGATCTCCTCTGGAAAGACAATGGTCGAAAGAGGTAGTGGGGGCTCCGTGGGCATTTTCACGCAGCTCACCGCTACGAACGGTGCGAGACAGACGAAGAGGAAGAGCTTGAACATAGGAGTACGCTTACGCTACTGACTTGCTCCCGAGGAGTGCTCATAGAGCACTCTACGGGAACATGTTAGGTTCGATGTTGAGAATCGCCTTCAAGTCATCAATTTGCTTTGCCCATCCTTGTTCGTTGACTCGAGATTTTTCTTTCAGAACCTGCTCTTGGCGTTTTGTGATTTCGTCGACGTCTTCTTCGGTGTCGATGATGATAGGCCGGATGAAAATCATTAAATTTCGCTTGCCGCCCGACTGGGTCTTTGCTCCGAAGAGGTTGCCGATGATCGGCAACGAGCCTAGACACGGAATCCGATTGCTAACGATATTTTGGCTCTCTTGAATAAGCCCTGAGAGAACCAAAAAGTGGTCGGATGGCATGTGAACGCGGGTGATGGTCCTCGACTCATTGACAGTAGCAGGAGGAGCTTCTGTTCCTCCTTGGTTGGTCACCTCTTGCTGGTCAACGCGGCTGACTCGTTGCTCAATGATCAGGGTTACTGTTTCTCTGGAGCTGATGAGGGGGGTGACCTTCAGTAAGATTCCCGTTTCTACGGTATTGTAATTGGTGGCGACGATTGCCGATGGCGATCCTGATGTTGAGTTCGCAATGGACTGTCCCTTGATCGGCGTTTGCTGCCCGACAAAGACTTCGGCGGGGATGTTGTGCTCTGTCAAAATTTTGGGGTTGAAGACAATGTGCGTCTCTTGATCGCTCTGGAGTGCTTGGACAAGGGCTCCTGTGGAGCGGAACCCATGGCCCATAAATTTAATCTTCCTCCCCAAAGCTCCTGCCGAAAGCCCTCCAGGAGCCGGTGGTGGGATAATTTGTACGGGAGTAGATTGCTGGACACTATTGAAAGCCGAGATGAAGGGCGGAGCGTCGGGGTTGATAAAGCCAAGTTGAGACCCAAAGTTCCTCCGCTGAATTCTTCCAGCCCACTCAACGCTAAACTGCAGGGCATTTGTCAGTGTGGTCTCGAGCACGAGCGCTTCGATAAACACTTGGCGGACTGGAATGTCGATCTGATTAATAAGGCTTTTGACCTTGTCAAGACTGGCCGGCGTGCCTGTGAAGACAATGGTATTGTTGTCGTCAACGGGCTGTAAGCTGTTCAGGGTGACGATGAGATCAGATTGAGAGATTTCTGGGTTGACAGCTGCGCCGGGTTGAGGGCCACCTGCTTGGCCTCCTCCTGTGAGGCTGGTGGCAATGGCCCGCAATGCCATCGCCACTTCTTCACTCTTCCGGTATTGCAGGCGATAGATCAAAAATTGCGTGGATTCAACCGTGCCGATGGGAAGGCCCGTGTCAAAAAGCTTCTTCCGCTGCGCTACGCGGAGGGCTGCTCTTGCCTCTTGAACTGTCATCTTGTCCAGCTGAGATCGATCAAGCCCTTGCTCGAATAACAGTCGCTTGAGTTCGTCTACGCTCAATGCTTCGAGTTCCTGCTCTGTCCTCGAGGACTGTTCACGACGCTGTTTTTCGCGAGCCTTGGCAGCTGCTTCTGGATCAAATTTCATATTGTCGAGGAGGCCGGACTGAGAGATATTTAAATCGATGGCCTGCATGATCGAAAGACTTTTTTCGATGAGAAAGGGCGTGGAAACAATGAATACACTGTTTGACCCGGCATGGGGGACGAGGATCAGCGGTTTGTTGGCTGCCAATGGCGTGACGACGCGTTCTGCCAGAGCGACAAGAGTGGCGGGAGAGGTGTTGATGGCAACGTACTGCCCGATCTCGAGGCCGCCGGAAGGGAGGTCCATCTTCTTGATGATGCTGGCGATGCGAATGAGGTTTTCGGTCACGTCGCTGGCGACGATGGTAGAATCACCAAGAGCTTCGACGATCGCGCCTTCTGTCACCATGGTTTTGACAATGATGGCGCATTGGTCTGCTGGGATGTTTTGGAGGACGAAGACTTGCGTGGCAATCTGTGGGCCATCGATGCCTTCGTGCTCTCGGGCAAGGCGTCCGGCCCCTTTGACAGCTGGATTGGTATGAATTAAAAAGGCCTCCCCCTCTTCAAGGACCGAATAGCCGTGAGCGCGCAAGCTCTGCAGCACCAATGCCATGACAGCTTCTAAGGTGTTAGGAGTGTCGGAAATGGTGGTGACGGTGAACTGGAGTTCTTGGGGGTTGTAGATGAAATTTTTGCCTGTCAGCCGGCTGACGTATTTGAGAACCTCGGTGATGCTGACATTGTTAAAGTTGATGACAGGCCCCTCGCCAAAGGCTCTGGAAGGGGAAGATCCTTGGGCCTGCTGCGCGGGCTGTGTGGATGGTGCGACCGCCTCTGTGGCTGCCCTTTCGCGCGCCGCTCGTTCGCGCTGCTCTTGCTCCTTTCTCTCTTTGATCTCTTTGCGTAACTTAGGGGTGCCTCTCTCTTCTGTGAGAGACTCATACGTGGATCGAGAGGGCGCTGGCGAAGAAGGCACGTCTGATGGGGGAGGGGTGAGGAGTCGTGGCTGATCTTCAGCACCAAGGTGGGGAAGAGTACAGCATGCAACTGAGCACAAGCATGAGAGAAAGAAGGGCTTGTTCATCGTCCGTTGTGTTCCTCATTTCAAATCTGGATTGGCATTCTTTTATCCCATCACGCCCTATTTATTTTCCATTTTTTCGAACAGATTCTACCAATGCGGACCTGTATACATGGCCGCGACTTGCCATTCCAAATGCGGCCTATCGATCTACATTGAGAAGCGCGATGCTACATTTTCGGGAACTGCGGCTGTACAGTTTCAAGAATATGCTGCACATTGCACATGGCTCACGCGGCTTCGATGCCGCATGCCAGCCTCGCTCACGAACCTAAAAGCTGGATGCTGGAGAGATGTTTTTGGCCTCGTGCAGCTCATTGGTGGCGTTGACGGCGATGAGGCAGGCTGGGTAGTCGTCAACAATGCAATCGCCCCGTAGACGGAGCTTTTGGAGGATTGTGCTGGTTTGCTTCTCGCACGGCAGGTGGCGAGAGGAATGAATGGCTTCGGTCAGCATGACGTTCAGGGGGACCATCGGGGTTGAGGCGAACTCTAGCAATGTGGATGATGTCGTGCCAATAATAAAAAATCGATCTTGAGGGGTACACATTCCCTCAACAGTGGGCTGATCTCCATTTTTGCGCTGTATGTGTCGCGTGGCTGTCTGTGTCGTCTGAAACAATGCTCCCCATCCCTCTTGTTTCCACTGAAACTTCTGTGCGGTTGGGTTGAGCGCCAGAAATGAGTACCGAAAGCCAAGCCTTTGGTCTGCCGCTCGTTGAAACATCAACGAGATAAGGTCGGAAGCAGGGAGCTCGGGGTATTCGGCTCGAACGGCTTGGAACAGGGTATGGAGGCAGTAGGTGTCAATGATCCCTGGAGCACCTCGATTATCGCCCTTAGCAATGAGGATGACATTCTCTCCCCGTTGGGAAAAAAATTGGAAATAGAGAGCGTTTAACCCAACGCCGTACGACAGCGTGGCCCCGATGTCGGGGGTGTTCTGGGGAATCAGGCTCGTCAAGAGCGATTTTTGGAGGGCTTCGAGCTGTGAAAAGAGCTCAAAAAAGTAATCTGCTCCTTGGCGGTCTTTTTGCAGAGAACCAGAATGAATATAGTCGGAGATAGCAGTGATCAGCTCGCTGATATCACGGTATCGGTCCTCCGGCTTGGGCTGCAGAGCAGTATGGAGAATGGGCTGTAAGCCTCGCGGGGCTAATGTCAGTATGACACGACCATGGGTGATTTTTCCCATGACCAACTCATAGGCGATAATACCGATCGAATAGATGTCGGATTGGATAGAGGAGTTTCTGGGGTTTTCCTGAGCTTCGGGGCTCATGTACACCGGTGTCCCAATAAATCGCTTGCTGGTAGCTCCCGCAGACTCTCCTCCGTCGCTGATCAGTCGGGCAATGCCGAAGTCAATGACTTTGACCTGATTTTGGTCGGTCACCAGAATGTTTTCTGGCTTCAGATCTCCGTGGATGACTCCATGGGTATGGAGATGACCGATGGCGTAGCAGATTTGCAGAAGAACCTCGAGCGCGCGCTTTAAGGGGAGCGGATTATGCTGAAGAATTCTGCGCAGTGAGGTTCCTCGCACGAGTTCCATGGCGATGTAGACACCACCTTCCCACTCTCCGTATTCGTAGAGCTTTACAATGTTTGGGTGGTCTGACATCGCAATGATTCGGCCTTCGTTGATAAACTGCCGGACCAGACTCGGCTCCGAGAGGAATCGCGGGAGGAGGACTTTGATGGCGATTTGATCGTGCGTCCGAGGGTCTGTCGCCAGGTAGATGGTGCTCATCCCTCCCTGGGAGTAGATGCCGTCGATGTGAAATCGACCGATATACTCTGGCATAGGAGGCGCCTGAGGGCTCTCTCCTTTCTCTGATGTGGGAGCTGGGGCAGGTTCAGGCATGGGATGGCGCTGTCTGCTGGAAGACGGTCTGCGTGATTCGGACTCCAACATTGTCTCCAATGCGAACGAGCTCGCCCCGGCCAACAATCTTGCCGTTGACCATGAGCATAACGCCATTTTCAGGGCGTATGTCGAGGTCGAGGAGATTCCCTGGCTGGAGGGAGGTGAGCTGGTCGATGGACATGGAGAGCTCTGTCAGCTCGACGACGACGGTCATCGGCAGCTGTTTGATATTGATGGGTTCTTGGGCCAATCCCGTTGGCGCTGTGCTTTTTGCCTCTTCTTCTGTCATCTCCGGCAGTTCTTCTTCGGCTTCTTCGCCCTCAAAGGGATTTTCATCCGAAGGATCTTGGAGAGACTCTGGAGCGTTTGAGGTTTTCGACTGGCGGTGAGGAGCTGGTGGATCCTCTTCTGGAGCAACATCTTGCTGCGGTCTGTCTTTTTTCATAGCCATGGAAAGACCTCCGAGGGGAAGAAATGCTTCGTGCTGAAGTGGCATCTCCAAGATTTTGAGGCCGCCCTCTTGCAATTTTGCTCGGAAGAGGGGATGCCCGTTGTACGTCACATACACCCTCGCCTTTGGGGAGCCGGGGATGAAAAACGGATGGTCGAGCATCAGAAAATCGCCATTGTGGAGTCCGGCCATCTCTTCTGGAGTCAAGAACGTTCTCCCTGCTTCAACGGCGACGAGTGCATCGAGTTGTGCCGCCGATGGTGCACTCTTGGGCTCTTCGCCCATTCTGAACGTCCTCCAGGAATCGAGAAACTCCGAAGGGATAAGAAGGCGAGCGAGAGAATGCTCTCCTTCGAGCTGAAGTGAGATGTCTTGGCACAAGCATCCCGCGCTTTCCGTTTCTTGTCGCGTTGTGAGGCGAGGGGCAATATTCTTCAGCGAGGAGATCCCCTGGGCGCAGGCTACGAGTTGTGTCGTAAAGAAGAGGACGAATTGGTCAAAGAAGGAGGGATCGTGTTTGAGAAGTTCTACCATGTCGATGTTGAGAATGCCTGCCATGAGCCGTTGGAGATCGCTTTGACTGATGAGCAGGAGAATCTGTCCACTGATGCCGGGAAAGGCAAGGGCAATGGGAAGGTAGGGGGCGACGATCCCTTTGAAGAGGTCGTCTTTGGCTTTCCATTCCAAGGGACCTGGCGAGAGAGACAGGTCTTTACCGAACGCCTTTTTGAATTCAGCGCTAAACTCTTCCCATGGGAAAGAAAAAGTTTGATCAATCAGAGGACGTCTGTCGAGCGCAAATAGCTCTCTTGAATACCTCTGAAGGTGTGAGAAGAGGTCGGACACCTCTGTTGCTTGTGCCGCTGTCACTGGTACTCTCTACACGTTTAATTTCTCTCTCTCCTTATGCACGTCTTGCCGTGCTTTCCGCTCTCTTCGAGCGAATCTCGTGCGACTGCTCGCTGGAGTGTATCAGAAAGCTTTGTGGTACAAAAGTGCATACGACGAATTCCTCACGAAAAGGGAGAGCCCCCTTTTCGCTACCTGTCCCGTTCATACCATACATCAGGCGATATCCGCCAACGAGAATTTTCGTGAGCCACTGGCGGTGTTTCTTTTGGAGGACAGAGTAGGCTCTTTGTCCCTGTTTGCGATCCTGTATTTCGAGGTATCAACGGTTCGTTGGATACAATGCGGTGGCCCAAGCTGTTGCCTCACTCAAGTCGAGCTAAGCCTTTAGCGCGGCTTTTTTCAAACATGTACGTGAACAGAGAATAGGCCAAGAAAAGATAGAGCACATTCAGCGACATGCTGCAGAAGAAATATGAACGGGGGAAGCCCCCTGATGTCAAAATATTTCGCATGCCCTCGAAGATGTAGGTGGTAGGAAGGCACCATCCGATCGCTTGCGCCCAAGGGGGGAGGACATCAAGGGGGTAGAAGACAGCGCTGAAAGGAGCAAAGATAAAGGCGACCATCCAGGCCAATGCTTCCATTTGCTGACCCCAGTAGATAACGCAGCTTGAAGCGAGGAACCCAAGCGTCCAACCGAAGACAACGAGCGAAGCAGCGAAAGGCAGGAACGCCCAGCCAACGGAAAAGACATTCAGCGAGTACAGCAGGTAGACGACGAGCGATCCGAAGGCAATGGTAATCCCGAGTTTGAAGAGGCAGATGAGAAGGACTCCACAACTCCATTCAGAGATTTTCAAAGGCGTTGAGAAGAGGTTCACAAGGTTGCGATTCCAAAATTCTTGCAAAAGGTTGACGGAGATGTCCACCGACCCTCTCCACGTCACCTGCCAAAAGACGAGTCCCGTCATCAGCATCAAGGGGAGCTGCGGGATATTCTGCTGACGCTGAATCCATACCGAGGTGAGTCCCCAGAGGAGAATGTCGACAAGCGGCCAATAGAAAAGGTCGGAGAGGAAGTGAGACCCACGAAAAAGCGTCCTGAAATATCGGAAGAAAACTCCTTGAATACGGCTGAAACTCATAGCGACTTCCTTGCAACATGGAGGAAGTACTCTTCAAGAGACGGCTCCTCAATTTTGATGCTGGCATAGGTGATGCCTGATGTCCCAATATCGTTTAAGAAGAGAGGGATGTCCGGCTCTTTCACTGAAATTTCTATGGATCTATGGTCGATGGTATAGGGGAAGCTCTTTTTCTCGGCCAATGCTACGGTGCGCTTCATACCATCGATGATGAGCAGCCTGATGCGAAAGGCGGAGACTGTTAAGGCAAGGGTTTGCGGAACGTCATCAGCGATGATCTTTCCATTCTTCAGGAAGATGACCCGGTCACACAGCTCGGCAGCTTCTTCCATCTTATGTGAGGTGAATACAATGGAGCACTGTACCTCGTTGCGCTGCTCAACGATAAAGTCGCAGATGTCGTTGGCCATATCGGGATCTAGCGAGGCTGTTGGCTCGTCCAAAAGAACGATTTTTGGTTGGATGAAGAAGGCTTTTGCAATCATCAGTCGAGTAGTTTGGCCTGCGGATAACGACGAGATGCGGGCATTGCGCATTTCCTGGAGGCCAAAGCGCTCCAGAAGTGGTTCGAACCTCTCTTCACTTTCTTTGGGCCGCAGCCCATACAGTCGTCCGAAAACGGAAAGGCTTTCCGCAACAGTCAGCAACCAAGGAAGGCTGGTATACGCGCTGGCAAAAGAGATGTGCTGAAGAACGTCGGAGCGATGCCTGGTAAAGTCCTTGCCGAAGTATTCAATCGATCCATCAGTGTGCAGCAGAGTTCCGAGTAGCATCTGCATGGTCGTTGTCTTTCCGGATCCATTAGGTCCTAAAAAACCGAGAATCTCGGATTTCCGAAGGTCAAAAGAGATACTGTCAACAGCGACGCGTTCTTTATTTCCGGGGTATACTTTGCGGAGGTTTTTAACTGAAAGTACGGTAGACATAAGAAATTACAAAAGTTAGGGCCAATATTAAGACATAAATTGATGGATATTGTCAAAAACTGTGTGCGGCTTGCAGCAACTCCCGGAAATTCCGATTGCTCTTTTTGCCGAAGGAGCAACGAGTGCCGTACATCACTCTTGGATTGTGTATTCGGAGCGTCTTTTCAATGGTCCTAAGAATGCCTGCGGTTCAATAGAGCTCTTAAAGAGTTGGGAATTGCGCTTATTACGTGGTTCCCGGAGGCTCGATGTCAATCCTCGTCTGCAGAGTAGCCAGGGTCATCCTCGTCTGACGAGAGGACGGCGTTGCCGGTGTCTAAAGGCGAGGGGGGGTGCTAACGTTTGAAGGCGTCTCGAGCGTTGTTTGGAGATATCGAGCAAGAGTTGTGGACGTGGGGGGTTGAAGGCTCTCGATGCATCTTCGTCTGAGGAGGATTCTTCAGATGATTCTTCATTGGATAGATCAGACTCTAGTCGCAATACCGCCGATCGAAATTGGGCTAATGCCGGATGTTGTGTACGATACCGGCTCTCGACCTTTTCGAGCTTCCTTGCTATGAAACAGATAACGGCACCATCATCATCGTAGTGTCGCTTCGGACGAAAGAAATCCAAAAGTTTCGTCCACCAGCTTCTTTTGTTCTTTTGGCTACGTATTTCTATGTTCTTCAATTGCAAGCTATTACCTGTATATGCGAAGGCCAACTTCTCCCTAAAATAGGAGAGAACGTCACCCTCTTCCCAGAAGTCAAGGCTTGTCAAAGCCACGTCTTGCACCTTCCTATTCAGAGCAGAGCTAATTATCTTCTGAAAATCCTTGGATAATTTGAGAAGCGTGGGCAAATCTTCTTGAGGAAGAGGGTCCATCGTAGTCACTCACTCCTCTGAGCGCAGAGACTGTCTTCGAAATAGGCCAAGCATGTCAGTACGGTACTGGTACCCACAGAGACGTCGGAATGGGCTCGAGGGCCAAGATCTATCTCTGACGTCGAGCCCAACTCTACCGTGACGATCACCGGGCGCCATGGCCTTGTCCGCCGAAACCTCCACCTTTGCCGCCTTCTTCTTCGCCAGCAGATTCTTCGCGACGCCGTTCCTCTCTCGTCGGCTCAGCGGTGGCAAGAGGTGCGACGGTGGGCTGCTGCGGAGTGGCAATGACGAACACGTTCTGAATGGTATATCCCCGCTCAATGAGCGTCTGTTTGAGCTGTTGCTGATTGGCAACAGCTTCGACCACGCGCTGGGCATCTGGCGAGAGGTTTTCAAAGGTGATGTTAAACTGTTGCGGTGCAGAGGAGTATTCTGTGATCGTCAGCGTAGCCCCTTCGAAGAGAGGTGGATGCTTAATCGTAATCATCGTGCGTACTTCGTGCTTAGTGACAAAAGTCGTAATGGCATCAGTCGCTTGACGGATCACCTCGAATAACGCTTGGCGTTCCGCTGCCTGTGGGCTTTCAGCCTTTCTCGGTCCTCCCACCTGTGTCGGCGTCATCGTCGGCTGGACCATCCCTGGAACGACTCGTCCGGGGACAGGAGCTTCCTCTTCCCGCTGTTTGCCCATCAGTTTTTGGAAGGCCTCTGTGCCCTCTTCGCTAGGGGCTGGCGTCACGCCCTCCTGAGGCGATGGTCTGGCCATGCCAATGCCTTTCTCAGCTTGTGCGGCTGCGCGCGGTTCGGCCATCGGCTGCTTCGACGCGCTTGCCGTCGTCGGCCCTGGGGGTGCCATAGGAGCGGCCGGCATAGCGCTGACTTCAGGCATCGGCCCCTTGCCTTTCCCGCCTTTCTCTTTCTCCTCTCCTTCTTCTGATGAAGATTCAGTAGAGGAGCCCTCGTCCTTCATGGCTTTTGCCTTGGCTAGATGGAAGAGACCCAACTCTTTGACAGGGGGTTCTTCCTCCTCTTCTGGGGCGACTTCTTCGCCCGTCTCAGGGGTCGATTTTTCGGCCTTTTTTTGTGTTTTCTTTTCAAGAGCCCCAAGGAATTGGCCCTGTTGGGAAGGAGAGACCTTCTCAGCCGTAGGCCGCTTCACTTGTTGCTCACGAGATATCTCTTCGTCGCCCTCTGGGCTAACGGGTTGGATATTGCGTGGTGTGTTTGTCATACGTTCCCTCCCTTAGCGAGCGTGCAAGGTGTCCCTCGTTTCACTCCTGTTCTTGCACACTCAAGCTTGATTTTTTTGACCGCCGTCGTGGACGACGCTCTTCTTCTCTCTCCTGAATCATCTTCGTGAGAAACATCGTAGAGCCAAGCTCATCTTCAATCCGCGTCTCAATGACTTGCATTTCTTTTTTCATTTCCTTCTCCCACTCTTTTCTGTGGGTGATAATCTTGTCTCGCTCCTTTTCTCGTTCCTTTAACTGATTTTTCGCTATTTGTAAATTCTTTTCGGCAAGCTCTACTTGTTGTTTTTGTTCTCTTACCTTTTTTTCTTCTATAGCCAGTTTTTCTTGCACTACTTTTATATATATCTTACTTCTATCTATTTTATCACTCGTTGTTCCTTCATCCATCAGCTGTCGAAGCTGGTCTGTCTTTGCCTTCAAGTGCTCTTTTACTTTATCTCGCTCTGCCTCTCGTTCTTTGAGTTTTTGCTGTTCTATTTCGAGGAGCTTCTGCTTTTCCTTCACCACCATTTCTGCGAGTTCTACTCGATGGTGCTTTACGTCGAGCACTTCCGCAAGTGGGTAGGCAGGCATGTTTTCTATCGTCACGGACCATCACTCTATTTGAAGAGAGCTTTGAGTTGCTGCTGGGTCTCTTGCCACGTCGATTTTTCGTCGATTGCCTGCCGTAAGAATCGATTTACCTTGTCCACATAATCGATGGCAAAATCGACGTTTTTGTCAGAGCCTCGTTTATACTCTCCAATCTTGATCAGCAGTTCATTTTTCTTGTACGTCGCCATCACTTCTCGCACCTTCCCTATCAGCTGCTGGTGGTCTTTGGTGGTAATTGACGTCAGTACCCGGCTTACGGAGGAGAGAACGTCGACAGCTGGGTAGTGGTATTGTCGCGCCAAATCCGCCGAGAGGATGATGTGTCCATCAAGAATAGATCGCACCTCATCGGCCACAGGTTCGTTCATGTCGTCGCCAGCAACCAGGATGGTATAAAAGGCGGTGATTGATCCAATGTCTGAGTTTCCGGAGCGTTCGAGAAGGCGGGGGAGCGTGGAGAAGACGGAGGGCGTATACCCTCCTCGTGCCGGGGGTTCGCCGGCCGCTAGCCCTACTTCGCGAATAGCGCGTGCAAAGCGCGTCACAGAATCCATCATGAGAATGACTGACTTCCCTTGGTCGCGAAAGTACTCAGCAATAGCCGTGGCTGTGTATGCGCCGTTGAGACGTAGCTGTGAAGCTTGGTCTGACGTAGAAATGACGAGGACGGACCTCTTCAGCCCTTCTGGGCCAAGATCCTTTTCGATGAACTCGCGAAGCTCGCGGCCCCGTTCTCCCACGAGACCGATGACGTTGACGTCCGCCACCGCGTTGCGCGCGATCATCCCCATCAATGTCGACTTCCCTCCACCAGCTGCAGCAAAAACCCCTACCCGCTGGCCGAGGCCGACGCACAAGACGCCGTCAAATACGCGAATGCCGACAGAAATGGGCTCTTTGATAATCTTCCGTTTCGTCGGATCAGGGGGGGCGCGTATTATAGGGATAATGTCGTCGGCGATGAGCGGACCTTTCGTGGCCTCATCCAATGGGCGTCCTAAAGCGTCAAGGATGCGCCCTAAGATGTTGGGCCCTACTCGCACGCTCAATGGCCGGTGGGTAGGGATCACCTCTGACGAGGGGCCTATGCCTTTCATCTCGCCAAGCGGCGACAGGATCACCTCCTCACTGGTGAACCCTACCACCTCGCACATGAGGGGCTCTATGCCCTCTCGTTTTACAAGGCAAATCTCCCCAACCTTCACATTTGGGACGACCGCTCGAATGATCATCCCCACGGTTTCAGTGATGCGCCCGCTCACCGTCGTCATCTCGATTTCATCGAGGTGTTGCATCACACTCTCGAAATCAATCGGCGTTGAGCCAGTGACAGCAGGTGGTTCTTGTGATTCTCCCATACGTTCCACACGCGAACTCGTTCACGGTTTCAACAAGAGCCACATCATACGTGGCTCTGTTAGATCTGGATGTTCATGAGCGTCTTGGTCGATTCAAGCGCTTTATTCAGGGTAGCGGTGAAAAATTCGAGTTCTGTTTGGATGAATCCAAGTTTGACTTGAACAGCGAGAAGCGTTTCAGGACTCAGCCGTTGCTCACCCATCTTCAGACCTTTGATCTCATCGACAAAGCTTCCTAACTTTTTGTCGCTCTCGGTCAAGAAACTCAAAAACCGAACAGCAGGGGATCGTTCCTGTGGAATCAGCGACCCAATTTCAACACCTGTTGTGAGCGATGTGACGTCGCGAAGCCCACGGTCGATGTGTTCAAGATGACCGGAGATGGAGGTAACATCTGTTGGATTGAGGTTTTCTACGACGGTCGGATGTCGTTCCATTTCGTCCAGCAGAACGGCTCGGGGGCGTTCCAGCTGCCGCCTGAGATCAGCGGCTTGGTCGGCGAGCTGTTTCGGCGTTGGCGTGACTTTAGGAGGTTCGGCTTTGACCTGAGTGGCAATCTCCATGAGAGATGGCTTTTTCGCCTCTGCACTCACAGGTTCTTGGGCTGCAGGGATATCTCTCCGCTCAATTTTTGACGGATCAGCACGAGCCACTGCCTCTTCGAATTTTACCTTCGAAGGGCCTTCACCACTTTCAGCGGGCAATGACGCACGGCTTCCTTCAGATCCTGAAATGGGCTCGATTCTTTTATACTCTTCGTGTGATGGCATAAGTACTCACGCGATTATGGATTATACATTCTCCCTTCCTCCTCCCTATAGCGGGGCTTTCAACGGAGGAAGCGACTTTGTTCCCAAGTCTTTTTTCAGCCAATCAAGGCATACATCTGTAAGATTCTTGATCGTTGGATCGTCGCACGCTGCTCTTGCCTCAAGAAGTAGCTGTTCGCCGCGTTTCTTCTTGTCTTGCGATAGCAAGTACGCCACGCCCAGCAATGCTTGAGCAAGATGGTGCTCTGGATCCTTCTTCAAGATCGTTTCAAAAATGGTTGCGGCCTCAGTTACATGAAGCTTGTTGAGCGCAATGTACCCGAGACCAAGCTGCGAGGCTGGGTTATCAGGGTTAAGGACTTCCGCGGCTTTGAAGAGCCGCCGCGCGGCTATCTCATCCAGCTGTTTGACCGCTACAAATCCTGCCTCTATAAAGAGAGAGTAGTCCTCGTTAAAGAACTCAAGAAGGCTCTCCTCGTCCATTGAATCCTCCCACTGCTTCTTTTACCCCAATAACCTAGCCTTTTCGCACAGTCGCTGGAATGGAAGAGAAAACATCTCTTCCCCAGCGTCGTATACTTCCCGGGTGATACACATCGTACCACACCACCAACTCGAATGGAACGACCAGGAGTGTCATTACCCCTTGACGTTTCTTGCCATAGAGTTGATCGAAGTATTCATTGCCGAGATCACAGAAGTCGACATTTCGGAGAACTGCTGCAATTTGTTCATTGCCATTTGCAGGTCAAACATGTCGCCAATGCTCATGGCGCTACCTTTTGACCGTATACCGGCAATTTTCGACTTTGCTAATGCAGTCAAGCGTTCTATTTCGTCAACCAGAACTTTGTAATCTACGGCGGACTTTTGTGTGACCAGGGTTGATAAGGCGGCGCCTTTCAGCGTTGCCCAACTTCCTGGTTCGAAAGCGCTACTCATTGATTTCCTCCTCCCTTTTTGCTCGTGTGTTTCGACGAGCAATACGGTAGGTCATATTGTACATAGGAACAATCTACGACGTCTGCGCCTTTTCTTAAAGAGCCGCAGCAGTACGTCAGGAGAGCCATTCTCCCTTCGTTATTAACTTCGCTTCTTTTTCGGCTCCTGGGTAGCCCTGCCCAATACGATGGCAAGAGCATGATACCCATTCAGCAAGATCCCAATTTGATCAAACTCTTCTTTCTTGCTCCCCTTATGGAGGATATCCTTGACCCGTTGAATGCGCGATTCAATTCGTTTTGCCAACTCTCGTCGCGTCTCTTCACTACCAAGTTCTTTTTCCAGATCGAAAACGAAGGTCTTTTCTTCCTTCGGCTTTTTCTCCATACCGAACATACGACATCCCTCATTCGCGCTTTTTCTGGGCCAAACCCTGTCAGGAGCCTCTTCTCTCCCTAAGAGTATTGTAGCCTAGATTACCGATTAAAATCAATTTTGTACTTGCTCCCGTTCCTCTCCAAATAGACCGTCGTTGGAGTAATATCTGTGATGTACATTCCATCGAGCGTATCCCCCGGCCCTAAAATTCTCCCGCTAATGACGACCGAGACCTTGTCCCCTGCCTTAGAGTAGCCGGTCACTCGATATTTCGGAGATAGGTCAATCACGGCTTCTCGCTGTCCAGCTTCAGAAACTGGCGTTTGGACCGACCGAATGCCAGGTAATGAGCGAAAGAGAGCGACGAGTTTTTGAAATCTCTCTCTTGTTCCAGCCCCAATAGTCCCCGTTAGTGTCAAATCTCCCCCAGAAATGCTAGGGGTAACCCCTCGAAATCCTGCTTCATTGAGTTCTCTGGAGACCTGCAGTAACAGTTCTTCTTCGACCACGACCCTTCGTTCCAAAAGATCAACATAGGCAAAATTTTGCGAAATATAGTCAAAGAGTTCTTCCGCCTGTGCCCGAGTTCGTAAAAATCCAGAAAGAACGTAGCGCCCTGCCGTTGGAGAGGTGATGGAAATCCCCCTCCAATTCGGATTTTTTGTGATGATCTGATTGATTTCTCTCCACACCAGCTCATCAATGACGACATTGGTGTAGTCGATATGGCTGATGAACTGTATCCGCTGCAACATATCAAGCATTTTGCTTCTGTCGGCCATTGTGAGCACATGTCCGACGAGCAATAGCCGTTTATTAGTGGGATTGTAGCTGTAGCGAATAGCTGGAAATTCACTCAGCGCTTGTGAAATTTGTGCCTCAGGATCAACGATGGTAGGCGTGGCAACCTCTTCGGTGCGAAAGAGAAGCGCGCCCCCAATGCCAATCACCATGATCAGTCCAGTGACAATGGCAAGGATGACAAGCGAGCTGATCGCTCTTGAAAGCTTTGCCTGCAGGCGTTCTTCTTCTTTTACCCGATCGACTTCTGACTGCAGGGGAGCAAAGACCGCTTGCTGGATAGGTCCTAATCCCGCAGCGCCCCCTTTTTGCGGTTCTTCACCAAGTTTTACTGCCGCTCCCTCTTCTTTTTTCTCGAGCCCAGGGCCGGCAACAATCGTCGTTCGCTCGGCCTCTCGGTCGATGAGCATAAAGGTTGTCGTCCCCATTGAGACGAGAACATTGCCCGCCAAGGCCTTTTTGTCGATTTTCTCTCCGTCAACAAAGGTCCCATTTCGGCTTTGGAGATCTTCCAGTATGGCGTTGTCTTTTGCGTCAATAGATAATTTTGCGTGTTTTCGGGAGACGCTGAGATCTTGAAAAACGATGTCGCAAGTCTGTGTGTCTGTGCCGATGATGTAACTCGACCCGCCATGCATGGCGAATTCAGCCCCTGTATTAGGGCCTGAAAGCACCTTTAATAACCATCGGCCTTCTGTGTCAAGGAGGTCAAAATCAATATAGGCCACTTCGGGCGTTGGCTCTTCAGGGGAGGGCTGTTCAGCAACCTCTTCACGAGGTGGCTCAGTAGGAACTTCCTCGGGCACGGGCTCTTCTTGGGGAGGAGGCGGTATGGCGCTCTCCTCTGAAGGAGGCTCTTCAGCACCCTCGGATGAAGCCTCTTCTTCGAGAGAGCGGGGCTGTTCGTGCGCAGGCTCTGCTTCTGGCTCTTCGGAGGAAGAAGATGCGTCGGCCGAACTCTCTTCTGAGGGAGGCTCTTCAGCAGCCTCGGATGGAGCTTCTTCTTCGAGAGAACGGGGCTGTTCGTGCGCAGGCTCTGCTTCTGGCTCTTCAGCGGAAGACAATACGTCGGCCGAGGGGGACTCAGAGTATGGAGTTTCCTCTTCTAAAGCGTCTTCTGGCATTTCTGTTTGTCGTTCTTCGTCAACCATTCGTCTGCCTTGTTTCCGTGCCTATTCACGACTTTATATGGTCGCGAGCATCCCCTTGCCCAATCTTCAAAGAGCCTCTCCTACAGGAGAAGGCATTTCAGATGGGCTTATCGTAACCATACAATTCGGGCCATTTTTGTACTAAAATTTTTAACATTTGCGGATCTTGTACGTGGTGAAGGATCTCGTCCGGCTCCTCCCACGCGCGGTTCTCAGTGCTGCTTTCACTACACTCTCAATGCAAAAGTATGCATTTTTTGAATAATCTCGCCAAGCAAAAGGCCGTATATCGAGCTATCCCAAAACCGATGAAGTCCATATGCACTGACATATGGGCGAGGAGGTTTTGGGAAAGGCACATCGCAGTTTCCGGAAATTCAGCTGAGGATGGAGCGGTTAGACGGTCGTTGCTTCCACTTTCCAAAATGCGACGGTGTTGACGAAATCTTCGATAGCATCTCGAAATTCTCGGTACCCTCGGATAGTCGGGATTGCGGCAGTGAGGACAATGCGCTTCCCCTCTTGATCCAATCCAAGACAGGCTCGCTTTGTTGCCTGCCCTAAAAAATTTCCCCGCAAGAGTTTCTGAAAAACTGCTTCGCGATGCTCTTCGGGGACTTCTCCGAGGGTTGCTGACAATTCAAGGCCAGGAGGAGCGTCTGTCAGTGTGATCGCCGTTCCCTCGAAATCCAGAGAAATCGTCGTCAGCTCTCGCGGTATTGCTCCCGCGCCTTCGACATTGAGCTCCTTGAGCAGCTTCACGATATGATCATAGAACACAATGGCCTCCTCCTCGCGCTCTTTCTACCGTACCTCATGAAGAGATCTTTGTCTACCCACGTTGTTCCCACGCTTGACCGTAGGTGCGGATAGCGGTCGTCATCTGTTCGAGCAAGGCCTGAATCGTTTTTGGGATGTCCGTCTCCGCAGATTTTGCTAACATAGAGACGCTTTGAGACACGATGTCCATCAGCTTGTTCAAAAGCTCGCCAGTGGCCCGCTGTATGGCTGCTTCAACGTCGAGGTCCGCCAATTCTGTATGCATCTTGGCTTCATTGAGGCTTCTCATGGCTTGTACCATGCCATCAAGAGAGGACTGGAGAGGCCGCATCTTTGCGTCGACTTCCGTTGTAATCTGTTGCCGTATCATAGGAGGAAGCGGCTTGTCTTTCAGCTCGGGGTTGCTATCCACTAATCGCTGTTCAACTCTCTTCATCTCAATTTGGGTGGCGACCATCATCGTGATGGAAATAGCCATCTGTCCTATGGCAAGGCCGGCGTCAGCAGCTGCCTTCGCCGCTTGTGCCAGCTCTTTCTCTCTTTCGATTTTTCCGGCCTCTACTGTGGCTGAGAAGGCTGCGCTCGCCATATCTTTCATGACTAAGGCAAGCTTGGCTTTATACAGGTTTTCCGCAAGCTGTATTTTCGAAAGCAGTCCAATGACGTTGGACGTCATGATGAAGAGGGCGAGGACGGCACTGCAGTTCAGCCACGCGTTTTTGGTCGCTCCAATAGGAAATCGATGGCTTCCGCCCGCATCTCCTACCATCTGCCCCAACTTATCTAAGAAGTTCTGGACCAACTTCTGATCCGGTGGCGAGAGACTTGGGGCAATCATATCTGTCGCCGTTTGTTTAAGGAAGGCGATTTCCTCTGTGGTCAGGTAGCCCTTTTTCATCATTGTATCGGTCAATTGCTGGAGGTTGGCCAGTCCTAATTGACGTTCTGACGATACTTGGGCGAACTCCTGCAAGAACCCAGTAATATCGCCTCCTGGTGGGGGGGTATTTCCCCCTACATGTTCCATGCTCATGGCCTTTTTCCTCCTCTAAAAACCCGCGTCGTACGCGGCTCTTACATGCCTGCTCTTGTTGACATTTCACTGACTCGCATTCCGGCATCTTTAATGAAGTCAGAAACCAGTTGGAGAAGCCGTGTCCAGTTCTCGAACGATTCTTGAGCGCTTTCCGTAATCTTGGTAATCGTTTCTGTTTGGTCGATCCCTCCAAGACGCATGAACATTTGCGACACAGCTTGCAGCATGGCCTGGTCTTCAGCGAGTACACTAAGAAGCCTATGGAAATATTCCTCTTTTTTCGCCGCCTCATACTGCATGGCTGCTGCGGTTATTTGAAGGGCAAATCGCGTCAGTCGTAATTGTTCAGTGACAAAGAGCAATCTGTTGATGAGTTTTTCCATTCCTGTGAGTCCCTTTCCAAACTTCCCGACTGCCAGCAGCTCTTCGTAATGGTCGAGGATATTTAGCACCAGGTTTTTAAATCCTTTCCCAATCGTGAGAAGAGTTGCTCTCAGCGATTGGAGGCCGCCGGCTAGCCCTGTAAGCATTCGTGCTTCGCCAATGACAGTAGCGGTTGCTTGTGAGCGCGAGGTGTCTGCCACAGCCTTGACCCATTTGTTGGCTTCTCGCTGCGCAGTCTCCTGTGCGTTTTTCGCATTTTTTTGAATGATCGCGACTTTTGCTGGGTCTACCCGCTGAAAAAGGCTCTTGCCGACTTTTGCCAAAGAACTGGGGAATTTTTTCAAAGAGATGAGGTACTTCTGCGTTGCTTTGCCAATATCTTCCATCACCTCTTTCATATACTTGAGGAATTGCTTGATCGCCGTTGTGATTTTTGTAGGGATCTTTGACAATGCCGCGCCCGCCGTGCGAGCCGCCTGAGCAATCGCGGTTCCGAATGATTTTGTTGCTGCTGCCGGAGCTTTTGGTTTTGCTGCTGTCGCCGCCGCTGCTCCTCCTTTTGGTCCCACCTTACTTATAGCGAATGCCAACATGAACATACAGACGAGAGTCATCACCAACGCAAAGGTGTTGGCTTTACTGTCGTCTTTGTAGAGCACTTTGCCCAGTGCCGTGAGAGCCTTGGTGAGCAACCCGCTTGACAAGAGGCAGTTCATCGCAATTGTCATACTCTGTTGAACGATCGCTCTGGCTCCCATTGTTGTAAATAGCTTGGCAAACGTTTTCGCCATGGTCGTCAGAATCTGACTGACAACTGCTTTGATGGTTAGTTGCACAGCGGTCTTGGCTACTGTCTTGATGGCGATGACAGCAGCGTAGGTGCCTGCTGAGACGATGATGACGACGAGGTTCAAGAGAATTTCAAAGGCCATGGAAATAGCGGAGATGGCCATGTCGTTTGTGACGCCCATCGCTTCACACACCATCTTCCACATGCCCGTTCCCTTGGCCCACTGGCATGCAGCATCAGCGACAACAACGACGAGCACAACAGTCGAGGTGATGGTTGCAGCTACAAGAGCGACGAGCCCCTTTCCTGCTGCAATCACAGCGAGAAACCCTGGCGCAGCAGCGCCGCCCGATGCGACTGTCGCAACGATAAGAGCGACGCAGACAGCGACCATAATCACCGCCAAGAGAATGCTTAGCAACGGCCCGAGCACTCTCCAGAGTTTTGCCTTTGCAATCGCATTAACGTTTTTCTCGTATGAGATCATCACCTTCTGGAGACTGGTGGTGTAGGTCTTTTGCGCGATTTGGAGCTCATTTTCGATGCCGGCAATCTTTGCTTCTGCTAATTCTTGCGTGAATTCCGACTCCATTCTCACCATGAGACAACGAATATTAGCGAGATAGACCAAGGCACTAATGAGTGCTTGGATATACGTCATGGCGATCTGTCGCGTCGGAGTATTGAGGCTTTTGTCAGAGGAGACCTTCGTCAAAAAGGTGAGCGATTTTTCGATGGTAGCGGGATCTTTTGCACTCAAATCGCCGATGAGCTTGACGTGGTTAATGGAGGCTGTTTGGTCGGCGAGGATGGGGACGAGCGTTGTCAGCAATTGGGCCTTGACCTCTGCCGAGATGATGCCTGCCGCTTGTGCGGCATCAAGGCCCTGAGAAAAGAGTTCGGTGAGCGCTTCTTGATCAACAGATTGGAGGGTTTCCATCTGTTCGGGATTCAATGCACACAAGAACGAGGTGAGAGCGTCGATCGTGCCGATGAGGTCTTTGTTCGTCACTCCTGACGGCAGCGTCATCGTGCTGGCAATCGTTGACAAGAGCATGCCGACTTGTTGCCGATCTCCGCTCACAAGGGCTAGGAACTCCGGACTTGGCGTTTGTAACGAGGTCGCTTTCTGGAAGTTAGCGCTTGCCAATGAGGTACAAATATTCAAAAGCGCTAGAGAGAGCTTACTCTTGTCATCCGCTGTCATCGAGGTGTCCGTGCTCATGTCCACGGTTTCCATAAAGACGGGGATCATCAGCCCTGGGACCGTGAGGTTGAGGACGAGAGCACCCCCTTCTTCATTGGCACCAGCGATCCCTGTGGCGATCACCTCTAACTTCGAAATAAACAGCGCTTCTTGGGTTGGAGATAGGTCGAGAGAGGAAAGATTGGCCATGTCAATGAGCCGCTGTTTGATGGTCCCAATGTCGTCCGAGCGAATGTCGTTGAGCAGCGCCTGCGTTTCAAAAGAGAGGGAAGGGAGTCCTGCTGATACGGCCACAGCCATCGTTTCAAGCCAAGCGAAAAAGGCAGCGTTGGCGCTGGTCTCATAGATGTCGACCTGACGTTCTTCTACGCCCTCTCGTTCTCCGATAGCGGTGTTCTCTCCGAAGGTGTATTCTCCTAATATGGTCTCTGGGGAAATAAGTCCCTCTTCGATGAGGGCCTGGCGCAGTGCTTCCTCTCGGTAGGCGAGCGTCGTAAGAATCGACTCTCCAAGGGATGGACCAGAGAGCGTGTCCAAAGGTTGTTCTTTCATCGTGCCGATCAGAATGTTCACGATCGTCGTCGCAAACTGCATCGACCAGAGGCCGAGCCCTGCGAACGCGGGCTCATCGAGCTTTGGATCGCTCGTCTTCACGCTGACCTTGCTTTGAGCCCCGCCAATACCTTCTTGTGATGGAGGAGGGGCGAAGAGGGTGTCTTTGGGAACAACAACAGCTGTTCCCCCTGGCCCCAGCGTCACCTCTCTTTGGTCTGCTGTTTTTTGGAGAAAGGTCGAAAAATCCCACGGAGCACTTTCATGCGATCCTGGTTGCGGCTTTGGTGGCACTGAAAATCCACTCATACCGTTCTCCTTCTCGCGCACATGCTTCTCCATCGGCCGACTTCGATGGTCGGCTTATTGCGAGGAACACGTGCCGTTGACACTTCAGGTTATGATTGTTCTTGACTGGTGCCGGGCTTCTCTTCCCCTTTTTGCTCTGCTTTGAGCTGTTTATCAAGAGTGTCGCGCATCAACATCGCCCGTTCCTTGATAATCGCATATTGCGGCTGATCTCCAGCGGCGGAAATGGCAAGGTCTAATGAGAACACTGCCATGACGGGGAGTTGTAATTGTAGATAGCAGTCGGCGGCGTGATAATGTGGAAGGGGATTGCTCGTGTCTAATGTTCCGCAGAGCAGGTATACATTTGCTGCTGTATTGTAGTCTTTTAATCGGTGCAAGCTAGCGGCAAGCCCCAGTGCGTATTTGGGAGTCATATAATCAAGCAGCATCAGCAACCGGAAGATGTACGATGCTTCTTTATATCGCCCTTGATTGTAGAGATTATACCCTTGCCCATAGATGGCCTCCATGGCCTCATCGCCGAGGTGAAGCGCATGTTTTGGCATCACGCCCTTATTCATTGCTTCCGTGAGAAGGGCTGTGATCGTCTCCTTGGCCGGCATAGCAGCCAATCCCGTAGCTTCGTTGATCTTTTCCGCTACTTTCCCGGTGTCAATGTTTTCGATCTCTTTTTCAAACTGCTTGAGCAGTTCATCGGAGATTCCCTCTGTGGCTGGCTGTTCTTCGCGTCCTTGTTCTGGTTCCATACGCTCTTTCAACTCCTCTTCACGACCTCTGCACTTAACCTATACGGAGTTTTCTATTTCCTATGGAAGATTTTTTTACTACGCTTTGCTCTCTGCCATTCCGAACTGACTTGCTAGGACGACCGACAGGTCCCATCTCCTCTCCACTACGGAAATAGCCGCCCTATGTACATCGATTGTACATTACTTAAACATTGCCGACAGAATTTGCATCATCTGCCGTATGACCTCTTTTATTAAGTTATTTGTTGTTTCTATTCCCGTAATCGTTGCATTGATGGCTTGCTGTTGTTGATCGGTCAAGTTTGAGAGGACATCTATGCGGGCGCCGATTGCAGACAAGTAGGATTGGAGTCGTTGGTTGATCTTAGCTCTTTCGGCGGCGTTTAAACTGTAGAGGACATTTCTCTGCTCGTTCTTGGCGGTTTGCGACTCTGGGATATCACTGCCGAGGATCCCCGGTTTCCAGGCAATCTTCGGATCACGAGCGTTCATACAGTAGGTGTAGTATGCGTCTCGAATCTCTTCGTGGTCATTGCCGAATTCTTTTTCGTACTCATTCAACGCATTGGAACTCGACAGTTGAATCCGTCCGTGTGCTTTCGCGTCCTGCCAGACGCCGAGAAAGGCGGAGCTGATCGCATCTACTACCGATGCTTGTTGTTCATTTGCAGCTTTGACCTCTTTGCTCCAGGCGAGCACTTTAGACACATTAAGAGATTTGTCCCAGTCCAACATCTTCTCGTCTGGCCCGTATACGAAGTTTGATGTGTCACCGGTTTTTTCTGGGACCTTATCTTGATAAAATTCCACCCTCGCTTGTGGTTTGCCATCGGAGGACATTGTCACGTTGATGACCATGCGATTGCGATACCACGTGTCACCTTCTTTTCCTTTCCAGTCTCCGCTGTACAGAGTGAAGGAGGCTGTTTTGGCTGACGACTTCATATATGTGCCGAAGAGCGATTCCGCAATATCTTGGAGAGTAATACCCCCATACCCGAGGATGAACAGGCTGGGGTCGGTGCTGAAGACAATCTGTGTATTGGCAGAGTCGGCAGAGCTGACGAGGGTTGGGTCTTTTGTCACTTTGACGACAACTGGCTCGTCAGAGAAGGTGAAGGTTCCTATCTCGTCCCAATTCGAAATTTCCTCGTTAGTTTTGTCCGGCGCCCTTCGTGCGCGATAGGCCGTAAACGTTCCGTCGGCAGTCTTTTTGGCGTAGATCACGAGCTGTTTGTTCCATCCTCCGCCAGTGTCCGTGCCGTCCCTGTACACTGGAGAATTGTAGTACTGCGGCGAGACTCCAGATTCATTGATTGTATTCGCAAGGCCGAGGAGGACGTCGGAAAGCCGTGCGGTGAGGTTAGCTCCTGTAACAATCTTCCCGCTATACCAATACCATTCGCATACGTTTAACGTGCTGTTCCAGTGGCCAATGGTTTCACTCGAAATAGAACTCGTAATGGTGACAACGCCTTCATACCTTTGTTTTGTTAGCTCCTCCGCAAGTTCAAGATCTACCGTACCTGTTCCAACGTACAACGGTACATGTGAGAGCATCTTGGTGTATTCTTCTCTCTTTTTTGTCAGGAAGGTCACGACTTCAGTTTCGCGAATCTGCGTCACCGATGTCGTGGTGAGCATTTCTGCGAGGATCTCGAAAATCGAATACATCAGCTTGCTTTTTGCAATGGCTTCTGGAGAGGCTGTTGTTGCTAATTCTGCCTGATACGCTCTGTTGAGTTTTGAGGAAAGGAACTTGACATACAGGCGTTGATAGTCTTCTGGCGTTGCTGTGACAGGCAACGCTATGACCTCTGGAGAGCCTAAAAAGTCTAAGAGGAGGCGCTCGAGTTCTTGGGCTGTGGTCTCTCCATAGAGTTGCAATGTAGCTCTTTGATACCATGGGTCTTGTTCCAAGATCAGCCTGGCAATGAATCGAAGGAAGAGGCGGCGGTAGTCGGCCTCTGTTGCTGTGGCTGGCAAGGAGAGGACTTCTGGGAGCGTCAAAAAATATCGAATGATCTGCTCAACTTCGGCATCTGTGAGCGTGTTGCCGTGAGCGGCTTGAGTAATCTGCGCAAACCACGGGTTCGTATCTAAGATGTGGTGGGCAATGAATTGCAGATAGAGGCGTCGGTACTCTTCCGGCGTGGCATTTGCGGGGAGTGCGCGCACCTCGGAAGATAATAAAAACTCTCTCCACATCTCTTGAAACTGATCTTGGGTAAAGTCTTTGCCATACCACTCTCTTGTAACGTAGGAGAACCAGGTGTCTGATACGATGCCCATTGCTCATTCCTCCTTTTCACGTGCTGTACCGCATCTATCAATGGAAGATAGATGTCAAAATAGATTTTAAGGTCTGTACAATAGCGTCGAGCAAGCTCATTTGGTTAGAGGTGGCCTGCAGTGTTTGCGACAAGAGGTTTTGCATGAGCTTTCTGGCGTTGTCAATATTCTCTTTTCGCGCTTGTGTGACTTGAACGTACTGTTGAAGTTGTGCGTTGATCTCGCCAATATACGAGCTTGCTTGCGACCTGACATTCTGAAGGCTAGTCTTTGAGTAGTTAGATGGATAAGGGACCGTCTCAGGCCATGCCCCAATACCAGGAGCATTCCACGGCCCCCAAAAGCCCGTGCTGATGGTGGAGCTCAAGTCCATGGACTTGGAGTAAAACCATTCCTCTGCATCTTCCGCCCATTTGAGTTTTTGCTGACCGTCGTCCCTGTATCGTATGTAGACGGCAAAAGAGTAGTAATTAGGGTGTTGTTCCGATTGATTTTGCAAGTAGATACCGAAGGTCCCGCCGTCGTAATCCCCGCCCTGAATTGTTCCAAGATTGAGTGCTATCGAGTTAGTGGCGACTCCCGTGGGAAGATTGTTATTCACGAGAATGTTGATTGGCTGATTGAGGCTGGGGTTCACAGTGAAAGAGGCCTGGTTCTGTCCGAACCATCCGTGAAAGGCCTCTGCCGGACGGTTATAAGGTCCCCCATCCCGAGTAAACTGATGGTCTACGTATTCGATGGTATTAGGTCGTCCACTCCACAGGGTTTTCAGATCCGAGGTTAAGAATGTTTTAAACATAACTCCACTTTGATACAGATCTCCTATCTCTTTTTTATCTCCCGTGCTTTTTCTATCGTAGACTTTTGCGTATACACCAAAGCTGCTTCTATCAAATGCATTGTTCTGCCATTTCGTTGTCATTGCGGTCATCATATTGTCGATCAACGCTCTGTTTTGCTCCTGACCAATGAGTGTTGAGGATGGCGTGATTGTGACTGACAAAATATTTTGCCAATTGTTTGCAAACCCACCCCATCCATCTCTCTGGGGCGCTCGCAGCCTGAAGGTGTACGACCCGTCAGAATTCTTCTCCATGATGAAACATGGAAATCCAGGATCGTCGTGAACAGGGTTTGTGACGTTGAAAGTAGCGCTTGAAGTCCCTTTTGTTTGGATTTCGTTCAACAGCCAGTCTGCGACTTGGCGGATGGTGATTCCTTCTTGTCCCAAAGTCGTACTGCCAAAATCATTGTTATTCGCGATGATCTGATTGAGTGAGGTAGGGCCGTAGATTGGTGTTGCAGCGATTAAATTCGTGTATTCCTTTTCCCATTCTGAATATATCTGGATTGCCTTACTTTCTAGTCGTGCTGTCTGTTGAAGGGTGGTCAACATTTCAAGAACCATCGAAAAAGCAGAGAAGAGCACCCGACGGACCGCATCTTCATGCGGTGAGATCGCGTTGGCGGCTTCAGATTTTCCAACGGCAGCGAGTTTTGCATGGAGGAAGCTCATGTAGTGGGCTTTTGTGACCTCATCGTCGGCAATGGGGTCGGACGTCTGTAGGCCAAGGTACGCCCGGAATTTCGCGAGAAGCTCATTGGTCAATGGAGCTCCTGTAATGGCTATCGTCGCATCTTGGATGAACTTGGCAATGTCTAGCCGCTCTGCTACAAAGGCCTGGTACTGCTCGCATGTTTCCTCATTCGTCGGGAGCGGGACGCCAGGGTCGAGAGAGGCGATGGTAGCGCGGAAGAGCCGTAAAGAGTCGGCAGCGGCCTTGGAGATACCGTACACGCTGTGAGCGGCGGTGATTGTCGGCGAGGTCAAGAAGTATAGGAAGGCCCGCTTTGTGTCTGCATCAGGAGCAATAGCGTCGTTGGGGTCGAGGAGGAGGGAGGCGCGAAATTCAGCGAGAATATCGACATTTTGGATGATCGAAGTGCCATAGGTCCTTTTGACGTTGGCGGCAGCATAGGTCGCAAAATCGTGCTCAAGGCCCAAAAAGCTAATGTAGTCAGAGCGGGTGGCAAATTCATCGGGAAGAGGGTCGCCCTCTTCTAGGCCAAGGTAGGATCGGAAGGAGGCCAGCCGTGCTTCGGTGATATCCGATCCTGTAATGAGCTTGGTGAATTCTGAGATAAAGGCCACGGTCTTGTTCTGCGTCGCAAGATAGGAGATAAACGCAGCCCGAGCTTCAGAGGTGTTGGGAATGGGGAGATCGCCGACGAGGCTTAAAGAGTTGCGATACCCCTCGAGAAGATCGACAGCTGCTATGCCTGAGCCGTAGACATCCTTTGTGATCGCCGCGATGAAGAGCAACGTCTCATTCCCTCTCGCTAGGTAGTCGAGGAATGCTGCTTTGGTCTCGTCGGTCGCTGGCAGTGGATCTGAGGCTGAGAGGCCGAGATAGCTGCGAAAGTTGGCGAGGGTCTGTTCGACGTCTGCTGCAGAGCCGAGGATCTGTTTAGAAAGAGTGGAGATATAATGGAGCAAAGAGGCCCGTCGCGCAAGGAAGGCAATATAACTCTCCTCCGCCGCTTGAGTGTCGGGGATCTCTTCTTCAGGACTGAGGCCGAGGTAGAAGCGAAATTGCTCAACAATAGAGGCCTGCTCGTAGGAGCTCCCATAGATCCCGCTGGTGATATTGGTGATATATGAGGGAATTGCGCTCATATCGGCCCTCCTTAGTGTTTATAAATTGAACGAAGAATGGTACTGATTGCTTCCATGATCGATATCCATAGAGATGAGATTTGATTGACGGAGTCTCGTCCTTTTTGTAAGACGAGCTGTATCTGCTGCGTGGCATTCTGGACCACCCCTCGTTTTGCTCGCGTGGTGTTGACGTATTGCTGAATCACAAGGTTCTGCTCCATCCGCTTTTGAAGTTCGGACGTATCGATCATCATCAGTCCCGTCACCTCGTCGGTCCACGTGGCGACGTCATTTAATAAGTGCCCTTTGACGGCGAGAGGGTAGTACGGAGGAGACCCTGATGGATCGCCTCGCAAGTTGGTGATAACGCTGTAGCTGGCTGATGGGTGGGTAGAAAGGGCGGAGAACACCTCTTTGACCTTGGTTTCGAGTCGAGCAATATTGTCGTCAAAGGTGTATGGCTGGCCTGTATCTGGATTCGTCAATGGGATGTCTTCAGCGTCGTATATGGGGAGAGTCGCCGTGCGAGTGACGCGAGTGTAGTACTCTGGGTTCTGGTCTGGCCCATGCTCATCGCGGGGACAGGAGACATCGTTTTTATAGGGTTCACTTTTGAGGTAGAAGTCAAAGGTAAACTGGATCGACGGCTTCCCTTCGCTGTCGAGCACTCGTGAAAATGAATAGGCACCCATCGGGCTCTTGGCATCGCCGAAGGTGACAGGAGTTTCTGGATGCTCTTCGAGAGATCCATACCCCCACCGGATGACGTCTTGGAGCGAGATATTGGCATAGCCGAATGTGTATAGGGTGAGATCCCAGTCCATAGGATTGGCCTCAGAGGGAATGCGCAACGTCGTATGCTCGCTGATGTCGATCTCGTTCACTGGGACGGCGACGAGGTTTGGCGCCTGTGTCATCTGCTTTGTGTATTCTTTCTGCCAGTCACTGTAGATCTTGAGCGTGGCCGCACTATTGATAACGACTCTTTCCGAGACAAGCAGCATCTGATGCAAGCTTGCCATCACGTCTCTGAAGACAGTCCGACGTTGTATCTCTTCGGGCGATAGGGCGGTGGCGGCTTCGAACATTCCTTTCTGGGTTTGCAGGCTGTTGATGAAGTCGACAAACGACGATTTGAGTGTGGACAGATCGGCCGGGTTGGAAGACAACCCTTTCATCGTCAGAAATTTATTCCATAGGTCCGTGTGCTCGGCGATCGACAGATGGCCGTAGAAAGCATTGAGGTACTGCAAGAAAAATTCCGATCCCTCCCCGCTTGGGAGCGTATTGGTCGACTGGAGGGAGGCCAGGTCCATATGCCAGTTCGTGTATTGTTGCACAAAGTCGCGAAATTGCGCTTGTTGCTGCTTTGAGCTACTGTCTCGAGCCGAATACCCATAGACTTGCAGAAATCTATTCCACAGCGCGATCTGATAGACCTCTTCGGGAGACGCTTCAGGCTGTTGTTGGCTTGGAGGGAGAGCTCCATAGGCGACCACCCTGTCATAGAGTGTTTTGAGGTAGTTGGTGAAGAGCGCGGATACATCCTGTTTTTCTATTTGATAGCTCTCGAGGGAGAATGTGCGTAAAAAGCTGTTCCAAATATCCTTCATCTCCACTTGTGTGATGCCTGGGAATAGAGTTGCGGCGAGGACATAGCACGATTCATATTGTGATGACGCAGGTTGTAACGCTGTCGATGTCAAAGCATCGACGCTCAACCCCCACGCTTGGTAGCGTTGAAGTAATTGCTTAAAAGCGGTGCGTTGCTGCTCATTCAACGGCTGCGAGACATCGATGTTGTGGATACCGACAAATCTTTGCCATACAAGGGCTTGCAGAGGGACAGTATCCCCCCCGTATTGTGTCAATGTCCTTGCATAGAACGGATCGAGAAAGATGTCGTTGATTTCGATACTCATATCTCATCCTCCATCTTAGAGGGGCCGCACTGTTGTTACCGTGCGTTAATATTCGAAGCAATGGTCTGTAGCAGTTGGTTTAACGCGTTTAACATACTTGTCGCTGATTGATAAAATTGCTGGTACACGAACATGACCTGTTGAAGTTGCTGGCGTTGAGTGTCGTTCAGCGCTTGAGCGGCGGTGATAGCGTTATTCAAGTGCGTTTGATATTTCGCTTCGTTCTGATTTTGGAAGTTTTGGACCCACGTTTCGATCTTTCCAGCTCCTTGGAAGTCGAGGAGCACGCGTTGTAACTCTGTGACAACCGACGAACCAACTTGCGGATCCACATATTGCTGTGCTTTTTCGATCAGCGTTTGCAGGTTCTCGATGATCTGGGCTATCCCACCCGTACCATTGAACTGCCCAGATATGACGTCGATGAATGCCTGAGGCGCGGTGCCAGCAGTCGTGACAGTTCTATAGTCGGCGTTACGTACGACAAGCCCGTATTCACTTTGTACGGCAGAATCTGTGGGATCCTTCCCGTCCGCCTGGATCTCAAGAATGCGGATATAGTCGGCTTGGTCCTGTGCTGTGAGCCCATAGGTCGACGCGACTGCGGCTGGAATAGTGGGATCTGTCTTGCTCAGCAGCCCTGCGCTCTGAAGGTTTAAGAGAACTTCTACGGAATTTGCTCCTAACAACGGAGTCATGGTGTCGGGTTTGCTGACAAGGCCGTATTGCTGGAGAGCAGAGATGAGATTTGCGTAATTATCGGCCGTAACTGCTAGGTTGACACCTGCGGCTTCCATTTGTTGGAAGACGGCGGAGATGTGCTTGATTTCGGCAAGCCCTGGATATCGAGAAGGGTAGTCATCATAATACGTTGCTAATTGGCTCATTATGTCACGGTTCAAACACATGGCAAGCATGGCTTTTGTGCGCGTGTCAGAGCTCGGAAGGCCTGCCATAGCACCAATGGCCTCATGCATACCGCAATAGAATGCATAGTACTGGTCACCTATAAGCTCTAGAGATGCTTTCTGTTCAACTGGATCGCCATCCGTGCGACAGAGTCCAAACAGCTTGAGGGCCCATAAGGCATTCCCCTCATAGGGTTGAGTCGCTGTAAACCACTTATACAGTGGGTCGTTCACAGGAGGGTCAGTAGGTAGCGTGGGGATGTCTGTACCGGCATCAAGATACGTCTGCATTGCGGTATAAAAATCGGTCAGCCCATACTTGAACATATAGAAATTTAACTCGAGAGGCGAATCGTTCGCGTGCCCCGACACTAGGAGTTTTGCAAAGTTCGCGTATAGGTGCTGGTCGTATAGTGTCAGGCGATACTTGGAAATGATTTCATCTGGAATTGTCGCAGCGCTTGGGTCGAGGATTGGAGGGCCCTGTGAAGAGTCTGTCAAGGCGCGAAAGAGCTCGAACCTCTGTTCATCCGTGGTGATAAATCCATATTGCGCTTTTACCAAAATGTCATTTGGGTCCAACCCTTGGTTTTGGATTTGCAAGAGAGTAATGTATTTGAAAAGTTGCTCGTCAGTAAACTTCGGCGTTGTTCCTAAGACTTGGTCACCGAACGTCTGCTTTTCAAAGACGGCGTAGTTTGGGGAGGTGGAGTTCAAGTGCTGCAAGTTCATGAGGAAGTGCTCTGGGTCTTTCTGGTTCATCAGGTCTTGGAGTGCGTTGAGGTAGGAGAGGATCTGCTGGTTTAAATTTACGGCCGTCTGGAGCTCGTTCATCTGACCATACAGAATTTCGTTGCCGCTCGCGACGTAGTCGACCATGAGCAGCTGTTGGATCGATTGGGATTGCGTGGAGTAGTCGCCGGCAATAACGGCATTCGCTGCGGCCGCCATGGCCGTAGAGAGCACAGACCGAAGGTTGTAGATCGGCGTTGGGGATAGGTCATCATTGCGAATGGTGGTAAGAAGATCTTCCCATCCCGCAGGAGGCTGTGTCGCGCCAAGGGGATTCAGGCCAGCTGCGCCCATCGTGCGGATCAGGGTGTCGAGCCCCTGAGCCATATACCGACTCATCGTCGAAAGCGTGGTGAATGGGCATGCTAATGGATTTTCCTGTTGCGCGCCGTGTTCATCGACGTATTTATATCGCGACCAGATGTTCAAAGCGACAAGCGCCTCTCGCACCTTCTCAAACACTTCCTCGGCCGTCAGCGCTTCGCCAACACCACCCTCCGGCGTCCAAGAACGCCCATCCAAAAGCGCATATTGGATGATCGACATTTGTTGTAGGTAGTACGCTTGGGCTTCTCGGGTGATTTCAAAATCAAAAACCCTCTGTTCCGTTACTGGAGGGGAACTAGGGTCTAGTTGTGTAAGGAAGGTCACCATGGTCTGGTTTGACGCCTGTACACCAGAAGTAGATGCACTCATAGTCGATCTCCTCTAGGTAAGAAGCGCTCGCTTCCTTCGGGATTGCTCCCAGGGAGTGGCACTCAGCTATTTGCGCATGCTCAGGCCCATCGATCGAACCGACTGCAAGGTCCCAGAAACATGCTCGCTCTTTCCTTGCCCTCTACTTGGTATTATAGTATATTAAAAGTTTTATAACAAACGGCTGGATCAAAAAAAGGCTTGGCGTTTTGGCCGTTTCAATTTGGCCCGGTTTTTTCGTCAAGGCCAATCGCACAAGTTATAATGAACGTGTTGACAGCAAATCGGATGTATGCCGCCCTATGCCGATTTGTCGCGGACGACCTTTGGCTGGTTTCCATCGAGGATGACGTCTTTGTCGATCACGATTTCTCGGATTGAAGGATCGGTGGGAACGTCAAACATGAGGTTCTGCATCGTTGCCTCTAGGATCATCCGCAGAGCGCGGGCACCTGTACCAGCGTCGTGGGCACGTTGGGCGATTGCCTGCAGGGCGTCTTCGGTGAAGTCAAGATGTACATTTTCAAGCGCAAAGAGGGCTTGAAACTGCTTCACTACCGCGTTCTTCGGCTGGACGAGAATGGTGACCAAATCATCAACCGTCAGCTCATTGCAATTGGCGATGCAGTTAAAGCGACCAACGAACTCAGGGATCATGCCAAACTGAATGAAATCTTCTGGCTCGACCTTGGCAAGTAGCTTGTCATGCTCGTGAATGGCAGCAGTCCCAGAGACGTTAAACCCGATGGTCGATCGGCCGAGACGCCGCGCGATCATCTTGTCAAGCCCAACAAAGGCGCCTCCAGCAATGAAGAGGATATGGTCAGTGTTGATCTTGATATATTCTTGGTTCGGGTGTTTCCTGCCCCCTTTAGGAGGAATGTTCGCTATCGTCCCTTCGACGATTTTAAGGAGCGCCTGTTGAACGCCTTCCCCGGAGACATCTCGGGTAATCGATACATTTGAAGTGGTGCGATGGATCTTATCGATCTCGTCAATGTAGATGATGCCGCGTTCAGCACGTTCAACATCGAAGTCGGCATTTTGCAGCAGGCGAAGGATGATGTTCTCAACGTCCTCGCCAACATATCCAGCCTCAGTCAGCGTCGTCGCATCGGAGATGGCAAAGGGGACGTCGAGCAGTCGAGCCAGGGTTTTGGCGATCAAGGTCTTCCCAGAGCCAGTGGGGCCAAAGAGAAGGACGTTGGACTTGTTGAATTCAACGTCTTTCGCCTTTGCCGCTTCTGAAATTCTCTTGTAGTGATTGTAGACCGCAACAGAGATCGTCTTCTTTGCGGCCTCTTGGCCGATAATGTACTCGTCGAGTTTTTCTTTTATCTCTTTGGGCTTGAGGATTTTTAGCTCGTGCTTCTGACCACTCGGCGCTTTCGGACGTTTTTCAAGAATGCCGCTGCAGAGATCAACGCATCGTTCGCAAATGTACGCGTTAGGGCCGGCAATGAGTTTCTCTACGGCCTCTTCAGGGCGTCCGCAGAACGAACAGCTTGCTGTTTCTTTTGTAAACACAGTCGTAACGTATTGGTTATGAAGGCGAGCCTTCTTTTTTCTTAGGGAGTAATACAGAATCTGTCAGGCCATAGGCAACAGACTCTTCAGCGCTCATGAAAAAATCGCGCTCAGTATCCTCGAGAATTTTCTCGAGAGGTTGCTTGCAGCTGTCGGCCAAAATTTGCGCGAGGCGCCGTTTCATATAAATAATTTCTTTTGCCTGACGTTCGACATCCGCTGAGGTGCCGCCGATGCCGCCCCATGGCTGGTGGATCATCATGCGGCTGTTGGGCAGGGCAAATCGCTTGCCAGGAGTTCCAGCTGCAAGGAGGAGAGAGCCCATTGAAGCTGCCTGTCCAATGCAGTAGGTGTTAACGGCGCAGCCAAGAGAGGCCATAGTGTCGTAGATGGCAAGGCCTGCCGTCACTCCGCCACCAGGGCTGTTGATGTAGAGATGAATGTCTTTCTTTGGGTCTTCCATTTTTAAGAACAGAAGCTGAGCAACGACCACATTGGCCACGTGATCGTTGATCTCGGTGCCGAGGAAGATGATTCGGTCCTTGAGCAGCCGAGAGTAGATGTCCATCACTCGTTCGCCGCGAGCCGTATCTTCGATGACGTACGGCGTAAGAGAGGAAGAAAGAAGATGTTTATGCATAGTCACAGCCCACAGTCAAATGAGTACTAGCCTTTTAGCATACCAGATCCAAATTTTTGGTGACAGGGCGATGGAAGTTACTGGCTCAGTGGCTCTCGTGCTGGCACGAACACCCTTCTTCATGGCACAGGCAGGGATCAATGTCGGGCGTCTGCAGTTGTTCACGGCGCGGCGGTGTCACGCCAAGCCGCTGTTCGATACAGTAATCCTCACACTGGCGGACGATGATGTTCGCAAACAGACGATCGAAAACCTCTTCCTCGCGTAATTTCGGGTACAGCACAGACTGCGAGGCATGGATTTTCGTCGCTTGGTAGTTCAGCTCGTCCATCAGCTCGGCATTGGTGTAGGAAGGTTTGACCTTCGGAAACAATGGCTGCAGGAGGAGGAAACAGGTGAAGTAGCGCTTGACCTCGTCCAGAAACTTCTTCCGCATCGCCTCTTTGTCGACTGAGCCCTTCGCTTCTTCCGATAGGGAGTCCCAATACGGTCGAAAGCGAGCTTCTGTCTCGCCCTCGACAAGCGATTGCGGGAGGTCAAAAGCGTATAGGCGGATGAGCTCGTTTCTGACCTGCCGGCGCATTTTCTCCTGCGCCACGCGTTTTGCCTCATATTCCAATGATACGCGAATATTCCGCTTAAGATCGGCAATCGTTTCTGCCCCCATCTTCTTTGCGAAGTCGTCATTCTCTTCCGGTACAAGACATTCGAATATTTGGAGGATCTTCACAGTAGCCGACGACGGGGACTTCTCTGGTGATGGTGCCGGCAGCGAGCATTCCTTTGTCTCTTCTACGTTCATCCCTATGATGAGAGAGTAGAGCCATTCTGGGATGAGACCGTGGTGGACGAAAAACTCGCCAACTTGAGGGGCATCGGCATTTGCCGCCGAGATCGCGACTTTGACGGCATTGCCATCGGCAACAGGCTGACCTTCAATAGGCCGCTTCTCGCACCCTAAAAAGCGCAGACGCGTATACAATTCCTCGACGTCCTGCTCTGAGGGGAGTTTGACCGGTATTTCTTCAATGTTCAGACTGCTAATATCAACTGTTGGAATGTGGGGGGCGGCTTCGTATTCGAAGTGGATCTCTGCGCCGGTGTCTCGAGAACAAGAGCGAAGCGAAGACTTGCGGATGCTGTTCTTCGTAAATGGTTGACGCCCTACGAGGTCAACCGCTTCAGTAAAGGCTGTCATGGTCACAATGGTCTGCGTCCGACTCATGACCTGAGGCTCAAAGTGTTTGTGGAGCAGCTCTTCAGGGACATGTCCCTTGCGAAAGCCGGGAAGAGAGATGTCTTTTCGGACTTCTTTTACGGCCTTTTGGTAGGCGGCTTGGACAGCTTCTGGTTTGACTGTAACCTCCATCTCTATGACGCACCCTGGCCGGTAGGCGCTCTGTACCGAGATAGTGTCGCTTGAGAAATGCCGGTCTGAACGTTCTTCACTCATTGAAAAATCTCACGGAAATAGTTGCACAGGAAGAACCAATTCGATCAAGCGGGCGATGGGGATTGAACCCACGACACTCACGTTGGCAACGTGATGCTCTACCACTGAGCTACGCCCGCAAAGCGGGAGACGAGGTTCGAACTCGCGACATTCAGCTTGGGAAGCTGACGCTCTACCAGCTGAGCTACTCCCGCGTACGAATACCCATCAAGGGACACTGCGTAATGCAAAAAGCGTACAAGGAGAGCGCAAATTTCTGCAACGGTATACACGCGATGTCTCGTACCAAAGTTTTATCTCTCTCGACAAAGGAACAATGTCGTTCCTGCCAAGAAAAAACGGGTCATGATCGATCGAAAACGAGACTGCAGTTCAGAATCTTGCTTGGTGTACCTTCTCCTCTGAAACCCTGGGTTGACCATCCACCTCGAAACAGATTCTACTCTATCTTCCTCAAGGCACATCGCAAATGGCTCAAAAAGGATGCTCCCAAAAAAAATCATGATTCTGCTTGCAGAAAATCAAAAAGTTTTGCGAATAACGCTGCAGTGATCAAAGCAATCACGAGCCTCGTGCGCTCTTGGATCCTCAAGAGCCATTCGCGATGTGGATTTTTAGAGGGGAAGTGGAAGGTTTTGGGTAGATTCGGCCAAAAAGATCCCAACTCTATCCTTCAAAAGGCATATCGCAACGGCTCCTCAAGATTTCCTGCGCTCTAGGCGGTCCTTGGGAGCGATAAGCACATGGTGCGTGTTCACGCCATCTCAGAAGTGGGAGGGCAAAGAGGGGGCAGTTTCTGAAGGATTGACAAGAAGGAGATTGTCCACCTCGGTCAACTGGCTTTCAGAGCCGAGAGCTGCGAACGCGTACAAACGATGAGTGGAGAAGAGAAATGGAAGCTGTGTCAGAGTCCGTCCTGAACTTTCGCAAGATGCGCCACGATTTTTGTCCGGCTGTCTTGAAGGAAGGGAAAGCGCTGTTCGAAAAAGGGTCATGCATAGGGGCAAAAATCGCCTCGTTCTCTGCTCAGCAGTTTGTCATTGAAGCAGAGGTGACGGGCCATTTTCAAGATACTCATTCATGCTCTATTGAAGTAGATCGTGTAGAGTCTGTGGTGATGTACTCGACCTGCGACTGCACGCAAGGCGTGGATTGCCTCCACCTTGCCTGCCTGCTATTTTTCCTCGAAGCGCACTTCCATTCCATGCTCCTCACATACCTTGGAAACATACGCGAGAACTCCTCTGCAGACCCAGCAATCGTCGAAGTAGAGAGAAAGGTGCACGCAAGAGCTCGCAAAGAACAAGAACGGCAGCTGATAGCAGATTACTCAAAGGCAGGGGAGTGGATGGGGCGGACGTCGCTGTTCCACGAAGCACATGCGAAAATAGAGACCGGCGAACTCTTGATTGCCATCGGTCCTTGGAATGGGTTGAACAACCGCCTGACAGAAATCCAGCTTGCTGTCAAGCTGACCGGCCGCCCTAAGCCTGTGTGTATCCAGCAGCCAAAGGCGTTCCTCCTCGCCCTCCAGCAGCTTGAGCCCCTGATCTTGGGAAGCCAACGCGTCGTACTCGATGACTCCTCATTCGGAGAGGGATGCGTGCCGCTCATCGATTTTTTCAGGCGCGAGTTTGAATACCATGACAAGGCGGATAAGACCACCAAAGCTGGATTTTTGTCCCAGACAGCGGTGTTCTCTCTTCTCAGTCGGGCAGCAACGCTCCTGAAAAACCCTCAACAGGCGCGCATCTGCCTGTTCATGGGGTCGTTCGACCGCCCTCTACAAGTCTCTTCGACATATGTGCGTCCTCATTTTTCAGTGGAAATGCTGCATGAGACCGAGCGGAGGCTCGTCATCAAACCAAGTTTTATGCTGCCAAAAGGAATGCTGCCGCTTGCCGACGTCAAACTCATTGTGGCCTCGCCACCAGGAGTGCTGTCAGAAGATATCTACTATCCTCTTGACCCTCAGTTTTCCCTTCGACAGGCCATAGACCTTGCAGAAGTGGATCACTATGTCATCCCAGAAGCCCTGTTCCCAACCTTTGTTGCATATGCGCTCCCTCATCTGCAAAAAATAGGAGAGGTCCACTTGCCTGAAGCGTTCGAACAGATTCGTCAGGCGTTGTACCTCGTCGATCCTACGGCCGTATGTGAAGCCGACCTCCACGATGGGGAGCTGAGCGTTCAGCTTGCGTTCCGATACGGAGATGTCGAGCTTCCCGAGGTGCGCAAAGAACACTCGCTCGAAGAGATCAGCGCCCTCTCGCAAGGCACGTGTGAAGTGCCAAGAAACCTCATGAAGGAGTTGCTCTTAAGCCAGGAACTGCTATGGGGGCTTGCCCCCGATGACAAAGAGGGCCGCTATACGACGAAATCGGAAAAGAGAATCATCGACTTTGTCAGCGAGACGTTGCCATCGTTGAAAGAGCGAGTCGAGTGGAAGCTCAGCGATGGGATGCAGCGATGCTTCTGCTTCGACGAATCCAAGCTCTGCCTGACTTTTTCCGAGGGAAATCGGCATGGCATCGTGCGATGTCGGCTGCAAGCATCAGGGCCTCTGGCAGGCCTTGACGTGGCCAAGGTGCTCGACGCTGCTCGATTTCGGCGTTCCTATATTGAATTAGGGACCTCAGAAAAAGGAGTGTTCAGCAAGAAGCTTCTCATCCTCCCGCAGGACGAGATCGAAGCGCTCAGCCTATTGATCGAAGATTTTGCCATTCCTTCTTTGAAGAATCATGAGGAGTGGACCCTGCCGCTGTGGAGCATCGTCGGCATCGCAGAGGGCGCGACGATCGCCAAACAGGTCACAATAGCATGCAACAAAAAGATCCAAGAGCTGCAGGCAACGCTTTTCGATCCAAAAGAGACAGCCCAAACGCCCATTGCGGCCCGTTTCAAAAGCGTGTTACACCCCTATCAGCGCGATGGCGTTCGGTGGCTGCGCCGGCTGCGGGAATTCGGGTTAGGAGGGATCCTTGCCGATGACATGGGGCTTGGAAAGACGGTTCAGGCGATCTGTGCGCTTTCTGAGATCCATTGCTCAGGCAACAAAGTGCCACCTTCGCTCATCGTCTGCCCCACGTCACTGGTCGACAATTGGAAAGAAGAGATCAATCGCTTTGAACCCAACTTAAAAGTCGTGACCTTTGTGGGTGCACCCGGAGAGCGACGAAAGCTCCTAAGCCAGAAGAGCGGTGTCGACGTCTATGTCACGTCGTATGGATTAATCCAGCGAGATCTCGAGCTCTTCGAGCCTCTTCCATTTTCCTACGTCATCCTTGATGAGGCGCAGGCGATTAAAAACCGAGAGACGCGCAATGCCCGCTCTGTCAAACGTCTTAACGCTGACTACCGACTTGTGCTTACTGGAACTCCTATTGAAAACTCTCTTGAAGATTTGTGGAGCTTGTTCGACTTCCTCATGCCGGGGTTCCTGTGGTCTCATGATCGATTTTTGCAAACGTGTGTGCGCGCTTCAGGGAAGGAGACCGCCTTTGAGATGCTCAAAAATCGAGTGGCGCCATTTGTACTGCGGCGCATGAAGCAGGACGTCCTCGACGACCTGCCGTCGATCTCGCATATTATCTACCACTGCTATCTCCATGATGAGCAGCAGGAGATGTACCACATGGCGGCGAAACGGGCCAAAGAGGAGTTGCTCGACCTGGTCGAACGCCAAGGGTTTGAGAAAGCTCACCTCCATGTCTTAGCGACGCTGACCCGCCTTAAGCAAATCTGCTGCCACCCCTCGCTTGTCCACAAAGAGGAGTCAGCCGTTGTCCGCTCAGCAAAATATGAGATGCTCCAGGATCTGTTGGAAGTCCTCATCGGTAGTGGTCATAAGACGGTTATCTTTAGCCAGTACACAAAAATGTTGGGCATTATCAAAGAGGATTTCGTCCAGAAAAAGACCCCCCATCTCTATCTGGATGGTGCGACAAAAAATCGGTTGAGCCTTGTGAAGCAGTTCAATGAAGATCCGTCCATCCCCGTCTTTTTGGTCTCCCTCCGCGCTGGAGGGAATGGCTTAAACTTGGTAGGCGCCGATAGCGTCATCCATTACGACATGTGGTGGAATCCCGCAGTAGAAAATCAGGCTACTGACAGGGTGTGGCGCATGGGGCAAAAACTCAAAGTGTCGTCCTATAAGTTGATCACGAAGGGCACGATTGAGGAGAAGATCATCGAGCTCCAAGAGAAGAAGAGAGATCTGATCTCTGGCATTGTTGAATCCGACGAAGACGTGCTATCAAAGCTGACATGGGAAGATGTTCTTGGGCTGCTGAAGACCTGAACTGGGGTCCGAAGATCCTTGCAAAATGGCGAGAAGAACAGATAAAGTGGACTTTACATCGCAGATGGCTTCTGTACCAACGTGGTGATATGTATGACTGCTCACTCTTTTTTTGCAGATCTCTATCGTCTTTCTTCCCGTAAGATCGCTCGCTTCAAAGGTGTTTTCTCCAGTGACATAGGCATCGATCTTGGCACGGCAAACACACTTGTTTTTGTGCGCGGCAGGGGGGTCGTCTTGGCTGAGCCTTCTGTGGTCGCTGTGGACCCGCTGACGAATGAAGTGCTCGCCGTTGGCCATAGAGCTAAGGCCATGCTTGGCAAGACGCCGAGGAAGATCCATGCTGTCCGCCCTATGAAAGATGGGGTTATTGCCGACTTTGAAATCGCCGAGGGTATGCTCAAAGTGCTTATTCGGCGCGTAACACCAGCGAGGAGCCTATTCCGCCCTCGCATTCTCATCGCCGTGCCCTCAGGGATTACCGGTGTAGAGAAGCGAGCCGTGGAAGACTCTGCTCTCCATGCCGGCGCTCAAGAAGTGCTGCTCATAGAAGAGCCAATGGCGGCTGCGATCGGCGTTGACCTCCCTGTCCATGAGCCGTCGGCGAGTATGATTATCGACATCGGCGGCGGAACGACAGAAATTGCGATCATCTCGCTCGGCGGTATCGTCGAATCTCGGTCGATCCGCATTGCTGGCGATGAATTCGACGAGTGCATCATCAACTACATGCGCCGGACCTACAACCTGATGGTCGGCCCGCGCTCTGCCGAAGAGATTAAAATTGCAATTGGCTCTGCCTATCCTCTCGGCGAGCATGAGCTGGAGATGGAAGTCAAAGGTCGGGATCAGGTCTCGGGGCTTCCTGTCACCCGGAGAATCAATTCCGTTGAAATTCGCGAGTGCTTGGGAGAGCCCATCCAACAGGTGATCGATGCTGTGAAATTGACTCTCGAGAAGTGCCCACCGGAATTGGCGGCCGACCTCGTAGAGCGCGGCATGGTGATAGCCGGCGGTGGCGCCCTTATTCGCGGACTGGACAAAGCGCTCAATAAAGAGACGGGAATTCCAGTGATCATTGCCCCAAACCCCCTATTAGCTGTATGTCTTGGGACAGGAAAGGCGCTGGAGTATCTCGATAAATTCAAAAAGCGGCGGAGCCTAGTCGGCATGCCCTAGCGCTACAATGCGATCCAACGTGAAAGGAAGGGGGGGTAGCCATGGCAAAGAGTGTGATATCAGGACAGCTCAAAAAATGGGTGGAAGAGACCGCGGCGCTCACGCAACCCGATGCGATCGTCGTTGTCGATGGCTCTCAAGAGCAAGAACAAGAACTCTACCGCCTTCTTGTGCAAAACAAGACCTTCATCCCTCTCAATCCTCAAAAGCGGCCTCATAGTTTTTTGGCATGGTCAAATCCAGATGATGTGGCTCGCGTAGAAGATCGAACGTTCATCTGCACAGAAAAAAAGGAAGATGCGGGGCCGACCAACAATTGGTTGCCGCCTGCCGAATGCAAAGAACGCCTCCAGTCGCTCTTCTCTGGCTGTATGCGGGGCAGGACGATGTACGTAGTCCCCTACTGCATGGGGCCTATGAAATCTCCGTACGCCCGCATTGGGGTGGAAATCACAGACTCGCCATACGTCGTTGTGAACTTGTTGATCATGACGAGGGTCTCCCCAGAGGTGGTCCAAGAGGCATGCTCTCAGCCGCTTGTTCAGTGTGTGCATTCTGTCGGGATGCCGTTGCTGCCTGGGCACAAGGATGTTTCATGGCCGTGCAATCCCAAGGAGACCATCATCGCCCATTTCCCAGAGACGATGGAGGTGTGGTCGTTCGGAAGCGGCTATGGCGGCAATGCGCTGTTGAGTAAGAAGAGCCATGCTCTTCGCCTTGCCTCGTGGATGGCACGAGAGCAAGGATGGCTGGCAGAACATATGCTCATCCTTGGCGTGACCAATCCTGAAGGGAAGAAACGGTATATCGCGGCTTCGTTCCCTAGCCAGTGTGGGAAGACCAATCTGGCCATGTTGGAATCGCAGCTGCCGGGATGGAAAGCAGAATGCGTGGGAGACGATATTGCGTGGATGTTTTGGAATGCCAATGGCGAGCTGAGAGCCGTGAACCCCGAATTCGGAAGCTTTGGCGTGGCGCCAGGGACGTCGGTCACAACGAATAAAAACGCCATCGGCACCCTCAAAGGACATTGTATCTTCACCAATGTCGGCCTTACACCTGATGGCGATGTGTGGTGGGAAGGGCTTACCGATACTCCTCCCGAAGGGTTGACGACGTGGAGAGGAGAGCCATATGTTGCTGGCAGTGGTAAGAGCGCGGCGCATCCCAATGCACGGTTTACAGCGCCCCTTCGCCAGTGTCCTTCTCTTGATCCAGCGTGGGACGACCCTGAGGGCGTGCCGATCAGCGCTATTATTTTTGGCGGCCGCCGCCAATCTCTCGTCCCTCTCGTCCGCGAGGCGGTGTCGTGGCAACAGGGCATCTTTGACGGTGCGGCGATGACGTCTGAGACGACAGCGGCAGCGAAAGGAGTGGTTGGCAAGGTCCGCCACGATCCGTTTGCCATGCTGCCGTTTTGTGGGTATAACATGGGAGACTACTTTGGACACTGGTTGTCAATGGAGAAGCCAGGGCGCCATCTTCCCAAAATTTTTTACGTCAATTGGTTCCTCAAAAACAACGATGGCAAGTTTGTCTGGCCAGGGTTTGCCGAGAATATGCGGGTGTTGGCGTGGATCTTCAACCGCCTCGAGGGAACGGCACAGGCTGTTCAGACGCCGGTAGGCTTGATACCAGAGAAGCGCGCTCTGGACCTGCCGCCGGGAACAACCTATGCTTCACTCTTTCCCTTTGATCGCGATGGTTGGAAGAAAGAGATGGAAGATTTGCGAGAGTATTTTGCCGCTTTTGGCGACCGCTTGCCAGCAGCTTTGGCAGATGAGCTTGAGGCTATTGACAAGGCTGTTGATCGTTTCTTATGACCTATACCGCAGACGTCCGACTCGACCATATGGGAGTACAGGCACTCATGCCACATCGACATGGGGTGGCCTCCTGGTACTCTTGGATTCTCCTCATGAGTCTGTCCGTGAATGTGGCTGTGATCGCATTTCTCGTTTTCCAGATGCGGGAGGGCGAGATGTGGTTTGAGGTGGCCACAAAAGAGCCCGTTGCTGCTCCACTTCCTACTACCGCGCGTTCAGAATCGCTAAAATCGGAGATATCCTACCTTTTTGCGAAGAGCGATGAAGAGGTGATTGCAGCCCTTGAGAATGAAACCGTTGTCGCCAATGGCTATCGCCTTCAAGAGCTGGCGGTGGCCGTTCTCCTCGCCCGCGGGTATCAAGTGGAAGATCCTCTGCGTCCTCTAGGTGCCTGGCCCCAGCCATTGTCGGCATTTTCATGGACAGATGCCGATGGGAAACATGTGGTCATCAAGCTGTTTTCGCACCTAGGCGCTCGCGAGATTCAGGCTGTCAGAGCGTTTATTTGTGAGACCGCTGTCCCCTTTACAGCTGAGGGGATAGTGCGAAAGATGAGCCAGGGCCACGACTCCGTGCTGATGAAAAATGCTCTCGTCCGCACTGATGAATGGATGACCTTTTCCCGTCTGTTCAGCGCTCTCCCCGAAGAAGAACGGTTGTCCTTGGCCAAAGATGTGGGCGGAGAGCCGTTCTCAGCGGTTGTAGCGTGGGGTCTCTCGCACACAGACCCAAAAGACGTTGGCCCGTTTATCGCCTCTGTATTCTCGAGATATCCGTCGCCATGTCTTGCTGAGCTGGTTGCCTCCACATATGCTGATGTAGTCGTCTTCCAGGCGTCTGATGAGACGGCGCTCCTGTTGTTTTCGCATCTCCCTCCGCAGAGTGAGGCGGGCGTACGCCTGGCGATGCGGTTGCTGCATGGCCAACGGAAGCTGCCAGTATGGCAGGCGTCACAGGCGTATTTGGCACGGGCAGCGAGCATGCCAACACTCTGCTCAATGAGGCGTGAGGAAGTTTTGGCGTGGCTCCAGCAGGTTGCCAGGCCAGTACGGGAATCCCCACCGCCCACACCACAACGCGAAGCTCCGGCGGCTGTCCCTGCTCCAAAACCGGCTCCGATGGCCACTCCTTCGACGCCGGTGGCGCAGGTCTCAAAGCGCGTAGCGGCACGGCAGCTGCAGCCGTATCGTACCTATGTAGTGCGGAAAGGGGATACGCTGTGGTCCATTGCCAAACGGTTTAACGTCGATGTCGAAAAACTCAAATATCTCAATGGACTCAAAGGCACGACGTTGACACCGGGTAAAGTGCTGAGAATTCCTCATTAGAAGTGTAGTGCCGGGAGCTGCTATGCGCTTTGTGACTCGTCGCGAAGGACTGGTCGGTGCTCGTCACAGCAGCATTGAGAGGGGGCGTGCGGGACCAGATCGATCCCCCCCCGACACCATCCAGAGCATTTGGCAATCCGTTTGACGATGAGCCATACGGCTTTTGGGAGGGAGTGGACGGTCAACGCTTCTATAGCGTAGGTAGAGCAGCTTGGGTAAAATCGGCAACAAGGGCCGATGACTGGCCTGATAGCCGTCTGATAGAGCCTGATGAAGGCAAACAGCACTCTCTTCACGATTTGAGTACAAAATCTCTGAGAAGAGAGAGTATCACTTCGATGAAGATGAGGATGATGATAATCCATTCCAGCCGACTTGCATGTTGATGGTTGAGTTCATTTCCTAAGACCTCAAAGAGGTCGTGGATAATATCGAGCCGGCGATTTAATACTTCAACCCGGGTTTCAAGGTCAAGATGGGTGGCGATCAGCGTGTATAGATGCTCTACCTCTGAGTGTTCCCAAAAGTATTCTGGGATATCAAGAACGTCGAAATGGAGGTTGATAGAGCTGCGCTCGATGAAGAGTTCTCCCATCTTCTTCTGGATTTCTTTTTTTGAGAGCGGAATGCGGCCGAAACGAGAAAGCTGCTCTGGAATCGACCGCGTTGTATCGATCGTTTTTTTGACAATCCCCTCGAAAACAGCGAGCTTGACAGATTGCGCCAGGCCATGGGAGAAGGCGAGTTTGACATTCAGGTGCTGAGAGGGTAGGACAATCTGGTCGTCGATGACAGCTCCCTGTTGGCCATAGCAATAGCCGACGATTTCTCTTTCGGGACTGTCATAGGCCCCCTCTTCATACATCTTCAGCGTAGAGAGAACTTCTTGTTCTTCCTCTGCCGTAAGTCCCCACATGACGACAGTGCCATAGCCAAAGATAAAGGATCCCGCCTCAGCGCCGTCTTTATCGCTTCCAAAACGCACGTAGAGAACATCGCGGAACGAAGAGACTTGATGGTGTGAACGAAAGGCTTTGACGAGCTCTTTAGTGGGGTAGGAGGTTGCCGTCGAATACGACACACATCGAGAACTATTGTGATATTGATCCATGAGAAAACTCTTTGATAGAAAGAGCAATACTATCAGTAAAAATCTTTTCAGGCTAGGTTTGTTCTGCTCAGTAGTGTTCCCTCCCCCTCGATCAATCGTCAGAGAGATGCCGGGGGAGAGCGAAACGCACGGCAACAACGTGGGCCATGTGCGATGTGGATTTTTAGAGGGGAGGAGGGAGAGTTTTGGATCGAGCTACCACAAAACCGACGAAGCCCATCAAAAAGATCCTAGGGCGTATCGCAAGTGGCTTGGTGAGTTTGTCATTGAAGGCAATATAAACAGAGCGATATAGTCATTTCTCTTCGGGTTTCTGCATATGCGAAAGTGGCGGAATTGGTATACGCGCTACTTTGAGGTGGTAGTGAGGGTGACCTCGTGGGGGTTCAAGTCCCCCCTTTCGCAGTCCATTCCATTCTACACCGTCTGGTTGCACGCGCCGCCTCTATCCTCCAAAAGGCACATCGCTCCAAGGACTCGTCGGCCATCGTCTCAGCTGGCGACAGTCATGGCGCATGATGGGCAGCACTCCGGGCTTGAATTCCAATTGTTTCCATGGCGGCAGTGAATAGATCTTCGGGAATAGCTACGCGCCGCCACGATGCTTCATTGGCTTGCAGCAGCTGCTGCGCTATTGCTTTGCTGTCTTCGGAGAGTCGGGGAAGCACGGCGAGCGATTGCGGAGCAATGCCCTCCTGTTCAAAAAACGTCAACGCCAGCAGGAGGGGCGCTGCCTTCCAGTCATCAAACGAAGGAAGGAGCTCCATGAGCGAGCAGAGAAGGTGCCATACCTCTGGTGATGGCGCCTGCATGGGCAGGCATGTTTCGACGATCGCGCGGAGATAGAGAGCTCCTTTCGCGGCCTGAGGGTGAGAACGCAATTCTGAAAAGGTATCGAGGATGTCGACGTCGCGTCCTACAGCAAAGTCGTTGGGATGGGGGATGATCGTGGTGTGGATACGGCAAAAGGGGCTGAACGACGTTCCTCGTCTAGGGACCGCAGAGAAGATAACTCTCCCTAGCTGGTCTGAAAAGCCATGGAGAATCCATGTTCGCCCACGGCCGGGAATAGCGCGGAACACGAGGATGTCAAGAGCTTGAGAATGGTTCACAAAAAGCATGACCAGATGGTACCATGCCTATTTGATTTCTTGCTCAGACAAGCACCGATAGCTCAATCGGATAGAGTACCTGGCTTCGAACCAGGTGGTTGGAGGTTCGAGCCCTCTTCGGTGCGACGTGTGCGATACTATGACGTTGTTCCATCCTTTGAGGTGTACCGCCTCTGAATTTGCTAGTGGCCTGCAGGATCATTGCGGCCGCGGCTATGAGCAGGCTCTTGCCCTCTATCAATGCTTCGTTCGTGAAGGGAAGGTACGCTGTGACCTTCCTCAGTTTCGAAACTGCCCTCGGCTCTATGACCAAATGGTCCAAGCGACCAATCTTCACGTCGACCCAGTGACGCTCGTGCAAAACAGTGAGCGCGCGACCAAATTCCTGATGGAAACGCACGACGGATATCTCATCGAGTCAGTCATCATGTCAATGCACAGCCGACGTACCTTATGCATCTCATCGCAGATTGGCTGCCGGATGGGCTGCTCCTTTTGCCACACAGGACAGATGGGCTGGAGGAGGAATCTAGCCGCAGAAGAGATCGTCGCGCAGCTGTTTGCGGCGCGCCATGTCCTTCGCTCTCCTATTCACAATGTCGTTTTTATGGGGATGGGAGAGCCGTTCGACAACTACGACGCCATGATGCAGGCCGCCCGTGTGATGGCCGATCCTCGCGCCTTTGGCATCGGACGTCGGCGCATGACGATTTCTACAAGCGGTGAGCTGTGTGGCATCGAGCGCTTCGCCAAAGAACGAGGAGAGACTCCCAATCTTGCGGTGTCCATAGGCGGGCCTACGGATGCCATTCGCACTCGCCTCATGCCCAGACGCCGTACCGAATCTCTCACAGACTTGTACAGAGTGATGCACGACTACTGCGGTCGAAAGAAACAGCAGATTCTCATCTCGTACGTTCTTCTCCAAGATATCAATGATTCTCTTGAGTGTGCAGAGCAGCTGACCTTGTTCCTCCAAGGGCTTGGCGTTCGCGTCAACGTCATCCCCTACAATGCATCTCCCGGTAGTCGGTATGCGTGCCCATCGCCGTCCACAATTCAGGCGTTTGTCGAGTGTCTCAGGAAATGTGGCCTTCCCGTCTTCCTACGCCATGAGCGAGGTGCCTCTATTCAGGCTGCCTGCGGGCAGCTGGGGCACCCATCCCAGAGCCGTTCCATCGCGTGACTGCTCCGGATGGAGCTATTCTATGCATCTTGTTTTGTTGTGGTGTTCATACATCGGCAGTGGGGGCAGCGGTGGAACTGCGTGTATGATTCCACGAGGTAGGACGAGGAGCAGTACTCGCATTTGACGTGGACTGTCGTGAGCTTCACAATCTCCCGCCGCTTGGCTTTATGGGAGTGGCGAAGCCAAGTGACGAGGAGCAAAAGGAGGAGGCCGCCGACGTAGAGCATGCATGCTGTTTCTGGAGCGATTTCAATCATGGGGATTGTCCATGTCTAAAAGAGTGCTGATAGTATCAAATGTCCCTGCAAACTGTATCGAGACAATTCCTGAAATCAGCTGCTGAGCAGCGCCTAGCGTTGGGCGAAAGCGTAGACATTGTATCAGATGGAGGGCAACACCTTGAAGGCGTTTGTCCGTCAGCTCTCGCACACATGTTGCTCGAGCAATTTCTCCTGTGGATGGCATGACCTCGACTTTGAATTCTACCCGAGGGTGTGTTTCAGAGAATAAGGGGGTGCAAAATACCGTTTCAAAGGACGCCTTGCAAAATACCTGAGAGCCATCTTCAATCAGCTCGAGGGTGCGCAGAGCGTCGTGCAGCGTGACCGTTAATGGGTAGACCCTCGATAGATGGCGGGAAGGGCTGAGCTCATCAGAGAAGCTCCACGGGAGCGTATAGATAGGGAGCACCTCCCTCTTCTGAGGTTGTGAAGAATGGCTGATGGAAAAATTCGCAGCATAGTCGCTCTTCACGGCGAAAAGCGCCGTGCTGAGCGAGGAGTGCGACAGATGCAGTTCTCGTGCAACACGAACGCGGGGGTCCTCATCGATGGATCGCATATCAGCAAGCACGGCAACGGCGCTCTCCTCACTGTCCAAGAAGACCGTGGGCGTGGGAGTTTTGAGAGGGATTTCGATGAGGGCGATGCGAATGTGGAAGACGACTACCATGAGGCCGTGGATGAGAATGGAATAGAGCAAGGCACGCATGAAGAGGCGCTTAGAAGGTGCTGTCTTCTGTCGCCATACGATAGAAACAGTATGTGATGGATGGCGCTTGAGACGAAGCATGTCACGCGACCCCAGTGCCAGAGTGTTCTTTACTCTCTTCGGTTCGGTATGCCAAACGGACTCGTGGCGCAGCTTTTACAACTTCTGAGAAGAGCCGCAGGAACATCTCATAATCTACTCGTCGGTCGATACTTAGGACGACGGTGGGCAGGGTATTATGATGCGCCTGTTGCCAGTTTGTGATGTGACGTTGGAGGACGTCTCGTACCGACATCAAGTCGACAATTTCTTTTCGAGAGCCGACATAAATGACCTGGTCCTTATCGACGATGACAGCAAGCTGAGAAAGCTTGGCTTCATCGGCACTGGAGATTTGAGGGTTTTGAATCATCAGCGATTTCAACGGCAGCGTGTCGGAGGTGATCAAGAAAAAAATAAGCATCAAAAAGATCACGTCGACTAATGGCGTTAAGTCAATGAGGTTGAAGCATGGCTTAAGACGTGTAGCACATTTCATGATCTGGCGTTGCTGCCTCTTGCAGGGAAGGTGAGAAGATCGATGACCTCGGCGGCGGTCGCTTGAATCTCAACGGTGATTCCCTCAATGCGGCTGACGATATAGTTGTAGGCGAGGACAGCGGGAATGGCGACGACGAGACCCGCAGCCGTCGTGACCAATGCATATTCCATGGCCGCTCCGATCTGCGTAGAAGAGATTTCGACGAGGCTGCTCATCCTCATCTCCCCAAACGCCCTGATGAAGCCAAGGACAGTTCCAAGGAGGCCGATCAGAGGCGCAATGTGGGCGATGATGGAGAGGACCCGAGCGTTTTTCTCCATTTTCGCCACTTCGATCATTCCGCGGAGCTCCATGGCCTGTTCGATGTAGTCCTGACCTCGTTCGTGTTGTGAGATCCCAGCTCGGATGATGTTGGATACAGCTCCGGGCCGCTTTTCACAAAGGGCAACAGCTTCAGCGATGTCACCGCGTTCGATCGTGCTCCGAAGCTCAATGAGGAGAGCGTCGGTATCGATATCGACTTTACCGAGGTACATGAGTCTCTCGATAAAAATGGCGATGCCAATGAGAGAACAGAGGCCAATGACCACAAGGACCAGGTTGCACTGAGCAATCCACTCTCCAAGGATCGAAAACAGATTCCATGAGCTAGTTGGTTCCATACAGTTCTCGTAGTTTGCGATCCGCCACAGCCCCCCATTCCCCCCCTTTCGCGGCGACAGATTCTAGCTGGCGTACGGCGAGATCTGTTCGATGCAACGAAAGATATAGATCAGCTCGTAAGATCATGGCCTTGACCCGAAGAGAAGAGGCATACGGTCCATTGATCACCCAGGCAAGCAGGGCCATGGCCTTGTCAGGGCGGTGCAACTCTCGTAAGCATAGGCTTTTTTCCATTGCGATTTCAAGGGAGACCTCGACATCTTCGCACATCGCTCGTTCCTGAAGATGAGAGAGAAGCTCCATCGCTTCTGCGGATTTATTTGACTCCCGAAGTATTTTGGCCAGATACAACACGGACCGAACCCCGTGGCGGGAGGCATACCACGACTCAGGGAACTCCTTGGCCTTTGATATCGCTAAAGGTATGTTTCGGCGAAATGTCTCGGCATAGAGGTCCGCCGTCAGAGAAGAGCATAGAGACGTATGGACAAACGCGGGGCTAATGACTTGGCTGTCAGGAGGGATGGTGGCCTGAAAGTCCGATAGATCCTTGCGCAAGGTATACGCGGCCTCTTCGAGCAGAGAGGGCAGCTCGTTGAATGCTGAATCAGTCGTAATATATCGTTCGAAGAGCTCAATCTGCTCGTGCTCAATGGCGAAGATCAGCCCCCAGGCGACACACAGTGCCTCGGGATCGCTAAGAGTCTCTAAGCTTTCAAGCGCATAGGATCGGCATGCAAGGAAGGCCTTTGCAGCGCTTTCGACGCGCTCTTTAATCACACTCGGCTCTTTGGATTTATATGCTTCGACGACGAGATTGCGAGCTTCGGACCTGGCGATAAGGGCAAGACCAAAGGGGGGGATGGCATTTTTCTGGTCAAGAGGCAGCTGCTGCCGAGTTTCAAAGAGATGGAGCATGAGCATGAGCGTATGAACGTCGTGTTGCTCTCTGTCAAAGAGATGCTGGATGAGCATGATCCTTTCATCGGCCAACGTTGGGACTTCATCGAACGCAAAGATGCACGAGAGCATCGCCTGGGGCAGAGGAGGATATGAAGGATACCCTGTCATGAGGTCGCGGAGGAGCTCATCAGCTTCAGCCCATTGACCGGTATGGAGGGCTAGGTCGATCAGGCAGTGCATCAGCTGGGGATGTGTATCTTCAAGCCCGGGTGTGGTGAGGCATTCGTGTAATGAAGATAACGCCTGCTCAGAGGAGAGTTCGTCCGCCATGGCTTGCTGATAGAGCGATAGAGCTGCGACATAGCGGGCACAAGGGGCGATAGGGCCGTCGTCGCCCTCTTCAGATGGCAGATCTAATCCCGAGGATCGCATCTCTGGTATTCCCAGCCATGTGGCAAACATGCGGTCGCACAGAGAAAGGGCCTCTAGATTGCACAGCCCTTCTTGAGGAGGAGCTGCTGTGTGAGCAGCACGCAAAATAGTAAAGAACGCCTGGTTGTAAGGCCTCTCAGAGGCAGCGACCTTTGTCAGAATATTTTGGACGGAGATGAGTGCAGAGGTGTCTTGTGTCAGTCGAAAGATCAGGAGGTGAAACGCTCCAACTCTCAGGAGCGTCTCTGGATGCGATGATAAGGCACAGAGAGGAACGAGCTGGCGAGCCATCTGCAGAGCGCAGAGCGGTTGATTGGAGATGGCTAACAGCACCATTCGCTCAAAGCCGCAGTTCGCCAGAAGGTGGTATGCCGCCTCGCGCCACGGAGCGTCAAAAGCCGTTGCTGGCTTGGAAAGGCCGACGATGAGTTCCTGCATGGCCACGGGGAGGTTATGTTCGAGGGCGGCATGAAACCCTTGGAGGATATGGAAAATATTGTCGCTGCTTTTGATGTTGTCGCGCAGTACGGTCACGCATTCCGATAGGAGTGCGGAGGAATGTACCTGCAGAGCCTCGTGGGCTTTCCATAATAGGAGGGCTGGCGTGGGAGTAGTGTCTTCGTTGATGGGGGAGCACCACAAGTGACGATCAAGAACAGGGCGTTTGAAATAGGGAGAAGAGAAGTATTGGTGGAACCATTGGTAGGCTGCTGCGCTATTGCGGAGGTTGTGATGAGCGGACGCAATGAGAAAGAGCCTACGCGTCACCAGTGGCTGGTCGGCAGGATTGAGACAGAGCATGTCATCCCACGTGGTGAGCAAGGAGATGACCTCGTGGAAATTGCCAAGGCAAAAATGTACCTCTGCAATGCGCAGAAGAAGTTTTTGGCGAATTTTCTTCTTTTCGAGTGAAGAGGACTGAAAAGGAATGCGTTGCTGCTGCAGCGCAGCCGTGACTGTTTGGTACAGAGAGAGAGCCTCTTCCCATTTTCCCGTTTCTGTCAGATGATTCCCTTGACGGAGCAGACAGCTCACATATTCATCTCGGAATCTCAAGATATCGGCGAGAGCATTTTTTTCTTCGAGAGAGAGGTGGGAGCAGGACGATTTGATCATTTTTGCCAGGAGGTGGTCTGCTTCGGCAAATCGATGTTGTTGCACAAAGGACCTGGCCAGTGCTGTCTTCAACGGTACCTGGAAGCGATGTAACGCATCCTTTTTGGCATAGGAAAGCAGCAGATGCTCCTGTTCTTTGTACTTTTCTAGTCGTTCCAAGCCCTTTGACAGAAGCAGCAGGATTTGGACCTGGGCTTGTGGTTCTAGCCGATGAAATGAAGACTCCTTGAGGATTGCCTTCAGGCTGTCTACAGCCGATTTCAGGGCTTTTTCGTCATGACCTTCGATCGCCTCTTTCGCTTGGAGAGCCGTTCTAATGGCTCGTGACGACAGCATAGGCCCTTCTGCCTTGAGTAGTATAGTGAAAACAAGGCAGAGAAAGCAGGCGATGGAACATACACAAATTGCAGAACGTGTCATGGCCTCACTCACGAGATTTTTGATGATACGGTCTGATCCACCATCTTGGCAAGCGGTCTGCACACCTACCTCAGATCGAAAATTCGCGAAAAAAGTTGAAAAATCTGTTGCAGAATATAGCGAACGTTGACTAACAATCAGATACAGATCCAAAAACATAGAAGGAGACTCTGTATGTCCTTTCAAGACACCATCAAGGAGATTCGCTCATTGCTCGCAGGGCTGACGATCGATATTGAGAAAGCAGCCAATGGGAACAAAGCTGCTTCTCAACGCGTCCGAACGGGCACAATCAAACTCGAAAAGGCTGCCAAACGATATCGCAAAGAGTCGATTAAAGCTGAAAAGTCGGGAAGCTTCAAAAAGCCCTCAGCGAAAAAGGCTTCAAAAGCAAAGCCAGCCAAAAAAGCAAAAGTGGCTCCAAAACACTCAGGGAAAAGACGCTAGTCTGTGACAGGAGTGCTCTTTTGTTCCCCTAGCATAGGGGCCATGTAAGGAAAAGAGCTTTGAGCCATTTGTGATGTGGATTTTCAGAGGGAGGATGAAGATTTTTCGATTGGTTTTTCCCAGCCTGACGAACCTCATATTCTCTGAGGTATGTGGGAGGGATGGGTTGGGAAGCACCGGTCAAGAAGATTCATCTTTTTCTTAAAAGGCGCATTGCAAATGGCTTTGTTGTTGTAAACGGATGCCTGTATGACGCCACTGCACATTACCGACTGGGATGCGAGAGGACGAGGCGTTGGCGAATATCTTCGCCACGATGGTCGGTGCGTCCAAGTGGCTGCCCCAGGATCTATCGTCGGCGAAACCATTGAGGTCCTCTCCCTTTCGAAAAATGCAAAAGGTCGTCCTAAATGGGTAGCGCGTGAGTTCTCTCTATCGGCGCCATCACCGCATCGGACGACACCTCGTTGTCCTCATGTTGGTGAGTGCGGAGGATGCGCCTGGCAGCACATGGTATATGCGCAGCAGTTGGCAGAGAAGCACGACATGGTGCGCCGCCTTTTTGCGCCCATGTGCGCCACTCGCCCTATCATCGGCTGCGATGAGCCATGGTACTATCGCAACAAGATGGAATTCTCCTTTTCACAAGACTTGGAGGGGCATCGCTTTCTCGGTCTGTTTCATGCCAATCGTCGGCGCTGCGTACTCGACCTTGACGTGTGCTTGTTGGCTGGGAACTGGATGGTGCCGACCTTGCATGCTATTAGAGAGTGGTGGCATGCTTCTTCTTTGACGGCGTACCGTCCATCGTCAAATAGTGGGTCTCTCATCTGTGTGACGATGCGAGAGAGCGCGACGCTAGGCGATAGAATGGTCATTCTCACGGTATCGGGAAATCCTGACTATGCCTTGAAGAGGCGTCAGCTGAATGATTTCGTGGCGGCGGTTCGCGCAGCGGCGATGCCAGCACATGGAGAGCTCTCCGTGGTCCTCCGCATCCGGCAAATTGCCAAAAACATGCCAACGCAGATATACGAGATGATGCTTGCAGGTCCAGACCATATCAGAGAGCGACTCGATGTGCAGACGCAACCAGGGACGACGCGCTCTCTGGAGTTTCACATCAGTCCCCAAGCGTTTTTTCAGCCAAACACGCTGCAGGCCATTCAGATCTACTCTCAAGCGTTGCAAATGGCGGATATCGATTCGAATGACGTCGTGTTTGATCTGTACTGTGGCATTGGCGTTTTTGGCATGTTTGCCGCGTTGGAAGGACGTGCCGCCGTTGGCATCGAGCTCTCGAGAGATTCTGCCTATGATGCCAAGACTAATGCTCAGCGACTTGGAATTGCCAACTATGCTATTCACTGTGGCGACGTGGCGGCAGTGGTCGCCCAGATGAAGAAAGAGGGATCTTTTGAGCGGCCATCGACGGTCATTGTCGACCCTCCTCGAGCTGGGTTGATGCCGCAGGCGATTGATGAGATCGTCTCGTTAGAGCCCTCGACAATTGCGTATGTTTCATGCAATCCTCATACGCAGGTGAAGGATGCGGTACAGCTCATGGAACGAGGCTGGACTCCCGCTATAGCCCAGCCTGTCGATCAATTTCCGCATACCATGCACGTGGAAAATATTCTCCTGCTGACGCGAGGGGTGTGAGCATCTATTCTATGTCTGGTCTCAGATTCTCTGTCCATACACGATCTCAGAGTTCAAAAGCTCGTCTTGGCCTCCTTGAGACAGCCCATGGATCGATACAAACGCCTATGTTTATGCCTGTCGGCACCCGAGGTACTGTCAAAACGTTGACAGAGCGAGAGGTGAAAGAAGTCGGGGCACAGATCATCCTTGGGAACACCTATCATCTGATGCTCCGGCCAGGGGCGGCGCTTATTGAGCGGGCAGGAGGGCTACACTCGTTCATAGGGTGGGATCGCCCTATTCTGACCGATTCTGGAGGATTTCAAGTATACTCCCTCGCCCGTCTTCGAAAGATGACGGACGAGGGAGTCCATTTCAAATCGCACATCGACGGAGCGAGCTATTTCTTAGGGCCTAAGGAGAGCATGGCGATTCAGAAGTCGCTTGGTGCGGATATCGTCATGTGTTTTGACGAGTGTCCTCCGAGCGATGCTCCGATGGAAAAGATTGAAGAGGCTGTCGCGCGAACAGTGGCATGGGCGGAAGTGTGCCGTGATATGCCTCTGGGCGACCATCAATCTCTTTTTGGCATAGTTCAGGGTGGGGTCATTCCAGAGCTACGCCAATCGTGTGCTGAAGCGATGTGTCGGTTTGATTTTGCAGGGTATGCTATTGGTGGGCTGTCAGTGGGCGAGAGCGCGGCCGAGATGTATGCGACGATAGAGGCTACAGAGCCGTTTCTCCCTGCTGAGAAGCCTCGCTATTTAATGGGTGTTGGCACTCCGCGGAACCTTTTGGAAGGCGTTCTTCGTGGGATAGATTTGTTTGACTGCGTGATGCCGACGAGGAATGCCCGCCGGGGGACGGCCTTTACATGGCAGGGGAAAATCTCAATAAAGTCAGCGAGGTATGCAGAGGATTTTTCTCCTTTGGACCCAGAGCTCCATTCCTATCCTTCCCGGTTTTCAAAGGCGTATATCCGGCATCTTTTCAATGTGAATGAGATGACGGGGATGGCCTTGGTGTCGATGCAGAACCTGGCTTTCTATCTCGATTTCATGCGCCAGCTCCGAGAGTCGATTGCTACCGATACCCTTGACGCTTTTCAAAAGAAGGTAGATGCTTGTTATCCTGAATAACTCACTCGTACTATGGGTTCTCTGAGCACGTACGATGAGTGAATAACACTTTTTCTTGAGGTACCAATGTTTCTATTGCTGGCTGATAGTCCCCCGCCACAAGCTCCAATTCCTGATGGAGGGATCGAGCAAACCTTTGTCATGATTGGAATAGCGGTGCTCTTCTTTTACTTTATCTTGTGGCGTCCAGAATCAAAGCGGCGTAAACAAATGGAGGCGAAGCGCCAGGGGCTTAAGAAAGGCGATCGCGTCGTCGTTGCTGGCGGCATTCTCGGCGAAGTTTTCAAAGTACAGACAGACACATTGATTCTTCGCCTGGCAGACGGCGCTAAGATGGAAGTGCTAAAAGTGGCGATTCAAGATGTGCAGCCAGCGTCTGAGAGTGCCGAGAAGAGCGAGCCTTCAGTGCCTCCACAGGCGTAACACTTGATGATGAAACATATTAAAGCGCTTGTATACACCATTCTTGTGGCCTGTGTTGCCATCTCTGGGCATCTGTTTGCAGGGGATGACTCCGTGCGAGAGAGTGTCGACGTGGTTGTCTTTTCGTACAACCGGCCAATGCAGCTCTATGCTTTTTTAGAGTCGTTATTTTTGCATGCATCGGGGTATCACCGTGTGACGGTTGTCTATCGCGTTGATAACGATCGGTACTTGAAAAGCTATCAGCAAGTGCAGGCCGCATTTCCTTCTGTCGTGTTTTCGTTGCAATCGCGATCTCCAGCCAAGGATTTTAAACGATTAACATTGGAAGCCGCCTTTGGGCCATCTAGCGAGGCGCAGTATGTGATGTTTGCCGTTGACGACATTGTCGTGACCAGGCCGTTTAATTTCCGGGAGTGCACCCAAGCTCTAGAGGCATATGACGGCTATGGGTTTTTCCTGCGGTTAGGGCTGAATATCACCTACTGCTATATGTTGGCGATCCCTTCTCCGGTCCCTCCGCACACGATGTGTGAAGGCAGGTTTTTGAAATGGGCTTTTTCGCAGGGAGTTGGAGATTGGCGATATCCGAACAATACAGACATGACGGTGTATCGGAAACACGATGTACAACCCATGCTTTCGGCCATCCTCTTCACCTCTCCCAATACCATGGAAGGACGATGGGAGGGCCTTTCTTCAAGGGGAACTTTTGGGTTGAGTTATCTCACTTCGATGATGGTCAACCTACCATACAACAAGGTGAATCAGTCAACGAATCGGTATAACAGCGGGCGAGAGATATCTGCAGAAGCCTTCCTTGAACTCTTTGAAAATGGCATGAAGATCGATATCGAGAGCTTGCGAAATTGTCCGAATGACTCTCCTCATTTTGATTGCGATCTTCCTCTGACGCATCGCTGAGAGCCGTGCCGCTAGTTAATGCGAAGGGAATAATTGATCAAGAGGCTCATACGGCTTCAAGGAGCGGATATACGCATCAGTGGCCATTTGTACGAGTCGCCGATTGCTGTCTGACAGAGGATTTGTCCAGTTATAGATATACATAATCCGGTCGATGTATCGAATGTGGTGTGGCGATGCCATTTCAAGCATTGGGAGCATAATGGCTACGTCATAGGCTATGTCAAAGAACTTTCCGTCCACCATGCAATCTTCTTTTTTGATCTTGTGGAAAAGGGCAGCGTAAAATGTCCGCAAGTGGGATGTGACCCATGATGGATAGCGACGGACGAGGACCTTCTTCAGCACGTCTTCAGGGAGCGGCGCACCTACTCCTCTCTGCCCTCCTGGATCACATTGAAAAGAACCATACGTGAGCCAAACGTTGGGATCTGCGTAGGCATCGGCGAGCGTCTGTAAAACGCCGTCGTCAGAGAGCCAGTCATCGCCATCGAGGGAGACGATGATTCGATCGGGAGCTACTTGATGAATAGCATGGTATAAATTCGCCATGGCTCCACGGCGCTCTGTGTTGTGGACAACGGTGCACTTCTGCTCCATCCATTGGCGTTGAATATAAGCGTCAACGAGGTCCCCTGTGCCATCTGTGGAGCAGTCGTCGATGTAGTAGATCGTCCAATGGGGGTACGTCTGGCAAAAGACAGACGCGAGATTCTTCTCCCGACTTTGACAGTTGAGCCTTTCTTGATCTCTTTCTCGAGAGAGAACCGGACTTTTTTGCAGTATAAATGTTGTGCATGGAAAATATGTTGACCGCGATACAAACCTGGTGTATATTGTAGTGCATACCAACGGAGAAGGTGTATGTACATCAGAATGAAGACCTCAAAAAAAGCGAAATATCCCACTCTCCAGATAGTGGAAGGCTATCGGGAAGGTGATAAAGTTCGGCAACGTACTGTCGCTCACCTCGGTGTAGTGAAGACCAAAGAAGATCTCCGGAAGCTCAAGGAATTGGCCGACAAACTCATTCAGAGACTAGAACAAGAGGGATTGGAAATTGATCCCAAGGTTGAGGTCCGAAAATTAAAACATGAAAAAACTATTTATGATGGCTTTGAAATCGTCGTAAATCGATTATTGACCATGACTGGTCTGGATACAATAATTCGATCGGCTCAAGGAAAGCATCAATTCGATCTTCAAGAAATAATTCGGCTTATTCTTGTTCAGCGTTTCGACCTTCCTGCCAGTAAATTGCGAACCTACGAGCGTCAGGAAGAACACGGATTTCAAGGGATTGGTCTGCAGCATATTTACAGAGCCATGGATGCTATAGAAACTCGGGCTGAAGACATCCAAAAACAAGCATTTAAATCAGCTTGTCTAGTATCAGATGGACCTGTTGACTGCGTCTTTTTCGATGTTACAACACTGTATTTTGAGAGCGTCTCTCAAGATGATTTAAGAGATTTCGGTTTTAGCAAAGATCAGAAGCATCATTCCGTTCAAGTAGTTCTGGCTTTGGTCGTAGATCCTCAGGGCCTACCGATTGCCTATGAGGTCTTCAAGGGCAATTTAGCAGAAACAAAAACATTGATTCCTGTTCTTGACCGGCTAAGAAACCGTTTTCAAATAGAAAATGTTACAGTTGTGTGCGATAGAGGTATGGCAAGCAAATCGAACATAGACGCACTGCAAGAATCGAAATTTCATTTTGTAGTTGCCGCGAAACTTCGATCTATGCCGAAAGCTCTTAGAATTAATGATATCTCTGCCTACCAAGTTTTGCCAGGTTATGAATCCTCTCCTGAAGAAGAAAAAGTACTTTTCCGCGTTATGAATCATCCTCAGTATGCCGATACTCAGCTTATCGCAACGTATAGTCCCAGTCGTGCAGAGAAAGACAGGAGTGATAGGGAAAGACTTCTTGAAAAATTACGGAATAAGCTATCCGATGTGCCGAGCGAATCAT
>CAYPCN010000002.1:0-74007 GCA_964409235.1 uncultured bacterium
CGTGCGGCAACTTCCTCCTCATACCGAGAGCATCTGTTAAAAAAGTGCTTTTAATAATCAGTCACCTGAATTGCCGCTCCCTAGTATTGTGAGTAAAAATGGTTTTTGCCAAAATTCCGTCACCATGAAACGAACGATCAGTGTAAAGCTTCTGGTTACCAGAGAGCAAGGAGTTCTCTTGTCTGAGCTGAGAGACGAGTTTCTCTCCGTCTGCAACCGCATTGTACCGACGGTTGTGGAGCATCGATGTTGGAACCGCATAGCCTTGCACAACCTCGTCTACTCCGCCATCAGGGCCTCTTCTACACTGGGGTCCCAGATGGTCTGCAACAGCATCTTTGCTGTCTGTACAGCCTATAAGGCAAAAGTGGTTCCGAACGACAAACCGGTGCCGACAATCTGTTTTCACAGGAACAGAAGCGTCCATTTCGACAAGCGCACCTACTCGATCAAGGGCAACATTGTTTCTCTGTACACGTTGCAGGGGCGTATCCGTGTTGCCATGAAGCCGGGAGCGTTCCAGCAGTCGTATCTTGAGCAAGGTATGCCCAAAGAGGCCGAGCTCGTTTTCAGGAAGGGAACCTGGTATTTCAATCTTGTCCTTGATCTCCCTGATCCAAGACAGATTCCCCATGAGGGAATACTGGGTGTGGACCTTGGAGAGAACGTCCTCGCTGCGACGAGTAGCGGAAAACTTTTTGGAGGAGGGTACAGTACTGCTGCACCCTAAGGCGTCACTGGCTTTGGATGCCCCAAGTATGCGAAGCAATTGTTCTGAGAAGTGCCGGATTAGACCTGCCATACCGGTCCTCTAAGAGCTTGCGCATGGCCTCCTGCTGCTGGTGCCCCCCTTCAGATTCCGCTGTAAGAGATGCCCAATATCGCTCCATAGTGGTCCACTGTTCATCACTGAAGGTTGAGATCCCTATACAGAGTAATCCGAACAACATCTCTGCTTCTGGCAACTTCTCGAATCCCTTCGCCATACAACCCACAGCTGTTTCTCTGAAGGAGAAGGTGCCATCTTCATGTACAGACAATGCTAGTACCGACGAATTGCACAGGAACTTCTGTTTTTTCTCCTCCTCGTACCGTAGCCCAAAAGAACCGAATGTGCGCCCTTCGGAAGAATCTATAAAAAAAATCTTTGGGGCTTTATCTTTTGGTGACTGATAGATGAGAATCCTGACATTCCTCTTTTTCGCCATATCGTCGGCCATGAAAGACAAATTGCTCCGGAGTAGTTTTGATTGGCCAACAGATTCCGACCACAGAGGAGTTCTATAATCTCTGCAGGCTTCATCTCCCGGAAAAACGAATGACACAGAGTCCATTGAGGGAACTTTCTCAGTCTCAATTGAGGCAAACAATTCTCCATCTATTTCACCAAGTCGTTCGCCAGTAGCCCCCCTTCGTGCCATGGTTGCTGACTCTGCCGTTACTTCTGCCTTAACCTCCTGTTGTTCTTCGGCTTCAGCCTCTGTTTCTGCTGTCTCCTGCCCTTGAGGCCTGGCAGAAGTTGTGGCCGGAAGTTGAGGTTGAATTTGCGCCCAGTGTTCTGTGAGCTTTTTCTTCTCTTCCTCAAGAGCTACTTTGGCTTTTTCTATCGCTGTCCGAGCGATTGCCTGAGCTGCACTCTTCTCCATTCCATCCAACTTTCCAAGAAGGCGGTCTGCCCTCCTTATCTGATCCTCGACCAAACGCAGGAGATGGTCTTTTGTAGGTTCCTCACCTCCCAAGGCGATTTGCGCATCGAGCTTTCGTACATAGGTGTCACTATCTCCAGGATGAATAAAAAACGATTCAAAGAGCTGGCAGATCTTTTGCTGAGCGAGTAGCTCTTGCTCAGAAGTCAGCTCCTTGTCATCTAACTGAATGTCTTTCTTCGCTTGGTCAGCGGCTGCGGTGAGGATGCCTTGGATAGAGAGGCGATAGGCAGCAAGATCTTCTGCTCCTTCATCACGAAGCGTTTGCTCATGGTGTACCTTCAAAACATCGCCCAACGTTGGGGCACGCCCAAGCTTGGCACAAAGATCCTCCTCTTGCTTTTCAGAAATTCGACATTCTACTATGTGCCCTTCACCAAGTTCGCGTGCTCGATATATCGCCTGATCTCTATCGTTCGCATTCACCGTTGGCGACAGCATAACCACACCTCGAGAGCCCGTTGGAATGTCAAAATGGGTCCCCCGCACATGGGGCGTATGGTAGTAGAAAAATCCCGTGTCCCGAACCTTAACCTTTTCCTCATCACTCAGTTCATCTAAAAGCTTGTCAACACCGTTGATACGAACCGTCTTTTTATCAGTTGTTCTCCTCCCAGGGGTAACATCTATATACACTATCGGGCGGCCACTTCTATGCAACGCATCGACAATCTCAGATTCTGTATAGGCATCGGCAACTCCCGCTTGATTCACTAGAAACCTATAGCCACTGTCTCGTGCACATTCGGCACACTCGTCAAGAGCTCCAGAAGGAGTAAGTGAATAGGTTGCAACCGGAGTTTCAAGCCCTCGTTCAGAACTTTTCACAAGTCGATACACTACTTCCGCCGTCGTCTCTCGCCCAGCTTTTGAAACTCCCCTCATCCCTTCTTCTGTGATGACATGGGAAAGGTTTCTCGTCGCTGTTCCGGTAAGACCAATGACATGGCAGCCTCGGAGCGTATCTTGGACTGGACGGACTATCTGGCTATCGCTGATGTATATAAGCATCTGCTCTGCTGCCCTCATGGCATACTGCTGCCGTATGAACATTTTCCAAGGCTCGGGGCCTGCTAACTCTTTGGAAAGTACGACAGAGCCCTCCTTGTGTTTTTCGAGAAGCTTAGTAAACTGCTGTTTTGCCTCTATTGCCACAGCTGGTTGATTCGGTATCGCCGCTAATACAGCCTCTGCTTGAGAGAGAAGAAATGGCTCACCTTGGGGTTTGTACATAGCCACCATAGATGTGAGGCATAGTTGCATCAAAGGATCGCTATACTTCGTCGTCGCCGTCGTCACCCCTTGCGATGCGGGCACCCCTACAGCGCCTGTTGCCTTCAGATCAAAGTCAGCGCTGAGCCCAACCTTCAATCCTAGACACGCTCGCACAGAGCTGTTCAGTGCGCTTCTCAAAGCTTCCAACTCGGAAAGTACCGCACCAACAGCCTCTCTCCCTTCCGTAAAAGGCCAAGTCCCTCCCGCAAGCCAATCACAAAGCTTGTCTTGATTGGATTCATCCTCCAAAAATTTTGGAAGGATACTACGATGCGCGGCTAACCACTCCTTGCCAATGATCTTGAGATATTTATCGACAGCCTCTTTGCCCAAAGTGATCTGATTATTGGCTTGAATTTGTGATCGAAGGCCTTCTAAGTCCGCGCTTGTTTGAATGATAGAAAATATCTGAGATACAGTGTCTACTAGAATCTTGGGCAATGGCTTTTTACTTCCAACTTCGGCATTGACCGAATAATTTGCGCGCGCTACCTGATCTGCTTCATCAATCACTAAGCGAGCCGTTGGCAGCTCAAACGTTCCTTTTACCCTGTATAACAGCCCTAAAGCCTTTTGGATATCATCAACCATCTGAGTAAGCGAAGGGGGCGCCGTGCCACCATGTCGTTGTTCCTCTGCAATGCGTTCCAGAAGATCGTCTCGAAATCGCTCTACCTCGATAATCTTATTGTCAATTGACGCTTTGGATTCAATTGTTGTGAGTACGTACTCTCCCCGTTCAAGTGCTCCAAGAAAGGAAGCGCATTCTTGGGATAGCTTATGAAGCGACAATGGGGTGAATGGCTTGGGAAGACTTTGTCTCGTAAAGAGAAATTGACTCCCAGCCAGCTCAAACACCGCGCGTGTCGTTTCATCCATCTCTTGAAAGTTCATGGTAAACAGTGCCCGGGGGACCATGCCAATAGGTAGCAGCCCCTCAGAAGCCAGAATATCCAAGGCAAAGGGAAGCAGCACGCTGGTTTTCCCAAGACCCATGCGCAACTGTTTTAACAACGACGGAGACTTGATCATCTCAGCTAATGCTTCAAGTTGATTTTTCCTCAACGTGATGCCAAGACGATTTTGGAGGTACAGGATTTTTCGAACATGAGGCATGAGGGCGGCACACTCAGCGCTTTGCAATGCGTCTTCAAGGCTCTGCGTAGTCTGACAGCGTGAAAGAAAATCGGTCAATCGTGACGATTCTCGGGCATATTGAATATCAATAGCACCAATGCGGCTAGCGATTAAGGCACGGTCAGCGCCTGGACTATCGTACGCAGCGGCCAATTTTTGGCGCTCCTCATGAAGTTCTTTGAGTTTGACGATGGCCGACTGAGCACTCATTTTCTTTCCATTCAGCGCCTGCAACCGCGTCTCATCGATTTCTAAAGAAGAAATGCTCGTGTCTAGCTCTTCCCACCGCCGAAAAGCGCCATTTCGATGCTGCCGGCATACTGCCCGGAGAAGCTGCTCATCACTCCCCCTTCGCAGACGCACTTCCTGAATTTCTTTTGGAAGAGCTACAAGAGGCAGCTCGCGGACACGCTTCAAAATCTTTTCACGCTGCGCATTGATCGATTCTTGAAGAGATAAAATCTCGGTCTTCATCCTCTTTTCAACAGCATCAAGGTCCCCAGTTTTTACAACATGAGCGTATGGAAGAGGATTGCTCATTGCGAGAGATGCAAGGCTCTGATTCAAATCCTGGGCGTACAATGACTTTTCGTCTTCCGGAAGAACTGTCTTCTGCAGCCCAGCCACTAACCCCGCATGGACCGCTGAGAAGTTCTGCGGATTGGGTGACTGGAGCGGTCGTTGCGTTGCTATCGTTTCTGCCTCTCGAAGTGGGACCGGCCGCATCCCGCCTGGAGCTTCGTAGTGGTCGGAGAAAAAAGAATCCTCAAAAACACTTTGTCGCCTCATTCCCCCGGCCATTGCATAGGCGCACCCTTCCTCCTTCCTTTCGGGCTCCTTACGGCCGGACAGAGCGGAATAACTGCTCTGGACACTATCACAGTTTTTCCTAAACTCGAGTTGTGCAGCAAGCGCCGTCTCTGTCATGCGCAGGAGGCCGCTGATCGTCGTTAACACTGCCTTTTGTTGTTTCTCGCTCGCCCGCGAGGCTCCCTTTGTGAGCGTCTGCAATTGGCCTAACGTCAGGTAGCGCTTTGCTGCAGGGCTTTTTGCCATATCATCAAAAGGAGTAGGTGCTTGGCCGGCGCCTTGCCGGCCCGGAGAAATCTCGGAGATGGAGGGAACCATTCTTGGGACTTGCGTAGTCGCCACAAGAAGGGGCGCATATGCCTCAAGGCGACCTAGCAGGCCACCACTCTCATACCTACGCAGGGTCACCAGAAGCTTCGCCCCCTTTACAGGGCCTAGCTTTCTCATCACATCTTTCACTATCTGGTCCATGCCTGGAGGCGGGTCTGAGGACATTTTATTCAATATCGCTCTCATTTCGTCAACGATCTCAGGATCTTCAGGGAATGAAAGGCTTGGCTGAGGTAAAACTACACACTGCGCTGCTCCTTGAGACGTTTTATCGTATTGCTTAGCAACCTCATCTGCGTTTATGGCCTCCTCAAGCTTTTCTAAGGCCTCAGAAAAGTTAGCATACACCTCTTTAGACCAAGAACGCAACGACCTGAGCTTGCTCACAATACCTCGTAGAGATCCTTGTTCCCCTCCTAAACTGCCTCGTGTTTCTTGGCCGCCTGTAACGGGATTGTCGATTTCCTCGTCCAAATATGCTCGTTTCTCTGTCTCGAGCTTCTCAATCTGTTCTCTAAGTCGTGCGATGCTCTCAAATGTGTTCGTTTGCATCAGTTTGAGGCGGGAGAGCAACTCTTCCGACGCCCGACGGTCCTCTGCCTTCGAGCATTCTTCTATCAGTGACGACAGAGCTTCTTCAGTGTCTTCTTTGGCCGCTTTTAGTCTTGAGATTTTTTCATCAAACTCTCGGACAGCCTCCTCTATTTCCGAAATACATTGCTCACCTCTACGTACAACAGCATTTAACTCATCAATAATCGTTTCTCCTGTCGTTTTGATTGCTAGTAGATCTTGCTTTAATCGTTTATATGGACCTTGATCATCAAACGACAAAGGCGAGATCATTAAAAAGTTCTCAATTTCAGCATCACGAACCTCTGTCAGGAACTGACTAGCATCAATCTCATTCTTGCGCGCTTTTTCTTGCGCCTCTCGTATTTTCTGCCGCAAATTCTTTATCTTCTGAGAGATTTCACCTTGGAGAACATCCTTGACAGCTTGTTTAGATGAAGGAATAAGGGCTACAAGCTTTGTAGACAATTGATCAAAAGTGCCCGCGCTCTCTAAAAATGCCGCCTCTATGCTCTCAAGAGAATTTTGCCCTTCTCTCTTGAATGAGAGCGGGTGGATGATGCCAAAAATTTCACTTTCTGCGATTCTGATCTCTTCAAGAAGTTTCTCCTTGTTTTTACGACGTTTCTCCCCCATATCCTGGGATGGGCTTGCTCCACACTCATCATCTATTTTCTTATGAGCAGCAATGAGGCTCTTCACCCTTTTTTCAAATGCCGCAAAATCCCTGTCAAGCATTGCGTCACTTTTCTTCAACTCTTCCAATCGCTCTTCGGCTTCCTTCAGAACACGATCAAATTTCCCGTCTTCGTCAAAAGCGTTAACAATCTGATCCTGAGAAAGCGGCTTGTGCCGAAGAATATCCTGCCACATTTCGCATGCACCGAAGCGGAGGTCTTCTATTGACTTCTGCAACTTCTCCACAGAAGCTTTGATATTTCCTCGAACTTGGCCTACAAGAGCAAGAGGAGAAGCCTCTCCTGGCTCTTCACGATAAAATGCACCACTGTTTGCTCTCACCTCCCATATCCCCTCTCGCATCTCCACTGGTATGCGACGACGCATCTCATGCAAGTACGCAAGGGAAAGAAGAAATTGGCGAGCCTGAAGATCTAATGTGCGATGGAACGCCGCTTCTTCTGTTGATTTTGCAGCAGGTAAAATCGACGGAAGGAATAAAAATGAAAGCTCCTCTACAGAAACGCCATCTCTTTCAATCGATCGAACATAACTCCAAAAATTTTCAAGAAGATCGTTGAGAGGTCGCGGCGATTTGATCAACCGGATCTGCACATGCTCGTCTGTTGGCTTGGAAACACGGAGCAACGTGAGAAGAAAATCAGGATCTAGATGATCGACAAATCGCATCGGCACATCAACAGCTGGCACCCCTTGGATTCCAAAAAATTCCGCCATCCCTTTCGGGCTTGAAAGATCTCGGAGGAGCGTATCTCCCACACCACTCAGCTGCGCGCGCTCCTCGCCAGTAAGAAGATACACAGAGGCATAGACTTTCTGCCGCTGGAACACAGAAAACTCTTCGCTTTTTTCCAAGACAAGATACGCTTCATACATTTTTGTCATTCGCTCTGCTGCAGCAAATCGCTGCCTCGGCGAACCTACCAGTTCTGAGCGTTGCATTTCTTGCAGCCGGCTGACCTCGAGTAAAAGGCGCAGGTTCATGGCAAGACCAGCAGGGGATTTCAAGAGGCGAGGGGATAGAGGGAATCCCTCCTGAACTAAAGAAATAATGTGAGAAAGAGCAGCGAGTTGAGCACGATCATCAGAGGGACGATCGCTATGCAGCGAACGGATCAGTTCTTCTGCCCGTACGTACAGATCACGGGCAACATCAACATTTTTCTCCCCTTCAGCTTGGCACAGGAAGCGATAGGCCATATATACTTTTGCAGCAACCGATCCTTTGACAGTCCCATCAGTTTCGATGGTCACAAGCTCTGGTTCTGGAAGGCGCGTTCCCTGTTCTTGCAAAGCTTCTAGAGAACCTTCAGCATTCCGAGACTGAGGATATGGCATCATCACAAATTGAAATCCCCCTTCTACTTGAAGAGGGATGACGTACTCGTGCCAGTTCCTCCCGAAATTCTGTTCCAATAAAGAACATACCTCTGCCGGAGGAGTTTTCAAACTTCCAATGTCCTGGCCTCGCAGGAAACATTTCCACTGATCGTCACGGCGAGCAAAGCGAATAGGAGTTCCTTTCACACGAAGCTCTACGGGAGTCTTTTTTTGAGAATCGAGGAGAACGACCACATGTTGGGAAGCAACAGCCTTCAAAGGAGATGGTAGATCAAGGGTTTCAGAGCAACTCACAAAGGCACCATCCCATGTTCGAACCGAAACGGGTTGCCTCTTTGTGTCAACATCTATGGGGAGAACCTCTCCTAGCTTCTCTCCATGACTCTTCATTCCGTGAGGGAAGAGAAACCTCCTGCCATCTTCATCCACCCATATCCCATTGTCCATAATAAGCGCTGCTGCTTGGTTTGTCACAGCAAGAGAGGGAGGAGGCTCGTAGGTAAAGGTACACTCTTCTTCTGATGCGAGCTGCACGGTCCTCGTAATCTTGACATGCGGAGGCCTGCCGGAGAGAGTAAATTTTTGGCCTTCATGTTCCCAGGTATAGATGCTCTCCCCACCTTTGCGCTGTACCTGGGCTTTGATTGTGGGTACCTTCAAAGCTTTTTGAATGTCAGGAAGATCCATCCACTCTCTTGGAATGAGCACAGGTTGTGGAAAGGATCGAGAGCTGCGGGTATCCTCAATCTCCATCGTCGTGAGATTGATGCGGAGATGCCCTGTAGGAAGGCGTGCTGAAAAAACAGCCGGAATATCGGAGTTTTTCTCCCAGCGTACGTTCTCGAGAATGGAGCCCGGAGGAGTTCGGTGCGCAAGCTCCTGGTTGGCAATGTCGGTCAGGAGGGCGTTTCTATCCCCTTCAGCAAGGGCCAAGATCTGTGGAAGAATGGTTTCCTTAACCCAACGAAGAATATCAAAAAAACGCTCTGTTCTATTTCCTGGGATCGTTGTATCACAGAGTAGTTGATAGCCACGCATAATGCGGCTGAGTTCTGTTTTCTCGAGTTTTGTCGTTCCTAGTCGATACGTATCAAGGACCATCGCATACGTATCACGCCGAAATGAGACGTCAGCGATTGCATCAATCGCTGGTTTGCCACGCTCTTCTTTGAAAAGGGAGTCCGCCACAGTAACGTCTAATTTTTTCAACATCTCATCGGCTGTGTCTAAGCACTGCTTTACTGATTGAATCTCATGCACCAAGGGATGCAATGCCATCACTGCATCGATATCATCAGGGTTATACTTATATTCGTTCTGCAAGAACTGGGCCACATACTCACATGCGGATCCGAAAGCTCCACCTCGTGACATAGCATAGCGAGGAGAAGCAGATATAACCCCAGAGAAAAGGCCCTGTTCTTGTAATGAAGAATGAACAAAAGCAATGTGAGCCCGCACCTTGTACAACACTCCTTGTAAAAAAAGCGCAGCCTCAAAGCGTTTTTCTTGAACCGCCTTTGCATACACCCTCGCTATGTCCTCAATGGCCATTTGTACGTTTTCCGAGCACTCAACAATGGCCTGTTGCAAAAGAAATGGGCCAAACAATGTCTCCTCAATAAACTGTTGCACTCTAGGGTCTTCAAGGTCATATAGATGCCCCTCGGCCCCAAGAAAGGATAAAGCATTGACAGCCGTTTCTGGAGCATAGGATGTGCGGTCCGACAAGTCCCTTGGGTCATCTGGCGCACGCCGCAGACAATACAGCTCTTGCATAACCCCAGAATCGATGCGACGAATGCCCTTTCCTTGTTCTGCCAACATCTCTTCAGTGGCATATTGGCGGTACCGTGAATCAGAAACGCGAATTCTTATATCCCTAATAAATATCTCCGACCGCTCTGTAGCAACAACAACAGGAAGAGGGGGAATCCTGGCCCGCATTTTCTGCCGTTCTTCTTCAGAAGGCCTCTGCAACGGCGTTGTAGGGTGGTATGCAAAGTTAGGGTGTCCAGAGACATGGATCTCAGCTAACTTTTCTCCCTGAGCTCCTGTGATCCAATCTGGTCCTGTAGTTGCAAGTTCCAATGATAATTGTTGCTGATTCAACAGGAGCTCTGGGTTAGCAGAAAAATATGGTACCCCAAGAGTGGGCTGTTCTTCATACAAAGTAAAATCAGGGTCACAACATGATTGATACATCACCCATTCAGATACCATTTGATTATACTTTATATGTGCACGACCGCGCGGTGAAATCTGTAATGGCGATGCTCTTGAAGAATTGATGGGGGTACGATGCGTCCCACCTTCAACATATTTGGTTGAGAGAGAGCCCTCGTGTTTATAATCTCGAACACAAAAGCGATACACAGCCGTAAGATCCCGTTCCAGAGTACTATCCCCCGAAATCTGTGTTGTGACATCTTGCGAAAGAGCAATATTAAAAGTGTCAATATCAACCGTCACAGTGTCGAGTATCAAGAGATCGATATCGATGTTCTGAGCCATTCCACGAAGTGCAGACTTAGGCGAGAGACTGTTAACAAACGCAGACCATGAGCTTGAAGAAAATTGTGGATCGTTCTTCCAATCAATAGTGAATGTGCCATCGGACAATGTCGTGACAAAGGGGAAAGAGGAGAGATCTTGGTGTTGCGCCTTGGCTTCCACAAGAAATGCCTCAAATTTTTTCTTCTCGGCAAGCACATCAGCCCGAACCAAAGCAACACTGATCGCCTGACCCTTTAAGAGTAAAAAGCGAGCTCTACCAGGCATCTCGGACCGTGCAAGTCTCATCTGCGTTTCCCAGATCAACTGCTGTACCTCATGGATTGACGCTGCAGCAGTGTTCCTATCATCAGACCTGAGCTGTACCCATACAGAAAGCTCTCCGAATGCCTCTTCTGTTCCAGGAGGCGGGACCATCTGCAATATTTGCAACGCTTTGTCCTGCACCTCTTGAAACAGTGCCTTCCGAACGCTGATATCTTTCTCTGCACGAGCTGCCTGCATCAACGTTGTGCACTGTGCAGTCAGTGCAGAAAACGCTCTGACTACTTCTTGTGGGGTTGTACCATCTCCGACGACCTTCACAGCCCCGCCTTTTGGAAACGCCGAAAGAAGTGGCTCAAAATTGCCTACAAGGCGTTGTACCACCTCTTTTTGCGGACCCTCTTGTATGCCTTCAGGAACCATCCGCCACTGTTGTCGTTCAAGTTCCTCCACCGTTTCTTGGCTGATTCCATGGCGAAGTTGCAACAGAGCATTGATCGCTTCAAACACTTTCCTATGCTTTGCAGACACCACCATTGCCGGATCTTCCATCTCGTGGAACAATGAGACCAGTTTGCCTATGTCTCTTCCAGACACGCCTGGACATTGAGGGATCAGATGTGGATACAAAATCATCTGCCGAAGAATTGAGCACGCCTTTTCAGGAGCTATGGGAGGACGAACTTTAACTAACAACCCTGGAAAATCAGGATCCTCTTCCACACACTCTGTAACGGCTGTGTTGACAAAGCCCTGTATCGCGTCTGCATCAGCAAATACATCACCTCGAGGCTTTTTATCCTCTGGAAGACGTGACAAAAGTGTTTCCGCGCGAGCATGGGCAACTGCAGCATTATGTGCCGCCCTGCTCGCTGGAGAGGTGAGGCCTTCTAGTTTCTGCTGTTTATCTTTCCACTGCGCAGAAAACTCGCTTGGAACAGATACTATCTCGGCAGTCACTGTTGGCGCAGAACCCTTTTCAGTAGGAAGTGGAGCCTCTGCAGGTGCGGGGCTGGACGCTACCTTTTTCGAAGGCAATGGTAAAGTAGTCTCCTGTGGACTCACGGCAAAATTGCCAGTAAGCTCTTGCTCATGAATGCGGATTTTTTCTTTCAATACCGCAACTTTTCTAAAACACTTTTCTTGTATTCGTTGAAATCGCTCCGGATACCTTGTTTGATCAGTCTCTTTGCCAGTCAGCGCCCACGCAATTTTATCCCCCGCATGGCTCACCATCGCCATCACAGACTCATAGATTTTTAGGGTTTCTTCGTCTGATAGCGCTGGAGAAATCCGAGCTAATTCTCTTTCCGCCCATTCAACCGTCATCGAAAAGAGGAGCTCTAATTGCTGGTCTTTAGGAAAGTCCTGTTTTGTCTTGCCAATAAGATGCTGAAACCATTTTGACACTCGGCTTGGAGCGGATTCTGGCGCGCTGACGACTTCCGAAACGTTCTGCTTCTGAAGTCCTACGCCGCATCCCTCTACAGCAACAAGCACTCCCCCATATCCAACTCCAGCAAATGAAGGTACTTGGTGGGCCGAAGCAGGTTCTGCTTTGTCCTCTTTTTTCTTTTTGCCCTCGCCCGATATCCCCGCCCCCTTCAATGCGTCCTCCTCAACACGTCGAAAGAGCTCTCTAAATCCCTTGCTTCCTCCTCGAAGGCGAGGCGCCTCTTTGGCTAGTGTAGGAGGGACAAGAACGTCGAACAATGTCGTGAGGATGGTGCTAATTTGCCCAGCATTAGGACGGGCTGAAAACTTCCATTTCTGAGTGGGGTGTACTTTCGCCCCAGCCTCGGGCGTATCATTGAAGACCTCTAGATAATATTCATTAGCATCACGGATGAACCGCACCAACAGAGGCTGCAGCACCCCATCGTTATTGAGAAATCCGAGAGGGATGGGGCGATCGAGATTATACGTAAAATCACTCGCTATCATCTCTCCCCATTCGTCCGCCAAACCATGCAGTGCTGCAGTGGGATTGCGAGAATGCAAGGCACGATCTATGCATGTACCCCAAGTAACAAGCGATTGTGCGCAGCTGACCTTAGAGGAGGTAGAGGATACCCACGACTGGCCAACACGAAGGGCTTGTATCAAACTTGAATAATCTTCACGCACCGCTTTTAAAGGGTCTCTGCGCGGCTCGCCAGGAGTCTTCAATGTTTTGGGATAGAACAATCTGATAACCGTTTTCCAAAAGGTATGTACTGAAGAAAGAAATCCTCGTTCGAGAACGGTTTCTTTGATAGCACCCCAGCTTTCCGGCGCTGGTGTCCCTTCCTTTGGTGCTGTTGGTGCTGTTTTGGCCACGTGGAACGAAGTTGTTTTATCAACACGCACGTGAAAGGTATCATCAGAGAGTTGCTTGATCTGCAGCTTTCGCCGTTTTGTCTCTGGAATCTCTTTTTTGGTAAGGAGCTCTGTGATTTTGGTCACAAGTCCTTGAGGGAGATCTCTTTTGATCTTTTTGCCCTGGCTGTCTCGTAAGGTGTACTGAAACCCAATTGTCCCTTGCTCAGGTTTGACTTCTGATGATTCACTCATAGCGCCAGGCTCCGTATCCATGCACCTAATAATCTTTTATACGTCCATACTCTGCTCCATCAAAGGAATCAAGAGTGACAAATCCGTCTGAACACGCCTACATGTTCACAACTCTATCTACGAATCGGGGAGGAAAGCAGGGAAGTGGAGCAGATGAGTCGCCGTGCCAGCCACTTTTGCGTGAAGGCTAGAGGTTTTTCCGTTCTCTAGAATTTTGTACATTGCTATAATGCTTGTCAGCAATGAGTCTTCCAATGAGAAAAGAGATTTTTTCTTTCTCACATCTGTCCCATCTCCACCATCGACCGTAAGGTCGATATTGTCTGCATTTTATTCTCATTTTTTTATTTACATCACAAAAAACGCGAACTCTTGCGTGGAGATGCTATGATTCTCATTCCTTTTATTATCGTGCTGGCCATTTCAATAGGAGCCAGCCTCTTTGCCTCGAAAAAAGAGGGAGACTTCTTTCTGGCCAGCCGCTCCCTTCGCTGGCCACTGCTGCTTGGAACCTTCGTCGGCACCCAAGTCGGCGGAGGATTTATTCTTGGAAATACCGATGCTTCATGGAAGCTTGGAATATTTGGCTCATTCTATGGCATCGGCCTTGCCATAGGCATGCTTCTCTTAGGCCTTGGCTACGGTGCCCGCCTGAGAACGCTCGGGGTGGGGACTCTCCCCAAGCTCCTTGAACAACGCTACCAAAGCCCACTGCTCAAAAAAACCGCCGCTATCTTATCCATTCTCTCCCTCAGCGGCATCTTGATGTGCCAAGCAATTGGACTACAAAAGTTTCTCTGCTCCATGGGCTTTGTCAGTCAATGGATCTTCATTCTCTCCTGGGGAGCTGTGGTCTTCTACACCACGTGCGGAGGATTGCTCGCTGTCGTATGGACAGATCTCATCCAAGCCTCTATCATGATCATCATGCTGCTCATCACCTTCTTTTGCACCATCCTGCCACAATGGCCGATGATCTCGGCCCAAATGACAGCACTGGACTATCATCTCGATAGTAGTGTCCTCGCCTCGCTGATCGTCCCTCTGTGCTTTATCTTCGTCGAGCAAGATATGGCACAGCGGTGCTTTGCCGCTCAAACACCAAAGGATGTCAACAAAGGATGCCTATACACAGCCGTGGTCTTGATACTCTTAAGCGCAATCCCAACACTCTGTGGTATCTTGGGGAGAGCCATGGGCCTCTCTCCAGACAACGGCGCTATTTTCATGCAGGTCATGCGACAAATGGCGAATCCTTTTGTCTTTGTCATGGCCTCATCAGCCGTCCTGCTGGCGATCATCTCAACAGCGTCTGCCATCCTCCTTGCTCTTAGCTCCAACGCCGCTCAAGATATGACCTCCACCCCAGCAAAGGGGAGAGTGATCACCCTCCTCATCGGCGCTGGTGCCGCTCTCGGTCCATACCTTGGCAATGACATCATCTCTTGGATGGTCGGAAGCTATGAAATCTCTGTGGGAGCCCTCTTTGTCCCCATCGTCATCGCTGTATTTGCAAAGAGAGCCACCCTGCCTACGCAGGCCGCTTGGAGCTCGGCAGTCCTTGGCGCCCTGGGCACCATCATCTCACACCAGGACTCATCGATCGCCGTGCGCATCCTGGCACCCTTCGTCCTGTCATCACTTGGCTTCGCCGCTGGATTGTGGATTGCTCGAAGACAGAACAAAATGCAGGCTGCAGCTGCCGTCCCATAAACGCTCGCAGTGCCCGGAAATTCAGCCGAAAAAGGCACATCGCACATGACTCAAAAATATGAGATAGCCCTCTAAAGAGGGCTTTTACTACAATGTACCATACCGCATGTTGAGCGTTTAAACACTTGATGTTCAGAAGCTTATGTCAGCCCCACACACATGGCATCTGGCGCGACAGCCGTACCAGAGCCTCATACAGCAAGGACCCACAGCGTGATGTCGTACGAACTTCTTGACAGTGGTCATGGGCGAAAGCTCGAGCGCTTCGGAGAATTTGTCCTCAGTCGCCCCTGTTCGCAAGCGCTCTGGCAACCAGCGCTTCCTCAGGACCAATGGACAGCGGCCGACGCCTCGTTCTCGCGAATAGAGAATGAAGGATGGCGATTCGCCCGTTCTCTCCCTGATTCGTGGCAGATTGAGATCGACGGGATGATCATGAAGGTTCATCTCACGGACTTCGGCCATGTAGGGTTTTTCCCTGAACAACGCCCCTTGTGGACGACGATTCGTACCTTGGCGAGCCAGCGGCCGTCACGCATACTCAATCTTTTCGCCTACTCTGGAGGCAGCACCCTCGCCGCAGCATTAGGCGGCGCCACCGTGTGCCATATCGATGCTTCCAAGGGCATGGTACAATGGGCCCGAGAAAACGCCGCTCTCAACAACCTCTCATCAGCCCCAATACGATGGATCGTTGAAGATGTGATCAAATTTCTGAAACGCGAAGAGAGGCGGGGGTCGCTCTATGACGGCATCATCCTCGACCCACCCTCCTTTGGCCGTGGAAGTAAAGGGGAGGTGTTTACAATCGAGGAAGGGATTCTCCCTCTCCTATCGCTCTGCCGGTCATGCCTGACCCCCAACCCGCAGTTCATCCTCTTGTCCTGCCATACCCCCGGCTTCACACCCATTACCCTCCACCATCTTCTCGAAGACACCTCGTGCGGCCTCACCGGCACCATAGAAGCAGGAGAAATGGTGCTCTCCAATCCCCACAGCGCTGTTAGGGCCGTGCCTAGCGGAATATACGCTCTATGGAGGTCGGCATGATAGAACCTTCCCTGACCATCACCAGCACAGCCAACCCAAAGGTAAAGCAGACGGATGCTCTGCGGGACCGTCGTGATCGCGACGCCACAGGGCTGTTTCTCATCGAAGGATATCGTGAGCTCTCGCGCGCCCTTGCCGGCAACGTCGCCATTGAGCAACTGTGGTACTGCCCAGACCTCTTCTTAGGCGCGAATGAACCCGACCTTCTCGCCACCGCCGCCTCACGAGGCGCCGTCCTTCTACAAACGACACCGGCTGTTTTTCACAAGATCTCCTATCGCGACCGCCCAGACGGCCTCATCGCTGTCGCCAAAAAGATGAACCTCACCCTCAACGACGTGCATTTCTCCGCAACGCCTCTCATCATCATCACCGAAGCCATCGAAAAGCCCGGAAACCTCGGCACCATCATCCGCTCATCAGACGCCGCCGGCGTTGACCTCGTCATCGTTGCCAATGGCTGTACGGACATCTACAACCCCAACGTCGTCCGCGCTAGCGTCGGCACGCTCTTCACCATCCCCGTCCTCGAAGCATCAAACGAAGCAGCACTCGCCTTCTGCATCCGCCACCACATCTCTCTCATCGCCGCCACACCGGAAGGCCCCTCGATCTACACCGATGTGCCCATGACAGGGCCTGTAGGTATTGTCGTTGGAACAGAACAGCTAGGACTCACATCGTTCTGGAAGCAGGCCTGTCAGACGCTCGTTCGCATCCCCATGCACGGCGTCGCTGACTCTCTCAATGTCGCCATGGCAACAACACTCTTTCTCTTCGAGGCCGTTCGCCAACGTCATGACCATTGAAATTCTGTACGAAGACAATCACATCCTCGTTCTTAATAAACCATCGGGCCTTCCCACACAGCCATCGCCAACAGCCGCCGACAGTTTAGAAACGAGAGCCAAAGCATTCATCAAAGACCGCGATAACAAGCCCGGAAATGTCTTCCTCCATGCCGTCCATCGCCTCGACAGCCAGGCCAGCGGCATCGTGCTCTTCGCCAAAAGCCAGAAAGCACTTTCTCGACTTTCAGCAGCGGTCCGCAGCCACCGCTTGCACAAGGAATACATCGCTCTCGTCCAAGGCCCTACACCGCCTGCCATCGGCACTCTCACCTCCTACCTCCACCATGGGGACCATAGAGCAGAGATCCTGCCTCCCTCCCATCCCCTGGCAAAGCGCTCAGAGCTCGCCATCATCTCCTGCAGTCGCCACGCTCCCAATCAATGGAAGCTCACCATCGCGCTCCTAACGGGACGGTACCATCAGATACGCGCTCAGCTCGCAAGCATCGGCTATCCCATCATCGGCGACACAAAATACGGTAGCACCGCACGCTTCGCTGCCAATGCCATTGCCCTCCACCATTCGCGGTTGGTATTCCCCCATCCAACACTCGGCAGCGAAATTTGTATATGCCATGCGCGATGCGGATTTTAGAGAGTCCTGGTCTCTGGAGGATGCAAGGCAGCGCGCTTCTGACCAATGCTTAGTTCTGAAGCAAAAATTCCTCTTGGAACTTTTGCCCCAGTATCTCCAAGACCCCAGCATAGGTGTGGCCATTGAAGTAATGGTCAACGAGAGGCATGCTATGCGACGGGATGACGTGGACGTTCGAACGCTTTCCTTTCATTCCATCGCGATACCGTTGGAAGTCAAGGAGAGGAACACCGTCTTGTACACTGATATAGTTATCGACCTTGGCGCAAATTCCGTCTTCGAGGAGGGCCGGAGAGCCAAACGTCGCACAGCGAATGAGCGCTCGCTCCTGGGGCGCCATCAGCTGGAGAGCGTTCAGCGTGTCGATAGCTCCTAAGCTATGGGCATAATGGAAAATCGTTCCTCCGCCCTCGACGCCGCCCATCTCTCCGATGAGTTCTCGCCATAAGTTCGCGAGAAGCTGAGCTTGGTGAGAAGCAACGCCAGCCTTGGCAAGAGCACCGCGCAGCATATCGCCCGAAAATCCAGCCGTGGCCGCGTAGACGAAATGCACAGGGACATGGCCGTGCGTCGTCGAGAGCAGCGAAGCGGAGCTTGTTGCCTCAGGAGCACCGTTCAAAATTCCATTGATCAACGTGATGCGAGCCTTAGGTCGTTCCAGCCCCTCACCATAGACGTATGAGGCGCTCTCATCGAGGTTATACCCAGAACAGCGCAGCCACGTCCGACCAAAGAGCTGGAAGAGCAGATCTTCATAGGCAGATCGAACTTCAGACAGCCAATCACATCGCTCTCTACTAAAGGTAATGGTTTTATACGCACTGCGAAGGATGCGCGTTGCGACATGGACGATTGAATGGCCGACCTCTGACCAGTCAATAGCCCATGGAAAGAGCCCCGAGGAGTCGGCAAAAGTCACTGGGTCATTGCGCGCATAGATGCGATCGTCAATAGTATCCACAAGGCCAAGAGGATCCCTTTCAAGCCATCGACGACATGGCTCCGAATAGCGTCGCGGACCAAAATCATACGCCGCTATTAGACGCCGCTTCCCACAGTACAACCACGGGCTCGTCGCCTGACTCCGTCTCTCATCGAGCGACGCCCCATACACATGCACCGCTCCGAAGGCGCTGTATCGATAGACTTCGTGAATCTCCCCCGAGGTGAAGTCGTACAAACTCGTGATCGACCCTCGTGCATCGGTTTCAACGCAGAAGACAGCGCTGTTCACTTCGATCGCCACTGGCTGCCACGTCGTAGGATGTGGCACCTTCAGCTGCGTCAACACGTTCTTCTCAACACCTCCAAGCTCTGTCCACCCAAGCCAACAGAGGCGCATAGAAGAGCCGTCGCTCCTCACAATCTCCTGGATTCTCCCGAACCCATCGTATCGGTACTGCTCCTCATCGTCGCCATGCTTCACCGTCGTCAGTCGACCCAGAGCATCGTATCCAAAAAACATTCCCTTTTTCTCGACGATCCTGCCATCACCATCATGGTGGCACGCTCGCGCTTCTTGCGACAGGCCAAAGGCATCGAAATCGTACGTCTCCTGGAATTCTCCATCTTCGCGCTGCAGCTGGTTGAGAACGTCATACGAAAATCGCTCCTGCCACATTCCTAATGGGTCGCAATACTCTATCTCAGTGCGAGCAGGGTCGCCACCGTCGCTCGTTGTTTGTTCCTTCTCAGAGATTGTGACAGTCCACGCCCCCCCTTTGCTGATGTTCTTCCCTTCATAGCAAAGGCATGTGTCACCAGGGAGCTCCAGAAGGGAAAGGGACCCCGACGTGTCAAATACTGCGCGTACGCGCACTGCCTGTTCGCCATCCTCGACAAGACGCCCCGCTTCGTCAAATGTCCGAATAACGGTTTTGCGTGCTACAGCATCAAAGGCTCGGCATATCCGACCGTGCTCGTCAAAGGTATACCGGTAGTCAACAGACCCATCGACGCTATACTGACGCGTCATCTCCCCACGCTCATTCCATTCATAGCGGATCTCCGGGCCCACAGAAGGTGTCTTACTGATGCAGCGCCCTTCGGCATCGTACTGAAAGAATATCCCCCCTACGTGCTCGAGATGGCCATGGTCGCCAACAGTCCACTCCACCGTTCTGATCTCATCACCAGCTTGCCGCTGCACAGAGGTCGAGCCTTTGGCATCAAGAGCCATCCGCTGTTCTGACAACACGACCGTCCCATCAGCGCTTTTCCATACGCGCTGGACGATGGTGCCCGACGGTGTTCGATCCTCTTCTACCGCTGTCTGATCAGGGAAGCGCGTTGTCACATGAGCCACGGATCCATCGTCTGCCAGCTCATACTGCATTTCCACCACGTCGTGACATGTTCCTTGACAGCACGCTTCAATGCAAACAGATCGTTCCTGATCATCGTATGAACAGACCAGCATGTGTTCGTCAAGGGCGCTCAAGGCAGCCGCTGCCAGAGTGCAAAGAAAAAAACAAAGCGTGCGCATAGACCATCAGCTCTTTTGTACCCAGACGTTGTACTGTAGCGGTCGTTGGTTAAGAACTTGTAAGGAGGCCGAAGGGCGGCAAGCGCCCTTCGTCGCCCACCTTAGTCATCGTGGTGTTTGGAGCAGTGGGCTCCGCAGCCGCCACAGCAAGAAGAGTTCTTTTGGTAGTCAGTGGCGTAGAAGCCCGACCCTTTGAACTGGATCGTAAATGAGGTAGGGAGTCGTTTCGTCAGCGTCTCCTGGCAGCAGTCAGGGCAAACGGTGAGCACAGGATCATTGATCTTCTGAACGATTTCTTTGACCTGATTGCAGTTCGAACAGTGGTACTCGTACGTGGGCATACTCCTTCCTTCCCGTTAGAAATCAGGGGTTAAAAATCGTCCATGCCGCCCATTCCCATGCCGCCCATACCACCCATTCCTGGAGCTGGCATTGGCGGTTGTTTAACGGGTTTTTCCGTGATCATCGCCGCCGTTGTGAGCAGAAGCGACGCTACGGAAGCAGCGTTGATCAGAGCGGTCTTGGTGACAAGGACAGGGTCGATGACACCCTCTTTGACGAGATCGCCAAAGGTGTCGGTAAGACCATTATATCCCCACGCTCCTTGCGCTTCGAGGATCTTCTCGGCGATGACTTGCCCCTGCTTCCCGCAGTTATTGGCAATGGCAATCGACGGCTCAAAGGCTGCAGTATAGACAATCTGCATGCCAATGGCTTCGTCACCCGTCACTTTGAGCTTGTTGAGCGAGTGAACAGCGCGCACAAGTGCCACGCCGCCACCAGGCACGATGCCTTCTGCAACAGCAGCACGTGTCGCATGCAGCGCATCTTCCACGCGAGCTTTCTTCTCCTTCAGCTCTGTTTCTGTGGCTGCACCGACGTTGATAACAGCAACTCCGCCAACGAGACGCGCGAGGCGCTCCTCGAGTTTTTCCCGCTCGTAGGTCGATGTGGTATTTGCAATCTCTGCTTTAATCTCGTGGATGCGATCTTTGAGTCGAGCGCCATCGCCTTGCCCGTCGATGATCGTCGTGTCATCTTTCGACACTTTGACCAATTTGGCACGCCCAAAGGATGCCATGGTCACATCATCGATGCGCAAGCCTATTTCTTCTGAGATGAGCGTAGCCCCTGTGAGGATGGCCATGTCTTGGAGCATGGCTTTCTTCCGGTCTCCGAATCCCGGCGCTTTGACCGCAGCGACTGGAAGCCCGGCTTTCAGCTTATTCACGACGAGAGTGGCAAGAGCTTCTCCATCGACATCGTCGGCGATGATGAGGAGGGGACGAGACCCTTTTTCCATGGCTTTTTCCAGGACAGGGACAATGTCCTTGGCTGTAGAAAGCTTCTTATCGGTGATGAAGATGAGGGGAGTGTCGAGTTCGGCACACATCGCCTCGCTATTGGTAATGAAGTATGGCGACAGGTACCCCTTGTCAAACTGCATGCCCTCCACGACGTCAAGAGTCGTCTCAATGCCCTTTGCTTCAGCCACGGTGATGATGCCATCGCGCCCGACCTTTTCCATAGCCTGGGCGATGATGTTGCCAATCTCGGCATCGTTATTGGCGGAGATGGTGGCAGTCTGGCAGATTTCGTCTCGGCTGTTGACTGGCTGCGACATCTTTGTCAGAGAGTCGACGAGGGCTTCCACGGCTTTTTCAATGCCAGCGCGCACGGCCATCGGGTTGGCACCGGCAGCAACGTTTTTCAACCCCTGTTGAAAGATCGACTCAGCGAGGACGATCGCTGTCGTCGTCCCATCACCCGCAACGTCTGACGTCTTTGATGCTACCTCTTTGACGAGCTGGGCGCCGATATTTTCAAATTTATCTTTCAGAGAGATCTCCTTTGCTACCGTCACACCATCTTTCGTGGATAGCGGAGCCCCAAACCCTTTATTGATCACGACATTGCGACCTTTGGGGCCTAATGTTACTTTGACGGCCTTGGCAAGGGTGCGCACACCCTTGGCAAGGGATTTCAAAGCATCTTCACTAAATTGAATCATCTTCGTCATAGTCTCATCTTCCTCTACGGGAAATGCACTGCTCCACCATCGAGCGGCATTATTCTGTTATGATGCCAAGAATTTCATCTTCTGTGAGAAGGAGGTACTCCTTATCGTCGTTCATCCCTTTGACTTCTGTTCCAGCGTATGAGCCAAAGATCACTCGATCGCCGACCTTGACGTTGAGAGGTTCGATCTCCCCACGGTCATTCATCTTTCCTGGACCGACAGCGAGGATCTCTCCTTCTTTTGGTTTTTCTTGGGCAGTATCTGGGAGGAGGATGCCTCCTTTTGTCGATTTAACTGTCGAACGTCGCACTAACACACGGTTGCCGAGAGGTGTAATTTTCATGGTTCTTCTAAGTCTCCCGAATTGCTTTGGTTTCCGTTATGGCTCCGCCTCTTGGAGCCGCTTGCGAAAGAGGCATTGTACCCTGGGAACGCTGTTTTCTGTCAACAAGAAGACCCAAATTTTTAGCATTCAGCGTGCTGGACTGCCAATTCTGGATGTGTATGCAAGGGATCTAGCCCTCTGAATAGGCAGGATTGAGGTACTTTTGCCGAAGCTTAAGGAAGGTGTGGCGTTCCTCTGTCTGAAGCGTTATGAGCTTTTGGTACGGATGGCTCTCCTTCAAGAGAATGTCGTACACCGCTGGCGTACCGCAGATACGATGGAAAAATTCTACCTGCTTGCCCAGCCCTAACAGCGCTTGGCGAAATTGCTTGGGATAGAGCTGCTTGAGAACATCAAACAACCAGTATTGGACTCGAATTGGATTGAACCGATTCCAATCAGTGACGATGAGCAACACCCCATCGCACACTTTGGCAGCATTCTTCCCGCTCAACGGCTTGACGCGCATCTCTTGGAAATGGACTCCTTCCGGACCGCCCTGGTTCAGCCTCCGCGACAGTGCCCTTCGGTCAATCCATGGAGCGACGACGAGCTTAAAGGGCATCGGCCCGCCAACGCCAGTCGAGACGAGTTGTAGCTCTCCTAAAATTCCAGTTGCCGGGTAGAAGAAAGCACTCGACGACTCTGGAATGTTTGGGCTTGTGGGAATCCATGCCAGGCCTGTTTCTTCAAACCTCATGCCACGCTTCCACCCCTTCATCGGAACGACGGTAAGCGCACAGCCTACCTTGTACTCTTCGTTGAAAAACCTGGCGAGTTCACCAATGGTCATCCCATGGCAGTAAGGGACGTTCACATAGCTGACAAACGACCGATACCGACCGTCCAACATTGGCCCATCCGCCATCTTGCCACCAAGAGGATTTGGCCGATCGAGGACGACCACCTCGATGCCCTTTTTGGCCGCTTCCTCCATCATATAAAAGAGCGTAGAAGCAAAGGTGTATGATCGGCAGCCGATATCTTGGATATCGTAGACAATGACGTCCAAGCCTTTGAGCATGCGCGCCGTTGGCCGACGAGTCGCCCCATACAAACTATAGATGGGGATCCCGGCGTCAGTCCTTTGGTCAGCCACAGGCTCACCAGCATACTCCTCACCAGTCAGCCCATGCTCAGGAGCAAAGACGCAGACGAGTGACAGCACACCAGCGGTATGCTGCCGCTCAAACACCTCGAGAGTACGCTCCAAGCGACCTGTGATGCCGGTTTGATTTGTGACGAGACCGACATTTTTATGCTCCACAAGTTGGACATACTCCGGAAGAAACAGGCGGTCAATGCCCAGCTCAACTCGCCCACAAAGAGAGCTTACAGCAGGGAAGCAGCAGGCAACCACCAACCATCTGAACAAGGATGTCATAGTGAGAACCTCTCATCGTCGATCATTGGAGCTATGGTGGCAGGGTATCTCGATGCGCGAATTTCTTGATAGGGCAACAGCAGTTCCCGAAATTTCAGACGAGTGAGTCCTTGCACTGCCCAGATAGACCCTCTATACTCATTTCTCTTTTCTGGAGACATCTTCGTGGATCACTCGCACTTCGACCGTGAATTTGATCGGCTGAACCCTCAGCAACGGCAAGCCGTCTGCCATCAAAGAGGCCCCGCCCTTGTCATTGCTGGCGCAGGCTCTGGCAAAACCCGCGTGGCCACCATGCGTATCGCCCAGCTAATCCGCTCTGGCGTCTGCCCACAACAGATTGTCGCTGTCACCTTTACCAACAAAGCTGCCAGGGAGATGCGCGAGCGCGTCCATCGCCTGGTCGGCTCCGAAGTACTGGTCTCGACCTTTCACAGCCTGGGAGCTCGCATCTTACGGGAGTCCATCAACTTGTTGGGCTATCCACAAACCTTTGTCATCTATGCTGAAGACGAGAGCGAAAAAATCCTCAAGGACTGCCTGAAAGACCGCGGCTTTCGATGCAAGGACTCGGAACTCCCCACCTTTAAGGCCGCCTTCTCACAGATTAAAAACACCCCAGCAGCGCTTACCTCCTTTGATTCTCTCACACAATCCCTCTTTGAACAGTATCAGAAGCGCCTTAAGATATCCGGTGCCGTAGATTTTGACGACCTCATCTACCTTCCCCTTGAGCTATTTAGAGCGTTTCCCGAAGCGCTCAAAAGGTACCAAGACCACTGGCACTACCTGCTCGTCGATGAGTACCAGGACACCAGCGACTGCCAGTGCCAGTTCGCGTCGTCTCTCGTCGGGGGGACGACGAACATCTTTGCCGTTGGCGATCCCGACCAGTCGATCTATTCATGGCGTGGCGCCAAGATTACTCATATCCTGTCCTTTCAAAACACGTTCCCCAGTGCCACCATCATCCGCCTTGAACAGAACTACCGAAGCAGCAACACCATCCTAGAGGCGTCCAACGCTCTCATCAGCTACAACGAAAACCGACTCGAAAAAAACCTCTGGAGCGATCGCGGTCGAGGAGAGCCTATCGTTCGATACGTGGCAAGGACCGAGCGGCAGGAGGCTGAATTTGTCGCCTCCACGATTGAAACCCTTCGTTCTTCAGCCATCGAGTACGACCATATTGCCGTTTTATACCGCACCAACGCTCAGTCACGCCCCCTTGAAGACCGCCTCATCGAATATCAAATTCCTTACAGGATCTGGGGAGGCACACCCTTCTATTCTCGACGCGAGATCAAAGACGTGCTGAGTTTGCTCCAAATTGCCTCCCAGCCTCAGGATCTGGTGGCCTTTGAACGGGCGCTGAAGATCGTCGGTCGAGGTATTGGCGAAGTGACAATCGCCAAGCTCCGCCAGCTAGCGACCGACACCAACCGCCCGATCTACGACGTAGCTCTTGATGCTGCTCACGGCGATGGCATAGTGACGAAAAAACAGCAGGAGAGCCTCGCCACATTCTGCACGCTCATCTCTTCCCTTCGCAGCCTCATCGAACGAGGCTCCGCCTTGGACCTCATCAGCGCCGCAGTGCACGACTCTGGCTACCAACGCATCCTGGACAAAGACCCAGAAACTGTGGTTGAACGGAGGGAGAATATCGAGCAGCTCTTTAGCAGAGCTCAGGAGTGGGACGACCTGCATGAGGGCGCTTCGCCTCTGTTGTTCATCGAAGAGCTCGTCCTTGAAGGTTCTCGCGACCATCACAAAGAGGCCGGGCCTCAAGTCACCCTTGCGACCGTCCACAATGCCAAAGGCCTTGAATTCCCTGTGGTATTTATCGTAGGCCTCGAAGAAGACCTTTTCCCACATATCAACGCCAAAAAGGGGAAGGGCGAGATCGAAGAGGAGCGTCGGCTGCTGTACGTCGGGATGACACGCGCGAAAGACCGGCTCTTTCTTTCCGCAGCACAGACTCGCTGTCTCTTTGGTGGCCTCCATCAGATGCGGATCAGCCGTTTCTTCAAAGAAATTCCGGCACATTGCATCAAGCCCCAAGGGACGTTCTCCTATTCCCCCTCACCATCAGCAGAGGACGCCCCACCACAAGACCCGGAGACGCTGTCCATTGGACAGACCGTCCTTCACCCACAGTTCGGCATCGGGAGAGTGGAAGGTCTGGCGCAGACCTCTGCTGGTACTGCCTACACAGTACGATTTTCAAATGACAACGCCCAGCGGAAGATTCTTGCAAACTACTCTCCGATGAAAGCAATCTCCACAACATACTCCTCTCTTCTCAAAAGCTAAGAGTCTACACGAGCCATGTGCGACACGGAGAGAAACTCGTCTCTCAGCTCAGACAAGAGAACTCCTTGCTCTCTGGTGACCAGAAGCTTTACACTGATCGTTCGTTTCATCCACAATACTAATACTAAGGAGCGGCAATTCCTCTCAGTCCTCAAAGACGTGATTTCCTTGCCGTCAATTTGATGAATACAGCCTCAAGTTCGCACAGTAAAGACCTGGTGACCAACAGGAAGGCCTTCCACGACTACGAAATCCTTGAGACGTTCGAGGTTGGCATCCAGCTCGTTGGCACAGAGATTAAATCTCTTCGCGCCAATGGCGGTAGTCTCCAAGAAGCCTTTGTAAGCGTTGAGCGCGGCGAGCTTTGGCTGATCGGCTCTTCAATTCCTCCGTACTCCTTTGGCAGCTTTTATAATCATGAAGAGCGTAGAAAACGCAAGCTGCTGGCCCATCGGAGGGAAATAGAAAAAATAGCCTCAGCCCTTCAAGAAAAAGGGCTGACCTGTGTTCCATTATGCCTCTATCTCAAGGGAGGCCTAGCAAAGCTCAAAATCGGCCTTGCAAAGGGGAAAAAGCTTCACGATAAACGCGAGGCCATAAAAGCTCGCGAAGATAAAAGAATAATTGACCGTCTTATGAAACATACTCGTGTATAACACTCCCCTCCAAACCAAATGGCTATAGCAGCCATCGCGTTCGGAGAGTACGAGGAGCATACTGTGCACATAGTACTAAAAATGGATTCCTCATATGCATCTTCCATCGTGTTCTCATCAGCCTTTCCATGCCATATACACTGCCGCTCAGGTGGTGTACACCGCGATTTGCACGGCCACGACAGCTGTTTTCTTGGCCCTGCTCTCGCTCGTTCACCGGGTGAAAACAGCTGTCATGCCGATTTTCACTCCTCATGGGGTAGCTGAAAACGGCTCTGTTGGCAGCACGCCCTTCTCACCCGCCATCCGCCTTCTCTACGTCAATGGCGTTGGCACACGTGTCGAAAAATGCCGAAGAACTGCCCATGCAATCTCGAGCATTTTCAACAACTCATTGGTTCACTACACCTATGTCCCCCTCCGATACGACCAAGTGGTCCGGACGATCATGTACGGGTACCGCCCACCGGCCTGCGACCTGCTGTTAGCGAATATCAGGGAACGGCTGCGCGATATCCACGCGGCTGAACAGCAGCGCTCAGAGCGAGACCAACGAGTCGAAGACGCCTCGCAGCGCGCTATTGCCCAGACCTCCAAGCTCATCATCTTCGTCCATTCAGGAGGGGGCGCTCTGCTTGAAGCAATCCGCGACGAGCTGACGGTTGATGAGAAACGACAGATCGACGTCTATTCTTTTGGCTCTGCTCACCTCTTTAGTCCAGACGAAGGTTTTGACACCGTGAAAAATGTCGTGGCGAGTGGAGATCCCATCCCGACTCTTTGCCGGTTGATGGATCGGAGAATCTATCCTCTTGGAAAACCGTGGAATATTGGAGGACATACCTTGCTCAATGTGTCACGCCATTCCATGCTTCACGACATCTACCAGCTGTCTCTATGGCATATCAAAGAAAACTACGTTTGACTTCGAATATCTATTTGCCTACGATTTTGGCCCAGCTGTATGCACTCACGACCTCGCTTCCGTCCTGAGTGCGTACGACGACAAAAGGTGTATGTATGAAACGCGTTGTCCTCCACATCATCTGCTGCTTTCTGGCATGTTCCTCTCTTTCCGCTATCGAGGATCCCGAAGAGGAATATCCAGAAGGGCGTCTGACCGAAGACCAGCAGATTGCTCTTCTCCTAAAAGCATCGGAGACGACGTGCGCCCATCTTAGGGCCTTGCAATCTCATCTGACGGCATTCCGCGCTCAAGAGGCCGTCTGCATTCAATCTCCTGACGATGGAGAAGCTCTCTATAAGCTGTCCGAATGCGCTCTGAAACTGCTCTCAAGTATCCGCGACGCCCATGTAGAATCGTACTTTCGCAGCGCCTTCTTAGAAGAACTTGAGCGCATCTCAAAAACCGCACGCAACAGGACTATTCCACCAATCTGTACCCCATGACCAACAATACTCCTCTTATCGTCATCGACCGAACGACCAAACAGCCCATCGAAGAAGAGGTATGGGGAGAGTGGGGTTTGCGCCTGTTATATGGCGACACCATCGCCTCAAAAACGGTTGGCCGCTTTCTGCTGCACACGCTGTTTCGCTGGCCTGTGTTGTCCTGGGCAGCGGGAAAATACTACGACACGAAGCGAAGCCGACGTCGGATCGTTCCTTTCTGCCAGCGTTTTCATGTCGACACGTCGGAGCACCTCCTTCCCCTCGATCAATTTACAACGTTCAATGATTTTTTCACCCGGCAGCTTCGCCCTGGTTGCCGCCCTCAAGATCTCGATCCATCTACCATCACCATCCCTGCAGACGGTCGGTATCGTGTGCTCCCCGTTCTCAATCCCTCGCAAAACATTCCGGTGAAGAGCCAACACCTCTCTCTCGACAAGCTTCTTGGCAGCAAAAAACTCGCTGCGCGGTTTTACGGCGGCATCGGCGTCATCTGTCGTCTCTGTCCTTCGGACAACCATCGATTCTACTTCCCTATCAATGGCCGAGCAGGCGCCCCTTCGTGGATTCATGGGTCTCTGTTCTCTGTCAACCCGATCGCCACCTCCAGATATCCATGGATCTTCTGGGCCAACCGGCGTGCGGTCACTCTCATTGAGACGGAAAGAGCCGCCACCATCGCCTATATTGAAGTCGGAGCGACCAACTGCGGGAGTATCGTTCAAGAATTTACCCCAAACTCCTGGGTGAAAAAAGGGCAGGAAAAGGGCTTTTTTCGCCTTGGCGGTTCGGCGATCCTCCTCCTCTTTGAACCTGGACACGTAACCATAGCCCAGGACCTTCTCGACCTTTCCTCGTCCGGCCGCGAGGTCCTCTGCCGTATTGGCCAGCCGTTGGCATTCCTCACGTCCTAACTTCTTTCCGAGCACAACGTTTCGGCATTTCCTGTACATGATTTGGCCAGATTTTGGCAGCTATTGTCTTTAAAGAAACAAGCGCCATACATGTATGTAGGCCTTGTTAAAGACAAGAGGTAGTAAAAAATGACTAAAGGATGTACAGGAAATACCGAAACGCTGTACTAGCAGCGCTTCCCAGACATTCAGTCGAGTAGAAAGAGCTCTTCTGTCTGAACCGTACCGGGCCATCATGCAAAGCGTCCCGCAACAATTAGAAACACAAGCAGAAGAACTTTTACAAAGACCCCATTGTTTCAGATGATGATGTTAAAAATCTTAAAGATTTAGTAGAAAGAGCTAAAACCATCGAATGATCATCTCAACCAAAAATCACCGGGGACATGCTGACCATGGGTAGGACACAGCGAGAGCATGGTACATCACGGGAAGAACAGCCACCACAAGAGTCGGAACTGTCGAAAAGAATTCCGGTACATGAAACACCTCCAGACCAAGCAGCAGATACAGGAGAGGAGAGCTCATGGGACGACTAAGACATAGCGACTCCATATGCGATTGCGATGAGGTACCTGATGGATCTCTATAGCCACGGCATTCCTCCCCCATCTACCACCAATCCGTATGTTGCTCGAGGCGAGGCTGCCTCAACACCAACTTCGGTATCAGGAGGTCGGCAATATAGTATCCGATCACGTACTGACGAAAGCAATCCAGAAACTTCCAAAGTATTCGCTGAAGCCGCCCTCCAAATAGCTGCAGAAACTCTTCGTGCGATCCACAAGGATCCTATTTGGAAAGAGATCGGAGGAATCGATGCCGCAGACCTAACAAAGCGTATAGCCTCTACAAAAGCACAGGTCGAGAAACTTGAATTTGCTATCGACGAGGCAGAAAAGCAGCTCAGCTTATCCATAGAGACTCTGGATAAGAAAACCTATCTCAAACTGTCAAACAAATGTAGAGAAATGAAGGCAGAACTGCTCTCTCTTCAAGCTTCTCTCAAACTGTATCAAGACTTTCAAACTAACGAGGCCGCTCAGCAGGCCTTGGAGATTGCCAGAAATACCCAAGAATGGTGTCAAAAGCTCAGCCGTTTGTCTCGCCATCATGCAACCGTTTCTCCAGAGCTTCTCAACGAAGGTGCAGAGCTGAAGAGACAACTCGAGGGCTCAGCTGACAACCCCCTTACAAAACAGATCTTAGAAGAAGCCTCCAAGCTCCTTCAAGAGACCCTCGCTTCCGTTATTCCCGAAATAGAAAGACACAACCCTCTCATGTTTAGAAGGGCCGAAAGGGAAAAATTTAAAGGGGAAAAAAGTCAGGTTATACAACAACTTACACAATTATCCTCTGGAGGACAGGCGCAAGCCGTTCGCCGGCTCACGACACTCGGACGGTTATTTCATCAACAAGAGGGTACGAACTTTGAGCACTCCCTCAACCAACTCAATGCAGAGACGTCCAAACTCCTCGAAAAAGTGGCGGCAGGGAAAGCGACTGATGAAGAGAAGCAAATCCTCAGCAACCTCCATAGGCGACTGCAACAAACAGAAGAGAGGTACCAGAACATTCGCCTGGTGATTGGCAACCAAGCTGCGCTGCAGCAGTTCCGTGAACGGGCAATCTGTCAAATATCAATACAAGCATTACGAAATCGGATAACAGCAGTATCCGAACTGTTAACGGATCAACATTCATCCACGTTACAAAAAGCCGCGGCCATAACACAACAAATAGGCATTGCCTTGGGAGAGCAAGGACAGAAGCAGGCCGAAGCATTCTACAGCGCATGCTCTCAGCTTGAGACTCTCGAACAACAAGCGAGGGACCATCCACCTAAAAATGAGCTCGCAAAATCTCTGCTCGACGCGAAAATCGCTCAACTTATCACTGAACTCGAAAGCGCCTCCGCGCACATTTTTTCTCGGGAATCAAAGACCTACCAAGCAGAAAAAGCATCTGCAGAAAAAATGGCAGCCTCGGTTGCTCTTACCTCCAAAGAACGAGAACAAGCGCTGTCATTTCTTACCAAGGCCATGACAAGGCTGACCATGTTCACTGAAGATGCCGACCTACGAGCCACAGTCGATCTGTGCTTGGGCACTATGGACGAAGCGACGAAAGATCTCCTGCCTAAAGACCTCGTGAGCAGATACCAAAAGACGACAGGGCCGGAGAAGAACCGCGGGGAATGGCAGAAAAAAATCACGCGAGCAAATGCGCTTATCCAGCAATATAAGGTCAGTCTCAGCAAGCGGCCCTTAGAGATGCAGGACCTCAATGCCCTTGTACAATGTGCGAAGGACCTCAAAGCGTTAGACCTTTTTACAGATTCAGCACGGCTCCTTGCTACGTTACAAACGGAAATCCCTGTTGAACTGACGACTGCTGAGAGAAAAGCTCTCGAATCTCCACCTACATCGCCTTCACCAGAAGAACAAAAAGCCATTGAGATCGCGCTTACAAAACTAATGTTCTTGGCTCTTCACTCCCCAAATCCAACGACGCGAGACACGGCAAAAAAGAAAGTTCTGGATTTTCTGAACACCAACGCCTTCAAACTTGAATACCAATCCCTCATCACTTCGCTGAGACAACAGGCTGTTATCCAAGAATTTGTCTTGGCGCAACTACCGTCAATAGGAGTGAAGATGGAAGCGCTGAAGAAGACAGAAGGCGCTATAGGAGCAGTGAGAGACATATTTAACACAGTGAAGAATCCATGGATTCAAACGCTTCTCACGCCTGCCTCCTTGGGGATACCTGCGAACGGGGATGTCCTGACGTATAGTACGCTAGACCCAATGGAAGTCGAACAATACATAAAGTTCCGTCAGGACATTGCTCTGCTTAAAAATCAAAAGCTAGCTCAAAGGGAACGTTCATGGGAAGGGGTAGTACAGCTGCGCGAAGCACACGATCGTGCCAACAACGCGTCTTCGTTGAAATACCAGAGCGAATATGACTCGTGCCTCGCGACACTCCGCGCTGCACAATCCTCTCTCAACACATGGGCCGGTACTATTACCGAGGATAAACGTAAGCTAGCTCATGCGCTTTTGGCGGAGAAACCAAGGTTTCAGGAAAAAATCCATCTCGCCCGCCGCCTCAGCCTACGCGTGTCACAAGACAAACGATCAGAACGCATAGATGAAATGCTTGGGCCGCTACTCTATCAAGCCTGCTGTATGAAACCGCCTCGCGATGAGGATCTCGTCGAACAGCTCCCTCATCTCTTATTGAAACTATACGAACAAGACCCGACCATCTTTCAGAAACCCTCTCAGATCCTTCCACTGTTGAAATTGTATTGCGATACACACCCAAAACTCGTACCCGACCAAGTCAAATCTGATGTGCAGAATATTCCACTAGGAAATCTACGAGCCTATTAGGGCCATATCCCTAGGACTCACAGCGCTTCGACACTCTCCAGCTCGAGTTGCTGTAGCCGACGAAGCGTATCGCGGGCCGCAGCAGCATCTTCGAATCGGTATTCCTTGGCAGCTTTTTTCATTGCCGCCTCCCACTCTTTGATCGATCGACGGATGGAGGCGAGGTCCATACCCTCTTGCTCAGGGGCCTCCGGCACCTCCTCAGCGGCAAGAGGCAGCAACTCGGCTTTGCGGATCACCGTCGTTGGCGTGATATTGTGAAGCGCATTATAGGCCGCCTGTTTCTCACGGCGGCTCGCGGTGAGAGCTACCGTCGTACGAATAGAATCTGTCATCGTATCCGCATACATGATCACACGGCCGTTGGCATTGCGAGCCGCACGCCCGCAGATCTGGATGAGAGAGGTCTCTGAACGAAGGAATCCTTCTGTATCAGCATCGAGAACGGCGACGAGAGTGACTTCCGGAATGTCGAGGCCTTCTCGAAGAAGGTTGATGCCGACGAGAACGTCGAAGAGCCCTGTGCGCAGGTCGTGGACGATGCGAAGGCGCTCAAGAACGTCGATGTCAGCATGAAGATATCGAGCCTTCACTCCAAGCTCGGAGAGGTATCGCGTCAGCTCTTCAGCGAGGTGCTTCGTGAGCGTCGTCACCAGAATCTTTCCACCCCTCTCCTTCTCACGGCGAATCTCTTCTAAGCAGTCTTCTACTTGCGTGGCAGCAGGGCGAATGTCAATGAGAGGATCGAGCAGGCCCGTCGGCCTCAGGATCTGCTCAACCACTGTGCCCCCGGCGTGGCGGATCTCAAAAGCTGCCGGCGTCGCAGAGACATAGATGACCTGGTTGATACGCTGTTGGAATTCGTCAAAGGAAAGAGGACGGTTGTCGTACGCCGATGGCAGGCGGAATCCGTATTCGACCAACGACTGCTTGCGAGAACGGTCGCCATGGCACATCGCCCCCAGCTGAGGAACCGTCTGGTGCGACTCGTCGATGAACAGCAGGAAATCTCCCGGGAAATAATCGAGGAGGCATGGGGGCGGCTGCCCAGGAAGGCGTTGGCTGAAATGGCGCGAGTAGTTCTCAATGCCCTTGCAGGTCCCGATTTCCGAGATCAGCTCTACATCATAGGAAACGCGTTCACGAAGACGCTGCGCTTCGAGCAAGCGGTTTGCAGCGAGGAAAAAGGCATGGCGCTCTTCAAGCTCGTCGCGGATGGTCATCGCCGCATGCTCTCGCACCTGCTCAGGTGTGACGTGGTGCGAGCCAGCATAAATAGTAATGGACGAGAGCGTCTTCAAGCGCTTTGACGTGAGCGGATCGATCAAGCTAATGCTTTCGATCGTCGAATCGAAAAACTCAATGCGAACGGCTATGCTCTCCTCGTACGCCGGGAAGATGTCGAGAGTATCCCCTTTCGAACGGAATGTCTTGCGCGTCAAATCGTACTCAGAGCGGCCGTACTGCATCTCCACAAGCTGGATGAGAATCTCATCGCGCTTCCTCTGCTGCCCAACGTCAAAAGTTAGGTTCATCTGGCGATAGTATTCAGGCAGGCCAAGACCGTAGATGCACGACACCGACGCAACGATGATCACATCGCGACGCTCGAGGAGCGAGCGCGTGGCTGACAACCGCATGGCATCAATGCGATCATTGATGGCCGAATCTTTCTCGATATACGTATCGGTACGCGGGACGTACGCCTCAGGTTGATAGTAGTCATAGTACGAGACAAAATATTCAACGGCATTGTTGGGAAAAAACGACCGAAATTCTTGATACAGCTGCGCTGCCAACGTCTTATTATGGGCAATGACCAGCGCTGGCTTGTTCGCCTTGGCAATGACATTGGCCATGGTGAACGTCTTTCCAGAGCCTGTCACGCCCAAGAGCACCTGGGCCTTCTGGCCCGCAGCCACGCCGGCCGCAAGCGCGTCGATAGCGTGTTGTTGGTCCCCGCATGGGGCATAGGGAGTGGCAAGGTCAAACATCATGAGATCGTGGGCACCGTTCGTTCTTCGTAATCGCGTGCCAAGCGCGATATTTTATTCCACGTGCCCGAGAGGCCCATCGCACTCTTCATCTCTTTGAGCGTATCAGCGGCGATATCGGCCATGCGGCACGTCCCTTCATAGATGATCGACTCCACATAGCCTTTCTCATGTTCCAAGAGACGGCGCTTCTCGCGAATAGGGTCCAGGAAGGCGTTGATCGCTGCAGCCAACGACTGCTTCACCTCAACATCGCCAACAGTCCCTTCTTGATACCGCTCTTTGAAGGAGAGAACCTCGTCCTTATTGGGATTGAAGATATCGTGGTAGATGAAAATCGGGTTGCCCTCGACAGTACCAGGGACATTGGCGTGGATTCTCTTGGGATCGGTATAGGCACCGGCAATCTTCTTTTCTACTGCTGCGGCATCATCAGAAAGTAAGATGCAATTACCAGCAGATTTGCTCATCTTGCCCTTGCCATCGGTGCCTATGAGAACAGGGTAATCGCTCGGGAGGAAATCCGGCAGAGGGAACGACGCGCCATAGGTAAGGTTGAACTTCCGAACAATATCCCGGGTGATCTCGACGTGCGCCTCATTATCCTTTCCAACGGGCACGAGGTCAGCCCGCGGCAAGACGATATCCGCCGCCATGAGAACGGGATAGCCAATAAGGCCGAAGGGGACGCTCTCAGGATCTATGTGCGCATTTTTCACCATCTCTTTAATGCTAGGAAGCCCTGAAAGGCGATTGACAGTGACAAACATCTCAAAGAGAAGGTTCAGCTCATAGACAGCAGGGATCGCCGACTGGAGATAGATAGTGGAACGCTTTGGGTCAATGCCGCAGCTGAGATAGTCGATCATCATCTCGCGGATGTTCTCGCGCATTTGGATGATATCGTTTTTCTCCCGTTTTGTCGTCAAAGCGTGGAGGTCGGCAATAAAAAAGAAGCACTCGTACGCCTCTTGGAGACGAACTCGATTGACGATAGATCCTACGTAATGACCAAGGTGAAGACGGCCTGTCGGACGATCCCCAGAAATCACTCGTTTTCGAGCTGTACTACTCATACTATTCGGCTCCTCGTGAGCTATCTAGAATACAGCATATTGTCAATAATTGCGAACAAAGCCTACCCCTCTTTGTCATACATGAGAATATATCCCTGCTGCTGGAGTTGACGTTCTACCTCCTGGCTGTACGGAACGGTCTCCACGCGATGATCGTCGTGCCGGACAAACGAGACGCCCTCAAGAGAACTGCGAGTGACTGCTGATTCCAGCGTCGTACTCTGCGGCTGGTCTTCAAGAAGGTAGGTAGAGTAATGCCCTGCCTCTGCAACTCCGGCATGCACCACGACCGCCTTAAGCCGGTACGACACGTGGCGGCCATCCTCGTGATGGAGCACGAGCGTCGGCGAAAGCTTCACCTTCGTCGGCACCTTGACGGCCTGCGTGCGACCCCATAATTTTTTTATCTCTTCATCCGTCAGGTGCAACGCCTGTATCGTCGATACTTCCAACCCCATTTTCAGCTCCTCGACAGGAACCTCTTCTTCGCGAATCTGCCGCCAGAGGTGGACAAAGAAACAGGGCGGCTCCTGCCCACAAAACATCTTCGTCTTCGTCACGTGCACTTTGTGCGACATCGTCGACAGCTTTGCCGAGATCGCCTCAAAATCTCGTTCTTTGTTGTTCTCAGATGCAAGGATAGACTCTGGCTCGAGAATCTCCTCAACAACGCTCGTTTCAAGCGCAGATTGCGGCGCCACCTCGGCCTTGTCGTCGTCAGGCAACTGGATGATGAATAGGTTTCCGTCAGTCCTTTCTTGGCAGTCGATATTCGGAATCCAAAAATCGACCGTCAGCTCTTTGGGCCGTCGTTTCGCTTCAACATAGGAAAACAAAAACTCTCGGGAATCCATGATATCTTCAAACAGCCACGTGAGGAATTCCGTTGCATCCTGCTGTTTTCCCCCAGCAATGGAGGGATGATAATGCGCCATTTCCTTGACGAGTTCCCGCATTACCTGTTCTTCGGGCTCGATGCGCTCTGATGGCACTGTCGCATCAAAGGTGAGGAACAGCCGATGGAGATAGAGAGCTGTCATGCGCCGAGGAGCATCGTCCTTCTTCTCCGCCCGCTGCCATTCCTCAAGACGAGCGGCCTTGTTCTCAACGAGCGCGCGAAATGGGCTCGACGCCCACAACCCTTTCACACACGCATACACGTAGCACTTGTTGGATTGATTATGCAGCCCGGCGCAGCACAACGGCTGCGGAGGCCCCACCTTCTGAAGTTCTGCAGAGCCGGCACTCTGACGCCGAGCTGAGTCAAGCTGTTCTTCTAAATCGAAAATGCGGCTCGTCGCCGCCTGAACAGACTCCGCCCGAGCGACATCAGGAAATTCGAGGAGCACGTCGAGCGCTTTCCGCGCCTGTTGCAACTGTACTTCCATCGAGCGAATGTCAGAAGGGGGAGGCAGAACAAGACCGGCTAGATGGCGAATCTTCGCACTGATCAACGGGACGACAGTCTCTGAAATTTTAGGGGCAGACAAAGAGCGGGACTGCTGCACAACAAACACCGACAGCTGAAACAAGGCCTTGGTTACAGCTTCCTTCGTCGAAGACACCACCCCATGGAGCGCTTCAAACTGACGCACTCGCTGCCGAAGCGGTGCCATAGCTTCTTCAGATAACGCCCCCCGAACACAATCAAGTTGAAGAGAGAGGCTCTGACAAAATTCATGGATGTTCATGGTTAGAAACGTAATAGTAATTACAATAATTAAATATTATTCGAAAGATCCCGTGCTAGACTTATACACGAATGCAAGATTGCTAAGGTATACCAAATTCAATGAGCTATTTGGCGGCAGACCTCGTGCGGGGATGGGAGGGGGGGGCACCCCTCCCAGAGAAAGTCAGGGGAGAGAAAAGGCCTCCTGCAGGGCATGGGTATCAGCGGGCATATGGTGGGCGAGAAAGGTCGTGTACAGCTCACCAACTAATTTAAAACATCGATCGAAGATGGGACGCGAAGAGAGCGGCGGAAGGTCGGGCCGCGCGTTTCGTACGCGTTCTTCGTCAGCACAAAGATACGAAGCAAGGGCCATCTGGTCTGTAGCCGACATCTCCTGGAAGAGCAGCAGAATCTCGAGAATCTGGGATTGCCACTCTTCTAATCCTCCAGCAGCTCTCCCTTCGACCTTCCTCCCATCAATATCCACTATATCAGCGATTTCCATGTGATCGCTGCTCAACATCACAACGCGTTCGCGTCGTCTCAGCGGCGCTAGATGACAGTTGGGAAGGGTCCGAAGAATCCGGCCATTGCAAAGCCGCTCTTCCTGCACGGTAGCCGTCTCGCCATCCCTCAGAAGGACGTCAATATGCGCAAGTTGACGGCCATCGCGAAGAGCAAGATCCGTACGAGTCGCCTCTCTGTCCGCCAACAAAAGCTCTCGGTGTATCACTCGCAATGAGGTTGTGATCGTCCTCAGCGTAGCTCTGTGCATCACCGCCAGATAGGCTGTCGTCATATCCTCAACCTCATCTTTAGTGTAGAGGCGCTGCTGATGTACCGCCAGAGCCTCAGCACGCACACCGGCAATGAAACGGCGGTGAAATGCTTCGAGAATGGGGTGAGCGACCTGCACAGGGCGACCAAAGTCGCCCGCCAATGCTGCCACCACATCAGGTCTATTCATTACGTCATCCCCACGGTCTGCCACTACACGAGCCAGATCGCCCTCTTCAATCTCATCCTCAGAATCGTCCACAAACTCAAAGAAATGGTGCTCCTGCGGCACCATCGCCACGTCGTCCTCATCATCAAAAGGCAGGCCCGCACCGCCTCTAAGAGCAGCCGCCATATCGCCCACAGGAGATGGCGTTGCTGGCACGCGGAGTACTGTATCGTCATGGCCGACAGAACGGCGAGGCTCCTCTATGTGGGGCAGTGCTGCGCGAGCCCTCTGTTGTACTTCGGCTATCGCTCTCAACCAGATGACCTTGAGGCCATCTGTTCCGGATCTGTCGGCCCCTGTATCATCGATCTGACGCATGGCCTGCATGACGATATTCCAACGATGTGTTTGATCCGCGCTAATGGCGTGGAACCATGTGCGAGGGCGGCCATTGCCCGTGGGGACAGCGCTAGAGTCTATTTGTACCTTATATATCAGACCGAGGAACAGCAAGAGGCGATGTACGCGCAGCAGGCCGAAGGTCAGCTCAGGAGTGATGACGCCCTGTAAAGAACACAAGACCCGCAGCGCAAGAAGAGAAACCGCTAGAACAGCAGCAACACCTGTTCGAGCAACGGCCTCGGCAGACCATCGTCCATGCATGAGGACGATCGCAATCTTCCCCGCGCGTTTCCACGAGCGCGCCACAACATCCATGGCGCCTTTGACAGTCGCCCCCAGGCTTGCCAGCCGAGCAAGCGCCAGATATCCAATGGCCTGGATCTTGGGCTGCACGCCCGGCGTACGAAACAACGATAGCGCCTCAGAACAGCACGTCGAAGCACCGGCATGCAACTCGTAGATGGACATAGTCATGGGGAGCTCTCCGATCTTAGATAGTAAATGCCGCTTGCAGCGCCCTCGTGTCCGAAGACAGATGGTGCGCCACAAATGCGGTGTAAAATTCAACGATGAGTTTGAAGCATCGGTTGATGACAGGATCGAGGGCCAGCGGTACAAGATCGGGACGCGCCGTTCGCATCCGTCCCTCATCCGAACACAGATGGCATAGCAGGGCGTCGCTCGTTGCCGGAGACATCCCGCGGACCAACAGGAGCAGCTCTATACAATGCTGTTTCCACGCCTCAAGTCCACCAGCAGACACCCCTTCAATGGCATGGCCGTCGGCGACGACTATATCATCGACACAGACCTTCTCACCAGCACGCAACATCCTGTGCTCAATAGTACGCGACTCGCCGATGGGAGCAACAGCTGTCTCCATTCTCATGACGTGGCCACCGGGCAGCAGCTCTTCTTTCACACAACACGGCGTCCCGTCATCTAAGAGGACTTCTCTGATCCTCACCCTCTTGTCCCCGCCAACATTCACGATCACCTCTGTCAGCTGGGGCTCTCGGAGGGTCAGCTCTCGTTCGCACAGCTGGAAGGTCTCGCACACCGTTCGATAGGTAGCTCGATACAGTACGGCAAGGAAGGCGGTGGTCATATCCTCTACTTCATCTTGCGTGTAGAGACCTGCGTGGCAGACAGCGAGAGCCTCGCGATGGATGTTTGAGGTCAGCTTCGCTTGGAACACCTCGAGAATCGGATGCGGAACCTGAACAGCACGATTAAATTCTTCCACCACCAGGGCAAGTTCATCCGCCAGTGCCTGACCTTCTTCTGGCGCCCAGATGTCGTTATAGAATGTCAGTGTTGAAATCGTTCCATGCCGTGCTTCAACAGAATCAATTCGTCGCAGGACTCTGTCTACAATGTTCGTCCGCCATCGCAGCTCGTTGATACGAGAGGTCAGCATATCTAACGGAGGAGGCAGGATGCCAATTATGGGAAATTGTGCTCGGTAGAGAAGCCCTAAGAACAGCAAAAACCGATGAACTCTCAAAACACCATATGTCAATTCTGGAGAAACGACTCCTGCCAAAGAACTGAAAAAGCGAAGGGCCATCACGGCTACACAAAGGGCTGTGGCAATCGCCATGCGCACGAATGAATTGCACGACAACCGCTCCGCAAAGGGGATGACTATAATTTTTATCACGCGCTTCAGAGATAAGAGAAAGACATCTGCAGTTGCCTTTGCACAGGCCGCCAAGCTACAGAGACGAGCGCCAACAAGACAGGCGATAGCTTCAAGCTTAGGGGGAACGCGTGGTGCTGTGATCGCCTCTTTTGCCTCCGTGCACATTTGCATACTGACAGCTTGCATCTCATACACGGCAATAGTCATCGCTTTCCCTCCAGCTAGAGCCATTTGCAATGCGCCTTTTGGAAGATGGAGTTGAATCTATCCAGAACTTCCTCACCCGTATGTCAGGGGTGAGGTAGCTCGATCCAAAAATCTCTCACCTCTCCTCTAAAAATCCGCATCGCAAATGGCTCGGATATTTCCTGCTCACACTGGATGATGAATACCAAACCAGTATAAAGGGCGGGTAAAGCATACAGACAGAGAACGCTTGGGTACGCCACAAGCCGATTGGCGCATGGCAGGCCCTCATGCTGGATCTCGCCTATTCAGTACGAAGACGGGGCGTATCTACGCCGTGACCGCCTGTCTCTTCTGCTCAGACCGTACTTCCTGCTCTAGGCGGCCCACATCACACCCATCATAGTCCACAAACTGAAAAAACCGCTCAAAATGAGGGATGGCGTCGCATACGCTGCGCGCCATTTGCTGCGCCACAATCCGATAGCAGATATGGCCGGCGCTCTGTGATCGCAACTCAGTCAGCCATTGCAGCGCTCGCAGGTTGAGGGTCAAATACCAGCGAATGTTGTAGGCCATGGGAACGAGATACTGCGCCTCTTCAGGAAGTTCCGTAGAAATGATATCGAACGCAGCTTTCGCACCCTCCATAGCAGCATGGTACTCTTTTTCCAGACCGCTTTCTACGAGCTCCTTGGGAGTAAAATAGCCATAATTGCACGTAAGGAGTTGTCGCTCCTGCGTCAGGACGCGATGGCGTTGCAAATCGCGATAGGCTCCAAAATCCGCAACTACTTCAAAGGTAAAGAACGCGTTTTCCAATGCTCTCGGAGACTTGTTACGCCGCATTTCACGATGCGCACAGGCAGCATCTAGAATCTTGCCCAGTTCTTCCTCAGGAAGCGCTCGGCAGTACTCTACAAGCGCAGCCATTCCAACATCGCAATCCTGATACAAGAGCGCAGCAGCGACCTTTACCACCGCCTCTGGATCATGAGCAAGAAGGCGGACGGAAGGCGAGGAGAGATTCTTCTCGTCGTGCGGGACATTGGCCGCCAGTGCTTGAAGATCGGCGCGCATGGCCTCTTGGAATTGCGCGTACTGCACATGGGTTTTGTGGTGAGTCTCCGCCCTTCGAACAAAAGAGGGGATCACTTTCGCTAACTCCTCGTACGATGCCCGGCCGATCTCGCACAGCTCGGAGAGATTCTGGACCTGCAGCTTATGCAAGAGCCCCTCATAAAAGCGGCCGTTGCCGAAAAGGCCAATATTCGTCAGCGTCGATGCTGGGAGCAGCCCTCTGACGCAATCCAAGACCTTCGCACGAATGGCAGCCGTATACGCATTGGTCGACACGTCGGGATCCTTTGGATAGCGTATCGTCATGAAGGTGGTCAGCGGTGGAATGAGCCGTGAATAGGTGTCAAACAGCATGTTACAGGTGTTGATATACAATGATTTCCATGCTGACGTCATGAGAACCGGTTCGCGATGGAACAGGTACTCGCCGTGCACCTTCTGATCAAAATAGATGTACCGTGTGGACTTTTCGAGCGGCGAACCACCAAGGCGACACTCTTCAATGGCCTTTGCTGCGATCATCGAGACATTTTCAATAGCTAAATGAGCGCCACCAAGCTCGCCTATGGAGTCATCGCCATACCCATCTAAAATGCGATCATAAAATTTTTGAGCCTTTTGTATCGCCGAAAGCTGTTCTTCAGGTCGCCTCTCACAGCCGACGTCTCTGGCATCTTCAAGGCCGGACTCCTCTTGATTGAAAAGGAACTCGCGTAAGAGCAGTGCCCGTAAGCCCAATGTCGATCTAGAATAGCGAGAGAAAAGCGCGCCTTTAACGACCTCGGGGAGATTGTAGAGAGCAAAGATAGGGCGTTTTGTATTGGTCACAAAATGGCCTAACAGCGCCTCCTGTTCAGGCGTGAACTCGTCAAACGATTGGGTCATACACATCTTCCCCCGATAGGTACTAGCATTGTGGCGATGAGCGTTGAGAAGAAATTAATAGCCTTGCCAGCTCGGTGCGGGCAAGGTCCTTCAAGGACCGCAGAGCACATGGCTCAGTACCTATTGGTATATCAAGGAGCTGACCAATATCGCAAGAGTTGGAGACACGAGCCATGTGCGATAAGCCTTTTGAAGGCTAGAGGAGGATCTTTTTGGCCGAATCTCCCTAAAAGGCCCATCGCACATGGCTCACACTGTCAGGGGTTTCCGGAAATCCAGCAGCGAAAAACCGGGCTACACGCCTTATCACACAAACAAAGAAATCTCTCCGTGGATGGAGCGTATCGGACTCGAACCGATCGCCTCAACAATGCCATTGTTGCGCTCTACCAGATGAGCTAACGCCCCAGAGGTAGATTGATGGTAGGGAAGACCTCTCTTTTGTCTCAAGAGATTTTCTCCTCGAGCCATGTGCGATGTGGATTTTTAGAGCAGAAACGGGAGATATTTGGATCGATCTACTGTAAAAACCGACGAAGCCCCGTGTGCCCTGACATATGGGTGAAGAGGTTCGGGTAGATTCGTCCTACTCTATCCTCCAGCTCGCCTCCTATTGCGCCTCTCTGTCAAGGAGGCAACAAACCGACAGGGCGGGCCTGCGGAAAGCGCTGAAAAACGGCTGCTGCGTCTTTATTGAGGAACAGTAGCTTGAGATTCGGGCCAGCATCCATCGTACAATAGAGCTCTACCCCTTCTCTTCGAGCCTGCCATACGGCGTTCATAGCGGCCACGGTCTCCTCGCGCCAGTAGCAGATGGGTGGGGAAGCCGTCAACATGGAGGCGTGCATCATCAACGCATTGCGTTCGACCGTTTGCCCAAAATGCGAGAAATTCCGATCGTTGATGCTCTGCGTAATCGATGCGATATCCTTTGCGACCTGCTCTGGCCAGAGCGTATACATCGGCGATGTTTCCACAGACCGACGCATCGCCTCGCGGGAGGAGATCGGCTTTTCGTCCGACGAGAGCATGAGAACAGCGAGGGTAAGCTCAGGCCACCAGCCCTCATACGGAATTGCATACGAATCACACCCATCTGCCAACACGCCCTTTTGCCATAGGACAAAGCCGGGGTAGAGAGAACGACACGCACTACCACTGCCAAGGCGGGCAAGGCAGGAAAGCGCTCGGCGGTCGCATCGCCAGCCGAAGAACTGGTTCAACGCCAGCGTGAGAGCAGCAAATCCTGACGCAGAAGATGCGAGTCCCGCAGCCGTAGGAATCGCATTGGTCGTCGACACAGAGAAGGCAAACGAAGGCGTTGGACGAAAGAGATCGAGGAACTGCACGCACCGCCGGTAAAAGGAAGAGTCGCGCGACATAGGTTGTGAGTTGGCGACCACCTCATCATGCGATAGAGCCTGGCGCACCGTTGTCGTCGTGTGAAGATCGAGAGCAACAGAGAAGCTGTCCGTCACGGGCAGGTGTAGCTCTTCGTCGCGTTTCCCCCAGTATTTTGCGAGAGCGATATTCACAGGGGCTGACGCTGTAGAGGCATCGACAACAGGAGCCCATGATGGCGGGAGAAGACGGGCGGCCGCTTCTTGTTGGCGCGCTATGGAGGACATACGCAAACCTCAACACCGGTTGTTGCTACCGCCGAAGGAAGCCGTTTGCCAATCCCTGCTTCAGGAAATGCCCCCAAGCCTACAACAGCATCGCCTAATCCAGAGCCCGAGATCTTGGCGCCGTAGATGGTAGGAGCGCTGCGCAGAGCCCAGCAAAGAGCTGACAGCTCGGGCGTCCCTACGCCAAGGGCTTCCATCAGGCCATGGGCATGATTCATCAGCCTCCCGACGGTAGTCTCATCGCGAGCCACCAGAGCATCAATGGCGGCAGAGGTGACGTCATTGAGCGCCGAAAAAAGCGCTTGATACACCTTTGGTTGCTGTTGTTCCCATCTTCTGACACAACGGATGACCTCCGGCGTTGGCGTTTTTTTTCCCGAATAGAGGAAAACAAGTGGCAGTTCGGACAGGAGAGGGGAGACAGCGATTTCATCAGCGCGATAGCTGATCACGCCGCCATAGATGCTTGCAGCAGCATCAGCGCCTGAGCCATACCCCTGCACATTCCGGATCACCGTACAGCAGTCACGAAGCAGGGCCTGGTTGTCGTACGAGCCTCGTATCCATGTCGTCAACGCTGCCATAAGTGCGACAGTAACCGCCGCCGACGAGGCCAACCCAACGGTGGGGTCAATGGCTGAGGAAATAGCAACGTGCACTCCCGATGGCAATCGGCCGTTCAGCAGGCGGAAAACGCCCTCTACAAACCGCAGATTAGTACCGAGACAAGGGTTGTCGAGCGTTGCCGTGACAGTACCAAAGGCAGAGCAAACGTCGATCATGGTGTCGGAGCGAGGGGTGATGGTCACTGATAGGCGGCAGTCAATGGCCGCGGCAATGGCATGGCCTCCTCGAAGGACGGCATGCTCCCCGAAGAGCATGGCGCTGCCTGGGGCGCTAGCGACAATTGACTGTGGCACCGGTCACATCCCCTTCTAATCGGAAACAAGAATACCCGTACCTCTCGCAGAGCGTCATCGGTGGAACGTCATCGGCGACGAGGACAATGCCTCCCGCCTCTCCTCGAACCGCGCCGGCACCGCAGATCTTGGCCGCTCCACCGTTCGCTTCGACAGCACGGATGAACGAGGCGACGCGCTGCGGCACAACGCCAATTTTCATGAGGAGATGGTGGTTGTGTGTAATAGCATCTCTCATGGCTTTGGCATTCTGCGCCTGCAGCGATTGCTGTACGTCGTTTGTCACAGCGCCAAATTCCTGCCAAATCGAACTGGTGGCGTAGTGGCGATTGACGTTGGCAACGCATTCGCCCGTCGTCGTCTGCGGACGGCCAGTATTGACGACCCACAATGAGGATGAGGGAATCTCGAGCTTTTCAGGCGTTCTCTCTTTCTGAAAGCGAAGGCATCCACCATGGAGGGACACATAGGAATCGACACCACTGGCTTTTCCATGCTGTAGACGTTCGACTTCTAAGATCTGGCGCTCGATCCACTCCGTGCCCTTCGTAATGCGGAAGAAATGGAGCAGGGCCTGAACAAAGCTGACCGCTGTGGCAGCCGAAGATCCCATGCCGCAGCCAATGGGAATCGTGGAGTGGACTTTGATGTCCATGCCATGCTCCATCTCGATGGTGCAGGCATCGATGAAAGACATGAGCGCAAATTGAAAGATATCGGCTGGAGTTTGGACGACACTGCGAATGGACAGCTCGCCATTCATGAATTGGTGGTACGCGTGCAGCAACTGATCGCGCACGGTCTTAAGGGTGGAAGCTGTGACGCGAAGCGTCTTCCGCACATTGCACAGGGTGAACAAGATTCCCAGCCCATCTTTAGCTGTAATCTCTGTCGTAGCAAATCGGGTGACGGCAAGAGCGATCGCCGGCTGACCATACACAACCGAATGCTCTCCCGAAATAATGACCTTTGCGGGTGCACGGGCTACAATAGCGCTCACATCCTCTCTCGTTTGATCCTTCAGAGTCATTTGCAACGTGGGTTTTTAGAGGAGAAGGGAAAGATTTTTGGTAGATTCGACCAAAAAGATCCTACGCTAGCCTCCAAAAGGCACATCGCAAATGGCTCCCTTCAGTATACGTGTTTTAGGGCAATTGCGCCACAGGCAAACAACCGCGAGCAATAGTTCTCGGACATTCAATGGCTCTTCGAGGAAAGGTGTGGAGAGAAACGGAGTATTTTCGCTAGGATAGCAGTCTCTGTGTGTTCGCCTGAATAGCTCATTTGGTAGAGCGGCGCACTCGTAATGCGTAGGTGGTCGGTTCGATTCCGGCTTCAGGCATTAAAAGTCCCCGCCAGCCAGCAGTTCCTGAACCTCCCGCATCGAGAGGGGAATGCTGGCAATGGCTGTAAGACGTTACGATCGTGGGGTGACGCGCGATCGACCTTGGTGGCTGACCATCAGCCATACCTTCTGCCCGACGCCCATCATTGGATCTGGGCCTTGAACAACGGTCTTTGACTCACCATTTTCTAGTGCCACGACGTATTCCATGGCATTTTGAGTTTTCAAAGCCTTCTCAGCATACGCACCGGCGACAGCACCAGCAACCGCTCCGCCAACAGTGGCCAGCGTATTCCCCTCGCCCTTGCCAATTTTTGAGCCAAGGTAGGCTCCTCCCACTCCACCGCCAATAATGCCCAGAGGGTTTTCCTCTAAATATTCCTTGTCTTCAACCGTCACTTGACGCGCACTGATGATCACGCCTGGATAGGTGGATGAAGTTTCTCCAACAGCCGAACCAGAATAGACATTCGAAGAGATTTGGCGCGCACAGCCACCAGCAATCAGGGCGGCCACACAGCCAATGCATACAAGTACTTTAGTATGACTCATACAAAAACTCCTTATTAGATACGCCATATCTCCCATGGCTTTACATTATAATTTTTTTGCCGTGTTATTTTCCATCGTTGCGCGATACCTTTCTTGGCACGATTTGAAAACAGGCATCAGCTCAGGGCATGCAGACTCCAACCAAGATTGGAGAGGTTTCAGCCTATTGAGATCGTGGAGCGTTTGCCTCTTCCGATCTGAGAGCTGGCATAGCTTCCCTGTATCAAGCAAGGTCGCCTTGCCATCGACGAACCCAACATTGCCATTTCGAATGAGCGACCCATCTCTGTCCACCACCCCCTTCTCTCGGCACACGGTCAGCAACGTAAACAGAGATTCAAGGCGAGCTGCAGCCTCTTTGACGTTGCGTTCTGCCAGCAAGCGCATGAGCGTTTGTTTGAATGGCTGTGCTTTCTTTTGGAAGATAAAAGGGACATCCTGCAACGCAATTTTTTCGACCTTGCCTCGTTCCGTTAACACCGTCACAGTGGGTACCTTCAATGAGTGCGGCCCACAGACACAGGCGACAACGCCTGTTTCTCCCGGCAGCACCGTCCGGGCGAGGACAGCCCCCATCATGTATTCTTCGAGTTGTTTTCGCTTTTTCTTTTTGTCGGATTTCTTAAAAAGCTTGAGCACGTACTTTCCATCAGATGTCTCATAGGCCACGCACTGTTTCCCTTCGCCCAGGAAAAACAGAGGTTGCCCGAAGAGGGGCCGAAGGGCATCTAGAGAGACAGCAGGCGCTGTTTCTTTGAAAGTAACGTCCTTGAAATGGCACAGGGAATGCGAAGAGAACAGGCGCGCCTGCCTCGATCGGAACTTCTGCCATTTGATCACAGCAAAACAACCCAAGACCGCAAGAAAGAGTATGGTCAGAAAGGCCGCCGGCCGACGTACACATGTCATAGAGAGACTCCTCCATAAATGAGCCCTTCTATGCTATCATCGAGACCGGTATCGGTGCAAGATGGAGAGAGTAGGATCTTTTCGGCCGAATCTACCCAAACCCTCCCACTTCTCCTCCTCAAACCCTGCATCGCACATGGCTCAACTTGCTCGAAATCTCTCTCTGTGTGAGACTATCTTCGCGTGACAGTTGAGGATTTTGTATGATTATCGAGCCGCTTGGCCAAGTACCAAAGTATTTTCCTCTCCATCCTCTCTTCGAGAAGGCATATGAATTTTGCTGCATTGCTGAACGCCATGGCATGCCAGAAGGAGAGTTTCATATTGAAGGCGATCGGCTCATCGCCATTGTCTCCACAGGAGATAGGGAAGGAGGCTCTCACCTTGAAGCTCACAGGCGCTATATCGACATGCAATATATCATGAGCGGCACTGACTGCATAGGATGGAGATCGACAGCAACATGCCAAGATATCGTGAGCGCCTACTCAAAAGAACAGGATAACATCTTCTTCGGCGATGAGCCTGCCTCTTGGATTGAAATACAAGCCGGCTGCTGCGTTCTTTTGTTCCCAAATGATGCCCATATGTCTCGATATGGAGAGAGGGCCGGAAAGAAAATTATTCTTAAAATTGGCATCGAACTGTGAAACGACTCGTACAAATCGCGTTTTCCAAGGTAGCATACCGGTACCTTCTTCTCTTCACTCTCATCTCTGCCTTAGGCTTTACAATTGCTACACAGCTGAAGATGTTTTCTCTTGGCATCATCACCAGAAAAGGACCAGATGCGTTTGAGCTGTTTGGGACCGGCCATCGGCCTACCACCATCAGCCATGACCAACTCACAGCGCGATGGCAGGAGTTGGATAAAGCCGGAAAAGGCACGATCGATCGCGATGATGTTGCCCTCTATATGGAAACCCACCACAAAGAGGGAATTATCGATCGAGGAATCGCCACCATCAGCCGATACTTCCCCTTAGATACAAATATCTGGGCTCTTGTGAGCGTCATTCTTTCTATCGCCTTCTTTGAAGCCATCACCCTTTTTGCCTACCGCTTTGGCACGAAGATCTTTGCCATCAGAATTGGCAAAGACATTCGCCAACAATATTTTGAACATATTCAATCGCTACCGATGAGCTTTTATCAGAGTCATAATATCGGTGCGCTTTCATCGCGCGCGGTCAACGATGCGTATATAATTGCCGATGGCATTAATTCGATGCTCATCAACTATTTCCAAACCCCCTTTGCGCTTGTCTCGACCTTAGGCCTCTGTTTTGCTATCTCATGGCGCCTGTCCTGCGTTGTCTTCATTGGGCTGCCCATGTTGATAGGCCCTATTGTCTTTATCGCACGACGTATTCGACGACTTTCCCGGCAATTGCAGAAAAAACAGGAGGCGTTCGCATCAGTCCTTGTAGAGTTCTTAAGTGGGGTGCAAACCATCAAACTGTTTGCCATGGAGGACTTCTCCCTCAAAAAATACAAAGAAAACAATGATGCCATGGCAGCGCTCGAGATCAGAAATGCCCGATATGATATTAGCTCGCGGCCAGTCCTGCACATGATCGCCATGGTCTTCCTCGCCACGACGCTCCTCTTCGGCCTATGGGGACTTCGCCTACCGCTGCATGAAGTGCTTTTTTTCTGTGGGCTTCTCTCTGCCGTCTATGAGCCCATCAAAAAATTCGCCGAAGAAAACGGTCGGATTCAACGCGGGGTCGCCGCCTGTGATCGGCTGTACGAAGTCTTAGATCTCCATCCATCGATTCAGGATGAGAAAAATGCTAGAGGGGAGATTTCCTTTTCACATGCCGTGACCTTTGAAAACGTCACCTTTGGCTACGGCCAGGATCAGATAGTTCTTTCCTCGGTTTCATTTGAAGTGAAACGGGGAGAGATGGTCGCGATCGTCGGCCCGACAGGGGGTGGAAAATCCACGATCGTCTCCCTCTTTACCCGTTTGTTTGAGCCCCAAGATGGCGTCATTTCGATTGACGGGGTTCCCATCCAACAGATCTCGCAAAAATCGCTGCGTGAATTTTTCGCCGTCGTCCCCCAAAAACCATTTCTCTTCCACGACACCGTTCGAGAGAACATCTGCTTTGGGCGAGCCTTTAGCGATGAAGCCGTGCGCTATGCCGCACGCCAAGCTCATGCTGAAGAGTTTATCTGCGCGCTTCCCCATGGCTATGACACCTTCCTTGCTGAGGCTGGGAAGACGCTGTCAGGGGGTCAGCAGCAGCGGTTAGCCATTGCTCGCGCCCTTATCAAACAATCCCCTATCCTCGTGCTCGATGAAGCCACGTCAGCACTTGACCCTGCCAGCGAGCTCCAGATAAAACTCGCTCTCAAGGAACTGAAAGGGACGTTTACGCAGATCGTCATTGCTCATCGGCTGTCAACGATCGAGAACGCCGACCGTATTATCGTGATCGAAGGAGGGAAAAAGGTCGGCGATGGCACTAAAGAAGAACTACTGCAAACATGTCCTACGTTCAGGCGTCTTTGGATGCCGCATCTGTCTTCATCTCACGATGAAGGAGTTCTTTCTTCTGGATGTAATGAGACCACAGTTCAGGATACGACGCTTTAAGCCAGCGTTCGAGCGGCATAAGCCGCAGGTGGGTTTCGTACCGCATCCGCTCCTTGACATCTAGGTTTTTGGCACGGAAGAAATGCCAGGTATCCATATAAATAGCCCGGTCTTCAGTACACCCGATATTGTTGTTTGAGATGAGGTTGTCGTCTCCATCGACGAACCCTTTGCGGGCCAGCGATAGCAAGAGCTCGAACACTTGATCAACACGTGCTTTTGCCTCGTCGACTTTCCCAGCATCCATAAGCTCAGTGAGACAAAGGATCAGCGGGGTTGCCTTCTTCTGCACGACAAAGCAGGTGTCATCGCCGCACACACGCTGCGACTGACCGTAACTATCGATTAATTTCAGACCGTGAATCTTTGCTTTCGTCCGGTTTAAGTGGACATAGATCACCCCTGTCTCTTCCTGCAGTTCATCAAAGCAGACTCTCGAGCTCATGAAGATGTCTTCGAATTTATTCATCTTCTTTCGGCGTGGTGCAGATTTTGTCCACAGCCGATCAAGCCATCCCTTCTTTTGGACGGGCTGGAAGTTGTTCAGATGAATAAACTTCACAACGTATTTTTCATCTGTGGTGCAGAAGATATACGAATGCTGCCCCTTGCCCATCCAGCGCAAAGCCTGTTGAGAGACCACGTAAAAAAATCGATCGTGATCTGGCGAAAGGCGTACCTCCCAATCTGCTCGTGAGTCCATTGAAGACTCGATATATTTGAGATTGAACAGCCGAGAAGGCCGCGCAATCTGTTCTAATCGCTTGTCGATCATCTGACCCTTGACAATCAAAAAGACCAGCATGAGCGTGAATATTCCCCCAAACAGCACCTGAGAGAAAGTTTTGATATTCATATAGATCACCGCATTCAAAATCGTGGACAAAGCATACTATGTTACACTTCTACGATTTTTCGTCCTAGGCTCTCCAAATGGAGTGTTCAACGCAAAGTAAAAATGTCCCATTCTCGAGCAAAATAGCCATCTCAGATACAATACCAGCATCTAGCAGACGCATGCGATGGAAGCCATATGAAAAAGCTACTACTTCTCTTTCTGCCCATTCTCCTCCTCGGAGCTATCTCATGGATGATCGAGCTATCCCGTGATTCTTCCCTTCATCCTCCAGCCCTTTCCAGACACGTCTTTGATCGCTCCATAGGAATGCGAGCGTTTAGCAAGAGGTTTCTCCTCCACCGTCCCCTCGATCAACACATCCGCAAGGTCGCTCACCAGCTCATAGCACGCCGAAACAAAGAATGGACCCCAACTGCTGCCTCTTCCATCCCCAAGCACATTCATCAATTTTGGTTCTCAGACGACCCTCTGCCCGACGATCTTGCCCGTTCAGTACGGCTGGTCCAGCAGCAGCATCCAGAATTTCAATACACCCTGTGGGGGTATCAAGAGATACAAGCCCTTTTGCACGAGCTGCTAGGACCTCAAAGTCTATCTCTTCCCCAGGCGATTCTCAGGGACATCGCCGCTGCTGCGGTACTCTGGAACGACGGAGGCGTGGCCATTGACCTTGAAGCCGAATGCGTCCATCCCATCACTTCCTTGCTGACGCTCGGCGACTGCCTTATTGGCTTTGAACCTCCGCTTCCAAAGGCACAATGGAAACGAAGGCTGTTTCTTAGTCCTTCTGTTCTTGCTGCACGCCCTCACCATCCTCTCATTCAAGCATATCTTGCTGAAATGATCCGCAGAGTACAGAGCGGTCAGGAAGAGCACGAAATGATTGATGCGCAATGGGTGTCAGAAGAAGCTCTGACAGGCGTGGTCGCCAAGCTTGGCTTGGAGATGGGCGCTCCTCTTCTTCTCGGACCAACGTATTTTTGTCCAGTCAGCCCATCACACATTCGACATCTGAAACGAGTGTTGGACAGGGAGGTGCGGCGGTCATCAGTGCAAAAAATTCTACAAGCACTTCATATCACGTCAATTCCCGCATACTCTAATGTCACGAGGGAGACAATCTTCGTTCACATGGCAGGAGGCCGAATGTCCAAAGAGGCACATGTGTACGACCCCATCACTGGGTTGGAAAGGCAAGGCAGCCAAGATGGTATGACGGTCGACGAATCAAGTACCCTCGACCAGTATCCTACATTAGCCACAGCGACTAGTCGCTTCGAAAAGGAAAGTGAGGCGAAGGAAAAGGTTTTTGAGACAAATGAAGAAAGTTGGTAATCTTGCGGAAAAATCTTTTGCAGAAGGGACAACAATGAGAAACGTTGCTTTGAAGAGAGTTTCAGCGGTGTTGCTCAGCCTATGTGCGCTGTGCATTCTTGTCCTCGTTGGGTGTAAGGAACAAAAAAAGGAGCGGCTTGGATGTTTGGCACCAATCACCGAATTGCCGTTCGACGAGTCAATGGGCAAATCTGAATCAGATTTTCGTTTTATCTTTGTCAATAGCGACGACGCTGCTCGCTACACCAAAACAAAGACGCTCTATGAAAAAAATCTGCCCTCGAAGGTTGCTCCAGGGCAAAATCCGAGAATTCCGAAGATCATCCACCAAATTTGGCTTGGCCCCAATCTTCCTCCACCATACTTCGCCGAATTTCAAGCCAAGATCAAAGCTCTCCACCCAGATTGGGAATACCACCTGTGGAATGAAGCAGAGCTCGAAGAGCTTAAGCTAGAAAACTGGGATATTGTAGAGCGGTCTCCAAATTGGGCAGAAAAATCCGACGTCATTCGTTGCGACCTTCTCGACCGTTTCGGCGGTGTCTATATGGATGTCGATATGGATGTCCGGCATTCCTTAAACGAGCTTCATGAAAAGTACCATTTCTATGCTGGCATGGAGCACCCTCACAAAATCGCTACCACCAACAATAGGGTGTGGGTTGGAATTTCGATCATGGCGTCATGCCCTGGCCACCCCATCATGAAAAATTGGAAACGCAGAATCCGCAACTGCTGGGATGAAGTCGACCTTCGCTTTTCATCACCCGTTGAAAGAGTCATCAACCACACATACTTCAACTTCACGCACGCCTTCATGCAAGAAGTGGACCAGCCGGGATATATCGATATGATTTTCCCAGCGACCTATTTCTACCCCATCTCGCCATCCTACGCCGCCAAACGTCGCAACAGTGGCCTTAGAGCATGGAGAGAGACGCTGTATGACTTCCTCGAAAAGATCAATCTCAAAAAACCGCGTCCCTTCTCACGCATATACCCAGAGACCATTGCCGTGCACTATTGGGGAAATTCTTGGCTTCCTGGAGTGGATGTACAATTGAAAGAACTACAACGGCTTGTTGATTCAGCGCGAAAAGACATGTACAAAATGCAGCAAAAAGTTCGCATGATGGAACGTCGCTTGACGGCATCAGAGATCAAAGTTGCTGATATTCTAACGAACCACACCGACAAGAATAAGAAATTTCAAGAGCCGGACAGTGAAGAGCTGGCTCCGATTGCAGCGTCCTTCTAGTGTTGTCCCCCCATTCTCTTCTCTCCTTCACTTCTGTTGCGCAACAGAAGTGAAGGGGGAAGGGACCCTCCTCATACTAGCTTTACTTTCGAAATCGTGATATCGAGAAAAATTCTCTCAGGGATGGCCAGAGCTTCTCGCACGCTTTTCGACGGTGGGAAATCCTCGACAACACAGACTCCGGCAGTTCAGCCAGCGTTTTGTTGTATTCGTGCTTAATAAAGATTGATACAAAGTCAAACGAAGCAGGCCCGTGCTCAGAAGGGGCTATCATCCCCTCCATCCGTGCTGAGACTGTTTTCACCACTCTTTCAGGTGTGGCAAACGCCAAGGCGCATTCGAGGAAGGCACTTCTATCCGCCTCCTCAACATGCTGTAAATCGGCGAAAATCTGTTTGGTGTCAGGAAGTCGCTTACCGGAGGGTTGTCGTTGCTTTCTTTGCAAGCTCTCTTGGTAACCGCCGAGCACCGGAATGACAAGACCCGATTCATCGGCGACACAGGGCATCTGTAAGGCCACTGCAGCAGAGAGAGCCTTGGCAGCCGCGTTCTCACCAAAGGACGCATGGTGAAAAGTTTCTGGATGAAAATGAGGAAAATCAAGCAAGGAACGGATCGAAACTTCGGGGAGCAGCTCGCGCAGAATACTTCTAAGCTCTCGAAGCTTGGAAGTATTGGTCGTTGCAATGATCAGGTCCATGATGCTGTTATAGGTAACTTTCGATGTTGTTGATCGTCATGGTACTGCCTCTGAATTCCAGACGATTGCCGACCTTTTTGCCGATCAGACTTTGCGCCAACTTGGAATGCATCGAAAGAATATTGCGTTCAGGATTCGCATCCCAGGGACCGAGAATCGTGAAAACAATACTCTTGCCTTGTGCATCCTTCAAGGATACCCTCGTTCCAATGCCAACAACTTTCAGCGAGATATCGTCCGCAGTGATGATCCTGGCCCGATTCAATTGGTCTGAAAGCGTCTTGATCTCATGTTGAAGACGCGAACGCCGTTCTAGCGCCGCTTTGTATTCGGCATTTTCCCGAAGGTCGCCATGAGCACGGGCTGCTTCAATCTCTCGAGCGTTCTCGACAACCTCGACCGTCCCAAGATGCTGCAATCGTTCTTTGGTGCGGCGATAGCCCTCTTCTGTCGTCCAAATCACTGATTGATCCCACGTCTGCTCTCGTTCACCCGAGTTCCCTCCATGCACAACTTCGACGAGTGAATGGAGAATTTTCTGATCGTGGGGGCTCAGGGATTGGCATTTGGAGGCTAACAACAAGAATTCCCGAGCATAGGCCAGATCGGTCTCTTTGAGCAGAGCCCGTACAATCTTAAATCTCTGGCCCGTGAAGATAGCATGTATCTTCTTCACGAGATCTCGAGCCTCTCGCCGTTTTTCTAGCGTTGCCAATAAAATCAAGAAGCTCTCAAAAAAACGCTCTTTGTCTGCTTGCGTGGAGAGTAAAGGGGCTTCATCGGAGACAACCTTTTGAAAATACCACAAAAAGGCTTCGGGATAGGCAGCGCTCTCTTCACGTAGTCGCTCTAGCGTATGCTCCAACTGAGCGGGGGATTGTACCGCATACAGCTCTTTAAAGAGGTACTCTTTGAGTTGCACAGGTTCTGCCACGAGCATGAGCTCAGAAAAAACCTGTTCCCAGTTGGGTCGGATCTCGCGTATGGCTTGAAGGTACCGTTTTTTCAGAGCGACAATGTCGATCTTTTCCAACCAATCACGAGGATAGTCGATCGAGAGAATGATCTGGCGGAGCTGCTCGCCATAGTCATTTCTATCCAGCAGCTGTTCAAGTACGAAATAGACCTGCAGCCGCTCCCCATCCTTGATCTGCGAATCCTCTAAAAGAGCCGTAGCCCTTTGCAACAGCTCGTGTTTTGAGTCAGCATCTCGTACCATCTCGGGAAAATCTCTGATGATGGTGTAGAGGGCGCCGATCATCTCCTCGATCGTCTCCTTGCCTCGAAGCATCTGGTCCAAACGCTCGTTGTGAGATATCTTCGCTTTCCTGAGGATAAAAGGATCTTTCGTCGTTTTAGGAGACTCTATCAGGCCATGTTTTTTTACTTTCGACCGTGCAGATTGCCACCACTTTGAATATTCAGAAGAAGGGATGATACTATCGATCACCAACTCTTTGATCTCCCCCGCAGTTTTGGGCCCAAGATCGTGCAATAAACGCACGATACAACCAACTGGATCCTCAACAGCTTGCTTTTCTAATGCTTCAGGGTTTTCAAACCGCACCACCAGGAAATGGTTATTGGGAAGGGGGATGAGCGAGCGAAAAGCACTCTTGAAGGAGATATCTCGCGTGCAGCCACCGAGGTTTTCGAATTCAATGGTCACCTGCTCTCGTAAAAACGAGAAATCGACAATCTCACCTACACCCCAACCAGCGCCGTGGTACACAAAGTTCCCCTTCCCAATGTGATTGAGGAGGAGGAAATTCGACAGAGCGCCTTGAAAATTCTCTTTCGTTCGAAGGCCGACGAGGCGAAGCTTTTCTTGGTACTGAGGCACCGTGCCAAACAGCGACTGTACCACCTCGTGGGCTAGGTCGAAGAGAGCTTGGCTATTCGAAGTCTCCAAATCGTACACATACCGGAGCGCCTCAAACCGCAGGGCTTCATCAGATATTGTCATGACAAGAGGCAGAATAGCCTCAACATATTGCCCAAAGGGGCGAGCTAGGTCAGAGAGCTTGACCAAGTGAAGAATCTGTATGAACTCATCGACATCAAGTTCGTCGCTTTCGCAGTATTCCTGCCACAATACCAGGACTTTGTTGTAGTCTCGTGTTGCAAGCCGTGATCGAAACTCCTCAACGTATGCCATGTCAAGCCTCGCAAATACCTTCAGAAGTATATAGAATGGGTCTTTTTTTTCAAAAATAAAAGATTGCCGTAGTTATGTTATCTTCGTTTATAAGAAACATTTCAGGCGTGTTTAGGGTGAGCTGTGTGAATGAATGATGATGCGTCAAAGCCGCATAACATTTTCGAAGCCGCCTCTCGATTAGAAAAAGAGCGGCGAGCAAAAAAAGAGGAGGTACAGGCTCCGCAGCCGTTCGCTGGGCCTGGAGAGGATAGTTCATTATCTGCCATCTTCCAGCGATGTAGGCAGCTGCACAAAGAAATAGCAGAGTCATTAGAACAAGCCTTTAAACGAGGCGGCATCACCTCATCTCAAGTGCAGCAGTACGTCTCGCGCCCCCAAAATTTCTCTGAAAGAGACTGGCAGCAGATTGAGGCTCAGAAGAAGAAAAACGAAGAGATGCTGCTTGCCCTCAAGGAGAAGATCGGCGGGCAGCTAGAGGGCGAACAAGCTCCTCCTCCGGAGGCAAAGAAGGAAGAACCACCACCGCCATCCCCCCCTCAACCCCCGGAAGAACAGAAGCCTTCTTCACCCCAAGAAGAAGAGAAGCCCCCCCCTACACCGCCCCGTAAAAAGCCAAAGATTGTGACGCGCAGGCACTGGATTGGCATGTGAATTGACACACATCAGACTTGACATGAGCCTAGTCACATGTCAAGATTCGACCACGTATAATGGAAGCCGACGTGCCTTGTGGAGGATAGAATAGGAGCTATGGTCAAAAAGCGAACGCGGCGTCTTTGTGTGACGCTTATTGAGATGATCATCGTGATGATTTTGATCGCCACGATCACAGGGGCACTAGCCTACAACTACCAGCGATCGTTGGATCGGGGCAAGCTCTTTGCCACAAAACAGCGCGTCGAGCGACTCAAGGCCATCCTAACGCTCTATTTTTCTGAGCATCCGGAGCAAGTCGAGGCTAATACTGATTGGATCAACATTATCAATGATTCGGGATTGGCCCCGCCAAATCCCGCCGAACTTTTGAAAGATGATTTTGGGGAGTCCTTTCAGATTGCCGTCGCTCACGACGGCGATGGTGGCCTTGACATCAGGGTGTCCTCCAAGGGTGCGGAGCGCGCTCTGCGAACAAAATCGCAATGAGCCGCCGAGAGCGAAAGGCGTCTTTTACTATTATCGAGGTACTCATTGCCTTGTGTCTTCTCGCCATCGTTGCGGGTGCTATCGCTCTTGGGATACAGCGGTCGGTGCAGGCTACTCAGCTGAAGACATCAAAGGAGCGCCTTGAGAGACTCTTCCTGCAGGCCTTTCGATTTTCAGCGGTTAGCGGCCATGTTGGCGAGGTGGTAGTGCGCAAGAGGAGCGACGGCATGTTCGAAGGATATGTCAACCTGTGGGGGCAGGGCACGCAGAGCGTCTCTCTCATAGCGCAATCGTGCGGCCCTATCGGCCAGCTTGCGGGAATAGACGCCATAGCGTTCAATGGACGTACGATTCACAAGGCTGTGTTTCGCTTCTTTGGTGGTCATGGGCTAAGCTCTGTCTGCGTCTATGATCAAGACGATCGAAAGGCCGCAAATATCGAGTTTGATTGTGCCGCTGCAGACGACAGCCCTATGTCACGAGATTTGGATATGATAGTCCGACCCACTAAAGACCCAACCACCCCAGAGATCATCTCTCTAAAGCCATATCTTCTCTCTGTTCCCCATCACCTCCCTTTTCCCAATGAATACCTTACCAACGGCCTATAAGGGCCTTTGCAAGATACCGCGCCGTCCCTCTGTTCGCAAACACCGATTTGCGCTTGCTGAGGTGTGCGTCGCCATGATCGTCATTGGCATTTGCCTGGCCTATGCATTCACATCCTTGCATCAGACGATCCGCCGCTATACCGCCCTTCGCCAGGAGCTCTGCTGCAATGAGTTGGCCGACGAATACCTCGCCCGCTTCATAGCGACATTCTTGACAGCGCCTCCAGAATTCGATGCCACGCTCGAAGGAGCAGGAGCGTCGATCACTGAAAAGGGCTATGTCATCGACATGAAAGCCGAGGAATATACCAGCACTACCCCGGAGAAACGGGAGCCGAGCTCTGAGAGCAAAGAACGTGCCGCCCTCGTCACCCTCATCGTCGCTGTCCATCCTTTCGGCAATAAACAGATCTCCGCCGTGCGCACCTCCCATCTCTGCCTTACGCAGGAGGCCATGAGGTGAAACAACGCCGCAGCTTCCTGCTCATCGAAAGTTTGACAGCAGCGTCTCTGTCCGTGTTGGTCATGTTGGCCTGTATTTCTCTGTTCTTTTTCCTATGGAGAATGTCGTCGCGCCAACAACGTGATCTTGAACGCGAAAGCCAGCGGTGGCGCCGCGTTTCTTCTCTTCGCTGGATGTTAAGTCGCATCCAGCGCGCCAACCCCACAGACCCTTTTTTCCTCGAGGGCAATGACGGCGCGTCGCCACGCCTGATCTTCGTCTTTGATCATGGCGTTCACCTCAACCCCAAGTTGGCTAATGTAGATCTTGCCCAGCTGTACGTCGACCCACGAGAGGGACTCGTATTGGTGACGCGTTCGCATCCGTCGCGCGCATGCGTAGGGCAAGAGGAGGAGAGGGCCTCTGTCCTTTGGCCTGGGGTCAAGAGCATTCGGTGGAAATTCGCACTCCGACCACAGGACAAGGATGATACAATCGGAGCAGAGCAAGATGTAGAAGACAACTGGCTAACGGCATGGCGACAGGAGTGGTCTGGCTTGCCGGCCGTCATCCAGGCTGTCATTGAAGAGGAAGATGCTGTTGAAACTGTGGTGACCGCTATCGTCGCCAAAGACATCGGCGCTATTAAAGTACGCTAAGCATTGGGTGCCATGGGCCTTTTACCTTGGTCATTTGGATTTTTGCTGATTATCTCTATTCTCTCGTGGTCCTCTGTTGGCCGCATGGTAGAAGAGACGCTCGTGGCGAAGAACATCGTTGTCTCTGTCACAAAGCAAGCAGAAGAGATCACGAAGAAGATTTCTCAGGAATCAGCAACGGTCTACAGACAGTACTGCGAAACAAAAGGGAAACAGTGGAGCGACGATGGGGAGTTTGAGGAAGACGATGAGGAGGAAGAGCCACAACGCCCTCGTACGCGACGATCGCGACCGTCGAGATATCGCAAGCGGCTGACATCAAAATTCCATATTGCCGCCCTCTTCAACAACGAAGACGTAGCACAGAAGCCAACGCAGGAAAAAATCTTTCGCAACCTTTTGAAGCAGCTGTACGATTCGCAGCCCCTCTTCACGCCCACTGGAAGCAATGATGCCCATGTCCAACAGCTGTTTGAAGAAGTGCGTCTCAAAACACAGGAACTGAGCCCGAAGATGCCGATGAAAAAGGCGTCGTACCTCGCGAACATTGAATGCACAGGGGCGAACAAAGCAGAAAAGCAATTTATCCTTTTTCTCATCCTCAAAGGCGGAGAAGGAGAAGTCTTTCGAGGTGCGCGCTGTCACGTCCGCTCTCTGCTCTCGTATATTAGCATGGCAAAGAAGGAGACGTGCCTCAGTGTATACCTTGCGCCTGTTCCCCTTCTGCTAGCAGTGTTTGAAAATACAGATATCGTGGAGAAAATCCTCGAGACTCGAGAAGTCATCTACAAGAAGATTCACGAGGAACGAAAACGCGTTGGCGCTCTTCCAGAGAAGAGTGAGGCACGAGACATCATCGACGTTCTTTCCGACGAGTTTAAAAATCAGTTCGAGCCATGTCTTCCCCAAGGCATAGACCCTCAGTACCTCGACTTCAGGGTGAGCAGCACAAGGCCGAAGAATGGCCTGTAGCACCGCTAAAGGTATTGATCAGCGTCATGGAGGGGCAGCGTTCCTGTGAGTGGTGTTACAGGAGCTTTTTCTCTGCCAACTCTTGCTCTACGATGTGAACAGTCTGCGCAAAATGCTGCTCTCCGCCAGGCCGATAGCCGAACTCTTCGATCATAGAGGAGGCTTGTGCCAAACCATTCTCGCCAACAGAGGTGAAGTACTTGGCTAATTCATACGAGGTCAGGGAAGGAGTCGCTCTCGATGTCATAAGGTTAAGAACATAGACCAGCTTCGGCCACGGCACGGCGCCCTGCTGTTGAAGCTGCTTCACTTCCTGAAAGACCATGCGGGGGGTGATGGGAGGGACGGATGGCAGCGGCTTTGTGCGCATCCTCCACCACCGTCGCCACTGAACGGCAATGGGAACGCAAACGAGAAGGAACATGAGGATGATCAGGATACGACGCCAGACCATCTGCCGATAGACAGTGCGCAGCCCTTGGGATTGGTTCTGTGCCAGCAGGTCGCGCTCTGCCTGCACGTTATGTGCTCGTGGAAAGAGCGCCTTTTCGGGAAAGGGGAGCTGCAGATCTGATGCCGACGGTGTCGGCAGGCGAAGAGGGGTGACAGCATACGAAAATGCTGGCAGCAGCGATGCTGTTCCTTGCCACCGAAAGGTCCCCAGCGGAATCGTATACTGCCCAGGCTGCGCGATGCGCCCGCGCACCATAACCCTTCCGTCGTGGATCTCATACTCTTCGAGATAGTATGGCCATGGTAAAGGGCGGGCAAAGGATATCCCTTGGAGATGCAACTGTAACGCAGGGTACGCAGCTTCTGGAAGCGCGAGGTCAGCTGACGCGGTGACGACCTGCCCTTCTTCGACGACAGCGGCATCGTCAACAGACCAGGCGCTGCCCCCAACACAACAAAGCATCAACCATACTCGTACCCACATACCTATGCTCATCGCCTTAACATCCGGCATCGGCGTTCGAAAAATGCTCTCAGCGTCTTTACTGGGTCTTGTCCTTCAACGATTTCAACACAATCAATACGATGATGGGACGTGAACCTGATCAACTCCCGACGCTGCTGCTCACATTGACGGCGCATCTCTTCGCTCAGCGTTTGGTCGCACTTTGCCAAGCGGCATATGCCGGTCTCGGGATCTTCAGCATAGATCCACCCCACAGGGGGAGGGTCTTCTTCCCATTTGTCCACCACACGCAAGGCAATGAGGTCATTGTCCACTGCCAACGACGACAGCGCTCGCTTCCACCCTGGATCGTCAGAGATAAAATCTGAGATGACAAAGATGACCCCCCGCTTCGGGCCATGACGAGCACCGATGGCGTGAAGACTTTTTGCTAATAAGGTCCGGCGCTTGCCAAGCCCTATGCTGGTCATCATTTCCACAAGACGCCCTGCTTGTGACAACCCTCGCCTCGGGGAGACAAACTTCTCAAGACCTTCAGAAAACAGCGCTAAGCCAATGCGATCTCTGCTAACAGCGGCAGAGAAGATGAGAATGGCCGCTGCCTCAAGAGCGAGTCGCGCCTTGTCAGGGCGAGCCCAGAAGACAGATCCTGACGTATCTAACGCCACCATGACGGACAAATCTCTTTCTTCGAGGAATGTCTTCACATATGGTTCTCCAAGCTGTGCGAGCTTGGCCCATGCAAAAGCCTTTGGGTCATCGCCAGGAGTGTATTTGCGGATCTCATCGTAATCGATTCCTTTTCCGCGGAAGAGCGAGCGATATCTTCCCAACACCTGTCCAAGGACATGTCGCTTGACCTGGAGTGTAAGAGCAAACCGCTTGTCAATCACGGCGATGGGATCTCTTGCAGAAGTTTCTCAACAACGGCATCTGGCGTGAGCCCTTCTGCCTGCGCTTCGTAGGTTAGGATCAGCCGATGGCGCAGGACGTCCTTGGCGATCTGCTTCACATCATGCGGCGTGACGAAATCCCTCCCTTCTATCATCGCTGCTGTCCTTGCTCCTCGCAGCAGCCACAGCGTAGCCCGAGGAGAAGCCCCCCACTGGATAGCAGCGCCAAGCTTCATCGCCGACAGCTTCTCCATATCCCTCGTTGCCACCACGAGGTCGACAGCATAGCCTACCACCTTGTCATCGACGTGAATCCCATCGACCTGCTGCTGCATTTCTTTGATATTCTCTCTGTTGAGAAATGGCGTTAAAGGCGCTGGCATCGCCTGGACCATGCTGTGCGAAGCGATGAGCGTCTCTTCAGTCGCATTGGGGTATGGCATGAGCAATTTAAACATAAACCTGTCAAGCTGTGCTTCTGGCAGCGTATACGTCCCTTCCTGTTCTATAGGATTCTGAGTGGCCATCACAAAATAGGGGGTGTCGACGACAAATGTCTGCCCAAAGATTGTCACCTGTTTTTCTGCCATGACTTCCAACAGCGCTGACTGCACCTTGGGAGGCGCCCTGTTGATCTCATCGGCCAAAATGACATTTGTGAAGACAGGCCCTTTTTCCACGACAAACGTACCTTGATCTGGGCGGAATATGCTCATGCCCGTGAGGTCTGAGGGCAACAGATCGGGCGTGAATTGAATTCTCTTGAACGGAAGCCCCGCAAGCTGCGAGACCGTGGATATCAACAGTGTCTTGGCAATGCCCGGCACTCCCTCTACCAACACGTGGCCGCCAGCGATCAACGCAATGAAGATCTTGCGTACAATTTCTTGTTGCCCAACGATCCTTTCGCTTACACGGGAAAGACATCCGTCTACAATCTGCTTGACCTGTTCGATCTCCACAAAACCTCCAGTGAACAACTATCTGAGCCATTTGCGATATCCATATCACAACAGTACAATTTTCAGAGCCATTTGCAATGGAAGCGCAGGCGCTGGCTCTCTTCCGTTGCCACGAAACTTTTCAAAGCGTATGATTTTTTCTCTCTCGCCCTCAGTAACGGACGCATTGTCCGCACCGACCTAGATGTTGAGGTATGCGCATGCTATCATTCTTAAAATGGCTCTTTGGAACCGCTCAAGAACGTACTCTTCGACGGTATTGGAAGGCTGTCAAGCAGATCAATGCTATTGAAGAGCAATTTCAAACGCTCACCGATGAGCAGCTTGCTGCTAAAACGGTTGAATTCCGGGAGCGCCTCGCTAAAGGCGCCTCTTTGGACAACCTTCTTCCTGAAGCCTTTGCCGCTGTGAAGAACTGCTGCCGACGAATGATGGGGATGGAGGTCCATGTCTCTGGATACAATCAAAAATGGGATATGATCCCGTATGACGTGCAGATCCTTGGTGCTATTGCTCTGTACTACGGCGCCATCGCTGAGATGCAAACAGGGGAAGGGAAGACGTTGACGGCCGCCATGCCTTTATACCTTCGTGCCCTTAGTGGGAAGCCGGTGCATATCGTCACTGTCAACGACTATCTAGCCAAGCGCGACTGCGAGTGGATAGGGACGATCTACCACCGTTTGGGCTTGACGACGGGAGTGTTGCAGCAAAGCATGGATCATGACGAACGGACGACCATCTACAAGTCGGACATCGTCTATGGCACTGCCTCTGAGTTTGGCTTTGACTACCTTCGCGACAACTCCATGGCGATGAATGCCACCGAGCAGGTGCAACGCGGCCACTACTTTGCCTTGATTGACGAAGTGGACTCTATCCTCATTGACGAGGCGAGAACGCCTTTGATCATTTCAGGTCCATCGGCAGTTTCTAAACAGCTATACGCCGAACTGCAAGATGGTGTTGCGGCCTTAGTGCAACACCAACGCGAGGAATGCCAGCAGATTGCCTTGGAAGCGAAGAAAAAGCTCGGGCGATTCATGGAAGATCAAGAGACGGCAGTGACGCTGACAGAGGAAGAATACGATGCCTGCCAACGACTTTGGCTGATCAGCAAAGGCACGCCTCGCAATAAAATTCTCAAGCGGCTGAAAGAAAATCCCGATATCCGAGCGGCCATTGACAAGTGGGACCTCCATTATTACAAGGAGCAAAATAAGGAGCTTCGTGCTGAAGCACTCTCCCACCTTTTTGTCATCGTGGATGAGAAGGCCAATGAATTTGAGCTCACGGAACGCGGCATCCAAGCGTGGATCGAAGGGGGAGGGAAGAACGACGATTTTGTCATGCTCGACCTCGGCCATGAATTGGTGCAGATTGACAGAAACCCCTCGCTCAGCCAGGAGGAGAAACTTGCGCGGAAGATAGAAATTCAAAAAGAGGACGGAATCCGCAAAGAGCGCGCCCACGACCTGAGGCAGCTGCTCCGCGCCCACCTACTCATGGAGCGCGATGTCGACTATATCATCCAAGAGCAAAAGATCGTCATCATCGATGAACATACTGGCCGCATGCAGCCTGGCCGTCGCTTCTCCGATGGCCTTCACCAAGCGATCGAAGCCAAGGAAAAAGTGCCGATCGAGCGGGAGACACAGACCTACGCCACTATCACATTGCAGAATTACTTCCGCATGTACACACACCTTGCCGGGATGACGGGCACCGCTATTACCGAAGCCCATGAGTTTAAGGATATCTACAAGCTGTCCGTCCTGCAAATTCCAACCTACAAGCCGTGCCAGCGCAAAGACTACAATGACGAAATGTACATGACAGAACGAGAGAAATACGCGGCGATCCTCAAAGAGGTCAAAGAGATCCACGAGAAGGGGCGGCCAATTCTCCTTGGCACTGAATCTGTCGAAGTGTCTGAAAAGCTGTCGCGCCTTTTTAAAATGAACCGCTTGGAGCATACAGTCCTCAACGCCAAAAACCACACGAAGGAAGCTGAGATCATCGCCATGGCCGGCCAGCAGGGGTCGATCACCATTGCCACGAACATGGCCGGACGTGGTACGGACATCAAGTTAGGCTCCGGCATCGCCGATCGCGGCGGCCTGCATGTGATTGGCTCGACACGCCATCAGTCGCGACGCATCGACCGCCAGTTGCGAGGTCGTAGTGCGCGTCTTGGGGATCCGGGCTCGTCGAAATTCTATATCTCGCTCGAAGACCCGTTGATGCGCCTGTTCGCTTCGCCATCGCTCACAGCCTGGCTTCAGAAGTTCCGACCTCCTGAAGGGGAACCCATCACAGCGGCGATTCTCAACAAATCCATAGAGACGGCCCAAAAACGGGTCGAGGGGCGGAACTATACGATTCGCAAGCACACGCTGGAGTACGACGATGTGATGAACAAACAGCGTCAAGAGATCTACAGCTTCCGCAATGAACTATTGCATACGCCATCGCCCATCGACGTCGCTCTTGAAACGGTCGAAGACATGATTCTCAGGTCTGCTGACAATCTGCTTTCTCAGCCCTCTGACGAAGCCAAAGAGCGGTTCCGGCAGTGGCTTGCGACCGTTGCTCCTGTCGGCCTTGATGAAGAGACGCTGCACAAGCCTGGCCTTTCTCCCAAACAAGTCGGCATGATCGCTGCCGAACGCGTCACCGCTGCTCTTCGCGAGAAGCTTTCGTACGAACGGCGTACGATCGAAGAGGCGGTCCGGGCGTCTGGAGAACCAGAAGAGATCATTCAGGAGATGGTACGATCGATCATGATCCGCACCATTGACAATCTCTGGCAGCATCATCTGCTCGAGATGGACCATCTCCGTTCTGATGTCCACCTTCGTGCTATTGGGCAGAAAGATCCGCTCATAGAGTTTAAGCACGAGGCGTTCCATCTCTTCAATGCGTTCACTATGTATCTTCGCGAGGATATGGTCAGATCGCTGTTCAAATTCCACATCCTCATTCAGCCTGAGCACGACTTCCTTGCACGGCCCGAAGAGCCCGAGGAGATTGAGCTCGAGCATGGGCGGTCTTTGGCCCCTGGCATGGATGATGACGAGCAGCTCCAAGGCAACGTAGAGCTTGGACAGCTTCCCGTTGCTCCTATCCACGTAGGCCCACGTGTTGGGCGCAATGCCCCATGTCCATGTGGTAGCGGCAAGAAATTCAAAAAATGCTGCGGCTCAGACGGAAGCACGGACGATGATTAGTAAGGGCCAGCTGTGATGTGGATTGTTAGAGGAGAAGTGGGAGATTTTGGGTAGCGTCGGCCAAAAAGATTGTACTCTCTCCTCCAAAAGGCGCATCGCACATGGCTAGTACGTACTACGCTTCGTCCGTACTATCGGAAACCTTGTGCATGAAGAATGCACCTCCAGCGAGAAGGGAGAGGCCGAGACCAAAAAAGGCCGACCATGTGTGCTCGCGCCAACTGATGGTAAAGGCGCCATCACGTGAGAAGAAAGCGATGACAACAGCCACGATGAACGACGTACTCCCTGCGAGGAGCAACAACAGAGAGACAGCAAAGGACACCGTTTGCAATGCCCCTTCCGATGTCTCGCTTGTTTTTGGAAGCTTCACCTGAGGGAATGCGGCAATCTTATCCTGTTTTGATGCTTGTTGCACTTGATGACGATGCACATCTACATTGCAGTAGGGACAGACGATAGCTGACTGGTGGACAGCTTCTTCGCAGTTCCAGCAGATCACTTGGTCCTCAGTATGGTGTTCTTGTCGAGAGAACATGCCTCGCTCCGTCGCCGTCAATTTCGATCCATATTCCAAGGTAGGGCTCTTCTTCTCCTACGCTCGTTGTAGCTAGTGTAGTGATTTTCGAGCAAAAGCAAAATATCGCTTTTCCTTTAGGACACGCTGGGTGTTCACGACCGCATCTCGCCTACCCACTGCGGAGATGGAGTCGTGAACATAGACGTTATTTCTGCTCTTTTGGCGCGTCTGGATGCTCTTTGAAGTACGCTCCAATGCTGAGGAGGCACTCGTCCAATGTCTTTCCCTTTAAGTCCTGGCTGACGATCTTCCAATCATTTTCACAGATTTTCTGATCGTCTGCTCCATAATCGTGGAGGACAAGGTCTGCGCCAACATGAGCAGCCGCGAGGCGCTGCAGAACATAGGCCACCCTGATGTTATTGCAATAATACCCACATCCAAGACGTCCAGAGTGAATCACAAAAGGATCGATCTTCCCTTGCGCTAGGACAAATCCAGCCATGACTGTGCCGAAGAAGTCTTTCAATGTGTCATGAGCAAATTGATGCTCTGGTTTTGATGCAGGGAGACGAGGTGCAGCCATGGATAGGAGATGGACGTGCTGAGGCGCTCTGGGTTGGATCGCACCATATACCTGATCGTCGGTGCCCTTTTCAAAATTACTGCCTCGTGCTCCTGCCCCCACTTCTCGAATTCGAAGCATGTCACGTAAAAGAAGTGGTGTCGGGTGGGCTTGCAAAGGTGTTTCTGCAGCGTCGGCCGCTTCTGGCGTGCTATTGAGAGGCGTCCTGATAAAAATAGCCGAGCGGGAAGATCCTTTGCCAACACCTCTATTGGCAGCGAGGAAACGAGCGAAGTCGATGACTTCCATGACAATCGACTCTTCTTGAAGGGCTCCTCGTTCTAGCCATCCCCCACCTGATCGCATATTGGCAAATATGACGTATAGGCCAGGCCCATTAAAGTCATAAAAGCTCTTCGTGCAGGAAATAGTCCCTCGATGTTGGGGATCAAAAACCATCTTCAAAAATGGAGCCTGACCTTCATTCCATGTGAAAAGCGCTTGCGTTGGCTCATCCAATCGGAGCTTTTTTGTTGTATCGTCATATCGCATCCTATGAGCCAACTTCATCCCTTCCCAATATATGAACGACTTACGCAAGGCAATGGCCCCACCAACAATGGTCCCATCTAATTTTTGTAGTTCGTCACAGACAAGAGCGCGCACTGTCTCATATAACGCAGGAAAAGCCTTTGCCAGGCCCTCTCTATCTTCTTCAATTTCCTTTCTCAAGGCGGCTTTTTTTTGGACGATCTCCGCCTCACGACTCTGGATGGGGGCTGCTGCTTGTAAAGGTTCGTTCTTGAGAATTTGGGCGAGCTTCTCGACCCGAGTATCCTTATTATCAGGAAGAGCTTTCGACCCCTCGATGCCATCTCTCTTTTCCGATCCTTCGGCGGGCCTCACCTCTTCAGCCCATGCTGGGACAGCCGAAGATGACTCAGGAATTTTTAAGCTCATATAAAGTTCTCCTCATTTGGAACAAAAAACGATCTATGATACCAACATTCTGAATTATCCAGTTCTAAAAACTCGATTAGCGAAAAACATCTCCTCAGACCGGACTCGGCAGCCCTCCAGTTCGGGGTGGGAGGGCGTGACGGTCACCCCTTGGGCATATGGTGAATACCGCGTTTTGCCAGCTCTTGTTCCAGCGCTTCAATCGTGGTAAAGACGATGCCGTCTATTCCAAGACAACGGGCAGCTTCGATGTTTTCCGGCTTATCGTCAATGAAAAGGCACTCATACGCCGAGGCCTCAAGTTCATGTAATAGCCTCTCATACGCTGCTCGATCCGGCTTTTTCACTCCTATCTCACACGAGAGGAGGACAGGGTCAAAATGGCTATACAGTCCTTGACGGCGGATGAACTCAGCTCGCCGTCCCGTAGTGTTCGAAAGCATGGCCACGCGATAGCCCTTTGCACGCAGATCCTCCACGAGATCGACCATGCCAGGCGTGGAGCGGATGGCATGCCGCTGAACCTCTTCCCAATACTCGTCCCAGTTGTAGGGAAGCTGCTGCTCAGAGCGCGCTTCGTACACACGCCAAAAGGACGCTGTCGATATTCCTTGGCGTTTGGCAACGCGCAGCTCTGCCAATACTCCCAACGCCTCTTGAACAGGGATGTTGAGGACCGGAGCTATGGCATTGGCCACCACTCCTCGATCCGCTCCTCCAATCACCCCACCAAAATCAAAGATAAGAATGGGACGGAGAGGAGCGACAATACCTTTGTTCACTTCTTTGTCATCACTATGCGCACAGCTCGCCCACCCGTTCTCATAGAACCCATGAAAAACAATTATAAGTAAAGAAACAACAACATACCGCATTGTTTACACCATAAATTAGATTACTACATACAATGCACAGTACGTTGATTTTTTAAACTATATATTAAGGTTGCGTGCATAATTTATGAGCCAGCAGAGACAGCCTCTCTCCTTTGTGCTCTATGGCCCTCGTGACATCCTCTTTGCGGCCGATGATGGTCAGCCTCTTCTTCGCCCTCGTACTAGCGGTATACAGCAGGCGGCGGTCTACGAGAGCACCGGGAGGGATCACAAGGACAACCCGGTCAAATTCTCCTCCTTGGCTCTTATGAACCGTCATAGCAAACGAGCGCTCCATGCGCGGCACTAACACGCTCGGAATCGTACCATGCTGAAAATGCACGTGATCGTATGGCTCCTTTCTCTCCAACACCCCAATATCGCCATTCATCACTCCAAGATGATGGCTGTTCTTCGTGCATACCACAGGTGTGTACACCTTCTGCCATCCCATGTGCTCATTGAGGCGGTCCGCACCCCAATAGCCCTTTCGGCTCGGTGTCAACAGTGCTGTCGTCCGCACCTGCAGCCGAGCGGCATCCAACGACATCTCGCTGCGCCATACAGACAGGACCTCTCGCTCAATGTCCGCTTCGGCTCGCTTCCAGTCCCCATCACATTGGCAATCAACAAAAGAAACGTCGCCTCCCACTACCCTGTCAAAGCTCTGGCTCTCCCCAGAGCGGATGCCCTCAGCAAGTGCTAATAGCGACGCCGACGCTGTCCGCTGACAGCCTGTCAGCGAAGCGCGGGGGACGCTCTTTGCCTTCAGCAATTCAAAAAACGGCTGCCCAGGGTCGATCGACGGCAGTTGATCCGCATCGCCGAGAATCAGCACTCGCGTGCCGCACGCACAACGCTCCAGCATCTTCAGCATCAACGCACTGCCAATCATCGACCCTTCGTCGACGATGACGACATGGTACGGCAAAAAGGCGCCCCCTCGCTGCCCTACAAGACTGTGGATCGTCCTCGCGTCGACAGCCACCGCTTCGCCCCCCATCCTCGCCATGCTGCTGGCAAGCGCCTGGACAGCACGCCCCGTAGGGGCGACGGCAGCGACGCGCAACGGCCGCACGCGACAGGCCCGCGCCAACACTCTCAAGAAAACGCCGGCTGTGTACGTCTTGCCAGTACCAGGACCTCCCGTCACACAGCACAACGACGTATCCATCCCTGCCATGATCGCCGCTCGCTGCCCTTCATTCACCAGCTCGTCGACAGTACCGCCGTCAGCCTTGACAAAAGGGTCAGCTTCGCTAATACGCCTCACCTCGCGGGCAAGAGCCTCTTCCAATCCATATGCATAGGGGAGCGCCACAACATCGCCATCGAAGATAAGCTGCCCAGACCGCTTTCCCATCTCGCGCCGCAACCATCCGACAATACATCCTTCCAACTCGGCATCCACCACGGCCGTCCCATCGTCCGAGAAGACCGACAGTACGCTCGGCACAATCTCATCGCCAACCCTCACCGCCATATGACCATGGCGAAACGCCCTCGAAACAAAAAGCCCGAGAAGGCCGCCCCCCTTTTGAATCTTCTCCCCCAGCATCACGTCAACAGCATCGACGCCGCCAAGGCGGACTAAACGCTCTACAATCTCATCACGCCCCATCGCCGCCTCTGCACTCTCCAACAATGCCACCGTCCTTCACATGGCGCACAAAAACGAAGAAAAAGCCACCATAGCGAAGTTCAGCAGACAACGCCCGCACCACAGCCTCCAGATACAGCCGGTGCTGGAGTTCATACCCCTGCTCGACCACGTCGCGACACCGTCCTCCTTCTACAGAATGCGTCTTCCAATCCACGACATAAACAGCACCTTTCCACACGAACACAAGATCCAAAACTCCTCGCACATACCTGTCGCCGTCCTCTCGATCCACAAAGGCGCATTCTGCTCTCATAGCCTCTCTCGGCACGTCCTCAAGGCATACCTCCTCACCATCCAATGGCAGGCGCACAGTGGCGGCATCGTACAACAGTTGCGCCATCTCGCCATCAGCAGCCCCATTCAGCCATGTTGCCACAGCTTCCGGCGACTGCCGAGCCTCAGGAGGGGCAAAGAGTAGCTTGGCAATAGCCTCATGGAATCGAGCTCCAAAGAGCGCTGGAGAGGAAGAGCGAGCGGAGCTGGGAAAGCTTTTCGCTCCCGGCTGCGGAATGCGACCTCCCATCCCTCTCAAAGTCAGGCAATACTCCCCGCTGCTGAACGAGCGGTACGTACGCCGCTGGCATATTGGCGTTGCCCATTGCTGAACAGCGACGGCTGTTCTCGGTCTGACGACAGGAGGTACGTGCCGCCGTTCTGCCATGACATCGCTCATTGTAATAGCATGGGGAAGGTCGGAGCAGAGCGCCTCAGCGCGCTTTACGAGCGACGCGCCAGACATCAAGCCATAGAGAACCTCAGACCATGATGGAGATGGCTCTCCACGGGCACTGAGAGCCGCAAAGAGCAACTCAACAGGGGACGCCCTCCCGAGCGGCACTGCCTTCTCATCATCGTCGATACATAGGGGGAGATAACAGCGGCGTTTGGCTCTCGTCACAGCGACGTACAGCTGGCGTAGCTTCTCAGCATCACCTTCACCGCCAGCCGTCGCCTCCTCTGGAGGCGTCCTACTTCCACACCCGAGCGCATAGACAACATCGAATTCAAGACCCTTGCTGCGATGCATGGTCAGAATGGGAACGCCACCGTCGTCGGGGTCGACACGGCGGACGAGAGACTCTATATCCTCTGAGAAATGCCCCGAAAGGTCTGCAAGAGCGCCGGCATACGCCTCCAGAGCATGAGGAAGCATATCGCCAAGAAGGGAGAGCAGCTCAAAGAGATGTTCAAGATCAATGAGCAGCTGCGATCCCTCAGGCATAGCCCTCAGCCACTCTTCAACAGTAGTACGGCCATCCCATCGGCATGAGAACAGCTCTCGAGCCATAGCTGCAATGCCACCATTCTGAAAGGCATCTCGGACATGGCACCAAGCCGTAGCGCACATGGCCCACTGATCGAGGCGTCGGCCTGACACGATACTTTGGCATAGCGTCAGATGGTCCTCAGTAGGCAGTGTCAGCAGGAGCGATGATAGCCTGCGGAGGTCGTTAGGACGTATGGCAAGGGCGAATGCCTTCTGCAGCCACTGGTAGACAGGGGAGTCCGTCACATGATCGACACGCCAAGCGCATGTGAAAATACCGCGGCCGGCGAGGTACTTCTGTACACGCCGCGCCTGGTACCGATCTTTGACGAGAATGGCCTGCCGACGGTAGGCAATGCCGCACTTTTCAAGAGCTTGGATCTCATCGGCAATCCACGGGAACAGCCCCTCATTCTCGAGATCTTCATGAGGCCAGCGACGCTTCCTCCCCAAGCAATGGTGGGCGACGAAAAGATGTAACGCCCCTCGGCCATCGACGAGCCCTGCAGCCACCCTCCCCGCCGTCGAAGGCACCACTGCCAGGCTTGTCATCGCCCGTGGCAGATAGAAGACCCACCGCTGCTCAGGGCCAGCAAAAAGGCGGTTCTGAGCGTCAACGACATTGCTATCCGCTCTGTAGTTGACAGCGAGCGTCCGCACTTCGTCGGGCAGAAGGGCGTTCTTGGCGGCGAGATAGCTGTAGACATCGGCGTTGCGGAAGCCGTAGATAGCCTGCTTTGGATCGCCAACAAACAGCACATGGCCGTGCCACAAAGGGTTGTCAAGAAAAAGGCGCGACAGAAGAAGATACTGCGTTTCATCAGTATCTTGGAATTCATCGACGATGAGCCACTCCACAGTCCCGGCCGCATAGGCAAGAAACTCGGTATCTTCAGACAACGAGCAGACGCGACGGATGACAGCGTCGGGAGTCTTCCTCCCGCTCTTCTCCACAAACTCTCCAAAAGCCCTTGCCGCTCTCGCCGCCAGCCGGCGGACGATGTTCTCGCCGTCGACGAGCTCTGCTACCGCCGGCCACAGCTCTTCCACCACGGTATGCACCACATGTTCGACATCAGCGTCGACCGCCGATCTCTTAGCCAGTGGAGTCTCAAAGCACGCTGGCAGCGAAAATCCTAACAGCCCTTCCAACACCTCTTCGGTGAGTCCGTCGACGACGATCCTCTGTAGTGCTGCACACGCACGCACTACTTCGTCCTTCGCACTCCCATCCTTTTGCATGTTGCCGCGATACCCCCGAGCTTTCGCCATGAGGCAATCTGCAACATTCCTCCCTCTACACTTCTCGCGCACCACTCCAGCAGCAGTAGCTGCTCTCTCCCACGCGTCATCTACCTGTGCATCTTCCATGAGCGTCACCAGCCGCTCCACCAATGCCTTCTGGTCATGGCGATACTTTCTCGAGACGACATCAACCTCAAACGCCTGCAGACCTCCTCCCTCCACCAGAAATTCCTCAAGCCAGCGCTTCTTCTCCTCCTCGCTCACCCAACGGCCGCTCCCTGCCTCCTCACCCCATCCCCGCAATAGCCTGTCGCAAAAGCCATGAATAGTGGTAATCATCGCACGCCCAAGGCCCTCCACCACCTCTTCCAGCGCTCGTACAACGTCCCCTCTACAAAACCCATCGTCCTCCAGCATCGCCCGCACATAGTCTGGCACCTCTTGTGCGGGGCTCTGCCCCTGCCTCCCGTCGGGGACAGGTCCCCGAACCCCTTCCCCGTGCCCTGGCAGCAGAGCTGCCCGGGCACAAGATGTG
>CAYPCN010000002.1:74017-101748 GCA_964409235.1 uncultured bacterium
GTCCAGGCCACTCGTGAGGCCCGGGGGATGGCAACTCCACGGTCGAGGGGTGGGGGGGGCCTCTCCAGCGACGGTGGCAAGAGTGGACAGGAGGGCGGCGCGGAAACGGCGGCGCAGTTCGTGGGCAACAGCTTTCGTGAAGGTGATGAGGGCGAGTTTTTCTGGGTCGAACGACGTGGTGAGGGCGGCACGGACGAGGTAATGTTCGATGGCGAATGTCTTCCCTGTCCCTGCAGAGGCCTCAAGGAAGAGGCGGTGGGAGATGGTTTCTGAGCGGGATACGATCGAAAAGCTCACGTCGCCTCCGGGAGAGTAAACAGATCCGACCATAGGAGGGAGGCGTACTGTTCCCATTGGGGGAGGTGATGGGTACAGATGTCGATGGTGAGGGTGTCGGCAAACGCTCGCCACGCTCCTTTTCTTGTTTCTGCGTGGGCGATGATGGCGCGGTAGACGTCGTGGGGAGAGGGGTGGGTGAGGAGGACTTTGACGATGTCGTAGGAAAAGGGAAATGGCGTTGTCGTAGCGAGAGCTGCGAATTCCGCCCAGACGTGAATGGTGTTGGAGGGAGGGAGGGAGAGTGTCGCGCGGTTTTTGAGGAGGATTGCACAGGGTGCGATGGGGATGTGGTAGGTATGGGCGATGTACGTACGGATGGCATGCTCTGGCCACCGTGAGAAGAGCTCTTGCCGCCATTCATCGGAGGTGATGAGAATCCCCTCTTTGATGAGCGACGGCCAGGTACCGACGATGGATGGAGAGGTGTCGATGACTGGTGCGAGGAGTGCGGCTGGCGTATGGCATGGAGTGGCAATGGTTGGGAGGAGGTGGAGGTCTATCGTTGTTGGCGTGATGTTCATGGTGCGGAGGGACGCGTGGACGACGGAAAACGCCTTTTGGTACGAGGGATGCGGTGTTGATGGCGCGGCGGTGGCGATATCACGTTCGAGGCGGGAGCGTATCTCCCATGGAGGCATGAACAGAGAGGGGGATGGAGAAGAGTGCGCAGCGAGGGCATACTGCTCTTTGTAGTAGACGTCGAGCGGCGCGTGTGCTGTGTATTGGAGTGTGGTCATGGCGAGTGATGGCGATGGGGATTTTTTGTCGAGGACAAGGGCTGTCGGTGGACGCGGGCGAGGCTGTGAAGGGTAGTGTGGGCGTGATAAGGGGTGGATGGTGTGGATGCGCGAGGACGGTGGTGAGGCAGCGATGGTGTAGTTGGCGTCGAGGTGGGCGAGGAGGTCGGCAACGATTGGAGAGTATGGCACCGATTCTCTGATGTCAAAGGCGTAGGATTGGTAGGTGATGAAGAGGTTCTTTGCTGCGAGGAGAATTTCTATGAAGGCATAGCGGTCGAGGAGCGCGCTTGACGCCGGGATGTTGGGAACCATTCTGTCGAGGCGGTCGAGAAGCTGGTCTTGTGAGTGTTCTGGCAACGCTCCGTCGTGGGCGCCGAGGATGGCGATGAGCTGTGCGGGGAATGGCTGGAAGGTGGCGAGAGGGGCAACGATGACGGGTGCTGAGAGGTGAAGGCGGGTGCGGGAGAGGTTGTTGGTGATGAGGGTGTAGATAGTAGAAAGCGCCTCTGCTGCAGGGATCTGTGGCGATGCCGTTTGTGAAGCAATGGCCGAGAATGTGGCGATGGCATTGGTGAGAGCATCTCCTTCGAACCCCCCTGTCGATCCCTTGAGGAGGCTGTCGAGGAGAGTGGCGAAAAGAGTGGCAAAGCTGGCCATAGGGGCATAGTGAGATTCTTGCAGGGGCAGTGACCACCATGTTTCAATGTCGTGGAGGAAGTGGAAAAAAGCTCCGAGAGGCTTGAGGAGGGAGACATCCACCGTTGTCTCTTGTGTGGCGGTGAGAAGGTCTGTGAGAAGCGAGGACCATTCTTCGTCGAAGGTTGTGGCCGTGGCTGTTGGTGTAATAGCTCTTGAGGCAAGGTACCGCTGCCTATGGTGCTGGCTGAGTCCCCAATGAATGTCGCTAGTAGAGAGCCAGGCGATGATGGCATCGGCCTCTTCTGAGGAGATGGAGAGCGATACTTGGATGATGGGGTGGCGCAGGAGCTGAAGCCAGTCGTTGAGCGTTCCTTTTGACATGAGGAGATGGATCATCATGCGAAAGGCGGTGAGGATGCCATTGTGTTCTTCCTGTTCCCACATTTGGTAGGGGATCTCCTCGCCGAACACCTGGGCGACAGCTGCTGCATAGCGCGACATATCGGTGACGAGGATGAGAATGCTGGCTGGCGGCAGGGCGGAGAAGTCTGCGAGGCGTCGGCGAAGCGCCTCTACTTCGCGCAGCGGCGTTGGCGCACCATGGACTTCGATCGAACTGTCAGCTGGCAGGTCATGGGGTGTATCTCTCCTGCCGATGAGGAGGAGAATGTCAGCTTTCACATGGTCGAGCAACGTAGCCGCTGCTCCGCCGTGGATAACCGCCTCTGGCAGGAGGTAGTCGGTGTATGGAGGATGTGCGAGGGCTGCTGGCAGGCGATAGGCAGCACAGGTTTGCAGCGACGATTCTTCGAGGAGGATCATAAACTCTCGCCCCACCTGACCGCTATTGGCGAGCAGGCGATGGCGATCGTAGAGCAGGCGTTCGAGGTGCTCGGCTACAGGACGTGAGAGATGACGGCGACCGGCGTCTGTGAGAAGATGGCGCAGCTCATGATCTGATGACTGATCGCCCCAGAAGAGCATGCATGGAGAGAGGCAGTAAAGGCGCTGGAGGGTGGGGAATGCCAGAAGCTGATGGAGGATGACGGGGTTGAGAGATGAAAATCCGAAGAGGAAGAGCGGGACAGTGGGGCATGGAGGTGTTGGCGCACGCATACTGGGGATGGGAAGAGGGCACCATCTGACGAACTGCTGCCAGAGGCGTTCTCGCTCTGCATCTTTGGCACAGGCGGCCGCCTCGCCGAGGAATGCTCGTAGTGTCCATGGGAGGCGGAGCTTTCGTGCCAACAGGTACTGCATAGGGGCGGTGTCACTGTGAGGGAGAGGAGAGGGAGATGTCTTTTGCAGGTTATCGAGGAATGCCATGAGGAGAGGGATGACGTGGTGACGTGTGAGGCGCGAGGATCGATACCTCAGCGCTTCATCGAGGAGAAGAATCTCAAAGCGGAGGAGTGAGATTTCCTTTTTTGCAAGTTCGTGGGCAAACCATGCTCGTATCGACCCATTGGGAACGATGATCCAAGCTTTGACGAGCGACGATGACGGCAAGGTACGTAGGTCATCCGAAAAAATATCCAGCAGCTCGTCGAGGTCATTACTCATCACAGCTTCTGGCAGTCGAACCACATCAAACTCCTGGAGATCGCATTCTTCCTCTTCACAGTGTAGAGCATCCTCCCCCAAGAAGAGAAGTCTCTTGTCTCTAGAGCCATGTACAGTGTTCCTTTTTGAGGACAGAGTAGCGCATCTACCTAAGACCTCTTCACCCATATGTCAAGGCATATGGGTGAAGAGGTCGCTCGATCCAAAAATCTCCTGCGTCTCCTCTAAAAACCCAGATGGCAAATGGCTCTTCTAGCTTTTTAATGTGAAACGGTGCATCCAAATAATAACTACATGAGGATGTACCATTATGACATCTCCTGGATCCATCACATCCAAGGGTTTTACCATTGTCCCTCCTGTTCGCGAAGATCAGCCGAACACCATCCAATGGAAAGAGGGGGATACGGTGCGAACCGTCACGTATTTTGCAAAATCTTCGATGGGCTTCCTGCAGCGCATGAGGGGCTTGGACCCGAAGTTATGGAAGAAGATTGGCGAAGGAGACACGACTGTTTACGTCCAAATATCAGATTGGAATAGGCTTTCTAAAGACGAGCAGCACAAGCTCGACACATTCTTTAAGACATCCTTCCGTGAAGCGCTGAGCCTGGCCAAAAAAGTACACGTCGAAGTCCCTGAGCTTGGGCCAGAGGTAGCGGAATCGGAGGCGAAGAGGGTGAAAAGTCTTGTGAGGAAGCGGATCGCTGAGATGGTGGCAGCGGCGAAGTCGAGTCCCAAGCACACCTCCAAAATGGAACTTTCCAGCAACGTCGGCATAATCCGCTGCGAGACGACGGCCACCGGGGGTGTCAAGTTGTCTGTGGCCAAAGGCGCTGGCAAAGGAAGCTTTAAGACCGTTCGAAAGATGATTGACTTTGGATCTGTCGAAAAGATCATTGAGGGCAATAAGACATACGCCTACCTCAAGCTTCACGGGCTAAAAAGGATGACCGCTGCGGAAGCCGAGGCTCGGATTGCTGGCTTGCGCGAGGAGGTTGACATTCTCCAAGCTCTTGAAGCCTCTGGCGTGCGCAACATCGTGAAGTTATACCGCGTGAAGACAGAGAGGCGTCAGATAGAAGGCAAAGAGGTCGAGGTCCCTGTTGGCATCATGATGGAGTGGTGTAACATGGGCGATGCGGAATGGATGACCAACCTCCAGCCTACTCAGGGAAGCCCTGAATATAACGCAGCGCTTGGCGTTGCCTTTGATGCCGCCGTAGGCATGCACAGCATTCATGCGACAAACCGCGTCCATGGCGACCTCAAAAGCGCGAATCTCTTTCTGAAACTGGCGAATAGTCGCCTCAATGCCCTCTGGGGCGACCTTGGCGGATGCGTTCCCGCCGGGGAATTGCTAAAGACTTTCTCCCTGGCGTTTTTAGCTCCGGAACAGATTTTTGGTCGGGGGAAGGGGAAGGCCACGAAAGAAGGCGAGGTCTGGTCATTTGGTATTTTGCTATTGCAGATGTTCCATGGCAAGGAGAGCAATGCCTTTGCCAAGGTGTTTCCAGCCGACGTCTTCGAACGCTCCCGGAGCAAGGAAGAAATCGATGATCTCAAGAGAAACCTCCGCTGGGCGTTGGCGGAGGTGAAGAAAAACCTGCAACCTGGAACGCCGATTGATGATGTAATTCTCCGTTGCTTGAGCCCAAAGCCTGAGGAGCGGCCTTCTGCAGAAGAGATTATGACAACGCTACGCGAACTGCTTCCTAAGCCGTCGGCGCCACCAAAACGTCAATCCGCTAAAGAACGCTCTCAACGCGAAGCAGCGGCGGAGCAACAGATTGTGGCCATGCGGCTCAGAGCCACAAAGCCTCAACCCCCAGATGTCACGATCGTCGAAGTAGGGCCATAACAGTACTGCGTTCGTCATGGCAGCGATCTAGGAAGCTGTCACGTCAACGATATCGATGTCTCCCGGTGACTCAGGCGGTTCGGATTCCTGCCATTTCAGCTTGAGAGCAGAGTAGAATTTCGATTTTTTATGCCCTTCCGTGTCAAAAATCGCGGCAACTTCCGAAACCTTTTTCTTTCTCTTCGTCAATTCCTGCACGAGGATTTGCACAGCATCATCTTGGAGAAAGACGTCGATCGTGACGAGGGTATGCATGAAGGAAAAGAGGGCCTTTTCAGTGCCATCCGGATACTGCTGGAGAATGCGCTTTGTCAACTCTTCCCTTCGGCCTACAGTTCGGTCATCCTTCACTTTTGCCACTGCGGCTTTTGCATCGCTCTCTTTTAGGTCTTTCAGCGCTCGCAACACCACCATTTCATCAAGGATATTTTGGTACAAGTTTCCAACACTCGGGGACGTCTCATGCGCTTTTAGATATGCTTCGACGCGGGCATACCGTGGATCGGGAGGCTGTCTTCCCATCCCTTCAACAAACTTGCGCGCTAGCTGGGATGCTAGGTCTTTCGGTGGTGGAAATTTTTTGAACTCGCTAGCGTTCGCGCACCACGTATCACAAATAAACAGAACAGCAATGGGATTGCCGCCTTGTAACACTTGAGGGAGGAAGTTATATCTCTTGAATTTTTCTGCCACGGCAGACGGCCCCTTTTGCAGGTCAAATTTTGGATCATTGATAAGGTTCAATATCTGATCTTCCTTTGTCTTCCCCTGCTGGCTGGATAGTATTTTCTTCTTCTTAAGATCTCCAGGCAGACGGTCCCTAGGACTTGGCAGTTCTGCCACTCCCTCCGTCGCTCTCGAGGACGCATCCGCTCTTGCAAGGCTTGCCGCCACCTCTTTCTCCAGAGCCTCTTTTTGTTCTCGTTCGAGCGACTCCTGAATGCCGAGCGCCCTCTTTGCTAATTGCCGCCCAGCTTCTTCTGATGGCACAAGCCGCAACTCTTGCATTGCCTTCTTAATCATCTCTAAGGCCTCGCGAAATTTTCTAGCACTTGCTTCTTCAGTGTCAACGTGCTGCCTTGCGGTGGCGACACGCCCTGGGTCTCTATTCGGTATGGTCGCTGCCGCCTTCTCTTCTGCCACCAGAGCAGCCCGTGCGGCTTGCTCAGAAGCCGTAGCTTTGTCAAGAGCTGCCCGGATGGTGGTCCTAGCACTCTCCATACGCGACGGGCGCTCATTCCGTTGCCCAATTGCTTGACCGATTGCCGATACCGCCTCCTCGACTGTTCTCGCAGCATTATTGGCCGCCACGATGCGCTTCTCCCTCTCGGCTTCCTCCACTTTAGACGCAGCCTCTTGAAATTTCTCATTGGCCTTTTCGACTTGCCTCCGTACCTCCTTCAAGGGGGTTTGCAACTCCTCGATAGCGCGCTCCGCCTCCGCAATGGGATCTACAGCCGCTGTTCTTGCCGTTTGTGCCACCTCTTCCGCTTTTTCTGCCTCTTGCCGGTACCGTTCGATCTCCTGTGCGGTCATCTTTGCTGCGCCCGCCGCTTTTCCTTTCGTCTGCGCCTCTTTTAGCTTGGCTCCAACCTCCTCTTGCACCTTCTTCTGAGAGGTCTCCCACTCTCTGGCCTTTTCTTGCGCCTCTGTGGCCTTGCGCTCCAACTCTTCGCTTTGCCGACGTGTCTCTTGCGCTACCTTCAGGATCTCTCCTCCCACGGTCTGAGCTGCCTTCTCCGCCTGCTCTGCAGCCGCTGTTATCTTCTGCGCTTCTCGTACCACCGCGTCAGCACTCGTTAACGCCGTCGCCACCGCCCTCAGCGCCGCATCCACGTGCTGTTGGGTGTCGGTAAGGCTCTTTGTAACTAGAGTCCAAGCCTGTATGGCCTCTTCGGCACTGTCAACAGTCCCGTCCTCCTTTGCTTTCTGTGTCGCTGTGTCTGCCTTTTGACGAAACTCTTCAACGTTAGATTGAGCATGTCGTGCGCTAGCCACCTCTTCTTCATAGGCACGAAGAAGCTCATCTAAGGCCTCGGCCTGAGGAGCAACAGTCTCAATCCTGTTCTTGACCTCTTGTTGTTTTTTTGCCGCGTCAGCTGCGGATTTCTCTTTGGCCGCCCGTTCCACGCTCGCAGCCGATGCTGCTAGCCGCTCTCCTTCTGTCACCAAGGCGGGAGCTGTATCTATGGCTCCTATGGCCGATCTGAGTGCTTGCAAAGCGTCGCTGAGTTCTTGCTGAACTTCTGGTTCTGCAACGCCCTGCTGTGCAGCCCGACCCTTCTCGCGCGCTTCGGTTTCTCCTGGAAGGCCAGCCATTGCTGCTAGGGCTTCTTCTGCCGAGCTCCGTGCCGTCGCTGCCGCCTCTGCAGATGCTTTTACCTTGTTTTGGGCGGCTTCTATGAGGCTGGTGACAGATACTAACTGCTCCTTAAGCGCTTGCCCTCGCGTCTCAGCTTCAGCAGCAGCCTTTTGGGCTGCGCTTACCACCCTAACAGCTGTTTCGGCTGCAGATAGATCTTGTGAGTTCTCGGCACGTGATACAGTTCTGTTTGCCTCATCCATGTTTGCACGCGCGGCCTTCAACAGGCTCTCTACTTCCTCTACTTCTTTTCTGACAACGCTGTTTGCTGCACGCGCGGCCTCTACGGACGCTTTTGCTACGTTGCTTGCCGCTTGGGCTACGTCTTCTGCCTCTGTTGCCTTGGCAGCAGCTGCCGCTACGTGCTCTTCTGCCAATTTTTTGGCCTCGGCCTCTGTCGCCTCTTTCTCTTTGCGCTCCCGTTCTTGCCGTTCCGCCTCCGCCCGCGCCTCTACCTTCGGCGGTGCTTCCTCTGCCTCTCGAACTTGCTGCGCTTGCGCTTCTGTCGGTTTTTTCTCTTCAGCCTCAGCCACAGGAGGCTTTTCTTCCTCGGGCAAGGTGCGTTTTGCTTCATCGAGCGACTCTAAGGCCGAAGTTACTCGTTCCCTGGCATTAGATTGTTTTCCAACAATCCTCGAACATTCCTGCAGGGCTCTCTTTGCTTCATCGATGAGCCTGCGCTTGTCTTCTACAGTAGTGACAGTTTGTAACGATTTAAGTAACTTCCTTGCCTTTTCAAAGCTTGCGCCTGGCTTCCCTTCTTTGTTCTTAGGAGCTGCTCGAATCGCCTGTCCGAGCTCCTCCAGAGCCACGCCCACTGTCACGCTGAACCCTTCTTCGGCTCTTTCTACCGGTTTTGCCGCCGCAGCGGGCGGGATAGAGGGCAATGCTCTGCCTGTCACCGATGGTTTTCCCGCCACTAGTTTTTCCGCCGCCTGTGCAGGCGATTGTCTGCCTTTCGTTGTTTGCGCTGCGGACTTTGGTTTTCGAGCTTCACCAAGCCGCAGTCTCAACTCTTCTTTCTGCGCGTCGAACCTTGATATTTGTTGGTGAAGGGAGCGCCATAATTCGGACGCGGGGCGGAGCATAGCATCGAGTTCTTGTATTGACGCGTCCAAAGAAGCATAATCCTTCTTGGCCGTTTGTACATCTCCTGGCCGCTCTCTACTCATCGCTTCAAGAAGTTTCCTTGCGCTCTCTCTTTCGGTCCAGATGCTAGCTCGCGCCTGACAAGCTCTCCCTAATAGAACATCAATCTCCTGCCCACGATTGCCAATAGCCGCTCTTGCCGTTTCAGCAGCGAGAATCGATGCATCAGCGTTGTCTAACAACCTCTTGTCCTCTCGCGCCCCCCTTCCCATCAGAGATTTTGCTTTCTGTAAGGCATCCTCCATGACCCGAACCTGCTCTGCGACCTCCAGCCTCTTTCCATTCGCTGCCTGTATATCAGATAATGCCGCCGTCTTTTGCTTTTTCACGCTCTCCAGCGTTGCATGGATCTTCGCCTGCCGATCATCGACCCCAGCTGCAGGTGGTGCTGATGGTAGTACCTCTTTTTCTCGAGCGACAGTTTGGCTTCCCTGTTGGAGCTGACCTGCCTTACCCGCCGTCGCAGGCTTCTGCTCGAGAACAGCAACCGCCGCTTCTAATTCCCTGATGACATCATTAATTAGTTCCCACTTACGAACCTTGGACCGATCTTTGTCCCATCCAATAAACATGCGGTCTTTAGATTTTCGTATAAAATCACTGAGCGATTTCTGTTTATCTTCCAATTTCTTCCCGTCAAATCCTGCTAAAACTTCATCCCACTCTTTTATCCAGGCCTGAAATTCCCCTTCAAATTTAAGCAAACTATTTTCCCGGGCGAACTCAATAGCCTGCCTCGCTTGTCCGATCTGCTGTTCAAATACAGCCTCCTGATCCCGACGTACTGCTGCTTTCTGTTCCTGCACCTCCCTGGCCTCTTTCTCGTCTCCTTGTTTTTTTTCGCTCTCAGCTTCTGGAACATCAATCAGTGACGCCTCCGGATATAGAGCACGAAATAAGGAGGGGCTCGACGTTAGCAACTTCATCGTCTTCGCAAGCGTCCTGATCTTCGTTTGGTCTATCTCTCCTTTTTCAGAGACAGTTAAGCCTTGCAATGTTTGAGCGAGATCCCTCAATTTTTTGCTTATCGCATCTCTTTTAGTTTGGAACGCTACCACCCGACGATCGACTTCCTCACTCCCGCTTGTGCCCGCTCCAGAGTCTGTGCTAGGTCGGTCCCAAGCGTCCTCGTCCTCGCCCTCGTCCTCGCCCATCTTCTCTCTACGTAGCAGTATCGACGAGGCCATCGTCCTGGAAAAATCCGTCTGGACTTCTGGCATCAGATTTGAAATTTCTCTCTCTATACCCCTTAACCGCTCCTCCGATTCCTCTATTCGTTCACAGTCCGATGGCAATTTGGATACGGAGGTCGCAAGCTCTTCAAAGCGCTGATTTACTTCCTTTTTCTTCATTTCGTCCGAGAGCATTATGCCTTTTCCTTTCTCCACCAATATCGGTGTAGAAAAAGTCTCTCTCACCACGTTCGAACACGCTCGTGAATGCTCGGTCTCCACCCTAGCGCTTTGCTCAGTACCGCGCTTTTCTTGGGGCGCACCCCCCTCCTCGGTTTGTTCAGCCTCTCCTGTATCCCCCGTTTTGCTTTCGAAAGCTGTCCGTAGCGCTGAAGCTAGGTCAAGGACAGAACGCGCTGGTGGCACCTTTGGTAATGGAGGAGGAGGTGATACCGTTTGCGCTTGTGGCGACTCCTCTAGTGAACCACCCTCGCCCCCTATTTGTTCCTCCCCTACGTTCTCCTTCTCTGCCGGGAAGACTGTTTGTTGCGCTGCTTCATCCGTTGGCGCCTTGCTCTCTGCACGCTCTTGTGGTGCGCTTGCAGCTGGCCGCACGCTTCCTGTTTCCACCACCTCGAGAGAGGCTAAAATCTTCCAAAGATTTTTTAAATCCTGCAATTCTTGTATAATTCTGGCCTGCTTTTGCTTGGCCCCCTCCTCACTTGAGGCCGCGCTCTTCTCTGTCTCCTTAGCCCCGATTGCTTGCTGAACGCTCGTAAAAATGATTTGAAAATCCTCGTTAGCAGCATAGGTTCGCCTCGGACGAAAGAAATCTAAAAATTTTGTCCACCAGCTTCTTTTATCCTCTTGACGCCGAATTTCTAAGTTCTTCAATTTCAAGTCTTTACCTGTATATGCGAAGGCAAGATTCTTTCTAAAATAGTTCGCAACCTTCTGCGCTTCGTCATCGTTAAGCACGTCAAGCGCTACTGTGCGCACCCTTTTACCCAAAGCAGCACTCGCAACCAATCCCTTATACAAGTTGAAAAGCGCGCTAAAATCGCCTTTGTCTAGGGGAGAAACCGCCGTGACCATATCTCTACCTCGCCGATATACAGTTCAATTTTTTTTGGTATACTCCTTCTGAAGTTATCCAGCAATGCGCCCAACTCCTCAAAGTCAAGATTGCGCTTAACACAAACTTTCGACATAGTCTCGGATCACACTGAACCAACACCGGATAGAGCCCATGTTTGTACGCCCAGAACGTTCAGAAGAAGAGGCAAGCGCTGCTACGGCGCAGGTCTCGAAGCAGTGGGCATCATTCCGCAACCTCAACATCGCGCAGTTCATCGGCGCGATGAATGACAACACCTTCAAGCTCCTCCTCGCCTTCTGCTTCATCCATATCGAAGGAGCCGCTTCCAGCAATAGAATCCTCTCCATCGCAGGCGCCGTCTACGTCCTGCCCTTCATCCTGCTTTCAACATCCGCCGGCATCATCGCTGACCGCTACAGCAAAAGAAGCATCATCGTCGCTACGAGAATCGCAGAGATTGTAGTCCTATTTTTAGGGATGATCGCCTTCGGCCTGCAAAGCCAGTTTTTGTCCTTCACCGCTCTCTTTCTACTCGCTGCCCATAGCGCCATCTTCGGCCCATGTAAGTACGGTATCGTCCCAGAGATCGTCCCCAAAGAAGATATCTCCAAAGCCAATGGCATTCTGACGTCGTTCTCCTATGTCGCCATTATCATCGGGACCTTCTTGGCATCCTTCCTCGCCGACATCACAAATCGAAGGTTTGTCATCGCTCTGAGCTTCTGCGTCTTCTTCTCCCTCATCGCCATCATCGCCAGCTTCCGCATCCAAAAAACACCGCCAGCAGGATCCAAGAAAAAAGTTACCCCGTGGCTCGTCACAGAAATCATTGAAAATATCGGTATCATTCGCAACGAACCCTCGCTCCTTTCGGCTGTATTAGGGTCGGCCTTCTTCCTCTTCGTGGGCTCGTACGTTCAGCTCAACATGATTCCCTTCGCTATGAAGGTCCTCCACCTTACCGATGTTCAAGGCGGGTATATGTTCCTGCTGACCGCCTTTGGAATCGGGACGGGAGCGTTGATCGCAGGGAAGCTGTCGGGAAAATCCGTGGAATTTGGCTTGGTGCCATTAGGGGGCATCAGCATGGCCATCTGCGCCATCGGGCTCGACTACTATTCAGACTCTCTTCTCACAGTGCTCCTCCTCGTCTTCCTCATCGGCCTGTTTGGAGGTATCTACCTCGTCCCCCTGGACTCATACATCCAAGTCGCAAGCCCCAAAACATACCGCGGCCAGATCGTCGCTACTGGCAACGTGCTTGGATTCTGCGGCGTCCTACTGTCAGCACTGTCCATGTATGTTCTCAGTGAAATCATCGGCCTCACCCCAGATCAGGGATTTACTGTCGTTGGTATCGTCACGCTCTTGATGGCAATCGCCATCTCCATCTCGATGTCAGGATATGTCATCAGGTTCTTTTCGCTGATCTTCTGCTACTTCTGTTTCCCCGCATACCTCAAAGGCAAAGAGCAGATTCCCATCGACACACCATCTGTCTTCTTAGTACCCCAGTCATTCTGGCCATGGGCCGCTGTGCTGCTCGCCTCACAACGCCGGAGAATGCGGTTGTTCACCCTCGCACCGCAAACAACCCCTCCCTTTCCCGCAAATGTCGCCCGACGGTTGATCCCCATTCTCGAAATCCACGATATTCATGAGATCTCTCCATCAGGAGAATCCGCAGAGAAATTTCGGCATGCTATTGAGCGCGGCACGTCGATCGCCATCTTCTGCTCAAAACGGACCCTGTCCCACTACGCTCAACCGCTCGTCACCGCCTGGACACAAGAACCCGGCATGGACCGCGTCTCATTCTTCACCGTCGCCATCCCAGACTCGTCGGACGGCGAGCCGAAAACAGGGAAGCTCTCTCTGTCCGCCCAGATTGAACGGCTGCCCGAACACGGCGAATGAGTACAACACCTCTCTTTCCTCCAAAGCCATTTACGATGCGGATTTTTAGAGGAGAAACGGGAGATTTTTGGATCGCAGGACCCCAAACCGACGAAGCCCATATGCGCTGACATACGGGTGAGAAGGGTTTAGGGGGGAGATTCGGCCAAAAAGCTCGTACTCTAGCACATCGCACATGGCGCCTCCATAAATACACTAGAAAGAAAAAAAATTTTTGCTCATAACTCAGGGAGAAGACGACCCTCGGAGGAGTCCTATGAGCACAAGCGGCGACATGATGGATATAGAAAGTGTATCCAGAAGTGATCTCTCGAGATCAACCCAAGCAACGCCCTCGTCTGGAAAAGGCAGCTTGTCTGGAAGGCAAGTAAAGCGCAAACACTCAACAGGCAGGCGACACGTCCCAACCACAGACGCCGAGACGCCCACACGGCCGATCAAAGCGAAAAAACGGAAAGAGCCGCGCCCACTCCCGGCCCCATTAGCGTCTGGATCAATCGCAGCACAAGAAACAGAGATGAGCAGAGGCGTAGCCAAATCGCCAAGCCCAGGTCCCGGAGCTCTCAAAGAGTTCGAATTCCGCTTGGATGCCACCCTCGCCGCACCAGATACATCAGCGATACCCAGAGACGTCGTCCTGCAACTTCTAACAGATGGAGAACAACAACTTCAACGACTCTGCCAAAAAGGAGCCTATCCACAGGCAAAACAACTCGCCATCAAACTGTTGCGCATCGACTCAGGCAACACCCCCATAAAACTCTTGCTACTTACCTCGCTCGAACGGCTTGCCAGCCGACACGACTACATCTCCTACGCTACGAAATTTGTCCGTGATACGACCATCGACCTTGACACCAGAGTGTCGATCGGCGCTACAGCTTTTACCTATTGCTTCAAGATCTTTGACTTTGACAATGCCGTTGCATTCGGCAATGAATTATTACAAATCGCAGACAGCAACCCGGGTGTATTTGACACAGACAAGGTTAAGCAATACATAACAACCGCTCAAACGTCTCTACTAGAATACAACCAAGTGAATGATACTCATACACCAGGCTCCCCGCTCCAGGGGATATCAAAAGATCAATTTGAACTCCTGACATTATGGCAAAATCAGCCGCATACCTGTACCGAAGAGCAGTCCAGAAAATTGAATGAAGTTTTATCGTTCTGCATTGGCAACGAAGAATTCTCGCGGGCGCTCCGGACAGCAAGTCAGGTTCCGGGAAGGGTACAAGCACTACAGATCTCTCTTCTTCCCTCTCATGTGATTTTCGGGGAAAGGGGTGCCCAAAGTACAGACGAAGCAGGAAAAACACTGTCCTCAGTACGACGTTCATCTCAAGAGCTCTCAGAACTCTGTAAAGAACTGAGTATTCTCGCCTATAAAACAGGGGCGGCAAATGTTGAAAAGTACATGGCAGCGCTGAGCAAGCTGTCATCAATCCTCGAAAAGCTAGAGACGCGAAGAGACGCTCAAGCGTTCCAACACCTGCTCTCGCTCTTTCAGGAGCCGTCTGAAGCCGTTGCTCAGTCCTATCGACCTGACCAAATCATGGCAGCCCGCCAACACCTTACGCAAAGAGCAGAGGCCGTGGCCGAAGCAACTATTGAACCCGCAGAGAGACTGTCCAGGGCTGACCTTGTTGCACTCAACTCACTTATCAAGCTGAAGGAATCGCTATGCTTCTATCAATCGGAAGGTCTATTACAGGACAATAGCATCGTCGACGCCATCATCGAACAGGGGAAGCGCGCCGAAGAGTTAGCCGACAAGCTCATTCACGTGCTGGGAGAGCCCTACCAAACTGGAGATCTATCATTTCGAAATCTCGGAAAATTTGATGCGCTCACAGGGAAATCTCAGGGGTGGATGATGACACTCTACTCCCATATCACTCCGTTCGGCCATGCCGCGATGATTGATCAGACGATGGACCTTGATACCATTATGTATTCCGAGGTTCTCGATCAGTACATCTACCGCCGGGTGCCCTTAGAGGAGTTCTTTGCTACCGACGTGTATCGAGTCAACGTTGCGTCATTGGTGGGTGAGGAAGGAAAGAAACTGCTCGCAGCACAGCTAACGCGATTACAAGAGCTCGGAGCTATATCCCCCCTCATGACCCTAGACCAATACATTGAAGAAGAGTTCCTTGCCCATCTAGACACGATCTTAGCTGGTCCAGCCATCTCTGGACCAGAGATAGAGCAGACAGAAGCGATGGTAGAAGAACAGTTTTCCCCAGCAGAAATACACGCGCTCGTCCAAGCAAAACGTCAGTCCCTCACGAAAGATGAAGGGATAAAAGTTCGTTATAATATCGCCCTCCGTCTTGGCGGCAGTGCCTTCGAGCAACTATCCGATGAAGAAAGAGATTTAGGCATCATCGAAGAGTATCTTCGCACAGAAAAGACTGAAGATGAACTACAGAAACTGTCGACACAAGAAAAACATGATCTGTTCGAAGCCACCATGCAACGCCGCGGTGACGACCAGAGTTTCGTGGTCAGAACATACAGCACCAACTATCTCTATCGACTGGGAGTAGAGTCCCTCTCTCAGCTCGCGCCAGATCAAAAAGAAATATATATAATCGAAGGAATAAAATCCTTGATTGGACTGAAGACGGCGGCACAACTTGAGCAAGAGCGGCAAACACAACTCGAGGAGTATCACTCCCAGACCTTTCAAACCATTCAAAATGATGGCATGCTTCAAATTCGTGCTGGGATTAACCCCTTCCACCGTTCTATGACGTTGCCGTGGACAACGCCCCCTCAAGAACTGGATTTTCGCGCTATTCAATTCCAAGGGAAGATGATCTGCTCACAATTCCAAGCATTGGCCATGCTCAAAGCCCTCGCCCTCACCCAAGAGTCTCTGTACGAAAAGATGGCAGAGAGCATCGCCAGAGAGGGGTCAGAGCTGGCACCAGAGATGGAGGAACTCCCTCCTCTCTCTCAAGGACAGCAACGCATGTACGAGGCTGCCCTGGCTGACGTTCGCGCTCGCAAGCTCTTCACCATGCCCGTCTCGGCCCAAGAACGACAGGAACTACTCACACCTAAACGAGTCGTCGAACTCTTTCAGCACTACTTGCGCCCAGTCCCTCTGGCGCCCGTTGCCAGAGAAATTCTCGACGTGCCAGAACAGTTCTTCGGCACCGCTCTTTTTGGCACAGGCAAGCCGCCGTCACCTTCAATGTAAGAGAATAGAGAAACGGCCATCACAGGCAACAAAAAACCCCGAGGAAGGAGAGGAGCCTCTTCCCTCGGGGTTCGAATCAAGCAAAATCCGTACGGAATCGTCGCTTAGAACGTGAAGATCGCGCCAAAGTAGAATTCCCACGAACGATGCTGACCGCCGATCTTATGATCTAGCTCGCGAATCTTGTCTAAGTGAGCGTTCAACGTCCAGTTGTCCGTCAGCACATAGAACGCTTCGACTCTCCAGCCACGGTAGTTCGCTCTGCCACCGCTACGACGATTGTAGAATGACACACCGCGAGGATTATCGCGTCCAGAAGTAGAGACATCCCACTCTGGGACGGCTTGCGCTTGCACCCATTGGTAGAAGAACTCTAATGAGTAATCGCCCTTGCGAAGCGCTTCGCCAATGCGAGCACCAACATAGTACCCATCATCAGCCTTCTTGTGGTGGGTCCAGCCCGTCGCTTTCGCCGCATGATTATGGAGGTACGCCGCATAGAGAGAGGTCTTCATGCGAACGAGATCAGGGCTCAACGTGTACAGAGCCTGCACTTGCGAATTGCAGAACCTGGTCCCAAGAGCGTGATGGCGTTCATACCGATTTGGGCGATGAAGCGTGTCCCAATCAATAAGGCTGTATTTCACGTCAAAGCCAGAATCAAACAGGTTCAGCAGCCCAAGTTCGCCAACATATCCATAATGGTTGACCGTATAATCAACGACAAAAGCCGCTGCTTTCAACGAGAGGTCGGTAATGCCTTCATAACTACCAGTAAAACGGGCCAGCACACTATCAAAGTTGGACCAGAATTGCACTCGGGAATCAAAAACGTCGTACAGACGGCGGCGACCTACTTCCATGTCAAACCGCGATGTGCCTTGCTCCCAGAAATTATAGCCAGCATAGCACTTGCGAAGCGAGATTTCGTTATAAGAGCCACTTCCATACATGATTCGACGGCTATCGTTGACCATTGTTCTCCTCGTAGGAGGAACAACGCCAGCAGGATTGGAAAACTGCAGACGGATCGTTCCCCATCCACGCTCGGCAACGTAATCAAAGACTAAGTTCGCTTCAGCATCAAATTCATTGGTGGCAAACGGAGGGAGAATCTTAAGACGCCCTTCGCGATACGCTACCCGATCCATATACGGAAGCCGTTTATAATCCTCGTGGGACAGCCGAGGCGTCTTTTTATTGACGAACGAATTCGGAAAGAGCTTCCGGCTTTTCCAACCACGTTGATACCGATGGTTTGTCTTCGCATGCATGTGGTACCACTCACCGCGAATGTCACCACTGATCATGAGGTTGCCGCCCTTCTCCTTCACCGTAATGGCGCGCTTCGTGCGGATGTATTCCTGGAGCGCTTCCATATCGCGTTGCTCAGCTTGCGTCTCCGTTGCATACCCCGGCTGAAAGCCCTCTTGCCCCCTGAGAGAAGCTCCTATGCCACATGTTGCTACAGCAGCAGGCAGCAAGTATCTCAAAAATCTCATTTTCATCTCCTATGGATGGGTTCTGCCCAAGCCGTGTGCGATGTACCCCTACAGAGGAGGAGATGACGACTTTTTTTACTTAGGTTTCTTCCCGCCAAATAACCCCCTCCATCCAAAGAGGCAGAGAGTGTGAGAAAACCCAAGACAAAAGACTCGTCGCCGTCCCTCAAAGGCTGCGCCGCCAACGGCCCAATGATAAAACTCCTGTTGAAAACGTTAGCATCTTGTATAAAGCGCGCCTTCCATTTTTGTAAATGCTATATCAGCCTAAGACAGTGCTCAGATCCGTTAAGAACGGGTTAAGCACAGATGCTACTGCACAAACTTCTCGTGAAAAAATCCTGTCACTCCATAGCTATGCTGAGTCGCACACCATCGTAAACAATATTTCACTAAAAGGCGGTTGTCGGCCTGAAGGAGTCCCCGCGAGGGAGACCTCCGCCCACAAAGGCTCGATATTCGTTGGGGTTGATGAGGACGCCCCACGTACCGTCCTTCCGGCTCCCATCAAGCCACATCTTCCAATGAGAAATCGGCCGCCCTTCTGTACCATAGGCATTAACGCTCCAAAATTCGATTTCTTGCGTGACAGGACTCACCATAAACGCGAACAGGTCCTTCACCCAATTGGAATCGGCGACGATCAATGGCCGCGGTGGGAGCAAGCGCTTCTCACGCATGGTGCCCACAAGGGCAGAAAGCAGATCTCGATCACACCGCGCCTTCGATGTCAAACGCATGAGCAATGCCTTCAGGAGACAGAGCAACTCCTTGGAGCGCAAGGGACGACGTAGAGTCGATGTCGCCTCGCGAATATATCGCTCGCCACTGTTCTTGCGCACTTCCCTTGGAAGAAGTGTCGACAGCACGTCTGTCACCACATCGCGAATAGCCTCAAGAGACGTATAAGGAGCCGATTCAAAGAGGAGACTAGCGAGGTCGAGTTCTTGCAATACCGATTGGTGGTGGCGAAGGACGATGTCCAGTGAGAATAGGCGTTCGATCTCACGAGCTAATTCATAAGGCCGCAAGAAGCCAGGGATCGTGGGCGCTTCATTCATAAAGCGGGCTCTCATGCTCGGCGGCAGCCGTTGCGCCAGCATCGAGCAAAATCCCTCGACTGCTTGATGGTCGAACACACATGTTGAATAAAAGAGACGCCCTGGATCGCGGACATGGTTCGTGATCCACGAATAGCTATAGACATCCGAGGTTAGACTCTCCGAGAAAAGCGGGGCAGCCAGCACCAGGGAGAAGGCATGGGTCGGAGAATGCATGAGCAATGCCATTGGCCGCTGACCACCAGCACGCGATAGTGACTGTCGTGCGGAATCGATGAGAAAGGCCAACAGCTCTGTCTCATTTTCCACCCATCGGCCGACCTCTTCAGGTGGCCCTTCGAGGCAAAAATAGGACGACACCAGTGTGTTCATATTGCCGCCCGAGGTATAGACCCAGGGTTTTTTCTCAAGTTGCTCAAGGTGGAGCAACGGCTGTGCCACAGGCCGTACCCCGTGCGCCACGGCCGTCCTCGTCAACGCCGACTCGAGAAACTCATCAGAACGCACGTGATTGGCAAGACGGGTGATGATCGAGCTAAACTCCGCTTCAATGCCTTTGACTTCAGGAGCATGGAGTAGCTCCTGCTCGGTACTGGTGAAAAAGGAGACGAGTGCCTGGACGTATTCATCAAGCGACGTAATCTTTGTCCACAAGGATGGGTTCGACCGCCCATGTTTATAGAGCAAGCGAAAGCCAGCAGGAGCATCGTCAAAGGGGCCAGCTTGGACGTCATGAAGATCTGCATCATAGATCTCCTGGAAGTACTCTTTCATCAGCCGGTCGTACTCGTCGATCAAAAATTGATGAAGACGAGTAACCTTGTTGGCCTTTTCAGCTGCAATATCGCAGAGTTCTTTGAGATGGTACTGCTCAACCTGGCGAGATTGATACTCCATCTTCATCCACTGGATCTCGCTTTCTGTCGATGCCTGTTGCAGCCGGCGAACAAGGTAGTCGATCTCCAACGAGATGGCATTGTACTTTTCTCGGTGCTGCTCAAGCTCGAGATTCGTCTCGTCAACGCGTTTCTTCGCGATCTCATACAGCACATGGCCGATACCGCCAACATCGTCCCAATTCACGCCCAGGCTAGAGTAAAAATTCCACCGCGCTAAGTCAAACTTCACCTCGGCAAACGAGGCGATGGTAAACTCCCAGGATTTTAACAGCGCGCAGTCCGCTTCAGCCTTAAAAAACCGCTTGCCATTTTCCCACAGCGTGTAAAACCTGGCAAAAAGCTTATTGGCCTCAGCGCGGACGCCCTTAGCTTCTGGCGCTGACACGACAAGCGATGTCTGCATCATGGCCTTTGGACGGCTTTCAAAATCACGGAGCTCTTTGGCCGTCAGCTTGAGGTGGCCTAAGATAATGCGCTTGAGAATCTCTTCAACTGTGGCGACAATCCACCCACCCTCTCTCACATCGTCTCCCAGCACCTCCTCCAACAGCTCGTAGACCTGTGTATATCCTTTCTCTCCCGACATTTCGGCCGATACGATGCCAAGTCGTTGGAGAGAACGCAGCAGCGATGAAGACCGCCATACAGGCGGGGATGCGTGGAGAGGGGAGGTAAGAGGGAGTGGTTTTTTTATATCGCCCTGGCCCCAACTGGCACTCATTGGGACGCTATACTCATTGCCAGCCACTGTGCGCTTGAGCTTTGCCGTGCCCATCAGCTCGTCGAGATCGCGCAAGAACAGCAGTGGCTGCTCGTCATGAACGATGATCGCTGGTGCCGTGGCAAAGCAGGAGCCGAGACTCTGTCGCAGCGTTGTCAGCAGGGCGGCGAGAACAGCACGGCGAACATGAGCGTCGCTGACAGGCTGCGTCTCTGGGAGCAAGAGCGTGTCGCGAATGGCATTCTCTGCAAGGCGATTGCTGAGAGGGCGGCTCATCTTCTTGATCAACCGCTGGGCGTCCGTACTGCCGCACAGGAAGCTCAGCGCCTTGAGCATGTGTTCATCGCGGCTCCGCCGCTCCTCAGCACCATAGGACAGCGTAAACCGGCGACCCGCCAGCAGCTCCTTGGCAAGGTGGACCTTGGGCATGATGAGCTCGCCACCATCACTGACGAGAAGCGTCGCCAGCTCGCGTGCTCTCCGCACGTCGGTGACCGAACAGCTCGCCTGGATGCCACTTGCATCAATATCGAACGCCTCTTGTCCATCTTCGTCGAAGAGCGTCCGCTCAAGCTGCTCGTCCTTGCCAAGGCGAAGTGGAGGACAGTGCCTTCCAGCGTCAAGGAGGGCGCGCCCGCTGTCGCACGGACTTTGCAATTGATCCGTCATAGTCTTTTTTCTTCGTAATCAGTTACACTGTACGTACTTTGTATTAACTCGCAACTATTGAATGAGCCTCATTTGCAATGTGGCTCTGGGAGTAGGTCGTATGCAGATTCAGCTTGTTCAGAATGGCCGCGCACAGCCTATTACGTTGTCTCCTCAGGCAACGGCCACAGATCTCGCTGCCACGCTGAAATTGACCGCTCCTGCAGACGCGCTCTGTTGCCTCATCAACACCATCGCTTGTGATCTGTCAACGCCGCTCCATGACGGAGACCGTGTCGAGTTCCTTTCCTTTGACCATCCTGTTGGGAAAGATGTGTTTTGGCATTCGTCAGCTCATGTCCTCGCACAGGCGGTTCTCCGGCTCTTCCCAGAGGCAAAGTCAACAATAGGCCCAGCGATCGACGAAGGGTTTTACTACGATTTCGCCGACCTTACCATCTCGGACGACGATTTTCACCGTATCGAAGAAGAGATGCGGCGCATCATCCAGTCCAACCTCAAGCCAGTACGCCATGTCTTTACCGACCCACGCGAGATGGCAGAGCGGTTCAAAGGAAATCCATATAAACTTGAACTTATCAAGGAGTTCTCATCATCTGGAGCCACGCTAACCGGCTATTCGCAAGGGGAGTTTTTCGATTTCTGCCGAGGTCCTCATCTTCCGACCGTTGGCAAGATCAAAGCTGTAAAAATCCTCAAGACCTCAGGAGCCTACTGGCGGGGAGATGCCACCAAAGACATGCTGACGCGTATCTATGGCATCTCGTTCCCAGATCGAGCGATGCTGCAGGACTATCTGCATAAGGTCGAAGAGGCTAAAAAGCGGGACCATAAGATCTTAGGCCCCAAGCTCGATCTCTTTTCGCTCCATGAAGAGGCGCCGGGGATTCCCTTCTTCCATCCAAAAGGGATGGTCATGTGGAATAGAATTCTCGACTATTGGAGAGAATGCCATCGACGTGCCGGGTACGTGGAGATTAAAACCCCTTCGATGATGGTAAAATCTCTCTGGGAACGCTCTGGCCACTGGCAAAACTACCGTGCGAACATGTTTCTCTCTATTATCGAAGACCGAGAGTTCGCTATCAAACCCATGAACTGCCCGGGAGGGATGCTCTGGTACCGTTCCAAAGGCCATAGCTATCGAGAGCTCCCCATGAGGGTTGCCGAGATCGGGATGGTCCACCGCTATGAGCCAAGTGGCTCTCTCTCTGGACTTTTTCGCGTCCGCTGCTTCCACCAAGATGACGCTCACATCTTTATGCGTCCCGAAGATATCCAAAGTGAGATCTTGGGATGTTTAACACTTCTCGATGAACTCTATACTACCTTCGGCCTCTCCTATAAGCTCGTCCTCTCCACACGGCCAACAGCCAATACAATTGGGAGCGACGAAGAGTGGGAGATGACCACTCATGCCCTTCATACAGCTCTGGAGGCCACCGGCAAGCAGTTTTCCATTGCCGAAGGGGAAGGCGCGTTCTACGGTCCGAAGATCGACATTCACGTCTTTGACGCCCTCGGCAGAACCTGGCAGTGTGGCACAGTGCAGCTTGATATGTCGCTGCCTCAGCGCTTTGACTTAGAGTACACCGCTTCTGACGGTACGAAAAAACGGCCTATCATGGCCCATAGGGCCCTTCTGGGGTCTATAGAGCGGTTTTTGGGCAACCTTGTGGAATTTTACGCTGGTAAATTCCCCCTATGGCTGAGCCCATCGCAGATTGCCATTCTCCCTGTTGCCGATCGCCACCTTCCCTATGCCCACGAAGTGGGGAAGAGATTCTTCAACACTGGCTTCGAAGTCAAAGTGGACGAATCGTCAGAATCTGTTGGCAAGAAGGTACGAGAAGCACAGCTCGAGCAGTGCAATTACATCCTCACGGTCGGCGACAAAGAGGTTGATGAGCAGAATATTTCTGTTCGCACCCGCGATAATGTAGTTCACGGACAGATGGATACTGATGCCTTCCTCGCTCTCATCGTCGAAGAACGCCAGAAACGGAGCCTCTGCTCACCGCTCTCATCACCATGAACGTTACGATTGAACAAGCCGCCGATCTCTTGCGCAACTCCCAGCCCGTCGCCATCCCCACAGAGACTGTGTGGGGATTGGCAGCACGGCTTACCGATGAGCCTGCCATACGTCAGATTTTCTTCCTGAAAGGCCGTCCCTTAGAAAACCCTCTCATCATCCATCTTGCCTCACCGCAATTTCTGTTTTCGTGCTGCACTATAGAGCCTCCCGGCCTTCGCGAACTCATCCGCGTCTTCTGGCCCGGTGGCCTCACCGTTGTCGTCCCAGTAGATCACAAGAAGGTTCCTGCTCTCGTACGCGCCGGGCTGCCGACAGCCGCTTTCCGCGTCCCTGATCACGATGACGCCTTGCGGCTGATCACGAGCACAGGCCCGCTTGTCGCCCCGTCGGCGAACCGCTCCGGAACGCCATCGGCAACAAAGCCCGAGCATATCACCAAAGATTTTGGTTGTTGGCTTCCCATCCTCAAGACGTCTACTGCGTGCCGTCACGGCATTGAATCGACGATCCTTATCTGGCACAACGAGATATGGCATGTGGGGCGCCTCGGCGCTATTTCCACAGAGGCCATTGCCTCCATCCTCGGCTATGAGCCGCCTCCTCACGCGCCATCGAGCAACCGCCCTCTGTGTCCAGGGCAGATGTTCCGCCATTATGCGCCACAGGCACGCTTGACGCTGTCTGCAGCACCATGGGAAGAAGGGCTTGTTGCGCACTATGATGGCGTCCTTGGCTTTTCAGACCGTGACTACAGAGGCGCTCGCCATCTCGTTACCTTCGGCACCTCAACAGATCCTGCTAGCGTTTCACAGTCTTTATATCGTGCTTTACGGGATCTTGACCTTCTTCGACTTCAATCTGTGCTCGTAGATATCAATATGCCGTCATCGGCCGATTGGCGTGCGATCCGAGACCGGCTAGAAAAAGCCGCGCAACAGTGAGTGGTGGGCAATGCAGATTGTTGGACGAGAAGCAAGCAGCGATTCCTCTTGGTCATTCGACCAGCTCTACACACCCACGCGGCGAGAGGAACAGCGCTCGCATTTTACCGCTATGGCATCGGCTTTGTACCAACGCCTGGCAGTGCATGGACTCTCCTGTCTCGCTGATAGCGTCGCCGCCATTACCACTACGACCCTCGTCGAAGAACAGCGCAATCGACGGTATCGCTTCCTCTGCCGCCTAGGAGCTCTCGACCCCTCCTTCCCGCAAGATCAGCTCTTCGACAAAGCACAGCAGGCAGTGTCAGCACCAACACTTGAAGCTGGATGCATCGCTCTTGGCATCGTCCCCTCTTCAGACAGCCATCGGCTTATCCAAGCGTACCACGAGCAAGAGTCGATGATCGAAGCTCTCGCACTCCCCACGGCCCTTGGCAGAGCCAAAGAGTCCTTGACGTCCTCCCTCTTGCAGCTTGAACAGCTGCTCTCTTCAGCACCGAAAGCCACCGAAGATCTTGAAGATAGGAATCACGCCCTCCTCAGCAACCTCAGGGATATCTATGCCTCGCCCCTCTACACAGCCCTTTGCATGTCGAACCTACCCCTCATCGACATCCTCCACGCCATCGCCATCGGGCAGTATACCGACACCGCACTAGCACCGGCCTTTGAACCCCTCTCCCACCAGCTGAACCAGCGCCAACATCCTCTCTCAGAGCGTGTCAATACCATATGGCAGCGCCTGGCACGAACCGGGATTAACGATGGCCTGTTCTCTGCCGTTCTTCACTACTCACGCCGACTCCTCTTCACGATCGCTCTGCCGTACATCGCACTCAAAATCGCACAGTTCTTGTCACTGCACTGGCTCATCCCTCATATCGGCGATGAGAGATCTATTCTGAGGAACACCCCTGGCGCGCTTTGCGATGAGATACAAACGAACGATATCCTGCATCGCCGAACGATACGCACGGTCGTTCTCCCCGCGCCTACCCTTGGCTACGAGATCGCGCCAGAATTTCGCGCTGCTCTGCAAGCCCTTGAAAACAACCAGTTTTCAACCTATGATACCCCCTATCTCACCTGGGCGTACACAAACCTTCAAAATGTCGCATTCCCTCCAGAGTATTCCAGTACTGTGGCTCTCATGGACCTTCGCACACTCTATCCACTCTCCTTTCAGACCATGACCCTTCCGCAAAATCTTCCGAACGCTCCCATGCCGACCTTCTCTCGCGATGACGTTGTGCATCATCTGGCACTCCTTCAGCGGCCTGCCAGTGGCTACTGCTTCCCTCCCCATTTCATTGACTCGTACCACCAGAGGATTGCAGCGATTGCCGATGACGCCTACCATCTTGTCGATAGCCACCGAGAGGGCCACAGCCCCGAAGCCCTCAAAAGCGCCTACGCACGACTCTTCCATCTTGGTCTCACGCGCCTCCACGAAGCAACGGCCTTCACCCTCACAGCCACGCGTACCCACTCCCTAGCGCTCTCCGCCATCCGTTCTACTATTTGTGCCTCGTGTATTGACCGAGGGGGGATGATGAATGCCGCCACCATCTACGCCTTGTCAGGAAATGCTGACCTTGCCACAGGAGCCTATTTTGGTCGCGCGCTCCTCAGCCACCATCGCGCACCAACACGGCAGTCCGCCTACAACCTCTCCACGCTTTTCGCCATCATCCCACAACCTGCTGTCAAAGAGTACCTCCTCCGTTCTTCCCTCCACCAGACTTCACTCGTTGCGACGTAACGTCTCGAAGAATCGCACCGTGGCACCAGAGGGTCTTCTCTGGTGGTGCAACATGTTGTCTCCTATGTTTTGGCCACCTACTCAAGGGCCCAGTTGATTGGTGGCATGTTGTGCGCTTTGAGGTACTCATTGGTTTTTGAAAAGTGGTGGCAGCCAAGGAACCCATTGTGTGCAGAGAATGGTGAAGGGTGTGCCGCGGTGAGGACGAGGTGGGAGGCGCGAAGAAGCCGGGAAAACTTCTGGCATTTTTCCTGGGCATTTTTCCCCCAGAGGAGGAAGACCACATGTTGCCGATGTATGGCAACAGCTTCAATGATCGCATCTGTGAACTCCTCCCACCCTTTTCTATGGTGGGAAAGAGGCTCCCCGGCTCGCACGGTAAGCGTCGCATTGAGGAGGAGAACTCCTTGTTCGGCCCAGCTGACGAGGCAGCCGTGGGAAGGGGGCTTGATACCGAGGTCGCTGGCGAGCTCTTTATAGATATTCTGAAGCGAAGGGGGAGTGGGAATTCCGCGCCTGACGCTGAAGCTCAGCCCGTGCGCCTGACCAGGGCCATGATACGGGTCTTGGCCGACAATGACAACGCGCACCGTCTCAAAAGGAGTGAGTTTGAGAGCTTGAAAGATCTGGCCTTCGGGAGGGAACACGGTATGACCCGCCCAGTTTTCTTGCTCGAGAAAGGCCTTGAGCTGGACAAGATACGGCTTGCGAAGTTCTTCGGCGAGGGGCTTAGCCCACGATTGTGGAAGGTCAAAAGGGATGAATGACATACCAGTATCTCTCAGCAAACGGCTCAAATGGAATAACGATACTCAGATGGTTCGGTATCCTTCAACTGCTGCTTCAGATGGTGAGACTTTGTAGAGTTGCCACATTCGAAAACTACTCGCTACTAGCCTGTTGAGGAGGACAAATAGATCCACGAAGGTATGGCATACTTTGACCCAAAGGAAAGAGGAGTACCATTTAGGGCTTGAGAACGGGCTCCACGTGCTTTGAATGCGCGAGCTCTTCTTTCGCGTTACACTATTGTTGTCCTTTGACTCTTTTTTGCTCTTCCTTCTGTTGTCGGCGGAGCTCCATCTCCTTAGCCTTTTGTCGTATCTGTTCTAGAAAACCACCCGTACTTCCCTGGTATGGGGTCTCTTCGGGCTCAGAAGTTGTTTGTGCTTCCGAAGATGTGGCTATCTCTTCCTGAGGTGGTGGCTGAGCAGCCCTTCTGGTTCCGAACCATAGTTGAATAACGCGAAACGCCCTGGGTATCCATCCGGATGAGCTGGATGATAGAGATATTGGTTGGCCTTCTGCTTCCACAGCCGGGTTAGAGGGCGGGCCTTCTTCCTTTTTCCTAGTCGGAGGTCGTATCTTTTGTCTTTTAGCTCTCGTAAAATGCGGAAGCGGAACAATCTGACGCCTCGAAACATCGACTCCTTTTCGTGCTTGGGACGCAGGTATCTCGGGCGCTGCTCTTGCGCGTGGTACTTCTTGCTCTTCTGTCGCCTGCTGCTTTTCGTCTTTATCCATTGCTTGTAAAAGTGTTTCCATGGTCTTTTGAGATGTAGTGAGTGTTTGCTGTTCCGCTTTTAGCTGTTCTAAAACCTCACTTGGCATAGTGCTGAGGAATGTCCCGATTTCCTCCTTCAATGACTTGATGGCTCTTTTCAATTTCTTATACTCATCAATGGCCTGTTGTCGGGGCATGGATTGCTTTTTTACTTGTGTAGTATATTCGTTGAGCTGCGCCAGAAGGCCTTCGACTCTTTGTTTGAGCGCTTTGCACTGCTCACACATCTGCTTGAAATTAGCCACTTGTTGCAACGTCTCGTGTTTGGCGCCCTCTAACCGCAAAGAGAGGTCATCAGTGTCTACCTGTGCCAAGGCCTCTGCAAACGCAGGAAATCGCTCCAATCCGCATTGTTTCTGCTTATTAAGAGCTTCTATTTGCTTGGCAATGCTGTCTGCTTGTTCTTCAATGGAGGCTGATGCCTGGTCAAGACCAATTCCTGGTTGAATCGTCCGCAGAGCCTCGATCTGGTCGTCGATGTTTCGAATCTGCGCCCGCATTGGCTCCAGACACTGC
>CAYPCN010000003.1:0-46472 GCA_964409235.1 uncultured bacterium
CTCGATCTGGTCGTCGATGTTTCGAATCTGCGCCCGCATTGGCTCCAGACACTGCAGACTAAACAGCTTGGACATCGCCGCTTCTCTAGCTTGAGATAGCTGTTCTCTGAGTTTAATAATGTCGCTGTCAGCCACGATATGCGTGTCAGGACAATGCTTCCATAATTCTTCTTTTTGCCCTCCAAGAACTCGTATCTGTTCTTCAATTTCTTTCGCTTGTTTTTCAATGGCTGCTTGGACATTGCCAAGAGCTGTTCCTGGCTGAATCTCCACGCTCCGCAGAGCGTGGATCTGGGCAGAGATCTGCTTAGCCTGGTCCTTCATCTGAGTCAGTAGCTTGTCCAGCGCCTGTCGTCTAGCGTCTAGCACTTGTGTTTCGACCGTACTGATGCTGGCTTCTTGATTGATTTGCTTTTCGACGCCTGGGTTGCCTTGTACGAGTTCTTGTCGCTTGTTCTCGAGCTTCTGAAGGAGAGCATCGAGCTGTTGTATGTTTTGTGGGGTTGCAGAACTTTGCAAAACAGTAATTTGTTTGGAAATTTCGTCCTTTAATGTCGTTAATGGCCGAACTATATTAAGATTGCCCTTTCTCAATAATAGTTCGCTCAAGAGCCGAAGAGAAGTAGAGTAGTTTTCTTGACGCTCTTGGACGCATTGCTTTTCCGTTGAAGGCCGGGACGCGGGATCATCTCTCGTGCGCTGTATCTCTTTCTGAACGGCAGAAAAGATATTGGCATAATCCGTATCCTCAGCATCCTTTCTGCGAAGAAATTTTATATAAAACAAATTCTTCAACGATCTTATAAAATTGAAAGCCTTCCACTCTTTTGACACAGAAACTTTAGGGTGCTGTTTGGTTGGTGACTGCGATACCAACACAGTGGCTTGCGCGAGCGCAGCAACTCTTTGATCTATTGACTTGTTCGATAGGGGTTTCCCATGTCTATCCGCCACCTCAAACTCTTCACAGAGATCGAGAAAATATCGATCAACGCGCACGGTCCCCATATGAGTTTCCTCAGTTGATTCTTCTCATCAGCGTTGTTGCACAAACAGACGTAATTCTCTGACTATCAACGAATTATGATGGCATGCGCTTTTTAAGTAACGCATAGTCAATGCGTTACGTTGATGTATGCAACGACACCCTTCTTACCTATTGCTTCGTATATACCGTTCCTGTTTTAAACTCAAAAATAGACCGGCCTGTGTTCAAGAATCGGTCTGTAGTAGTCGAGGGGACATTTCTATTTTGCGTTGACAGAGATGTTAAGAAATTTGACGCAAAGAGATTCCCATGGTAGCATACATCCTTTCCAATGACTTTTCTTGATGTCTCAAGGCTTTCTGGGTGTAGCGCAGCTTGGCTAGCGCACTTGCATGGGGTGCAAGTGGTCGGAGGTTCGAATCCTCTCACCCAGATCTTTTCTCAGTACCTGGTGATGCGAATACGAGACATCGCGTCAACAGTCCCCTCCTCAGCAAGATCGTACAGTCCATATCTCCCTTTGCTTCTATTGGCACCGTCTGCGATTTGGCTGAATCTACCCTCTCCTCTCAAAAGCCGTACCGCACATGGCCCTATTGTGTGTTGATACCTATCGACAGCGTTACCGCGTTCCCAACAATCAACGACGATTTCGTATGATGTGAACAGCAGAAATTCCAGCTATAGACATCTTGGTTTAGAGACGATGCCCCAACTTATGAACACATCCACAGCATCTAAAGAAGAAGAGAAGCATGTATATATAGTCTTCTTCTCTTTGTTATTGTGGATGTTGATAACATCTTCCGGTTCCCGTGTACGATAATCGCGGTATTTTGGTAGGGTTCTCTTGGTCAAAAGAGAGGGATTCAGAGCTATGGATGAGAGCAGTTTTTCAGCATCTAATTTTTTTGACCTCACATCGTTTGAACACAGAGCTGTGTTTGACGGATGTTCATATGTATGGGAAGCGTTAGAACGATTGGAGGCCTACCTACTACGCCAGACGCTCGGAGATATCCGATCTGCGCATCAAGAATTGGCGTACCTTGTCAATCCTGAACTGATTTCAATTGGCGAAGGGACGGTTATCGAACCAGGAGCCTATATCCAAGGCCCGTGCATCATTGGTCGCCATTGCCAGATCCGCCATGGTGCCTACATACGAGGGAATGTTCTCATCGGCGATCGATGCGTGGTCGGCCATACGACAGAGCTCAAGCACTCAATCCTCTTAAATCACGCTAGGGCGGCCCATTTTGCCTTTGTCGGGGATTCGGTCCTGGGTCAGGACGTAAACCTCGGGGCGGGCGTAAAATGTGCCAATCTGCGGCTTGATGGAACGCCCGTCTTCATTCGTTACCACCAACAGTCCATCTCAACCGGACTGCGAAAATGCGGTGCCATTATCGGCGATGGATGTCAGATCGGTTGTAATGTGGTGATGAATCCAGGTACACTCTTTGGCAAGAATGTCAAATGCTATCCATGTCTGAACATCGGAGGGGTGGTTGAAGAGGGACGGCTTGTCAAGCCGCACTCTATGATCGATATTGTCGACGATCGTTAACCTTTCGTTGGAGAAAAAGAGATGAATACTGTTCCGAGAGATTCTTTTTCGAGAACGGCTTTGCAGATGTTAGAGCCGTATAGAAAACGCTTCGACGAAAGCTTTCAGCACATACTCCCTACCCTTGGCGAAGATTCAGACGTTCGACAGGCAATCGCCTATGCCTTGCAATCTGGCGGTAAACGACTTCGCCCGGCCATTGTCTGGATGGTGGCCGAGGAGCTTCACGGCCAACACTCTGTTGACCTGGCAGCTGTGGCGACGGAATTTTTTCACGCCTCGTCGTTGATCACCGATGACCTCCCCTGCATGGATAATGACGATTTTCGCCGCGGTGTGGCGACCACGCATAAGGCATTTTCTGAGGCAACGGCTATCTTGGCGAGCTTTGCCTTGACAGCAGCTGGCTTTGAACTCATCACGAGGATTCCCCTTCCTCCGACACGGCAGGGAGAAGTGTTGCATTCGGCTTTTTCCAAGGCCAGTCGCGCTATTGGGTTGCACGGGCTTATTGGAGGACAACAGGTTGATCTGAGCCCGACGAAGTTTGATACTGAGACGATCAATTCGCTTATTGACTGCAAAACAGGGGCGCTCTTTGATGTCTGTTTTGCCTTCGGGTGGCTGTTCGGGGGAGGCGTCGTTGACAAGCTTGACGCCCTCCATTCATTGTCGGTTCATTTTGGACGAGCATTCCAAATTATGGATGACCTCGATGACCTTGAACAAGACAGAGCGGCAGGAAAAAAAATTAACTATGCACTTCTCTTCGGCGAGGAGGCGGCTCGCCAACAGGTTCGAGAGCATGTCGAAGGATTTTGCTCACTGGCAAACACCCTTGGGCTTGGCGAATCTCCCCTTGTGACCATCGCTTCAGCGATGCGCATCGTCGTCGGCTAGGGCTTTAGGCGTGGCCTTCCAGGCCCTTTTGTTAATCGCATCGCGAACAGCTTCAAAAACCGCTTGTAGTTGTGTCGGACGACTGAGTAAGCGATACCGCTGCATGCGCATTTCTACGATTCTCTTCGCGACATTGATCACGAGATGACCATCGTTCTCGTCATGCATAAGGACATCACGGCGCAAACTATGGGCGGCGACAAATGTCCCAGAGCGCCCTACACCAGCGGCACAGTGGACAAAGATAGGATATTCACTCCCAGGATGTTCTGCGTCAATGATGTCGAGGAATCTGTGAAAGAGCGTAGACTCAGGAGCGTCGTGGTCCGGCCAGTTTTCATACTGCAAATGAGTGACGGTTCTCTTCTCGTCCCGATGATGGTGGGAAAGAGTAAAAATGCGCTTGATGATGGCATGGTGCGGAAAAAACGGGCTTGTAGCCACCTTCTGCTCGCTGACCTTCTTGACCTTCCATTTTTTGATGACCTTTGGAAATCGGTTGCTATCCCAATAGGCGCCTTCAGGCGGCGTTACGAGAGCGATGACAGTCCGAATGTTCGCTTCTATGACCGCCTGCCAGAAGATGTCCTCTGTTGCATATACCGGGGACTCGCCGACGATATAGTGCTGACAGGGCGTGAGCACATCACTAGCGCTAATATAAAAGCCCTCGAGATCGCGTAGAGACCGCGTTTCATCATATGGGGCACAACCAGCGAAGACGTTTTTCCAGGCGTGTTCTGGGCGTAGGCCAACGGTGACCGGCTTCTTCACGTACTTAGAGGCTTGATGAACCTTTGTGAGAATCTTTTCATAATTGACCTTGGAGGCTTTTTTGTTAAAATGTTTAATCGGTATGTCTTGCTTGGAGATCCACTCCATCAGGTCGTGAGGAATGAGTTGAGAGTCGCGCTCTACAATGGCGTACAAGGTCGAATGCCGCTCATAGGGATTCAGCGCACAGAGCGAGCCACACACGCAGGCCAGGCAAATGCTGACAACAAACCCTTTGTGCTGCATCTTCCGGAGTCCTTTTGGTTATTCTGCGCCACTCTCTGAGGTCTCGCCGGTGTTCGGAGGAGTAGGCGCGCGGTCTTTGCACGCGATCAGCAACTCCTTCTCGATTTCATCGAGGAGCACTGCATTCTTTTTCAAATCCTCTCGAACGCTATCTCGCCCCTGGCCAAGTCGCTGGCCTTTGTAGCTAAACCACGCCCCCTTCTTCTCGATGATATTCATCTCTGTCGCCATGTCCAAGAGCGACCCTGCACGAGAAATCCCCTCAGCAAACAGAATGTCGAACTCAGCAACCTTAAAAGGAGGAGCCATCTTATTCTTGACAATCTTGGCCTTGACGCGGTTGCCGACCTCCGTATTGTCAGCACCTTTGATCCCTGCTGTCTTGCGCAGGTCAATGCGAACGGAGGAATAGAATTTCAACGCGCGTCCTCCGGTGGTTGTTTCTGGGTTGCCATACATCACGCCGATCTTCTCGCGGATCTGGTTGATGAAGATAGCGCATGTATTGCTCTTGGCAAGTGCTGCCGTGAGCTTGCGCATGGCTTGCGACATCATGCGAGCTTGAAGGCCAACAAATGAATCTCCGATCTCACCTTCGAGCTCTGCTTTTGGGAGCAGGGCAGCAACGGAATCGATGACAATCACATCGATAGCGTTTGACCTGGCCAGCGTTTCCGCAATGTTGAGGGCCTCTTCCCCGCTGTCCGGCTGTGAGATCAGGAGCTCATCGATGTTGGCGCCAATCTTCACCGCATAGCTTGGGTCAAGGGCATGCTCGGCGTCAATATACGCCGCGACGCCGCCTTGCTTCTGCGCATTGGCAACGATATGAAGGGCGAGCGTCGATTTCCCCGAAGATTCAGGACCGAAGATCTCGACAATGCGGCCGCGAGGAACGCCTCCAATGCCAAGCGCCATGTCAACCGTAATGGCACCAGTCTTAATAGCGCTGATTTCCCTATTCTCAGAGTGTTGCCCAAGCGACATGATCGCGCCGTCGCCAAACTGTTTTTTTATGTGGGCCAATGCTAAATCAAGCGCTCGTTTTTTCTCTGTCTCTGCTTGGGCCATACGCGTCCTCCATGAATGTGTCGTTCACCATATGAGCTTTTGGGCTGTCTTTGCCCCTCGCTGCCGAATCCCTTGCAATGGCTCTTCGTAGCAGAAAGCCAATGTCAAAAAAAGCATACAATGAGCTTGGCGTAAGTATATGGTTTTTGGGGGATCTCGAGAAGATAGGAAAGCGGCTCCCAAAAATTTAGTCGTGAGAGCACGAGGTGCCTGTTGGAAGGCAAAGTAGGATCGGATCTACCCAAAACCTCTACACTCATATGTCAGGGCATATGGGCTTCGTCGGTCTCGTCAGTGGCTCGAGCTGCTGGTGGAGGCGTCAACGATGCTACACATCGTCTCACAGCTTCATAGATCGCCTCGTATTGGGTAGCGGTGGAAACGAGATAGGATCGCTGCATGCGCAGCTCAACGACTCGCTGGGGGATATTGATCGTGGAGGGGTGGAAAGCGTGAATCTCTTTGCATAAGCTGTGGGAGGCTGCCAATGTCCCTGACCTGCCGAGGCCGGCGGAACAGTGTATTAAGAGAGGGGATGAGGATACTGGATGCAGAGAGTTCATCAGATGGAGGAATCTGTGGAACAGCACGGGATCCGGCGCCCCATTGTCAGGCCAGTTCTCATAATGGATGTGAGAGATTGTCCTCTTGGTTTTTGCATCATCGTTGGTAGCCTGAAACGTTCTCTTGACAACGCGCTGTGCAGGATATGCTTCGCTCTTGTCCAACACTTCTTCGTCCCCCTCTGCGGTGATCGTCCACCCTTCGACGGTGAGTGGGTATCGACTCTTCTCCCAGTATGCAGGATTGCGGCCACCCGCGTCGGAGGGCATCGCAAGAGCGACAATCGTAGGGACGTTGGTCTCAATGAGGGCGCGCCAGAAATCGAGGATTGTGGTTTCGAGAGGCCCTTGAGAGATGATGTATTCCTGGAGAGGAGTAAAGACATCGTTGGCACTGAAATAGAAATTCTCAAGGTGGCGGAGCGTTCTCGTTGCATCGATCGGCGGCATCTTTGGATGGGCATTCTTCGCTCTATGCTCCTCGCTTCCACCAACGGAACACGGTTTTTTTATATGCTTTGATATCCGCCCGACCATTTTTTTTATGCGCTGATAGTCTCCAACGATCGCCTGCGGCTCGAGGGGAACGTTTTGCTCGTCAAGCCAGCGCTTGAGATGGCGAGGAACGGAGGTCATATCTTTCGCCACCAATGCCGTGAGAGCCTGATTGCGTTCGCTATCGCTGAGAGCTCCTAAGGCGCTTGAAAAGATGAGAGCGACAATGATGAGACGTACCATCGTTTCTTCCTATTCAATTTGAGGTGTGCCGTCTGTATAACGGATAGTTTCGATCACGCTTCCTGATACGTCGAAGAGCGTTGCGGTACCGGTCCCATTCTCAACGCGACTAATCGAGTCTGACTCCCCCTTACCGTGGTAGTGCCCTCGAATGAGTTTATCTTCGTGATACTCTTCGACGAGCATGACACTGCCATCTGGATACCACGCCATCGAAAGCCCCTGCTTCATATTCTGGCACATCTCCCGCTGACTTTCGAGAGCGCCATTAGGATGCCATGTTTTGACGGTGCCATGGATAAGGCCGTCACGCCATTCCATAGACAGCCTCGGCGTTCCAGCAGAGGCATCGAGGTAGTATCGAATTTCCATACCATTCTTCTTGCCATTTTTGACCTGGTATTTTCGTTCAATGCGACCATCAGATTCGAAGAGCGTCGTCCATCCCTCGGGCCGACCACGATGAATCTCCTCCTGGCTGATGAGATGATCTTCTTCGAACACAGACCGTATCCCTTCGCGATTGATGACAGAGGAGATGAGATCGCCGGCGAGAGAGTAGTACGATGCTGTGATCAACAGGTCGTCCTGAAACTCTTCCTCCCATGCCTGGCTGCCGTTGGAGTACAGGCCAAAGGCTTTGCCATGGCGGGCGTTTTGATGGTATGAGATCTGCTCAATGATGGCCCCTGTGGTGCTGTAGGTAGTGGCAAGCCCTTCTTTTATACCGTGTTCGTACAAGGTGATGCTTTCGCGTTCCCCAGTGGGGTAAAAGGTCTCAGAGGGACCGTGCAGCACTCCATGTTGGTAGATAAAGGTCGCTGTGAGGGCTCCCTGGTCGTCCCATGACTGGCAGAGGCTATCGAAGGACCATGAGGGAAAGGCCGTATCATCGATATCGGCCTGTCCCGCAAGGACTCGGGCGAACAGTTTTTTTTGGCCATTCGGATGCCACTCTTGATACAGGCCGCACGCTCTGCCGTTGATACATTCCAAGTACTGCCGCACCTGACCATTTTCGTAGTACGATGTGATGATACTATGAGAGGTGCCCTCAGCATTGTGAGCATAGACGCGCGTGACTTTGCGGTACGGCTGAGGCGAGAGAAAATTCCTCTGGGTAAGCTCTTTGAGGCGTTCTTTATTGGTGATCATCTCCGACAATCCGCTCTGGTCGATGATGTTCACTCGCGACAGCGGCTCTTTAATGACAATGGGCTGTATTGAAGGGTCTTGGGGGGGCGGCGCATGGCAGCCAGCCAGCAACAGCATGGCCATAAAAAAGGCAAGCAATCTCATGCATACTCTCTACGTAGTACTTTTACGATAAGGCTCCATGTCTCTTGAAAAAAGCCTTTCTTCCTTTCCATGCGAGCTTCGGAAATGATGAGGTGAGGTGTGAGCGGGTCTTCTGGTTCATCGGAGGTATCGAGTGCTGACAGGATGGTGGCAAGATCCTGGACGTCCACTTCGACCGGCTTCGTTTGATTTTCGACTGTTTCCTTGTAATTGGCAGCAACATCAGTCGAGCCTTCGACAAAGGATAAAACGTTTTCCGAGGATAGCGTTCGAAGGCGTTTGTCAGCTTGAGCATCATCCGGCAAAGCGCTTCGCGAAATCCGTTTGTTGAGCAACGCTGTCTCCGATGACAGGAAAGAGAGCGATTCTAAGCGCTTGTGCAGGAAAAGAGGATCTTTGCTACGGAATCGCAATAACACCTGGCGGTTCTGCTCGTGAGCGGCACTTTTCTTCTGCAATCTGTCGCCAATAGCTAATAAGGCCTCCCGGCCCTGCTGTGCCGATGCTATTGCTGAACGTGCCCAAGCAAGCGCAACAAGGACAGGAATGATGGAGAGAACGATGCTATAGACAATGAGACGACCCGTAGGAATGGCTTTTTCAAATGAGTACTTCACGATGTTTGTTGAGGGTAGTGGGTGTTATCTTTGAGAAAAAAACTCGTCCGATATTTTCCGCTGCTTGGCGTCCATTTTACCTCTGCAGAGTTATCCACGAAGGCATTCTTGGAGACAAGTCGTTCATGAAAAGCGCGGGCGAGTGCCACAGAAGGTGTGAGAAATTCAAGATCAACGCGAACCTGATACCGCTCTTTGGGATGTGCTTTTGTGGGGTGTTTGACGAGCGCATAATGGAGGCTTTGAATTTCAAATTTTCTTTCTTCCTTCGGAGCTGACTGTGCGATATCGCTGATTTGTAGCGAGAGCCAGGAGATGAGATCTGAAAGCCGCGGGATATCAGGGTGGAGAGGGTATGAGGTCTGGCGTTCTACTGTCGCTCGCAACCAATTTCCCATAGCGAGCAAATTCTCGGGAGAGACCTTTTCGAGCGGTATCGAGATGCCAAGAGCCTTTTCTGTCTGTCGAGCCACTTCTTCGGGAGTGATATGAGCTGCGACGGTGATGGCCTTCCAATCATGGCGCATCTGTTCGATGATGGCCTCTGAGCGCGAAGCGCCGTACCAAGCAAGGGCTGATGCGGCCGCAAGGCAGCCGAGACAGAGTGTGGCCAGCGGCCGCTTCCAGTGCAGCAGAGGATGAGCAAAGGCCAGCTCGCCTGCTCTAAAGTTTGGCACAGGCCTCGAGCTGCTCTTCGGCTGCGTTAGCAAAGCCGCGCCAACAACGGCGGCACACTGGAGAAGAGAGATGTTATCTGGCTCATCGTGCAGCGGTGAGAGCGGTGCCTGGACAAACTCGGCGATGACAGCGCTGGCGAGAGGGAGAGAGAGCACGCTACCGGTGATGGTGAGAGGGACGCTTGCTTCGACGGAAAACCGCTCTTTAAACGCTAAGAGGACCTCTGTGAGATGCTGAAGAAAACGGCGCAGCTGCTCATCATTGTCTGGTGACGGCTGGGCAAGAGCAATAAAGGCGGAGCTGCCACCAACGAGAGAACGGCTTTCAATGATAGAGCCATTGAAAATAAGAACGGCGGTTGTCTCATCGGCACCGATGTCAATGCCATACTGCCATCCTGGGACTGCAAAATGAGCCAGAAACGCGGCTAGGCACGCTGCTTTCGGGATCACCCATTCTGGATCTATTGACAACGTGGCAAGAGCGTCGAGGTGTTGTTTCACGGCCGCCTGGTTGGCAAGGTATGCCGTGACGGTCATCGACCCTTCGCCGCTGTCATGCACCTCATAGGCCACAACGCTCTCTTCGATGTTGATAGAGACTGTCTGTTCGAGCGTGTCAATGAGTGCGCTACGCACTTCTTTGGGATGCAAAGAAGGGAGGGGGACTTGTCGGCAGAGAGTCGCAAGGCTTGGCAGTATGCTAGCGGTGTATATACGGTCTGCTGCCAAGCCCTGGATATGGCGAAGGGCGTCTTCTACGGAGGTGTCGACGCCAAAGCCTTGTAGCACCGGCCCTTTCGTGCTTTCCTGAATGACCGCCCACTGGAAGGCGGAGCCGTCGGGCACAAAGGCGAGGCTCCGTACCGAGGCATTGAAAGCGGAGCCGAGGACGTGTTTGAGCGTGCGTTGTGGGGCCACCGGTACTCTTCTCCTCCAAAGAGATGCGATCAATTGAGTGAGTATGGTCTGAGGCGCCCTTTCGTGTAAAGATCGGAAGCGACTGGAAAATGGCTCTAAATATTTTCAGCTTGATTGCGATTGACCGTTGCATACAATAGGGAGCCGGGTCGACCATCTTGTACAATCGTTAACAAAAGGAGCGGCACTTCCTCCTGCGCCGTCTTGTGATGAAAGTAACAGTACTAGGACTTGGAATGTGGGGATTTTGTCTGGCTCGCCATTTGGCGCTAAATGGCCATGAGGTGACAGGCTGGACGATAGGGGCCCATATTCTCGATATTCTTCGGCGGGGAGAGGATCATCCCCATCTACTGCGTTCTTGCCGCGGGCTGAACATGCGCCTAGCGTCGACGATTGAAGAGGCAATTCAAGGTGCGGAGCTGATCGTCGAGTCAGTGACAACTGGAGGCTTGCGGTCTGTGCTCATGCAGCTGCACGCTGTGACTCCGCAATTGTCTATACCACTTGTCTTGACTTCGAAGGGCATTGAACAGGCAACACATCTGATCACTCCAGACGTCGTTCAAGATGTTTTCGGGCATGCTTCGGCTAATAACGTGGCAATGCTTTCTGGGCCGAGCTTTGCAGCCGAAGTGGCGCGCCATCTTCCAGCAGCTGTGGTATGCGGAGGGATCGGCCCCGAAGTATGCCACAAGGTCATCAGCGTCTTCTCGTCGAAGACCTTCCGCGTCTACCCAAATGCCGATGTGAGAGGCGTTGCGTATGGCGGTGCGCTGAAGAACGTTATTGCCATCTCCTGCGGTGTGGCAGAAGGGCTTGGCCTTGGCACAGGGGCTATGGCCGCCCTTGTCACTCGAGGATTACATGAGATGGTCAAGCTTGCGGTTGCTGAGTCCTGCCAAGCGCAAACACTGTATGGGCTATCGGGATTGGGAGATTTGTATCTGACCTGCTCTTCGCCGATGAGTCGTAATTTCAAATTCGGGCAGCTGATGAGCACGGGACTTTCTCGGAAAGAAGCAGAAAACAAAATCGGCATGGTGGTAGAAGGAGCCTATACGTGCACAGCGGCCAAAGAGCTCGCCGTACAACACGGTATTCCGATGCCGATTACAGAGACGGTGTATGATATTTTGGCAGGGGAGCTCTCTGCGACGGAAGCGGTGACTCGGCTGATGCTGCGCCATGTGAAAGAAGAGTATCTCTGAGGTGTGGTGGTATGCGGCCTATTGTTGACGGTGCGACGATGCGCCTTATTGAAGAGCGTTCGTTTGCTGCCGGACAGACGGTTGAGAGCTTAATGGATAGCGTTGGCGCACAGTTGGCCAGCCGCGTCCAGGGGCTGATACAGAAGAGCCAATGCTCTCCCATTGTGCTACTGCTTGCTGGCAAGGGGAATAACGGCGCTGACGGGTACACGGCCTTGTCTCTGCTGCTGCAACAGAATGTCACGTGCGTAGCATGGCAGGTAGCGCCGCCATTGCCCAACTCTGTCTGTGATCGCCGACGTCAAGCGTTCGTCAATGCTGGTGGGCGTGTCATCTCGTTTCCATTGATGCCAGAAGTCAATGGCCCCCTCCTCATCATCGATGGAATGTATGGCGCAGGCTTTAAAGGCAAGCCCGATGCAGCATCGGCCAAGGCTATCCTATGGGCGAATTCACAAACAGGTCTTGTCATATCCATCGACGTCCCTTCAGGGATCGACCCATCGACAGGAGAGGCTCCTGGAGAGGCCATCTATGCTGACTACACGCTGGCCTGCCATTTTCCAAAGCGAGGCTGTTTCGTTCACCAGGGATGGGAGCATACTGGCCGCGTTCTCCTTGCTGACCTTTCTCTCGAACACCAAAAAGCCGACCTTTGCTTGCTAGAGCCTGCAGACATCACGCATATGCTACCAAGACGGCGTCGCACTCAGAATAAGTTTCAAGCTGGCTCTGTCGTTGGCATCGCAGGATCACAGGGGATGATGGGCGCCGCGTCGCTTGCGGCGGAAGCGGCCTACACTGTCGGCGCTGGCTATGTTCGGATGCTGCTCCCAGAAACGCTTTCGAACGAGCTTGGGCAGCTCCCTCGCGAGGCGGTGAAGACGCTTCTCCCCGAGCGTCTCGATGCGTATCAGCCCTGGCTGCTGCATATTGATGCGGCCTTTGTGGGCCCAGGTGTGGGAAGATCTCCAGAGGTGTTGAATCGCCTGCGCTTTCTCTGGCCCCATTTGACCGTGCCATCGGTTGTGGATGCTGATGCCCTCTATTGGCTATCGACGCTTCCTCAAAAGGAATGGGGTATTCACGGAAAGGTGCTAACGCCGCACCTCGGTGAAGTAGGGCGGCTGTTGTGTCGACAGACGACGGTGGTTGACGATGCGCTTCTCCTCACGCTGCGGACGCTGGCATCAACGACAGAGAGCACCTTCGTTGTCAAAGGGGCTCCGACATTCGTTTTCTCCCCTGGGCAGCCTGTGCTCGTCATGCCGCGTGGAGACCCCGGCATGGCAACCGCGGGGACCGGGGATGTGTTGACGGGGATGATTGCCGGCTTTTTAGCTCAAAAGCTGGCACCGTCGTCAGCAGCTGTGCTCGGCACCTGGCTTCACGGCTTAGCCGGAGAGCTCGCCGCACGGAGCTGTTCCAGCTATGGCCTCATGGCCTCTTCCCTCCTCCATGCCATCCCGGCGGCGATCCTCCAGCTGCTCGAACAAGGTGCTGAAGGGAGGATACGCAATTACGTCCCCTTTGGAAGAGCAGAGCCAAAATTACCTGAAGAGCAGATGTAAACTTTGGGACAAGGGCCTGTGCCCTGAAGCAAGAGCTGAAAAACGGCTCGAGTCACGTAGCTCGTTGGGACACAAACTGGCAGATAGGGCAAGCCGCAAGTCGATGGCATCGGGCGGGGCAGTACGTCCTTGCATAGTGGATTATTTGGAGGTGGAGACGTGCCCACACGCGCTTGGGAAAGAGCCTTTTCAGATCTCGCTCTACACCATCAACGCTTTTGGCTGTAGAAAGTTTCCATCGTCGCGCGCACCGGAAGATATGCGTGTCAACAGGAAAAGCTGGAATGCCAAAGGCCTGGATGAGCACAACCGACGCGGTCTTATGCCCTACTCCTGGGAGAGATTCGAGGTCATGGAGTGTCGCTGGGACCTGCCCGTGGAAGCGTTCAACAATTTCTCTTGAGAGCTGCTGAATCGCTACTGCTTTCCGCTGTGAGAGCCCGCAGGGGCGAATGAGGTCTGCAATAGTCTCGACGGGCAGGCGGGCCATCTGTTCTGGTGTTGAGGCAGCGGCGAACAGGCGAGGGGTGACTCCATTCACCCTTGCGTCCGTGCACTGTGCTGAGAGGAGGACGGCGATGAGCAGGGTGAAGGGATCAGTATGACGAAGAGGGATAGCTGGAGATGGGAAGAGCTCATCCAAGAGGGTCATAATGTGGAGCGCACGGTCGCGACGTCTCATGGGATCCCTATTTTCCAATGCAAAATCGTGAGAAGATAGAGTTGAGGATGTCCTCTGTAATGTTTGTGCCGATGATGGCGCCAAGATGGAGCAGGGCTCCTCGCATCTCCAGAGCGATGAACTCCGGAGATACAGCATGGCGCAGGCCGTCGATCACGCGCTGCACTGCTTCGGCTGCCCGTTCCAGAGCTTCCTTATGCCGCAGGTTGGTGAGCATCACCTCATCGCGCCTAGGGGTTCCAGCACTCCAGATGAGGCTGTCAATGGCCTTGACGAGATCGGGAAGCCCTTCACCTGTTTTCGCTGAAGCATGAACTACGTATGGGCAGCCGAACGCGGGAAGGTCTCTAGAGGCTGCTGCGTCGATTTTGTTCCATACGAGCACGGCTTTTGAAGAAGGCGCCTCATACACAGGGTGCGCCATCTCTGCATCGTGGGGGCGAGAGGCATCAAGAACGACCATGACGAGGTCGGCTCGCGTCACGGCTTGCCGCGATCGCCGCACGCCTTCGCTTTCGATGATTTCCGCGGTCTCTCTGATGCCTGCGGTGTCGATCAGCCGGCAGTGGAGCCCATTGAGGTGGAGGTCTTCTTCGATGACGTCGCGCGTCGTCCCTGCTATCGGAGACACAATCGCCCGGTCTTTCCCAAGAAGGGCGTTCATCAGCGACGACTTGCCAACATTGGGGGCGCCGAGAATGCACAAGGCCACGCCATCGTGCAGGATTTTCCCATTGTGGTACGTGGAAATCAGGCTGGTGATGTCATTGGCAAGCGCGTGCAACTCGGCCGCAGCTTGATCAAAGGACGTAAAGCCTAGGTCATCTTCTGGGAAGTCTACCCATGCTTCAAACAGCGCTGAGAGATCAGTGGCGCGGCGTTGGAGTTCGCGAATCCTTTGGGATAGCTTGCCTTCAAGGTGCTCTTCTGCGGCGCGAAGAGCTTCTTCATTCTTTGCTCCGATCAGCTCTTGGATTGCCTCTGCTTGAGCTAAATCGATTTTCCCATTCAAAAAAGCACGAAACGAAAATTCTCCAGGACCAGCTGGACGAATGCCTTCGTGGAAGAGCGTTTCTAAAATGCGGCGCGCTACGAGATGGCCGCCGTGGCAGTGGATCTCCACGGTCTCCTCGCCGGTAAAGGAGCGTGGTGGGTGCATGACGACGATGAGCGCTTGGTCGAGACGCTGTCCCTCTGGAGTACACAGCGTGTGCAGACGCATGACATGAGAGGGCTGCTCTCTGAGGTCTTTTGCGAGCAGGCGGTTGGTCGTGGCAATGGCGTCCTTCCCAGAAATGCGAATAATCGCGATTCCTCCCAAGCCTGGAGGAGTTGCCAACGCAGCTATTGTATCATGTTGATTTGATCTGTGAATAAAATCCATAGACAACAATTTTTACCCAAAACATGGATAAAATGTAACAAATCCTTATCTTACTTTTCACAAATTCTTTATGCCGACGATCTAGGGTTGTGTACATGCGGCAGTGCCGGAAACTGCTGATGAGTATGTACGTTGTAGTAGTAGGACGACCCATGAACGTTGGTGTGTGTGGAAGTTTTTGTTGGCTCCCATCATGGCATGAAATGGCAGAGAAAGCAGCGGGAGCGTTATACAGCATACTTGATACAGTTCGGGTTATTGAACTGTATGGGTATGTCGCAACTCAGCTTCAAGAGATGGCGCACAAGGTGCAGCGTGTGTTCGAGGCATCCAAGGAGCTCATTCTCTTTGCTGGGGCGTCTGCGGTTGTTGCAGTGGTCAATCCAACGCTGTTCTTCGGCGCTATGGCAGTAGGCATTGGATTGAATTTTCTCATTGAAGGAATGCATGGGCCGTCGGCTTCCCAACCTTCCTTAGTGGTGGGGAGAGCGTATGAATTCTTTATTGCCCAGACAACGCTTGCGGCGGTCACTGTCGGGTGCAAGGCGATCCACTCGTTCAATGTCCAATGGCTTTTGGCCATGCATCGCGAAGGTATCGTCAGCGCGACAATCGCTGGCCTGCTTGCCGGCGCGGCCTGCGCTACCGTTATTCAGAGAGTCTGTGATGTGGCTGTACGCACCATGCGCCAATGGACGTGAAAAGAGCGGCCGATCCTGCTACTGTCTTGCTGTGCCACCGATCTTTTTCTTCTCGCTTTTCTTGGCGGGAGCCGCTGAGAGAAAATGACGGAGCTGCTTAAGAATGGTAGCGTTGTTGTAGACGAACTTCTGGGCTTCTTGAGTTAAGGAATTCCGAAATGGAGCATCAAGGATAAGGCGCTTTATCCCTTGGTAGATGGCCTCTTCTGTATTGTCGACAATAAGGCCATTTTTCTCTTGAGTAATCTGCTCCCGTGCGCCGCCTACATCCGTGGCCAATACAGGTATTCCAAGAATTTGCGCTTCTGAGATGGCGATCGAGCGACCTTCGTAATAGGAGGTAAGCACAAAAAGGTCAGCAGCTTTGATGTAGGGATAGGGATTGAGCTTTGTCCCAAGAAAGACAAATGTATCCTTGAGACCACTCTTGTACGCCAGTTCGGTCCACGCTTTCAGGTTCTCATCATTCCCACCGCCGATGATAAACCATCGGAAATGGATGCCTTCCTTGTCAAGCCGTTCGTGGACGCGGATTGCCCGATCCAATGCCTTTTCCTCTGAAAGTCGGCATGCGGTTACGACGTTGATTCCATAGCTATTGGGGAGGATTTCTGTTTGCGGTTCATTACAGAGGTGTTTGATCTGGTTGTCGTTAATGATGTTATAGATCGTGTGTGCCTTGCTCGCTTCGTTTGGATAGAGCTTTTGAAAGCTTTTAGTGGCTCTGTCGGAAACGCAGATATACGCGTCGACCTTTTTTCGATACTTGTCATGAGGAAACGTTTTTGCACATCCCGCCCCGATCAGGTCGGTGTGCACCCATTGAATCCGTTGCTTGGCACGAATAGTCGGAACCCATTGCTGTTGATCGATCCAATGGGTGTATGAGATGACAGATCTGTATCTATTTTTCCTCGCTCGGCCAAGACTAATGATGCGGATCTGGGAATCTAACAACCTCTCGAGCGCACCCCCACGTTGCAAGATGCACACATCGATATCCTGTTTCGGTATCGGGAGGGCATGAATCATATCAATAAAGGCGCGATCCATCCCACCCACAATAAGCCATGGGACGATAAAGAGAATTCGCTTCGATTTCGCCTTGGAGGCAAGGCGAACTGTTACCCCTGCCCCTCCGAGGGAAGCCTCTTGGCTTCCAAGGTGGGCCGGCTGCGAAAGCATCCACACCAAAAAACAGAGAGGGACAACAGCAAAAGCGGATGGGAATCGTGGATGTCGAATGTACATCAGCGCATATCCTCATTTTTCTTCGCGTACAAGAGCCGCGATTTTTTCGTATATTGGTTGATGATCATACGAAAAGTTGTCAATGCCTTTTTGAAGACTCCTATAGTCCTCTCGCGACGGCGCCTCACGCCTGTGAGAGCACTGTGCTTGGCTTAGAAGGGAGCGCGCGGGAATCCAGACCCGTTTGCGATGCGGATTTGTAGAGGGGAAGGAGGAGATTTTTGGATTGAGCTATCCCAAAACCGACGAAGTCCTTATGCCCTGACATATTGGTGAGGAGGCTTTTAGTAGGTTTGGCCAAAAAGATCCTACTCTACCTTCCAAAAGGCACATTGCAAATGATGCAAGGCATGTCTGCCCTTGAAAAAAACCAGGCCGGCAGCATAGCCTGGGTGTCTGTTGATACGTCTTTCTTATGGGCGCCTGTAGTTCAATGGTAGAACAGAAGCCTTCCAAGCTTCCAGTGTCAGTTCGATTCTGATCAGGCGCTTTTTTCACCGAGGCCATGTACTTGCGAGCTATTGCTCGCTTCCTATACACTAGTCGCCACGTACATGTTCTCGATCCCCCTTTTCCACAGCGGGAGATGGTCTGCATGCGACGCTTTCCGACGCGTTCAATAGCCTTGGCTATTGGCGGAGAGGGAAGTGTGGGAGAATGGCCACCATAGCTAGGAGTGGAGGGTTGCGAGGGCATACGTCTCCATCTTCCCTCAAAAGTGAGGGAACAATGTGTACCCCAAGACCGAAATCTCCATCTCATGTATGGGGATGCCGTCAACAGAAAGGAACAAGGCTTGGAATCATTTGTTACTATCAAAGATTTGATTGAGGCTGGCGCCCATTTTGGCCACCAGACCCGCCGTTGGAATCCAAAGATGCGCGTGTACATCTTTGGCGAACGCAATAATGTTCATATCATCGACCTGGCAAAGACGCTGCAACAGCTTCGAATGGCATGCAATGTTGTGCAGGAGATGGTCGCCAATCGAAAATCCATTTTATTCGTTGGAACAAAGAAGGCGGCGAAGGCTATTATCCGCGAGGAAGCGGAGCGCACTGGAGAGTTCTATGTGTGCGAGCGATGGCTTGGCGGCACACTGACCAATTTGGCGACGATTCGTCAGTCGATCAAAAAACTCGAGCGCATTGAAAAACGAATTGCTGCCGGCGGCGATGGACTGACAAAGAAAGAGCTCTCCCTGCTCTCAAAGACTCAAGAAAAGCTCGACAAGAACCTTTCAGGTGTCCGCGGCATGCGAAAGCTGCCAGGTCTCCTCATTATCGTCGATCCAGGGCAAGAAGACCTGGCTGTCGCCGAAGCTCGCAAGCTTGGCATTCCAGTATTAGCCTTGGTCGACACGAACTGCGATCCCGACCCCATTGAGTATGTCATTCCTTGCAATGATGATGCCCAACGCAGTGTCAAGCTCATTCTGCAAACGATTGCTGATGCCATCGTTGCCAAAAAGAACGAACTGCAGCTCCTCTCTGGCAAAGAAACAGAGGAACCGAAGTCCGAAGAAGCCGATGAAATGGCAAAGGCCTTTGAACAAGCTGTTGTCATGGAGGAAAAAGAATAAGTATGGGTTCTATGGCAGTGACTCCAGCCCTTGTAAAAGAACTGCGTGAGAAGACGGGCGTCGGCATGAGCAAATGCAAAGAGGCCTTGGACCAAGCCGGCGGAAATATGGAAGAGGCAATTGCCATTCTTCGCAAGGCGGGGATGATGTCAGCGGCTAAGAAGGAAGGCCGAGCGGCAAAAGAAGGCATGGTGCTTGCCTACCAAACAGATGACGTCGTGGCAGTAGCGGAAATAAATGCTGAGACCGATTTCGTCGTGAAGAATGACCGGTTCCAAGAATTTTGCCATAACATCATCCAAGAAGTGGCTCTCAAACAGCCCACGTCGCTGGAAGCCTTTGTACAGCAGCCGTATTCCAAGGATCCGCAGATCACGATCGATCAGTACCGGTCGCTGCTGATTCAAACGATTGGCGAGAACATTCAACTTCGCCGTATTGAGCTCTTCCCAAAGAAGGCCGGCCAGTCTGTCGGCGTCTATTCGCACCTTGGCGGCAAAATTTTGGCCGTTGTCGTCCTCGAGGGCGAAGGAGAAGAACAGCTAGCAAAGGAAGTGGCGATGCATGTCGCTGCCGCCTTCCCTCAATATTTGTCTCCTGAAATGGTCCCGCAAGAGGTGGTCCAGATGGAGAAAGATATTGCGGCAGAACAAGTGAAGGGTAAGCCGGCGAATATCATCGAAAAGATTCTCCAAGGCAAGTTGAACGCCTTTTACGATCAGTGCTGTCTCACACAGCAAAAGTACATTCGGGATGATTCTCTCTCGGTTGGCGAATACGTCGCCAAGCAAGGTGCCTCCCGCGGGAAACAGGTGCGTATCCTCAGTTTCCTTCGTTGGATGGTAGGAAAAGAGTAGTTCGTCGACCTTCGTTGCGATACGGCTCGTCGAGGTCGTATCGCAAAGGGCTCTTTCGGCGTCGTAGTTTCCCCAAATCAGCAAAGCCGCTATTCTCCAAGAAAAATGGTGTTTTTGTATGGCTTTGCAACCACCGTATCCGCGGATTCTAGTAAAATTTTCAGGAGAGCTTCTTAGAGAGCGCCCTGAAGAGACGTTTTCTTCTGCGGCTATCCAACGCCTCGCGCAGGCATTGGCGGTCCTTCATAGTGAGGGCGTGGAATTCGGCATTGTCATCGGGGCAGGAAACCTCTTTCGAGGTGTAGAAAGCGGAGCTCTTGGCTTTGATCAGGTTGTCGGCGATCAGATAGGTATGCTCGGCACAATTATGAACGCTCTGGCAGTTCGAGAGGCTCTCTCTCGTTCTGGAATTGTCGCCCATGTAATGGCGCCTCAGCCGTCGGTACCGTCTGTGCTAGCTGTCGATCCCTTTTTGGCGAGGCAGCTAATCGCGAAGAGGGAGCCCGTCCTTTTTGCTGGAGGCACCGGCAACCCATTTTTTACTACTGATTCTGCTGCCACCTTGCGCGCATTGGAAATTGGAGCCGGGTTGCTTGTGAAGGCGACAAAAGTTCGAGGGGTGTATGCTCAGGATCCGGTGAAGTATCCAGATGCCCGAAGGTACCCAACGATCACCTTTGAAGAGGCTCTCAGTGAGCGGCTGAATATTATGGATCATGCTGCGCTTGCCTTGGCGATGCAGCACGGATTATCGATTTTTGTGTACAAGTTCGGGGAACCATTGTCGATAGCTGAAGCCTTGCGCTCCGAGGGCGCAGGGACGTACATTGTTGAGCAAAGAACGTAGAGCAAGAGGTCATCAGATGGAAGAAAAAGCATTCATGGATCAGACAAAACATGGGATGGTAGGAGCTGTAGACCATCTTCGCCAAGAACTTCGTGGACTGAGGGCTGGAAGAGCCAACAGCGCGCTTGTAGAAGGGCTTTCTGTAGAAGCGTATGGGGCGCAGATGCGGCTCAAAGAGCTGGCGACGATCACCACTCCCGAACCGCGTCAGCTGTTGATCACTCCATTTGATGTGAATAATGCTGGGCCAATCGCAAAAGCGATTGAGAAGGCAAATCTCGGCCTTCGCGTTTCTGTTGAAGGCAAAGCAGTTCGCCTCTTTTTCCCAGAACTCGATGAGTCGCGGCGTAAAGAGCTTGTGACACAAGTCCATAAAAAGCGAGAAGACTGCAAAGTGGTGATCCGAAATATCCGGCGCGAAGCGAATGAAACCCTCAAAGTGATGAAAGAAGAGGGGTTGCCGGAAGATGATGTCAAACGCATTGAAAAGCACATTCAGGATCTGACAAATCACCACTGCAAAGAGGCGGATGACGTGGCGACGGCCAAAGAAAAAGAGGTCATGACCGTTTGACTCATTGCGGAAAAGGGAATCGAGAATCTATAGTAGGATCCCTTTGAGACTGCGATGCTCCTTATTCATCCCATCTTGTCCTTGGGGGAAGAGGAGCACGTGTGGCCCCATCGTCTAGCCCGGTCTAGGACACCAGATTTTCATTCTGATAACGGGGGTTCGAATCCCCCTGGGGTCAACATGCGATATAGTTTCGACAGCAGGTTTTTTCGCATCTCGTAAGGGTCTTTAGCTCAGCGGTGAGAGCACCTCACTTTTAATGAGGGGGTCGATGGTTCGAATCCATCAAGACTCAACCTTGTCAAAAAAAGGGTTGTTGACTTCGCTTACGGGTCTTTAGCTCAGCTGGCTAGAGCACCTCACTCTTAATGAGGGCGTCGATGGTTCGAATCCATCAAGACCCATTCTGCCTTGACCGTCTCTGTACCTAGCGCGGAGAGAAAGCCCAGCGATTCCCGGAAGTTCAACATCGGGAGGGCATGGGCCGATGTGTATCGCGTTGCTTGGCCCCAGATTCCAGAGCCATGTACGATGTGCCTTTTGGAGGATACAGTAGGATCTTTGATCATGTGCTATTCTTCTTTTCTCCCATTCGCTTTAGTATAGATGCCGCATTCTGATTCTGTAGGCAAACTATGCGTTCATTCCGGCAGAAAGTTTTTGTTAGCTATGTCATCCTCCTGTTGGTGTTCTTAGGCTTAATGTTCCCATCCGTTACGAATTCTGTGCAGCAGATTGTCGTGCGATCAATGAACGATTGTGCCGTAGAGCTGATCCGTGAGTTGGAGGTTGCGCAGAATGATGAAGATCTCGTCCGAATATTGAAGGATCACAAGAGCCAGCTGTTCTATCGCGTTGGGATTCTCGATAACGAACGGAGGCTTCTCTACGACTCGCATACCAAACGCCTCCTAGGCACGCCCTTCTTCCCTTTGCAATTTGTGACGCATCCGGAGATTGAAGAGGCGCTACAGAATGGCAATGGATATTCAGAAGAGTACTCTCATCTCTTAGGGCAGAAACTCATCTATATGGCCAAGAGATTTGATTTTCACGGCCGACCCTATGTCATTCGCTTGGCATTCCCCTTCCAATACATTCAGGACCTACGAGATGGCTTTACGCTCGGCTTTTTGTTTTTTGGTTCTCTTGTCTTAATCCTCTTTTCGATCTTGGCCTCTATTGTGTTAAACCATTTTTCAAGCCCCATTCGTGCTATCACGGGAGCGATCAGAAATTATAAAGAGGGAAACCTCGATACCTTGCCGCATATCCAACTGAAGACAGCGCCACAAGATGAATTTACCCACCTTGCCAAAACGCTCAACTCCTTGTCGCAGCGGGTGCGCCTTGAAATTGAGTCGGTGACAAGGGAGCGCAATGAAAAAGAGGCCATCCTCGAGTCCCTCTCCGAAGGGGTCATTGCTGTTGATCAGCAATTTCGCGTTTCCTATGCCAACAGAACGGCACTGAATTTCCTCGAGCTCGACCACCATGTCATCGGCAAGATGTTGCCCGAAGAGTTAAACCCAAAATATCAACGCCTTTTAGAGCAGTGCTGTCAGCGGAAGACGCTGGTCATCGACGAGATGGAGATTCGTCGGGCGAACGATCGCCTCTATTTAAACGTCGTCGCAACACCGCGAGAGTATGGTGGAGGAGCGCTTCTCGTACTTCATGATAAATCTATCTATCACCGCATGCTGGAAATGAGGAAGGCCTTTATCGCCAATGCCTCGCATGAGTTGAAGACTCCGATCACGGTCATCCGCGGGTTTGCTGAGACGTTTCACGACCATAATGATCTCCCCCAAGAGACGGTCAAAGAGGTGACCCAGCGCATCGTCGACAATTGCCGACGGATGACATCGATCATCAAAAACCTTCTTACTCTCGCCGACATCGAGAATTTGCCCTCCTTTCGCGTCGGTGTGTATAACATCGTGGACCTTGTGCAAGGATGCATGGCAACGATGCAGACGGTCTGGCCAGAAGCAGAGGTGACGCTCGTATGTGACCAAAAAGGGACTCTAGAAGCAGAGGTAGACGGCTCGTTGATTGAAATGGCGGTGTCGAACCTGCTCGATAATGCAGCAAAGTATTCTGAGAAGAAATCGCAGATTGAAATTCGCATTACGAAGCAAGAGCCGTGGATTATGATCGCCATTCAAGACCACGGCATTGGCATCCCAGAGGCCGATCTTGAGAATGTGTTTCAGCGGTTTTATCGAGTCAATAAGGCACACTCTACCAAACTCGGTGGCTCTGGCCTTGGCTTGTCCATTGTCGAGACCATCATCAATAAACATTTTGGCAAGATCGAGGTCCAGTCCACATTGGGACAGGGGACAACATTTTGCATCTTCTTGCCATGTAAACTTGCCGATCGATTACGAACTCTTGAGGGTCAGCGTTGCTGACATAGAGCCTTCGCAGCAGAGAATGGGCACCTGAACTGCCAGTGGCGAAGGTGCTCGGCGTTTCTGTTGGCTAAAGCGTTTTTGTTGCCGAAAGAGAAACTCATCTCGATCATATTTTTTCCAGATGAGTCGTGCAGCAGACTGAGGGGAAATCGGAGGGGGACATGGTGTCAGAGAGAGGGTGGACGCATTCTCTTCGCGGGCAAAGAGGATTGGCGATGGGCTTTTTACCTCGAGAGGTGGAGACGTGCTCGATCCCTCATTCTCCTTGTTTGCCCCTTCTGTCTCCCACTCTTCCTCTCCGAGGAGTGCGAAGGTCTCTCGGGCGAGAACGTGTATTCGTTGCGGCATCGGCCGGTGTTGAACATGTGAGGAGGTGCCGGGAGGAGCTTCGTCAGGGACAAAGAGGTCATATGGGATGTAATCGAGGAATGGAGCATCAATTTTGGACAGAGGATCCATAAGGAGTAGACCTTTCTTTATGCTGAATACAACGTGTGTTGTACGAGGGTGTGTGTGACGATGTAATAAGTCAATGCGTGGGTTTTTCTCCGGATGCCTGCTGTACTAGCGAAGGGCTTTCAACGCAGAGAGTTTGCAGAAGTTCGAAAGGAAGAAATCGCTCCGGACTTCCGAGAGATTCTTGGTCGCTGGCGAGCGACGTAGTCGAAGATTGCGATGCAAGGCGGGCGGGGGGTGAGCGCAGAAAGGACAGTGGGGAGAGAAACCATCTGCAGTGCAATGGTGGTTGCTGGACTTCCTGGGCGTCGGGTGTCTGTAAAGGAAGAAAGGACGATCCCTGGCTACCAGAGCTAACGGCGGCATTGAGTTGAGGAGCCTGCTCAGAAGGAGTACGTGCTGATGGGGCACGAGGACCTGCCGATGGAGATCGATCAATGATTCTTTGACTTATCGGCAATGCCCGTAGTGGTTGAGGGTAGACGATTTCACTGTTTCCTTGGAGCTGCTGTCGAGCGATACGGGTAATGCTTTCGCAAATTTCAATATCATCTGGCGATAGGGGTGGCATGGGCAAGGGAGAGCAATCATCGCACGGTAAGGGCGAGCCCCTACTTTGTAGAGCATTGGATGAACTTTCAATAGTCATGTATACCCTTTTATTCTCAGACTTTCTATCGTAGAGCCATTTGCGATGTGTCTTTTGGAGGATAGAACAGGATCTTTTTGGACCGTTTCTCCCCTAAAAATTCCCATCACAAATAGCTCTCGTAGACGAGACTAGATAAGGATAGTATCGGATCTTAGCTTTTCTATCGAGTCATTTTAGAGGCCATTTGATGCGTTGGAGTTTAGTATGATTAGTGTGACTATTCTTACTAAAAATAGTGAGCGGCACCTAGAGCAGGTATTGCGATCTCTGCATGCCTTTCCTGAAGTCGTAGTCGTAGACACGGGTTCTACAGATCGAACTCTTGACATTGCCCAATCGTTCCCAAATGTCGCGCTCTACCAGCGGCCTTTTGAGGGGTTTGGCCCAACGCATAACAGTGCCTCTTGGCTTGCGAAACATGACTGGATTCTTTCCATAGATAGCGACGAAGTGATGACTGAGTCGCTTCAGCAGGAGATCCTCTCTCTCACGCTTGATCCGCACTGTGCGTACTCAATGTGGCGAAAAAACTACTACCGAGGGCGACATATCCGTGGATGTGGCTGGTATCCAGATCGCGTTGTGCGACTGTACCATCGATCGGCCACGAGGTTTTGCAATGCGATGGTGCATGAGTCCGTCATCACCACGGGATTAAAGGTCATCCCTCTCTCCTTTCCGATCATCCATTATCCATACCACTGTGTCTCATCGTTCTTGCAGAAAATGGATCTGTACACCGATTTGTATGCCGATCAGAGGGCGGGGAAAAAAGCTTCTCTTTTGACAGCGTTTGGCCATGCTGCCTATGCCTTCTGTAAGTCGTATGTGCTCCGGCGGGGATTTCTTCTTGGCGCTGAAGGGTTTGAAATCGCGTGGTTTAGCATGAACTGCGCCTTTTACAAATATGCCAAGCTGGCAGAACGTCGAAGATCGATGCCGGCCATAGACGACAAAAACGCGGTCAGAACCCGTTTGTGTCCCGAGGAAAAAGGAAGGGCTGAGACTGACTGTAGGCTGACCCATTCTCCTTGAGGCCACGAAAATGGGATGTCGCATGCAATGGCGTAGGGATAGAGAGTAGCGCTATAGCGCGTGAAGGTATGCGATATGGTCGGAAGAGCGGCGATGAAGGAAAGGCGAGAAGGGATGGTGGACTGCAGCCTGTCGATGAGGCTCGTCGCCCCTGTTCCTTGAGGTGCTGATTCAAAATAGGGGAATTCAAAGAGCCCGGCCATCACCTGCCTTCCTGTTCGGTGGGTGACGAGAATGGTGCCATGAGAGACAAAGACAGCGACATCGCGCCAGAGAGAGGTCCGTGGGATACGACGCTTAGCAAGGGTCCTCTCTTGGGTATGCGTAGCATGTGCATGACAGACAGCGGTCAGCGGGCAAGCAGAACAAACCGGCGTCGGCTTACAGACGAGCGCTCCGAGTTCAATCAGCGCTTCCATCGTTTCCCAAGGGCGCTGTGGTGGAAGTAGGCGTTCGACGGTGTCTGGTACCGTACGTAGCGACATATCGGGCATCAGGCGCGCCATCACTCGATTGACATTGGCGTCGATGGCAACGGCGCGTTCGTGGAAGGCAAAGGCGCGAATGGCACCTGCTGTGTATGGGCCGATGCCTGGCAGGGAACGAAGAGCCCTCTCATCATTTGGAATCGCTCCTCCATATTCCGCTACGAGCAGTTTCGCTGTGGCCTGCAAAGAGCGAGCCCGTGAGTAATATCCTAGTCCTTCCCAGGCTTTGATCACCGTCGCTTCGTCCGCGTAGGCAAGGTGGTGCGGCGTTGGCCACTGTTCCATCCATCGAGAGAAAAAGGGAATCACGCGAGAAGCCTGTGTCTGCTGGAGCATGATTTCGGAGACGAGAACTCGATATGGCGATACCTCCTCTCGCCAAGGAAATGAGCGCCGGTGAGTACAAAACCATGCCGAAAGCGGCGTGAGCATCTGTTCCATAGGCAACAAGTCTATGGAACAGAGGGAGATTGCGGCTACTTTTTCTCGCCTTTTTCTGATGGTGGTTCTTCGAAGAGCGATTTTTGCCCAAAGAATGGCCGGGTGAATGTGCCCACGAGGAAGCCCATAGATAATCCTGGTGCTGTAATGACGAGGGCTGCTAGGGCAGCAATAATGATGAATCCTCGGAAGATTCCCTCGGCGATCAAAAATTCCCGAAATTGGGAAAAGAGAGAAAACACGTGGTGTGAGAAGTAGAGCCCCATGATAAACCCAACGATGAGACCTCCGACAAACGGCTCAAAAAAGCAGTACAATAAGCTGATGGCCAAGATCAGATAGGCAATGGTATCTCTTATGTTGGAAGTGAAGAGCTCGACAATTCCACCGAGCCTGCTTGGTTTGGTGGGGAGGATTTCTGGTACAGGGGGCTTGTTTTCTTCCGGCGGATTTCCCATAGTGTTCCTCAATCAAAAGTTGCTCTTGCTATTTCCTGAAAGTTCGTTAACATCTCTCGTGTGTACATACGTCCGAAGCGGTGAATTTGTCAATTTTATATATGAAAACTACCATGACGCCAAAGCATTTGTGGTATATCGCGGGGTCCTTGTGGATCGCAGCGATTGCGATTGTTGTTGTCGGTCGATGCTGTTTATCACTCGGAACTCTGACCCTCGATGAGGCGCCGGCAGCTACCGCCGCTTCGACGCTGTTGCCACTCCCCCATGGGTTTCGGCAGCCCCACGCTCTTGAGGAGGCGTTACAGGCCGATCCCTTTCGATTAGGGGTGGTTGAACGCCAAGTGCGGTTGCCAGATCTACGATCGCTGTTGATATTCTATGGGTCTCATGATCGTCCAGATCGCGCACATAGCAATCGACGATTGCAGTTCGGTGTGCGAGGGAATCCTGCGGTGCATTCAGCGTTTGTGGGAGAAAAAATTTTCTTCCGTTATGACACTCGTGCGAATAAATGGCAGATGTCAGAGTCTCCCACGCCGCTGACAGTGACATTTTCCCCCCACGATTCAAATGTGCAAGTGACCGTTGAATTCCACGATGAAAATGGTGTTGCTGTCACCGCGCCCTCCGAATTCCACCGATTTTCTCTATCCCCCTCTGCAATGCCAGCCAGCGCTATGCAAGGGCAGCAATGGTTGTGCGGATCGCTGTCTGTCGACTCCACATTGCTGGATCGCCAAGGAGCCATATGGTGGGGAGAAGACGTCGTCGTCCAGGCTTTTGGCGGAGATGAAATGGCGTATGAAGCGCATCGCCAGCGAGTGCAATTTGGCAGTGCAGAAAACGCCTATGTCCTTTGGATGGCGCAGGGAGACTGCTTTGTCTACGACAATGACAGATGGTGCGCAGCAGATCTTGGTGCCCACACTGAAGGCAAGCCGCTGCTTCAGGCGAAGAGTATTGATGGGCGGGCGATTCATTTTCAGCTTTGGAGTCCTGACGGCACCGTGCATCATTCTATAGACCTCATGCATCGCGAGGCAAAAGGAGCGCTTGTTGTCCCAGAGATTAAGATGATCGGTGCCCGGTCGAAAAAGCAATGGATTGCCGAGATTCAGGGGAAGAGAGTCACCCTCACGCCTGATGACTGGTTATTGCTTAGGCAGGATGGATTTATTCAGCTTGATAATGAACAGCTCTTGGACGATTATCTGCAGGGTCGTCTTTCTGGAAACCTGTTGGCATTTTCGGAAATCGAAAAAGTGGATGGTGAACTATGCCTGGTTGGGACGTTCTACGACGCTACGAGAACGTTGCAAACCCCCTTTGCCGTCTCTCTCTATCGCTCCTGGGGCAAGAAAGATCAGGCACCTGACGCCATCACCTCTGAAGATGACGACGATGATGAGGATGATGACGATGATGATCTTGATTTTGATTTTGATGATGACGACGATGATGACGATGATGATGAGGTTGAAGAGATATAAAACTATGATGCACTCGCTTCGTTCGGTACTGTACCTACTGGTGGTGGTATGTTGGTTTTTGCCAGCATGGTCGCCACTGATAGGGGTGACCTTTGCGCAAAAACGAGAGCAGTTTGCAAAGAACGGGAACTTGGCAACGGCAAAGCGCGAGCTGAAGGCTGTTCACGATGCGCTCCTGCAGAAGAAAGGAGAGCTGCGAGATGCCTATGAGGAGATGCAGCGAGTTGTCTTCGCTGATCTGTCTGTCGACCATGCCTTGGAGAAAGAGCAGCTGGAGATTGCCGAACAGTATCATCGCAAGATTGGCGGCCTGCAGAAGGAGATCCGCGCTCTCGAGCAGGAGTGGAAAGATCTGTCGGTTGAAGAGGGCGATGACGAGATAGAGGGCTTGTGGCATCAGCCAGACTCAACGATTGGCCAGCTGGTGATTGATTATAGCAACGGCGATTCTGTCTATGTCATGCCTCCAGATATCGCTGGCTATAAAATTCATTTAAGTTCTCGGTTATCAGTTCCACGAGCGGTCTGGAGCGAGATGCTCGATGTCATCTTGGCGAACTTCGGCATTGGCATCAAAACGCTGACGCCCTTTGTGAAGCAGCTGTATTTTTTACGCCTCAGCCAGTCGGGGTTGCGATGTATTACGGATGATCGGCAGATGCTTTCCTCTCTGCCGCAAGAAGAGAGAATCGCCTTTGTATGCTCGCCGCCTACAGGAGAGCTGCGTCGTATCCTGCAGTTTTTAGAGAAGTTTGCTCCGCAGGAGCAGCTGTCCGTGCAGATGGTCGGCGGCCATCTGGTGCTGATTGGGCAGGTTCGAGAGCTCAAGGATCTGATGAAGGTCTACGATTTTATTGCTGCGCCGAAGCGAGCCCAAGAATATCGCATTCTTACTCTCCAGCGTGCTGACAGCGAAGAAGTCGCAAAAATTTTGACCTGTATCTTTGATGGAGAGATGACTCGAGGCGGTGAAGGCATGAGTGGAGGGCCCACGCCGGCGCCATCGATGCTGATACCGCAAGATGCGTCGTTCGGATTTCGCGTTATCCCCTTGAAATACCCTGCCTCATCGCTATTTTTTATCGGAAAACATGAGCAGATACAAAAGGCGTGCCAGATCGTTCACGATTTAGAGGAGAGCATCGGCGAAGTTCAGGAAAAGACGATCCACTGGTATGCCTGTCGCCATTCAGAAGCAGAAGAGCTGGCAAAAGTGTTGAGCCAAGTATACACGAAGATGATGGGCATTGCCTCGCCAGGAGCTGGTCAGGAGAGGTCGACGGCCTCTAAAAGAGATGCCCTCAGCGAAATGCAAGAGAAGATCCAGGCTCGCGAGCATGCTGAAGACAGCCTCATCGTGAGCTCCTCACCTATTGCTCTCTCTCCTGACAAGAGCTCTTCGTCTCAAGCGATCTCTGAGAATTTCATCGTGGATGCGAAGACCAATTCCATCATTATGGTTGTCGAAAACTATGTCTATCCAAAGCTCAAAGAGCTCCTCCATAAGCTTGATGTCCCCAAGCGCATGGTGCAGATCGACGTACTGTTGTTTGAGAAAAAAGTGTCTGATTCAAGCTCGATGGGGTTGAGCCGCCTCAAGATGGGCGATGCTGCCTCAGGAAAGTCTAAAGAGGGCCTGATGTGGACAGATGTCATGCATGAGACGGCCAAGAAGCGACGTAAGCATGGCAAAAAAGACCGCAAAGATCGAAAGGATCATCGAGATGTGGTCAATGGGATCTTGGAGTTTTTCATCTCGCGAGGCAAGAGCCATGGCTTCCCTGCCTATGACCTCGCCTACCAGTTTTTGCTCACCCAAGAGGATATTCAGATCAATGCGAATCCAACAGTGACGACGGTCAACCAGACCCCTGCGAAGATTGCCGTGGTCGATCAGATTTCTATTAACACTGGGGCTGTTGAATTCGACAGAGAGCACGTGAAGGATTCGTACTCGCGTGCGGAATACGGCATCACCATCCAAATCACGCCCACTGTCCATGCGAAAATTGATGATGAGAGTGGGGAAGAGCCAAAGTTCGTGACGTTGACGACCGATATTATCTTCGATTCTACTCGCCCAGATCAGCATGAACGTCCTGATGTCACACGCCGAAATATCAAAAATGAAGTGCGCGTTCAAGATGGTGAGACGGTGATTCTTGGAGGCCTCCGTCGTAAATTATCGAGTGGGCAACAGCAGATGATTCCCTTTTTGGGCGAGCTACCAGGCATTGGCAAACTGTTTAGCATGTCCAGTTTGTCGGACTCTAACACGGAGATGTTCATCTTTTTGACACCCAGAATCCTCCCCGATGATCATGAGCAGTGGAAAGAGGTCCGCCGCAAAGAACTGTCGAAGCGTCCTGGGGATACCCCGGAGTTTATGGAAGAGGTGCTGGCAGCAAAGCGTGCGAAGAAGGAAATGCTCTTGTCGAAGAGCCTTCGCATGCTGTTTGGGAAGCCGGATGTTTCGATGTAATGAGCTAATTGCGAGAAGGAGCTGTCAAGCGCCATGCCTTTCACCCCTGCTCTTGAAGGTATCAGCAAGCGTTGCCGCCAAATGATGACCTGGGCGACCTCTCTGCCCCCTATTGCAAAGCTGTTGGGCCAGCAGCAAGTGCAGGCCACGAAAGAATTTGCAACGGCTGTCATTCGCCCCAAGAACAAGGGCGATGATGGTGAGACGCTGGCCAAGCAGCTTGGGCTCCCTACTGCCGCTTCGCTTTCCGCCCTTTCTGTCGACCGTCGGCTGATGAAGATGGTGTCGTACGCCTTTGTCAAGCGAGCGCTTATTTTCCCTGTCTCGGAAGATGAGACGACGCTGACTGTGGCACTGTCGGATCCTCTTGCGACCGAAGCGTTGGACGAGCTCAGATTTCAATTCCAAAAGATCATCCGCATGATCTGGGTTCCCAAGGAGGCCTTGCTCTCTGCCATCCATGAGTACTATCAGCAAGATGAGAATGCTGCCACGCTCTTGATAGAAGAAATGGGAGAGTCGTCGCACGGTGGAATCCTTGATGAGACATTGGCGATCTATGACATCCTTGAAGATGATCAACAGCAGCCTCCGGCTGTCCGCCTCTTGAACCTCATCGTTGGTGAGGCTATTAAGCGCGGGGCGTCTGATATCCATTTGGATCCAGATGAGAAGGGGTTGATAGTCCGGTACCGCATCGATGGTGTGTTACACCAACATCTTGTTCCCCCTCAAGATCTACAGTCGCCGCTGATCACTCGCGTCAAGGTCATGGCCAAGATGGATATTGCTGAGAGGAGGCTTCCGCAGGATGGTCGTGTGAAGATGCGGATGGGGGCAAAGGTAATTGACTTCCGGGTGAGCACGCTGCCCGTTGCGTGCGGAGAGCGGATTGTGATGCGCCTTCTCGACAAAGGAAATATCGTCTTAGGGCTCGACTATTTGGGAATGTCGAAAAATATGCTTGCTGGATTTCGCCGGCTTACCGACTGCTCGGAAGGGATGATCCTCGTGACAGGGCCTACTGGAAGTGGGAAGACAACGACGCTGTACAGCGCGTTGTCGGAGTTGAAGAGCCCGGAAGTGAATATTATGACGATTGAAGACCCTGTGGAGTACCGTCTGCCAGGCATCGCTCAGATGGGAGTCCATCCAAAGATCGGGCTGACCTTTGCGACGGGGCTTCGTCACATCCTCCGTCAGGACCCGGATATCATCATGATTGGTGAGATTCGCGATCGAGAGACGGCGGAGATCGCCATCCAATCCGCATTGACAGGGCATCTTGTGCTGAGCACCTTGCACACAAATGATGCCTGTTCTGCTGTCACGCGATTGGTGGACATGGGTATCGAGCCGTACCTCATCTCGTCGTGCTGCCTAGGTGCGTTGGCACAACGCCTTGTTCGCAAGGTGTGTACGGCCTGTGGGGGGAAGAAGCTGCCGACGCCATGTCCTCTGTGTTTGGGGTCTGGTTTCTATGGACGTCACGGGATGTATGAAATGATGACGATGTCGCGCGCTCTCCGCCAGCAGATTTCCAAAAGTCCCGAGGCCTTATTGCTGGTAGACATTGCCAAGTCAGAAGGGTTGCGGACGTTGAGCGAACATGGCAAAGAGCTTGTGGCCGCTGGGATTACCACGGCAGAAGAGGTCTGGCGCGTGACGAGAGGCGGAGAGTCGACGTAGATGGGGATATTTCACTATCGTGCTGTTAGGGCTGATGGCCAGCGATTGAAGGGATCTGTCGAAGCGGCCACGCTTGATGAGGCAAAGCGGCTGCTGCGCGAGCAACAGGTGATCATCATCGGTCTTGAAGAAGCGGCGCCGACAAAGGGCAAGGCGTTGAAGATGACCTTTGAACAGAAGGTGATCTTCACATCACAGCTTTCTCAACTCCTCGAGGCTAGCGTCCCGTTGTACGAGAGTCTTGAGGCATTAGAAGAGCAGGCGCAGGGAGAGTCGTACCAAGGGTTGATCACTGCTCTTCGCGAACAGATTCGCAGGGGAGTTTCGTTTTCCACAGCACTTGGCGAGTATCCAGAGACCTTCTCCCCTCTTTTTCGTGCCATTGTCGTTGCGGGGGAGTCGGTAGGTCGGCTCGACAGCGCATTACTTCGTCTCAGCCAGCTTCTGACGGCTGATCGTCACCAGCGCCAACGGCTCATTTCAGCGCTGCTCTATCCTGCCATTTTGGCTCTTCTTCTCGTGGCTGCGATGGGCATTTTGATTTTCTTTGTCATCCCTTCGATCGAAGGGTTGTTTGAAGGAAGGGAGCTTCCTACCTTTACGACGATGGTGATATCGCTGGCGCACTTCGTTCATCGGCATACATTTTGGCTTGTTGCTTTAGGTATTGGCGGCCTTGTGGGAGCTATCTATCATGTGTCCAAACCTGTAGCGCGTGAAAAGTTGGTGACAAAGATGCTGTGCTGGCCAGTCATCGGCCCCTATCTCATGAAATCTGCTCTTGCGCGTTTTGCGAAGACGCTTTCAAACCTGCTTGCTGGGGGAACGCCGTTGAGTTCAGCGTTGGTCTTTGCCAAAGAGGCGATTGGTAATGGTGTCCTTGAAAGCGAGATGGAGAGAGCTTCGCAAGAGATTATTGAGGGGCAGACGTTTTCATCATCATTGCACCGCTCTTCACTCATTCCCCCGTTGTTTGCCAGAATGGTGTTGATTGGTGAGGAGACGGGGCGCCTTGCTCCTATGCTCGCTAATATTTCGCAGCTGTACGAAGAAGACAGCGATCGGCTGTTGGACCGCGCTGTGAGCCTGCTGCAGCCGCTGCTTTTAGTCACTATGGGCGTGGTCATCGGTGCCACGCTTCTCGCTATCTTGCTGCCGTTGGCCGATTTCGGCTCGATGTTGAAGATGTAGGAGCCATGTGTGATCTTATATCATATCGTTGATGGCATCTTTACTATCTATATTGCTATGCTTGTTATAGCTATTATTAGTTCCTGGTTTCCGGAGCTTGAAGAGTTTAAGATCATTAGATTCATTCGTTTTTATACTGATCCTTATTTTAATATATTTCGACGGCTGATCCCTCCCTTAGGGATGTTGGACTTCAGCCCCATTGTCGCCTTTATCGCGATCCAGGTGATCGAGGCTATTGTGAAAAGGATTCTATTTGCGTGAGTACTCCATCGCTTGTCCGCCCCCTGCGCATAGGCACGCTCTCCCTCCCCACCAATATTCTCTTTGCTCCTCTGGCGGGCTGTTCTGATTTCCCATACCGTCAAATGTGCCGCCGCTACCATCAGGGGTTGATATACTGCGAAATGGTGAAAATAGAGGCGCTGATTCGCTCGCAGGCAACGACATGCCGCATGCTCCATTATAGTCCTGATATGCATCCTATCGGTGCCCAACTGTGTGGCAGCAACCCTCAATTGGCAGGGGCGGCGGCGAAGATCATCGAAGATATGGGGTTTGACATTCTCGATCTCAACTGTGGCTGCCCTGTTGACAAAGTAACACAGGATGGCAGCGGCTCTGGCCTCCTTCGCACGCCCACGAGAATTGGAGAGATCATCGCGAACATGTGCGCGGCTGTGCGTATTCCGGTCTCTGTCAAAGTACGAGTAGGCTGGGATGACAACCATATCATCGTCGAAGATCTGGTGCGAATGGCAGAGCTGGCAGGAGCCAAAGCGATTACCGTTCATGGCCGCACTAGAAAGCAAGGATACAGTGGCGCTGCCAACCTTGAGTGGATTCGCGCGGCCAAGCAACAGGCCCGCGAGATCAAGGTCATCGGCAATGGAGATCTCTTTTCAGCGGCTGCGGCGAGGCGCATGCTTGAAGAGACGCAGTGTGATGGCGTGCTACTGGCTCGTGGCGGCATCGGTCAGCCCTGGCTTGCCGATGATATTTGGCACGATGTCCAAGGCCATGGCATTCCTGTGCGCACTGCCGATGAGAGGCGGCGCGTGCTCATCGACCATTACAACGCTGCGCTCTCTTACGGGGGCGACAGCCAAGCTATTGTCGATATGCGGCGCATAGGCTGTTCGTACATAGGACGGCTTGCGGGCGGCAGGAAGTTTCGGGAGGCATTCAATAAGGCGGCCTCTTTGCAGGAGATCGAAGCGCTTATCGATGCGGTTCCGCTGGAGGGGTAATGGGAAAGGAAGACATGGCCTGCTTGCCTCCCGACACCACGGCTCGTAAGGTAATCTCCAGCCACAATGTATTCAGAGATTCATGAATGGGATGCGTGCTGGGAATTCTCGAGAGGTCAACTCCTTCGGGCAGGATGAGTTTGGTTAGGTCTATCGACGTGAGCTTGGTATGCGAGCATGGGGGAAGCTCTTCCGGAAGGCGATTGAGGGAGTGAACGTACTCTTCGCCTCGGCCTGGTGAGGACGGTGGCGGTAGGGAGATGCCTCCTGGGGCGTTGCTTCCAATGCGCGTCATGGCTGATACCTCTCTAGATCATTGCGAAGTGCTTCTACCTGTTTTTTGACGTTCTCTGATGCCGGGGTATGTACTACCGACAGCTCGGCTAACGATAGGTAGGCCGTTGCTGCCGCATAGTTGCCGAGCGCCATTTGGCACTTGGCGATGAGCAGCTGGCACGACGGGTCTCTCGGGTTTGTCTGTGCTGCGAAGGTATAGGCAAGTAGTGCCTCTTGATATCGCCTGAGGAAGTATTCGCAGTTGCCAAGGCCTATCCAAAAGATGTGGTACGAAGGGTTAATGAGTGCCAACAAGTAAAAAGCTCCACTCGCCTCTTCGTAATGCTGGTGCTCGTATAAATATCGAGATAGTTTGTACAGGGACTGCAACGAAAGTCTTGAGATACCCAAAATCTCTTGGAGGGGTTCTCCTTTTGCCATCATCTGCAAGGCTGGTTTGACCTGTTTGATGACGACAGATGCGATGGTGATCATATCGCCAATGGCCTGGACAAGATTTGGCTCATTGCTAATGTCCGGAAGTTCGTTGAGGAGTTCGACGAGCTTGCGCATCCCTCTTTCCATTTTGTGGTAGATGGAAAGGAGGCTTGTTTCCATTCTCTGCACGTCCGAATCTGGCGCTGGCAGGGAAGGCGCTGGGTGCAATCCTGGAGGTGCAAGATCTCGGAGTTGCTGGGAAATCTTTTCCAGCATCTTCCGGAGACTTTCGTGCATTCCCTCAAATTGATGCATATGGTTTCTCTCCCTGAGGGCTCTTTCTCCCAAGACTTGCCAAAAAAAAGATTTGTACACAAGAAAATGCGTTAGTCCCTCGCTGAGGGATCCAGGCTTCCAAGAAGGGTGATGTAGGAAGTCAGGCGGAGTGGCGACACTCGCCCTTGAGCAATGGCTTCAGGAACAGCACATCCTTGCTCTCCTCGATGCCAGCAGTTGGCAAAGGCACACGGCTGGCTAAAAATCTCTGGGAAGGCGTGAGGAAGGTCCTCCTTGCGAAGGTCGAAGACCCCAAAGCTTCTGATGCCCGGTGTATCGATGCACCAACCGCCGAAGGGAAGGGGAATCATTTGCGGTGATGTTGTGGTATGGGATCCTTTCCCTACGGCGCGTATCGAACCTGTTCTGAGCGACAGCCCTGTGAGGGCATTGAGAATACATGTCTTCCCTGTGCCGGATTGTCCAGAGAAGACCGATACCTTATCTTTGAGCATCCTCTTGAGCTCTTCTAGCCCTTCCCCCGTCACAGCACTGAGAGCGATGGTGGGAATGCCAAGAGAAGAGTAGAGGCGAAGGCATTCATCGGCGAGCATTGCTTCACGGGGGTAGCTCTCTTTGAAATCGATTTTGTTGATGACGAGGACAGGCGAGAGGTTCCCTTTTTGAGCTGCGAGCACATACCGATCGATGATTGACGGTTTGAGCAGGGGCTCGGCAACAGATACGGTGATGAGAACGCAATCGACGTTGGCAGCAACCAGCTGTTGCTTAACTCTATGAAAATGCTCGGCTCTGCACAGCAGGGATGAGCGAGGCAGGATGAGATGGATATACCCCGTGTTTGGCGCCGTGACTTCAAATAAGACGTTGTCGCCGACGACGACGAGGTTTTTTTGTAAGGTACGATCGAACTTACAGACGCCGCGGAGAGAGCATGTGAAGATTTTCTGCCCTGTGGCAACAGAGATTTCGTGCGATTGGATGCCGATGACCTTTCCCTGTTCAAGCCCTTCGGTGTGTTTCGCGAGGCGCTCTACATGGGTCTGTTTGGCCTGGTCCGTGTGTTTGTACTTAGACCGATCTGCCCTCTTTGCTTGCTTGCGCTCTTTCCGCTGCTCTCGTCTGCTCGGTGTGACGAGATGGTCCCATTCTTCGTGATATATCACGGTTCCTGCTATGACCTCGCTTGTGCACGTACCTCAACGCGTCTGGTGATCATGTACCACACGGCGAGCACACCAATGCCAAAGCCTGTGGCAATAGCGATTTCGGGAGAGAGAAACTGAGCGATCATTCCACCAAGGGGGGGGCCGATCATACCTCGTACGCCTATGGCCAAAATATTCACAGAAGAAAATTGGAAGCTGGCCTCCTTCCCTGAAAAAATGGGGCCGGAGAGATTCCATACGAGGTGGCTACCGGCCTGCGCAACGCCATACAGCGCATAGGCGATCAAGACAAAGCGCGAGTCAATGATGGCTAGCAGGAGCGCAGCGAGAAACAGTCCAAAGCCAAAGAATACAGCAGCACTGACAAGAGAAAGAGGGAAGCGGCGTATGGCTGAGGCCCAAAATGTTGAGGCGACGAGGAAGCCAAGGCCTTTGAGGACTCCCAAAGAGACAAAGAGCTCGATGTACGAGATTTTCAGCGACGCGAGGAATCCAGGGATAGCCGGCATGGCGATCATCAGGCCAAGGCCTGCAAGGAAGAAGCCAACTTGGAAATGAAGAAAATCGGGACGGCTTTGAAGGAGCTGAAACGTTGCGTGCCAGGGCTGGAGCAGGGCATCTTTGACGTTCGATTCTATGGGCGTGGTTCGAGAAGCGCGGGTCGCCTCCTCGTCGGGAAGCATTGAGAGGGTGACGACAGAGAAGAGGCTGATGGCAGAGGCGATGCACACCAACTCTTTCCACCATTCAGGATGAGCGTCGAGGAGAACGCCAAAGCTTAAAGAGGCGATCACACCGATGGCGTACGCAAAGCAGGAGGCTTGAGAGAAGATTCGCTCCTTTTCTCCTTCCTCCGTGTTGATTTTGAGAAGCTCCATTCGGGCTGGAATGGCAGCTTTTGAGAACAGGGCGTACAAAGCACCGGCGATCACAAAGAACCACGCATGGTCGATAATTGGAGCGAAGAGGAAGGGGATGACAGAGAAAGATGTGGCCGCAAGAAGGTTTCCCTTCAGAAGAGACCTCCTTTTCAGTAAAAAAGACCCCCAGTAAAAGGAGAGCACAGAGACCACGGGCTTGAGCATGGTAAGGATGGCCACCTGAAATGGCGAGGCGTCAAGCTGCTTGGTGATGAGAATGGCGATCATCGAATAAATGACGACGAACGGCTCTTGTACGATGTGACTCATCACAAACGCCCGTTGCGTAGAGGGGCGAAGAGCGGCAAGGGACGATGGTTCACTAGCGTCGGGCCGTACGGGCACGAAGAGCTCCTTTATATGCTTCCATATGATACCATTCAAATGTAAATATACACAATCGTAGGCATGTATTACATTTTCTTTAAGATGTTAATGTATAAAGCAAGATGGCTCCTGCTTGAGATACATTTAACGATTCCACAGGCCCAGGCATAGGAATGGTGATGAAGCATGGACGGTGAGCGAGTGAAACTCGGGGCCCATGGGCTTCATTGCTGACGACGAGAAGCCATTGTGCGGGTGGGGCAAAGTGGCGCACATCCTCTCCTTCAACATCAGCGACGAGAAGAACGTTGTCTTTCGGAAGGGCGTCGAACGAACATGAGATGAGGCAGAGGTCAAACTGTGCTCCTTTAGCGGCTCGTATAGCTTTAGGATTCCATGGATCGGCGCATGGTTCGATGCAAAAGACGGTTCGCACATCCATTGCCAAGGCGGTACGTAGCAGTGTCCCGACATTGCCCGGGTCTTGGAGTCCGTCGAGGACGAGCGCGCGATCGATCCTCACAGGTGGTTGCGGTGTGGGCAGCTCGTATTCTGCAATACATCCTTCGGGAGCTTCAACGGCGGAGATTTTTTTGATCACAGGAATGCTGACGAAAATCCGTTCCCCTGGAATCTCCCCAAAACAGTCTTGGTGTTCTTTCGTAATGATGAGGCGCAACGGTGGGTGGCGAGGGAGGAGATCGTTGAGGAGGTTTTTTCCTTCTACGAGGACCCGTTGCGAAGTGCGACGATAGGATCGGTCTTTTTGCAGACGTACCCAGTGTTTCACGAGGTCATGAGAGGTGCTTGAGATGGTTTTCATCGCTTGAGTCCTTTCGCTACCCATTCTTTGGCCACGTTTGGCGTCAGCTGAACGTAGCAGGGCTTGCCATCAATGGAAAATTCCGGACACTCGCTCTGTGACCATCGCGTGAAAATAGAAAGAGCGAGTTCAGAGGAAATTGGGGGTCGCAACCCCTTCATCGCCGCTACATAGAGAGTTGCGATCCGACTGTAGAAGAGCTCGTTCATAATATCGTGCGACGACGTCTCGTTATCATGCGAAATATCGATGCAGAATTTTGGGAGGTCAAGGTCGAGAAATGGCTTGGGGGCGCCTTCGATGAGAAAGGTATGCTCGCCAATAGTGCGGACGAGTACGCCCATCTTTTCAAGCTTAGGGATGGCCTGCGTCACCAACGCCGCCTCTTGCGCTGAACAGTCAAACGTCATTGGAATCAGAAACAGCTCTGGAGACATCGGCTCCTGTCTCTTTTGCAGCTCGCGGAAGACAACAGTCCGAAGCGCCTGTCGCAGGTCGAGAAGGAGAAGAGCGTCGCGCGAGAACGGCAGCCGTACGTCGACCATACGTGGTGGCTGAATCAGCGCCACATCACCGATGACAGCGAGGCAGACCGCAGCCGAGCTCTCTGGCATCTCGAGAGCAAGAGACGGCGCCGTTTCAACCTCGGCATAGCGCCATTTTGAGAATGCGTCGTCCTGAGGCTCTGCCCAATCCGACGAAGAGGAAAACGCCAGGGGCATAGCAACGGCTGGAGCAAAACCTCTTCGTCCAAACAGCGCCTCTGACACCGCCTCTTGTACTAACATGCGCACCCATTCTTCGTCGGCAAAACGCACCTCCCGCTTTTGAGGATGCACGTTGACATCAATCGACGATGGGTCCAACGACAGGTGAAGAGCAAACAGAGGGTGTTTGCCCTCTTCACACGTTGTGCCAAAGGCTGCTTTGATAGCGTAGGAAATGGGAAGGGAGACCACGTAGCGTCCGTTGACGATGAGGTACTGACCGGAACGAGTGGTGCGGGCATGATGAGGGGCAGCAACGAGTCCCATCAATGAAAAGGTATCGCGAGCGTGATGGACGTCGAATGCCTCCTGCTGAAAAGGCTCTTTGAGGAGTGCACGAATACGTCCGTTGAGAGGCTCAGACTGATCCTCTATCACGCTGATCACCTGACGGCCGTCGACGATCAGGCGGAAGGCAACATGTGGAGAGGCGATGGCGAGACAGGTCACGGTTTTGATAATCTCTTGAGAATCTTTAGCAGGGGATTTGAGAAACTTCCTCCGAGCAGGGACATTGAAAAACAGCGATGCCACCTCGACCGTGGTCCCAGGAGTCGCTTTTGTATCGGTGACAGAGAGGATCTTCCCTGCCTCAGCCACTATGGTTGTCGCCGCACAGATGGGATCATCGCCCACTCGTTCAGCAGAGGTGATGGTGATGTGCGCTATGGAGGCGATCGATGCTAATGCCTCGCCGCGGAACCCTCGCGAAGCCAGGGTTTCTAAGTCATCAATATGTTGTAACTTTGAGGTTGAATACCTCTCGATACAGGCGGAGACATCCTCTCGCCCCATGCCGAAGCCGTTGTCTGTAACGCGGATGAGCTCACGCCCGCCAAGGGAGATCTCAATGAGAATGTCGGTCGCTCCAGCATCAAGAGAATTTTCCACGAGTTCTTTGACACAGGACGCCGGGACGTCAATGACCTCGCCAGCGGCGATTTGATTGATAGTTAGGGAATCGAGATGGTGGATGCGTTGTGCCATGAGTGATACTACCAAGGAATCAATACTGAGGGAATTAAGAGTAGCAGCCGAACCATTGGCAAGCAAGCATCCATTGCCCCTGGCGCTTCGGGGAGTACCTAGTTACGACTTTTTTCAACGATCATCGTTTTTGAAACAACACCGTATCCCCGTTATCGATTTCGCAGACTACGTCACAGGCGTCAAACAGGGCGCTAAATGCTTTCTTTTTGCTGTTCGGTGCGAAGAAAATATTTGAGAACAAAATATATCCGTTGCTTTTTACCTTTGGCAAATAAAGCTGAACGTCTGTGAGGGATGCCTTTTCAGACCACCCACCATCAAGATGAAGAAAATCAATCTGTTTCTTGATCTTCGAAGCGGCCTTTTTCGACGGTTCTGCGATGATTGTACACCTCTTGCCTATTCTCCATTCCTCCAACAGCCTCTCAAACCTCCTCTTGGCTTTCTTCATATTGATCTTCGACCACCGTTTTGCATGTGGATCAGCGGGATCCACGTATCGAACGACTTCTGTAGTAGACCATGCATCAATGGCATACAGGATGCCAGCGTGGAGGTACTGCAAGGTCGCTACAATAGGCAAAGTGGAAGAACCTTTGAAGACTCCGACCTCCACACATCGTCGAGGGCGAGTAAGGACAATCAGATCCATCAACAGATTGACTTTTTCTTGAGAGCAATGTTTCGACAGATACGTAGAAACGTCGTGCTTTAATTGTACAAATTTTGCGCTTTGAAGTTGTTGCCGCTCCTCTTGTGGAAACGCATCTTCAGGCACTCCTGTCCCAAACACACTTCCGCAGACACACAAGGCAAGACTAAGAACGATGCAAGGGAACACACTTTTGCTTCTCATTTCTTTTCTCCCCCATGAATATTCACCCACTGCGTCACCGTTTCAATAAGGCGTTCCCGAAGCGGGAGATACGTTGTTGGATTGTTTGGTGGGTTGTCACAATCGAACGCATACGTTCCAGCTACAAACTCTTGCTTTGTACACCACCGTGTCAACTCCCGTAACCCGGAAAACCGGCTATCGTTCTTATTAGTAATCAACAGCACGGGAGTTTTCAGCCCCAAACACGGCATAGCAGCATGAAGTCGTGTTGTGACCACGCATTTTGCACGGCTGTACATCTTCAAAAGCTTGACGGCGTACTGCAGCCGTTGCTCGTTATTCAATAACGCAAATGCTCTCAGCCAATGGTGCACTACCTTGATCCGTGACCGCGTCCGTGCTCGAAGAGCGCGAAAACACTCTGCACCTATATCCACGGCGTAGATGATCTCATCCCGCTCTACAGCATCGTTCTCGAGCGTCAATGTAAGACATCCAGAGAAGTAGGAGGGGATTCCCTTGCTTTGTAGGGCTTGCAACGTCCCATAATCGCGAGCTCCTATAGGTGCATGCTGCTTCAGATACGCCACGGACTCATCCGACAATGCCATGGGAAGAAACGTATCCGTTATGTGCCACGAAATAAAAAGAGGCTGGATGCACGGCGCTGGCGGCCAGCTTTTTTCTGGCGCCGATATACCATCTCTGTTCCAATGACAGTGCTTCGTACACATATACCAGCCATTCACAATGGTGGGCACAGTCCCTGAATGCTGAAATTCTCCTATCCACTCTCGATCTATAGGGATGCTCTTTTCGGGCAAAAATCTCTTAGCTGCCAAGGCTTGAATATCATCCCCAATATTCCCTCCCGAATAGGAAATGTACCCAAACTCACAGTACCCATTCGTACTTTGTAGCAGCGCAAGTGACAGACACAAAAATACGCTTACTAGACTCGTTACGATACATCCTCTCCGACCTGTATAATAGCCCACCTCATGCCTCCCTCTGCGTAGGGACATATTCTGGATGCCCATGAATTATGTACTCAGTTGCGGCAGACCATACAGAACACATATATTTTTTAACAATGCTCAGCCTTTTCTGAGCCATTTGCAGAGGATAGAGTAGAATCTTTTTGGCCGAATCTACCCAAAACCTCCTCACTCATATGTCAAGACATATGAGTTTCGTCGGTTTTGAGGGCGGCTCGATCCAAAAAGCTCCCTCTTCTCCTTTAAAAACCCACATCGCAAATGGCTCTTTTCTCTCGTTGACGTCGAAACGCACAACCGTCGATACTTGGGATGGGTATTTCCACTGCATGAGGCTCGCGGATGCAACACAAACATCAACAGCTCGCTGAATCCATCGTCCGCATTTTACAAGAGGCCAATTTCACGGCGTTTTTTGCCGGCGGCTGGGTGCGCGATTTTGTGATGGGTAGGCCCTGCCAGGACATCGACATCGCTACCAGTGCTCATCCAGAGGAGGTGATGGCGCTGTTCAAGCGATCTATTGCCGTAGGTGCGCAGTTTGGCGTTGTGCGCGTTCTGCTGGACGGCCATGAATTCGAGGTCGCCTCCTTCCGTTCTGACGCCCAGTATGTTGACGGGCGGAGGCCATCACGTGTTGACCTGCACGCTTCACCAGAAGAAGATGCCAAGCGGCGTGACTTTACGATCAATGGGATGTTCTATGACCCTATCCGCCAAGAGCTGTACGATTTCGTGGGCGGTACAGATGACATCAACCGAAAGCGTATTCGTACGATTGGCTGTCCTGAGGAACGCTTTAAGGAAGATCGCCTCCGAATGATTCGCGCCATTCGGTTTAAAAACATGTTTGGGTTTTCCATCGAACAGGCAACGTGGTCGGCTATCTGTCAAGAATGCCGTCATGTCGCTGCCTCCGTCTCTCCAGAACGCGTGTGGCAAGAGCTCCAGAAGATGCACGCCAAGGGAGTCTTACCGGCCTGCCTTCGAGATATGGCATCGTGTGGACTTCTCTGCGTTCTCTTCCCCGTCTTGAACAATGCCTCCCATCGATGCATCAGCGGGCGCATCGCCATGGTGGAGCAGTATAGAGGTCGATCGCTTACAGCTGCCCTTTGCTTGCTCTTTCAAGACGATGAGGCGTCATACCTCCGGCGCTTGGCTGACGAGTACCGACTCTCCAGAAAAGAGAAGCACATGATCAATCTGTTTATGGCGTATAATGGGCTTCGCAAACGACTCTCAGACGCCGATCTTGTCAAGCTGTACGCACGGCCAGAATGGGTTGATTATCTTGCCGCCATTGCTACGCTGAGAAAAGATCCTGCGCGGTGCATCAGCCGCCATCAGAAAAAATGCGATGAGCTGCGCTTTTGGATTGAACAGGTACGGACGCGCCATTTTCTGATCTCAGGGGACGATCTCAAAGCGCTGGGCATACCACAAGGTGCCCAGATGGGGCAGCTGTTAGAACAGGCTTTTGACACTTCGGTGAGATTGCGTATCACCAACAAAGAACGGCTCCTCCGCCACCTCAAGCTGTCCCCGCGGGAGTGAAGTATTGTGAGAGGAGAAGAGGGAGATTTTTGGTAGGTTTGGCCACAACGATCCCCCTCTATCCTCCAAAAGGCACATCGCAAATGGTCCTTTTAGCTTGATTGCGATTTTCCGTTTTATACAATGGGAACTCGAGTCGATCATAATCCTCAAAAAGGGAGTTGCTGTCTTGTGATGAAAACAGCCGTTGCCCACATACGCAGCCTCCTCACTACTCATCATCTCCCTGCCGTACTGATTGTTGCACCTATCGACTTGCACTATGCTACTGGCATTGCCTTCTCTCGAGGAGCGCTGTTTATTACCCAGGAAACGTCTGTACTCTGCATCGACCCTCGCTATCTTGTCGCGGCATCGCCTTTGCGTTCTGAGTTTGACATTATCTGCTCGGCCTCACCGGACGCGATGAAAGAGGACCTTGGGCGGTTGTTCAACGCCTGTGGAATGCCGATAGGGTTTGACGCTGCGACGATGACGGTGGAAAAATTTCACGAGCTGTGCGCCGTTGCCCTGCCAGGACAACTTGTCCCGGCCCCTGCCCTCTTTGCGCATCTTCGGCGACCAAAGAGGCCCGATGAGATCGAAGCTATACAGGATGCGTGCACGCTCTGTGAAGAGGGATTCCTTCACATCTTGGAGCACATCCATGAGGGCGTCACCGAAGCGCAACTTTCGCAGGCATTGAAGGCGTTTTGGTTTTCCCATGGAGCCGAGGCCTGTTCGTTCGAACCAATCATCGCGTTTGGTGCGAACAGCGCCTGTCCCCATTGGCCATGTTCGAACACGCCTCTCAAGTGCAACTCTCATCTCCTTGTCGACATTGGTGTGCAGTACCGTTCCTACCATTCTGACATGACGAGGGTTGTCTTTTTTGGCCATCCAGACCCTCGAATGGTGGCGTGTCATGAGCTGGTCAAAGAAGCGTATCACTTGGCGGCGGCGCAGGCGAAGCCAGGTGTTGCTCCAAGAGACGTTGATGGTGCGGCGAGGAAATATCTTACTGAGCATGGATATGGAGAGGCCTTTGTCCACGGCTGTGGCCATGGTATCGGCATGCAAGTCCACGAGCCGCCGCGAATCAGCCCCTTTGCATCACAGGAAGAGCCTCTTGCAGTGGGAGATGTCATCACCATAGAGCCCGGCGTCTACCTTGAAGGGATTGGTGGCATTCGTCTTGAAAATACTATCGTCATCGAAGCCTTAGGGGCCAGGTCTCTCTGTACTCTCCCACTTGACCCTTTTTGTCGTGGCATCTAAACGCGTTAGAACCCTTCACAGAACGAAGCAGAGGCTACCCACCATATAAGGCTGTGATACAGTCAATGGTGGAAGGAGGATGGAGCGGATCTTGAGGCTGTGCTGGAATGACCGTCACATGATCGAAGTGCGGGAAGCCAGGGCTGTCGATAGCCGCGAGGATCCGATAGGCAATGGCTCCCTCTTCTAAGGGAAAGACAGAGGCGACAGTGGCGACGCGGAGCCCTCTTGGAAAGACTCCATCAAGACCACTGGTTTCCAACAGATCGCCAGGGCGTATCAGCAATATCTTTGGATCTTGTAGTGATCGTTGCCCAGTCCTCAAATCTCTTTTCGGCCCCTCTTCATCGTCAAAGTCGTAGTTGAATCCCACTCCTCGAAGGATAGTGGGCGATGAGGGGTATTCGGCTCCTTGAAGCTCGCCCTTCGCCAACCGCAGTTGATTGGGGTCTGGGAGCGACTGCAGAAGGCTGTCCAGAAGCCGACAGAGAGCGGTATTCAGTTCTGGCTTTGGCAGGAGAGAAGGGGTATGCTCTACAGCCTCTTGAATGGTCTGGACTGCAGCGGCGAGATGGCGGACGCGAGTATTCTCTCGGACGACCCGGACTGCCGGTCGCACGGAGGGGTCGGACAGGAGGCGGACTCTGCTTGCTTTCTTCCCTACGAAGTCAACAATGCCGACCAAGGAATCGCGGACGACCACAGGGCAGTTTTTTTCGAGGTGAAAGGGAAT
>CAYPCN010000003.1:46482-62545 GCA_964409235.1 uncultured bacterium
TGCTTGCCAATATCGATCCACACCGTGTTGCTCCATGGGGTGTTTGCTTGGAAGATGACATTGGCAACGCGATAGGGAATTGAGGTGTCGAGGGCGGCGGCAGATTCTGCGGCGACAGCTTGCAATTCTTCTTGCCGCTCTTCGGCCCACGAAGCCAGCGCCGCTTGAGGCTCTTCTGATGGCGTTTGTGTGCCTCGGCTGCTGAGCACTGAGGCGATGAGGCTAGAAGCTTTTGTATGAATGGCGCGGTTTGCTTCCTCTGGCAGTCCGATGAGTGCTGTCGCACAGAGCCATAGTGGAAGAAAAAGCGTTCGCGATGCCATGCGTCCTCCCAACAACCCATCGCACAAGAAAAACACAGAACTAAATCAGAGCCATTGGAGATGTGGATTTTTAGAGGGGAGATGGGAGACCTTTGGATCGAGCTACCCTAAAAACCGAGGGAGCCCATATGTCTTGACATATGGGTGAGGAGATTGCGGGTAGATTCGGCCAAAAAGCTCGTACTCTATCCTCCAAAAGGCACATTGCACATGGTTCGATCTATACATATATTGCCAATGCGTACATGTCGGCTATCTCTTTTTTCTCCAAGCTTGAATGGCTTGGCGCTGAGGGTGTTCGACCTGATCTTGGGAATCCACATTGCAAATGGCTCGCATAGTAAAATAGATGGCAACTTGAGTCTAAAAGCGGTTAGACTCGTGCTATAGAGGTGCTATGAGGATAACCGTGTGAGTGAGGAGCATGCGATGCAGAGAAAAAAAGTCGATGTGGCAGTTCTCGGTGCCGGGCCTGGTGGCTATCCCGCGGCGATTCGGTGTCGCCAAGGAGGGAAGAAGGTCGCGTTAATCGAGGCTCAGGAAGTAGGCGGCACATGCTTGAATCGGGGGTGTATCCCGACTAAAACACTCCTCAAAGGTGTGACGATTCTCAGCGAGATCGCCCATGCGGCCGACTTTGGAGTCCACGTGACGCACGCTCCTGTCAACTGGTCAGAACTCATCGCGAAGAAGAATGCGGTGGTGTCCGGCCTTCGTTCAGGATTAGAAGGGCTGATTCAGTCCAACGGTATTGACCTCATATATGGGCGAGGGACCTTGATCTCGCCACAAGAAATTGAAGTGGTGGGCAACACCCCTATGATTGTCAAGGCTGAGCATATCATCCTTGCCACGGGATCCGAGCCTAAGGAAATCCCTACTATCCCCTTCGATCATGAGACCGTCTTTAGTTCAACGTCGCTGCTGGATTTGAAAACGCTGCCACAAAGCATCGCGGTCATTGGCGGAGGTGCGAATGGATGCGAATTCGCCTCCCTGTTTTCGACGCTTGGCGTGAAGGTCTACATCGTGGAAATGCTGCCAAGGATCTTGCCACTAGGGAGCGAGGCAGTATCAGCAGCCGTATCGGCCGCCTTTGAAAAAGAGGGCATCGACATTATATGCGGCGAGAAAGTCGTCGCTTCGCAGCGCACCAAGGACGGCATCGACATTATACTCAGCGGGGGAAAGACCATTCATAGCTCGATCGCCATGGTGTCCGCAGGGCGGACATTGAACACAGAGGCTCTTGGGCTCTCAGCCATCGGCGTCCACACCGAGCGTGGGGCCGTGGTCACCGACGATCGCATGGCAACGAATATCAATGGCATCTGGGCTATCGGCGATATTACCGCCCGATATTCGTGTGCTCATGTGGCTACGCATCAAGGGTTGGTGGCAGCGGAAAATATTTTAGGCCATCGCAAGAAGATGTATTACAATGCCGTGCCGGGGGCACTTTTCACGCGACCAGAGGTTGGCTCGGTAGGATATTCACTCGAAGAGGCAAAAAAACAAGGGTGTGCGGCACAAGCGATTACCCTCCCTCTCCACGTTTTGGGAAGAGCCCACGCCTCAGCCCATACCGATGGCTTTGTTCAGCTGATCGTGGAACAGGGGTCAGGCCGCATTCTTGGTGGCCATGCCGTTGGATACCATGCTTCTGAATTAGTCGCTGAAATCGGGCTTGCCATTACCAATGAACTCACTGTTGAGTGCATTAGCGACACAATCCATGCGCATCCGACCTTGGCTGAAAGTTGGTTAGAAGCGGCGCTCATTGCTCAACACGCGCCACTGCACGTCCCCCCACAGGTGTTGTCGACCATGGTACGAGAGTAGGAATGGCGACTACCGGCGCAATGCTTCCTCCGTGGCTCCATAAAAAGTTGCGAGGTGGAAGCTGTTGTACGGAGGACAGGATTAGGGCTGGCGGTCTTTGCACTGTGTGTGAAGAGGCGTTATGCCCGAATCTGGCTGACTGCTATCGCGAAAAGAGAGCTACCTTTTTATTGCTTGGCCCGCTCTGTACGAGGGCGTGCGCCTTTTGCGGTGTGCGGTTTTCTCGATGCCCTTCCCCGCCAGACGACCGGGAGCCGTATACTGTGGCGGCCTGCTGTGCCGAATTGGGATTGCGGCACGTTGTGTTGACGATGGTGACTCGCGATGATCTTGATGATGGTGGGGCTGGGCATCTTGTGAAGACAATTCTTGCTGTGCGACAGAGGTGCGCGGCATCTACAGTCGAGGTGTTAACATCGGATTTCGGTGGGGCGGAGAGCGCTGTGGACACTGTGCTGCAGGCACACCCCGAGGTCTTTGCTCATAATGTGGAGACCGTTCGGTCTCTATCGGCAAACGTCCGACATACAGCAACCTATGATGGCTCTCTTGCCATGTTGAAGAGCATCAAAGAAAAGGCGCCGGAGCAGGTCACAAAATCAAGTCTTATGGTAGGCCTTGGAGAAAGGGAAGAAGAGGTGAAGGAGACGCTCCGCGATTTTCGAAGCGTGGGAGTCGATATCGTCACGATTGGACAGTACCTACAGCCAACTCCAAGGCAGACAGCTGTACGAGAGTGGATTTGTCCGGAGAGGTTCCAACAGTATGAACAATACGCCAGGGAGCTCGGAATCCAAGAGGTGGTTGCAGGGCCGTTTGTCAGGTCAAGCTATCGAGCACGCCCACTGCGGAGGAAAGACTGTGGGACATCCTGATGACGAGTTTGGGGCGAGGACCTCAGAAAATCTGCTGAACTCGATTCTTTCGAGGTCGTACGAGCTGCATGAAGATTTTGAGGAGACCCGCCCAGAGGGCATTGCCTTTCATGGCGATGAGTTGGCAGACCTTCCTCTCTTCGACGAGGAGGATATCCTCTGTTTGATGCATCGCGACGCCCATTTCTCAGGAAGCTTCGCTGTGATGAAGGAGTACTATCAGAATCCGGATGCCAAGGGTGCCGTTGAGGAGATCACGCCAGCGCGCATTGCTCTGCTCGAAGCGGTACAAGATGGTCTGAAGAGAGATCTTGCTCCCCTGCTGATTCGTGGTCCTGATGCCGAAAAGGTGGCATTGTCCAGACAGGTGTATAAGGACTTAGGAGAGCTGTGCCACAACGATCCCTCCTCACCGGAAGGGATGTTGGCTGCCGCCATTCTCTCTGAGGATGACGTAGATTCTATCGTCGAGACAGCACCACCAGCGCTGATGGAACGACCAGAAACGTTGTTGTTGCTGGCGACTTCGGCAGTATTCTGCGACCCTCTCTTCCCAGGCTACGGCACAGGATCGCTGCTGGCCATCCGTCTCCTAGGGGCAATGCGCTATGAGCAAGCGGTACCGGCGCTCTTTTCTTTGATCGGCCATCGCGATTTTTCTGTAGAAAATGCTGTCCTGGCCGCCTTGAGAAACATAGGCCCCGCGGCTAGAAAGTTTGCTATGGACCGCCTCTCCGCGTTCCCTGTTACGGCGGAGCATGAGCGAGCCGTCATGGTGCTCATCGAATTTTTGCCCGACCAAGAGATTGACGAACTTTTTTCAAAAATTCTTGCCGATCCAAGAGTCAAGAATACCAGACTAGAACAGTATTTGAAGCTGTGACAAATATCTCTCTCTTGATAAGATCGCGATTGAAAGAAATTTTTATATAGAGGGCTTGCTATGCATGGATGGATTCTTCCCTCCCTCGTTCGTGGTATGAATATTGCTTTGCTCCTTTTCCTCGTGGTAGGGCTATCGGGGTGTGCGCAGCGGAAAACCATTGTCAATGGTCTTGAAGAACGCGATGCGAATGAGGTATTGGTCTTTTTAGCATCAAAGGGAATCGAGGCGTATAAGGTGAAGGCTGTATCAGAGGGGCCTGGCGGTGGTGGTGGACCTATCTTATGGGATATTTCTGTCGACAGTGAACGCGCTATGGAGGCCATGGCGCTGCTCAATGCGAACGGTCTTCCCCGGAGGCGAGGGCAGAAGCTCCTTGAGATTTTTACGGCGGGAGGGTTGGTCCCTTCAGAGATGCAGGAGAAAATCCGATACCAGTCCGGTCTTGCGGAGCAGATCGCCGGCACGATCAGGAAAATCGACGGTATTCTCGACGCTGATGTCCAACTTTCCTTTCCTCAAGAAGATCCCCTCAATCCCAAAGCTGTAAAGCCTCCTGTGACAGCCGCTGTCTTTGTCAAGCACAACGGTGTCCTCGACGATCCAAACAGCCAGCTCATACCAAAAATTCGGCGGCTTGTATCTGGATCTGTACAGGGGTTGAACTTTGAAAATGTGACGATCATCCCGGACCGAGCCCGGTTTTCTGAGTCTGCAGCACAACTTCAAGCTCGAGTTTCCACCCCGCAGATAGAATTAGTGAGGGTATGGACTGTTCCTGTAGCGAAAGAGTCCGTTGGGCGATTTCAAGTTCTGTTTATTTCGTTGATCGCGATCACGGCGCTCTTCGTCCTCGCTACGTTTTGGATGGTCTGGAAGATGGTTCCTGTCGCACGCGAGTGCGGCGGGCTGCGCCAGCTTCTCAGTTTCCGGCCTTTGGAGCTGCCTGAAGTTCCTGCCACTGAGGAGAAGAAGGATGTTCCTCCAAAAGAAGGGGGCGCGACGAAACCCGAAGAAAAGGGACCGACAATTCAGGAGAATGTTGAGCCGTAGCAACGACGTGGATGGAAGAGATGGTGTCCGTGCAAGATCAGTTTTTGAAAGCACTTATGGAGCGATTTCCCCATCCAGGGAGGGGGGCTGTTGTCGAAGCATTGCCACAGGAGCTTGCTGAGAGAATTCAGTGCCTTCCGGACAAAGTTGGCAAAGCTCCTGAGTCGTTTTTTGCCCAGGCAAAGAATGTACTGCAGGGCATGCATCCTACTTGGTGCGAAGAGCTCGTTCTCTTGACTCCCGAGCCGTTACAGCCTCTGATGCGCGCATTGATTCTCGACGTCGTTGGGCGTGGAAAGAAGGGCGAGGCGGCGGGGCTTACGGTACCTGTTCGTGACTTCCTTCTCAGGTATGTCGTCGACAAATGGCCTGAGCGGTCTATTCAAGGCGTGGAGGAGATCGAAGGCACTTCGTTCCGATGGCTGGCGACGAGTGAGGAGCGGACGATCGTATTGTTGGCGGGGCTGTTGGCTATTCACGATGTTGTCGATGTTGTCCGACAGATTGTCGACAAAAGGATTTTGCAAAAAATTTTCACCGCGATGACATCGCTGCAACAGCGGTACCTTCGGTCTCTCTTGCATCGTCCTGCCCGTTCGGCTACGCTGAACAAAGAACTGACCGCTCTGCTCCTTGATGATCCAAAGGCCGGGGCACAGATGTTGATGCGGCGAGGTTTGGAAAAATTGGCGGTGGCGATGCAAGATGAGCCTCCTCTTCTTCAATGGTATGTGCTGCACCATATTGATCAGGAGCGAGCGCAGTTTCTCGTACATGCTATGGAAAAAAAGAACTCCGCTGCGGAGAAGGCCGAGATGAAGCGGCATCTTACCCATGCCCACCAGTTTTTGAAAAAGATGGAGACAACGTGATAGAAGGGACGCAGAAGTTTTTCACGCTGATTGATGGGCGTGAGATTACCATCGCTCCGGGGACAAAGCGGTTGCCAGCGGAGGCTGTTTCATCGCTATTGGGGTGCGAGGAACTCCTCACTGCTGTGCAAAAGGATGCGGAAGAGTACCGAAAGCAGGTCGTTGCCGAGTGCGAGGAGTTGAAGACGCATGCCGAAGCAGAAGGGTTCCAAGCCGGCTTTGACAAATGGGCGGAGATGGTGGCGTATCTTGAAAAGGAAGTCGTAAAAGTTCGCGAAGAGCTGCAGAAGGTTGTCATGCCCGTTGCTTTGAAAGCGGCGAAGAAAATCGTTGCATCCGAACTCCAGGTGAATCCACAAGTTACGCTCGATATTGTGAGCAGCACGCTCAAAAGCATTGCGCAGCATAAGCGCATTGTGTTGTACGTGAGCAAGCAAGACTACGAACTCATAGAAAGCTCAAAAAGCCGCTTGAAATCCGTTTTTGAAGAGTTGGAGAGTCTCTCTATTCGGGAGCGAGAAGATGTCGAGCCTGGAGGGTGTGTCGTAGAAACAGAGGTTGGCATCATCAACGCTCGGCTGAAAGACCGGTGGAGAACATTGGAAACGGCCCTTGAGAATGTGGTTTCTACCATTGCACAGGAGAAAGGATCATCGTGAGACAGGTATTGCGTGTTGTGTGCATGCTGTGTGTCCTGCTCGTGCCGATACTTGCTTTGGCTGCCGATACTCCGCAAGGGGCAGTGACGACAGCACAAGTAGCGAAGCCACCTCCGCCACGACAGCCTCCTGCGCGCACTGTCAGGGATAGGGCTGGACCAGAGCCAAAGCCTAGTATAACCTTGGAAGGACTTGAAAGACCGTCGCTTGTGATTCAAGGTGGTGCGTTGGTCTTCATGTCTCTCCTCCCATTTTTGATTATGATCTTGACATCGTTTGTCAAGATCGTCGTTGTCCTCTCGCTGCTTCGAAGCGCGCTTGGCGTGCAGCAGGCGCCACCGAATCAAGTCATCAACGGTGTTGCCTTTCTCTTGAGTTTATACGTGATGTTTCCGACAGGGGTGAGGATGTATGATGCGGCCAAAGATCTTTTCCAATCTCCCAACATTCCCAAAGAGCTGATTTCCGCTGATTCTGCCGAGTTTATCGTCGCTGTTGCAGAGAGAGCTCGGGAGCCTATGCGAGAGTTTTTGAAGAATAACTCACTGGTCCGCCACCACAAGACATTTTATACGACTGTGTATAGGCTTCTCCCAGAAGAGTATCGAGAGGACCTCGAGCCAGATGGGTTTTTGGTGCTCGTCCCCTCCTTTATCACCACGCAACTGAAGACTGCCTTTGAGATAGGGGTGTTGATCTACGTGCCCTTTTTTGTGATCGACCTCGTCGTTTCAAATATCCTCCTCGCCATGGGGATGATGATGCTCTCGCCGATTACTATTTCGATGCCACTAAAACTCTTCCTGCTTGTCATGCTTGACGGCTGGACGCTCTTAATCGAGGGGCTTGTTTCTACGTTCCGGTAAGAGGAGAACATAGATAGTATGGTGCACACACAAATTGTTCAGATGGCCTACCAAGGGCTACTGCTCATATTAATTCTCTCTGCTCCCCCGGTCCTCATCAGCATGTTTTTGGGTACAGTGGTTGCCATTTTTCAAGCGGCAACGCAAATTCAAGAGCAAACGCTTTCCTTTGTCGTCAAACTCGTCTCAGTCACTTTATCGCTCATGCTGATGGGAACGTGGCTTGGCGCGCAGATCATGCAGTTTGCGAGTAATATCTTCACGAACTTCGCGGCCTGGTCTGTGGCGTCAGGGTGACAGGCCAATGACGGCTCCATTCTGGGCGACGCAAAGCGGCGAAAACCGCAGATAATCGCACGAGCATAGGACGTAGCGGACACCACGTGCAGTACCAAAGAGCGGTGGCAACCCCTCTTTCAATGCGTGAAGATGGCCAAAAACGGCTAGCGACACACCATACTTCTCAAGAAGTGCGGACACGGCAGAGGGCTGGAGATCATGGCCTATCGGTGGGTAATGGGTCATGGCAATCTTCAGGCTCGCCTCTCTAGGGAGCTGCTGCAGGCTTGCCTCAAGGCGCCCAAGCTCGCGGCGGAAGATTTCTTCGCCTTTTTCTGGCTCTTTTGCCCGCGCCGTGCTGGCCGTCGGCTTGATGTCAATAAGGGTCTCAAAGGAAAACTCTGGGCTTTCCCACAGCCGTGTTCCGGCGATGGCAATGCCGTCGCAGACGGCCGCATCATTTTGAATGACACGGATGCTAGGGGGAAGCGCTTTTCTGACTTTGTTCAATGAACTCCACCAGTAGTCATGGTTGCCTTTAACCAAGACCTTTGTTCCTGGGCGCTCGTCAATCCACTGCAAGTCGGGCATTGCTTCTTCCAGGCGCATGGCCCACGAGATATCTCCAGGAATGAGTACAAGATCGTCCGGTGCGACATGGCGGTCCCACGCTGCTTTGATAGTCATAGCATGACCGCGCCACGATGGGCCAAACAGATCCATTTCTTTGTTTGGCACCCCAAAAGAGAGGTGGAGGTCTCCTATGGCCCAGATGCGAGTGTTTGGCATGCGATTACAACACGAAATCGTCGGGGATGACAGCTCCCTTCGATACCACGATGATGCCATCGCGGACGAAGATGGGATCAGCATCATAATGGACGTGATTGGCCTTGTTGACAAGTTGAACGCGATTTCCAATGCAGACGTCTTTGTCGATGATGGCTTTTTTGATGAGGCAATCTTCACCTATACATGGAGATGAGAGGCGAGGTGTTGTGGACGTGATGGTCTCAGGGAAGAAAAACGAGTCATTCCCCATAAGGTACGAATCGCGGATGATCGTCCCCTTTTTGATGATCGTCCTCTGGCCAATGATGCTGTTGGAGATCTCATCTGCTTCGATAATCGATCCTTCGCACACCGTTGAGGAGCGGATGTGGCAGTTGCCGAACAGAGGGCCTGGGAGGTGAGAGGGCGTGGTAAAAAGGGGGCATCGCTCGTCATGACAGGAAAAAGGAGGTGTAGGTTGGTTGAGGGCGAGGTTAGCATTGTAGAACGATTCGACGGTGCCGATATCCTCCCAGTACCCTTCGTGAATGAAGGCGGCGATACGTCCTTTTTGCACCTGGGAAGGGATGAGATGCTTGCCGAAGTCATCGCGGCCGTCGCTGAAGAGCAAGTCAAAGAGAGCTTGGCGGCGGAAGAGGTAGATGCCCATAGACCCTAGAAACTCTTTGTCGCCATGGGCATTCAACCCCATTTTTTTGAGAATAGACTTTGGTGTTTTCATCCGCTCAAGGAGAGGATCGGTATTGGGTTTTTCGTAGAAGTCAATGATGTGATGGTCTTCGTTGACCTTCATGATCCCCATCCGTGAGGCATCTTTCTTCCCGACGGCAAGGGTGGCAACCCAGACGTCCACATCCTTTTGTTCTGTGCATTGCATCATCTTCTCAAAGTCCATGTGGTAGAGCTGATCGCCTGAGAGGATGAGGAAGAACTCCGCCGTTGTCTCGAGAAGGTATTCGGCATTCTGTCGTACGGCATCCGCTGTCCCCTGAAACCACTCGCTCTTTCCAGGTCGTTGCTCGGCGGAGAGAACTTCGATACAGCCAGGGGAGAGGGCATCATGGCGGTAGGTGCGGAAGATGTGGCGATGCAGGGACCGCGCCAGGAACTGCGTAAGCACGAAGACTTTTTTTATTCCGGCATTGAGAGAGTTTGAAAGCGGGACATCGATCAGTCGGTACTTGCCACCAAAGACCAGTGCTGGCTTGCAGCGGCTATTTGTAAGAGGAAATAGGCGCGTGCCCTGTCCTCCTCCGAGGATGATCCCGGCGACCGAAGACATATCAGTGACCTTTGAAGGACGCCCCCTGGCCATCTGTCGAAGTTGAGTGAGGCGCTGAAATTGCTCTTTCGTTGCACTTGGCATGGTTACCAGCTCGTAGTTTTGTACATCTTCACAACCCCGTCTTGCTGGAATCGTGAACATCCTTTTTCAAAAAAATGCACCACTAATTTGACCATGAGTCATTCATCGCTCGGATGAAAAATTGCCTTCGTCATACCCAACTTGTTACTTTTTTTGTACACCAATTTTGGAGAGTCGTTTGCGATATGCCTTGTGGAGGATAGAGGAGGCGAATCTACCCCCAAGCCTCTTCATCCATATGTCAGGGCATATAGGCTTCGTCGGTTTTGAAGTAGCTCGATCCAAAACGCTCCCGCTTCTCCTCTAAAAATCCACGCCGTACATGGGGGCGCCAACAGAATGCAGCATCGAGATGGAGAGACGGGCACGTCGCGCTGCTTCGTTCGCCTGTACAACCTGGGTTGACAAGAGATTTTTTTTCGTGTTCCATAAAGAGGTATGTGTTTCTGGAGGTCTTCATGAGAACCGTGACTCCTGCCGTCTCTTCGTTCGAAGAAGCGCGAGAGAAGGTGCGCGATATGCTTTCGATCATCATGGACGTGGTTGGACGTTTGTCGCCGTATGAAAGGGTCGCGATCGAAGGAAACCTTCTCACAGCGGCTCAGGAGATCGACGGAGCGCAGACCTCTCAAGAGCTCCAGGTGGTCGTATGCAATGTCATTCATCACTGTTCTATCGACCTACGTGTCTGCAAGGACCATTCACAGGTTGGACGTGTCTTTGTCAGATGGCTCAGCAATGCTGAGCGACAGCTTGCAAAGTACGAGAATCGATCAGCGCGCGCTTGGCTGACCTTTCTCCACAAGAGACCTCGTCTATGGAAGGCAAGCCTTCTATCGCTCTTAGGGATGTTCGACATGGCCGTTGGGGTTGGGGAAGCTATTGAAAGAGCGATTGTTCTCGAGAAGCAACAACACTTTTCTGACAAGGAAATGAGGAGGAGAATCCTATACTTGCTTCGATGTTGGAAACGGGTCGAAGAGGTGATCGATACCGATAGGATTTCGAAGCTTGGGGCTCTCCTCCGAAGGGTGCGCAAGGAGCGAGAGCTGAGGTATAGTGGTGAAGATACAGGCGCTGTAGAAAGGGCGTTAGGTCTCGAGGAATTCCTCTTGAAGACGATGATTGAGATGGCGGCTTGGAAGACCCAGGACGGCATGCGGTTGGCTGCGGGGATTCGGGAGTTTACCTTGCTCCGGCAGATGATCGAGGAGTATATCGTCATCGTTGGTGCCGAAGCTGCCGAAGCATCGGCGATGAACCTTGTGTTGGAGAGCGTGCGAGCGGAAGAGCGGTACCTGCTGTTGCGCCGTACGTGGGGAGCGAAGAAGCTGGCACAGGGTTCTGAGGAACTTGTGCAGCGGTCGCGGGAATATCATGAGGCGCACTGCGCTGTGATCGATGCGTACATGGAGTTGTCCGACTGCAAGTCGTTGCGAGGCGTGATGCTCTGCTACGAGCTGCCTATCTTCACCCAACTCTTATACGACCAACGGAAGCGCCTTGACGAAGAGCTCAAGGCGATCAATGGAGTCGTTAGAACGAGTACGATAGGGTCAGAACATACTCAGGGTATGTGCGTTTAGCACGATTCGCTGGCTGGCGCCCCTTGTTCCCCATCTGGCGAAACGACACTGTTCCCTTTCTAGCCACAAAGCGAGCGAGGGCGGCGCCGAGGCCGAGTTCGAATCGATCGGCAAAGGTCCACCTCAGTGCAACGTCGGCGCGTTCTCCATAGCTTTGCCAGACCCTGTTTTTTTGTGTGAAACGAAGATGGCGAAGATTCCAGTTCCCCTTCCCCGTATATTTCACTGGGTAGAAGAACATGTATCCGAGCTCCAAGGAGAGACGGGGGTGCACAGGTATGGCAAACCGTAGGTCGACAAAAGGAGCGGACCAGACGGTTTTGTAGCGGCTGTTGAGGTGATGGATCGGACTGATCTTCCTGAGATGTGAGCTTTTGGGGATGACTTGGCGACCGTCTCTCATGCGAAGGTGTTGCCAGAAGACTCCATAGCCGAGGCTGGGGGTGAAGGTGAGGCCTGCTCCAGAGAAGTGGCGGCCGATCTTGGCGGACGCGTCAACGGTATATCGTCCGGGCACCTTGCCGATTGAACGAGAAAACTCGCCGCGTTTATTATTTTTGAAGTAATCGGAGTCGCGGAATCTTCCGTGGCAAATGTCGCCGTACGCGAGGTTGAGAGAGCCGATATAGGTGCCGTTCGAAAGGCTGGCATTGAGCGTTGTCAGGTAGACGTCCATCTTTGTAAATTTCAACTCTGAGATGATGTTTGGCACATGATGGTAGCCACTGAAGTTAAATTTCAGCCTATCGCGGCGATAGCCCTGTCCTATCTCCACTTTTGATTTCCATTCACTCGAAGCGCACAAGTGGAACGAGGGGTACGAGGACAACAAGGCCACTACAGCCCACAAGGTCATTTTCATCCTGAGTTACTCCTGGCTCAAGGTGTCGAACAACATGCTGGCGAGTATAAATAGGGCGACGAATATTTGTCTTTGGGGAACCAAAATTTTTGGAACACTGGATACGGCTCGATCGTGTATTATCGATCTCGTTCGCTTTGCTCCAAGGGTACATTTCCACTTTGCCTGTGGGCGCATCGAACTTCTCGATCAATCTGACGACGGTCAGAGTGTACGATGGGTACCAACACGGGGTACAAGCTGTTTACGAGACCTGGAGGATAGAGATGGGCCTTTTGGAGAGCATGTTCCCACCCCTGCTTCGATCATATCGCTGCGCGTGGAGCACCCCCGTCGAAACGCGCTCATCTGCTCTTCCGAATATGTGCATCGCCCATAACGTACTGACCTGGTGGTTCGTCCGCGGCTTCTTCATGTTGTGTCTCTGTTGGGCTGGTCAAGGGCATGCCTCATCTATTGAGGTCGCCGACTATTTCTCTTTGCCTGGGGAGCCCGTGCCTGAACTCGCCGAACAGGCGGTGCCCTTTCGTCCTGAATGGAGCGTGCACGTGGTTGCTCAGTGGGAAGAAGGGCCGGTTCGCGAAGTGCTCATGTGTACGCCGGATCGCCAGTGGCCTATGAAGCGACTGTGCTATTATCCGTCGGGCGCCATTGCGGAAGAAACAGATCTCGAGCCCTTCTGTGGCCTTGATGAGGCGTATGGGCGCGAGCATGGGGCGTGTATTGAATATTATGAAACCGGGGACATGAAATGCGTATGCCATTATGACCACGGTGTGAAAGACGGAGTGGAGCGCCGCTTTGAGGAAGGAGGAAGGACGATCTATGAAGCGCGCTATCGGCAAGGCAAATTGCATGGTGTCGTCCTCGTCTATTGGCCGTCGGGCTCTTTGCGTTCTGAGGAACGATATGAGGATGGTTTGCTTCACGGAGTGTGTCGGACGAGGTATGAAGGGGGAGAGCGAGAAAGTGAAGCCACGTATGAGCACGGCTTGCTGACAGGCCGACGATTATGCTGGTGGCAGCAAGGTGGCGTGAGTGAGATGACCCATTGGCGATGTGGCTTTCTCCATGATGAGTCTCCTGCGCATCCGGCACTGGTTGCCTATCATGAGGATGGCCATGTGAAGGCGCGGCAATCCTATGTCGGCGGTGCCCCACATGGATGGTATGTTCGTTTTCATTCAAATGGCGTTGAAGAGACGCGCGTTCGGTATCGATTCGGAAAGAAGGAAGGACCGCAGCCACAATGTTCTGAGGATGGAACACAGATTGGTCATCGTGAATTCCATCATGGTCTTCTCATCAACCGTTCCTTCTCTTTGCATCCAAATGGCCAGAGAGCTATTGAAGGGCGCTTTTCAAGCCCTGGATGTGGCACTGTAGAGACCTTCGATATGCTAGGGCGTAGGGTGTGTCGATATATGTTGGTGCATGGGGAGTGCCATGGCGACTATGAAGAGTGGTTTCCCAATGGCCAAGTCAAGAGACATTGGCACTTTGACAATGGAAGCTTTTGCGGCCCTCAGCGCGAATATTTTTCATCGGGACAGGATGCCCTTCATGCTTGCTACTGCCAAGGTCGGCGTCATGGCGTACAAGAATCGTGGTATGAGACTGGCCAGATGTCGCAACGGGGCGTGTTTACTGAGGGAGTTCGCGACGGCCTGTTTGAAGGCTGGCATCTCAATGGGAAGAAAAAGTACCAAGCGACGTACTGTCAGGGGCAGCTGAGCGGCAATGAACGCACGTGGTATGAGAACGGCACTCTGAGAAGTGCGAGCACGTGGAATCGTGGCTTGCAGACGGCCAAGGCCTTTGCGTGGGATATGGACGGCACATTGTTAGCGCAAGAAGAATGGCATAATGGCGCGCGAGTGGGCACATGGACGGAATGGTCGTCGAAGTCTGTGAAGAGAACTGAATGCCAGTACGTTGACGATCGCTTAGATGGCCGTGAGGAAGCGTGGTATGACTCTGGGCAGAAAGCCCGTGAAGCGACATGGAAAGCGGGAGTCCTCGATGGACTAGCTCGCGAATGGTACGAAGACGGTTCTCTGTCGTTTGAAGGGACATATGAGACAGGGCGGCCCCAGGGGGTTGTCCGGCGATTGTATCCATCCGAAGACCATCGCTATCAAGTGGCCTCTGAAGAGCGCTTTGTCAATGGATGCTATGAAGGGGAGCAGCGGGCTTTTTTCCCAAATGGGCAGTTGAAGATGACCGCTGTGTACCATGAAGGCCAGCTTTCGGGCCCCAAGAAGATGTTTGATTCCGAGGGGAAGACGCGTTTTGTTGCGACCTATACTGCTGGTCGGCTTGATGGCAAGGTGATTCATTATCGTCCGGATGGGATAGAGGAAGTGCAGTATTTTCGCGATAACCATCCAGAGGGTATCTGGCAGGTGTATTATCCATTGCACTCGACATTTGGGAAGGTCAAGGCGTTAGAAGCCTGTTTTGAGGGCGGGCTATTACAGGGAGAGCTCGTTCAATACGATGAGGCGGGCACGAAGATCTTGTCGATTCTGTACAACAAGGGCAAGCGATCTGGTGTTGCGACGATGTACAGCCATGATGGACGCGTCGTCATGACGGCTGAGTATTGCGATGGTGTGCAGGAAGGCCCGATGCGGCAGTATTTTCCAAATGGGGCTTTGGCGCGCGAGTCGATCTATCATGGCAATCTTCAAGAGGGTGAAGAGCTAACCTATTTTCAAGACGGCCAAGTGGCTGGTAGGGCGTTTTACCATCAAGGTCTTTTCGACGGCTTGGTGCAAAATTGGAATGAAAAGGGAACGTTGCTCTTTGAGGCTGAGTATGCCCATGGGCTTCGATGCGGGAAGTTTACTAAGTACTACGATGATGGCTCTCTCCGTCTTGCCCTGACATTTGACAATGACGTGATCGTCAACAAGCAGGTCTTTCCAAAGAAGTGATGAGCACGCTCATCGTATTGATGCTTGTTGTGTTAAGGTACGTACAAAGCTCTCTTTCAATTGAAAGTTGTGTGCTCTTGCCCATCTGATTTCTTGAAAATATCTATTCGGAATAATAATTATTCTACAAAAAATTCTTGTCCTGTGATAAAGAGACGAATATTGGAGTTATCTCCTTGGGTAATGGCCTATCCCGAAAGAAGAGGAGTTCTGTATGTCTCTTGTCCCCCTCGTCGCCATTCTCTTAGCCATGCCGCTGTCATCCGCTACGGCTGCTGCTGTCCCCCCCCCCCCCCCGTTGCGTCAGATTCTTGATGCACACAAAGATCCGAAGAACAGCGGTGATGCGACACAGTGGTCTATTGTAGACCCGACAGCATCTCAGCAACGGGAAGACAAAGGTTTGTTACGGGGACCTCGAGGGCATAGAGGGCCAAGAGGACATAGGGGACCCAGAGGCTATAGAGGTCCTAAGGGAAAGGATGGGGAAGAAGGAGAAAAAGGGAAGAAAGGAGAGCGGGGGCCTCAAGGGAAGCGTGGATCCGCTGGCCCAGCCGGTGAGACTGGAGCGATGGGTGCCACAGGAGAACAAGGGCCAGCAGGGGCCACTGGAGCAACAGGAGACACAGGTCCGGCAGGACCAACTGGGCCGACAGGTGCCGACGGTGCCGATGGTGTCGATGGTGCCACAGGGGCGACTGGCGCGACCGGAGCTACAGGAGAACAAGGGCCAGCAGGGCCAGCAGGGGCACCTGGAGCCACAGGAGAAACCGGTGCGACAGGAGCCACTGGAGCAACGGGAGAAACAGGGCCTACAGGACCAACTGGGCCGACAGGTGCCACAGGAGAGACTGGAGCCACAGGAG
>CAYPCN010000003.1:62645-91167 GCA_964409235.1 uncultured bacterium
CGGGAGAGACTGGAGCCACAGGAGAAACCGGTGCGACAGGAGCAACTGGGGCAACAGGAGAGACAGGGCCTACAGGACCAACTGGGCCGACAGGTGCCACAGGAGAGACTGGAGCCACAGGAGAAACCGGTGCGACAGGAGCAACTGGGGCTCAAGGGTCAACAGGTGCAACGGGGGCGACAGGAGCCACCGGTCCTACGGGACCAACTGGGCCAACTGGGAGTATGGCGCAAGCCTATGGAGGAGTTTATTTAAGTTGGACGGGGCTAACACCGGGCTCTATAACTATGTCTGGTATTGGCACTGCTGGTACAACATTCACTGCTTTTAATGCGACTGGCCCTAATTTGAATACAACCTACCCCAACCCATGTGGTACTAATAATGACGTCATTGATGTTTCCCTGGATGGCATATATTATGTGTCTTTTACCGTGAATTTTAAGTTTCAGACCGATACCCTGACATCGCAAATTGCCGTTATGAGGAACGGCGGCATAACTGATATTAGATCTAGAAATCATGTTACCGAAAGCGGAAGCGGTTTCTTCCTTTCTGGAGGGGGCTTTTTGGCGCTCAATGCAAATGACCGGATTAATCTGCGAATCTATTTGTCGTCTACGCGGACTTTAGAGATCTATAGTGCATGTTTGAATGTCATAAGGGTGGGATGAGCGTCAGAGACATCTATTATATTGTAGCGTGCAGCCCTGTTCTAAGGCCTCATTGTACGAATGAGCTTGGAGCCACGCTGCACGGGCCTCAAAAGGAGGGGTCAAATAATGGATAGACTCAGAAATACCCCGAGAATGGGTTGGAAAGTATTTTGCTTTGTGGCTTTGTTCTCTTGTAGTACAGCGTTATCCATAACAATGGATCCTCCTGTCTGTATTTCAGGCATCTCGTACGCTGCAACATGTCCGGCTATCGCGGCGAGTTCAGAGAACCGTGCTCTTGCTGTGTGGATAACTGATACACAGGGACAGGGACTGAATCAGATTGCGGCGGCAGAGTTTCTAGGAGCATCATCGTGGAGTGCTCCACAGGTTTTGGAAACCGTGTCGCCAGAGCAAGCGCTCGACAATCCGTGTATTACGATGAACAGCGCGGGAAATGCCATTGCTATGTGGATAGTCGAGGGTGAGCAGGGTGGAGTGCGAGCTTCGAGCTATGATTATGATCCTGACCCCATCACAGGCGGCTGGAGCTGGAGCGAGCCGATTTTTATCAGTGACAGGAATGTAGATTACCATTCCATTCGCTTGGCCATGAATAGCGCAGGAGATGCAGTTGCGATCTGGAGACAATGCAATGACCTCTACGCTGGGTATCATTACGTGTACGCCTCCATGTATTTCCATAGTATAGGGTCTTGGACAAATGCGCAGGTTCTCTCTCCAGATAATGGATTTTCTGATGCCCTTGATGTTGTACTCAATGATGCAGGGGAGGCGATAGCCGCATGGGAGTACTATGATGGAACGTACCATTTTCAATCGTCGAGCTATATGAACATGGGCGAGCAGTGGCAGTGGCTTCCCCCTGTGAATATATCTCCCAGCTGTGGATCGGCCATGTGGTGTCAGCTGAGTCTTGACGGGGCAGGAAACGGTTGCGCTGTGCTGCAGACCTGTCCGAATAATAGCTTTCAATGGACATCGCGATCACCAACGGGAGAATGGTCAGCATCTCAAAATATTCCTTATCAGTGTTGCCATGGGTCAAAACCCTCTTTTTCGACGGATGGGAATGGCAATGGGGTGTTGGCTTGGTCCTTGTGCGACGAAGAACAGTATGCGATTATGGTTTCGATGCTGCAGTTTGGCGAGTGGACTTCTCCAGTAGCGATTTGTTCGGCTGACTCAGAATCTTTTGCCTATCCCATTGCGGCGATGAATCACAGTGGAGAGGCCGCGGTGATGTGGAGAGAGATACAGACCAATTCGTTTGAAATTACTTCTTTTTCTCAAGAAGAATGGGGAGAGCCTCTCAGTCTCTCAGACGGAGATCTTTGGCCGACTAAACATGACGTTGCCATAGATGCCTCAGGCAATATTTTTGCTGTGTGGGGGCAGGCAGAGGGGGGAGAAGTCATTATGGCGTCATCAGGAACGGCTGAGTGAGACGGTGCAAACTGCCACAGATCTGAATCCCCACTGGTGCGGTGTGAAACGAGAGAGAGCGTCGACAGGGTGCGGGGAGTAAAGGTCTTTTTCCTTGTTTCTAAAAATACATAGGCTCCAGGGCTGAGCGGAAGTGTGGTGTCGATGATGTGCAACAACTCGTGCACAGGGTCGATGAATGCGTAGGGCGGATCGATGTACACAAAGGAAAATGGCTCTGAGGAAGAGGCAAGGACGGGCAACGCTGTAAAGACATCCAGGGGAATAACTGTCGAGACAGATTCGAGATGAAGGTGGTGAAGTGTTGTCCGTAGCGCTGCGATGGCCTGATGGTTGTTGTCAACAAAGATGCACCGCTGCGCTCCTCTGCTCAGAGCTTCGATGCCCATGGCTCCGCTGCCAGCAAAGAGGTCAAGCGCCAGCCCCTCTTCGATCCCCCCCTGACAAATATTGAACACCTGCCCCCGTACCTTCGACGAGGTCGGCCGTATCCCACTTGAAGCCGGAATCGTAATGTCGCGATGGCGTAATGAGCCCCCAAGAATTCTCATGAGCCTGCCGAAAGTATTCCAAGAAGGGGTTTATAGGCGCCATAATGGCTGATGAGCTCTTCAGCAAGAAGAGGCTGAATGGGCTTGAGGAGCTCGTACACCTCGAGTCCTTTGGCATTCTTCCCTTGGCGAAAGTACAATATGCCAAGGCGTAGCAGAGCCTGGTGGTCATCAGGACATAGTCGGATAATCGCTTCGCATTCTTCGATCTCCTGCTCTGGCATGTCCAGCTCTCGATAGCTGATGGCAAGCTGATCGTGAACCCATAACTGATCAGGAGCAAAAGAACGAAGGATAGAGAGTTCTTCAATGGCGCTGTTGGAACTAGCGCGGCCTTTGGTTTCTAGGAGCAGCTGCGTGCGAGAGGTGAGCAGAATCTGAGGCCATGCCATCAATGGCTTGGTTTTTATGGGTTCTAGGTAGTGGGTGGCTAGCATCACATAGCAGTTGGCAAGGGCAGCGTGGTACTGGAGGTTGGTAGGGGCTGTTTTGATACGAGCGATATGCTGGTTGATCGCCGAGAGAAAGAGCACTTCGGCAAGGATATGGAATGGCAGCCACGCTACATAGCCGATCAATCGATTACAGGGGGTTGCGATCCAGGCCAGCCATGAGGGGCTCGCGATCAGATGGTGGGGCAGGCTGCGGATCGACAGAGCGCACCGTGCATACAGCTCGCCAAGCTCGCCCGCGTCAAGATGGTCAGGTGCTACGATGGTGTCGATATGCTCTTTGGCAGCAAGGGCATGCCGGACGACGCTCTCCTTGACATACAGATGGAAGAGGTAGAGGAGAAAGGCCAGAAGAATGATACAGGCGGTGGTCAGCGAGACAATGAAGTCCGACCCAAGGACAAAGCCAATGACCCCTACGGCAATGAGCAGGGCGACGAGCAGGATGCCAAGGACTTGGGCGGCATAGGCCCGTTTCACAGAAGATGAAAAGCGGTTGATTGCTGGGAGAAATCGTTCCAAAGGCAATGCGTTCATGCGATGAGGTATCCTCACGTTGGGAGTACACAAGGGCTACGGAGCATCCGCGTTCGACGAGGATAACGGTACCACGTTGGGCGATACTTCTGAAGAGGCAACAGCAAGAACGAGATCCTGCGTCTTGATCTCTTCAAGGTAAAAGATGAACAGTCCTATGAAGACGATGCAGAGCGAAATAAAGAACCATATATCGATCATCTCATTGTGGAAGATCCAGCCAAACAGCGCTGTGAAAAGCGGTGTGGAAAGGCCGGCAAAGGCCATGAAGGTTGGAGAGAATTTCTGCAACAGCAGTCCGTACAGATTGTAGCAGAGGATGTTTGAGACAATGATGAGGAACAACGTGCTCTCGATCCACACGCTGTAGTTGGTGATCGGGAACGGTGCCCACGGTTCGACAATGGCTGACTGCACGAGGGCCAAGGCCCCACCAAAGAGCATGGAATAGCCATTGGCAACGACCGGGGGGCAGTTGCTGTCATGGACGAGTTGCCGCAAGAGAATCCACCCTAGAACCGATGCCACGACAGCACCAACGACGGCAAACTCAGCCCCTGACACCCCCCACACAGTTCCTGTTGTGAGCTCCTGCATCGTTTTATCAGCAAAGGTAGGCCAGAGCCCTGCAAAGCCCAGCAGCAGACCAATCCACTTGCGATAGGTCATCAGATCCTTGAGGATGATATAGGACAAGAAGGCTGAGAGGAATGGCGACAAACTATAGATAAAACAGGTCTTAAAAGAGGTGAGGTACTGCAAGCCCCATAGCTCAAGAACGTTGGTGAGGTAGATGTTAAAAAATCCAAGGAGCGCGACGCGAACGGCAGAGCGCAGCGTAAGGCGGAGCGACTGCGGCATGCGCACGACGGCATAGCCAAGCATGAGGAGTCCGGCTATCGCCATCCGGCTGCCAACAAGGAAGCATGGAGACGCATATTCCAACGCGCCTTTAGCCACAGTAAAGACGCTGGCAAAAAGAGCATATAAAATGAAAACGAGCCACATAGAAAACTTCAAAGGTTGCGCTACAAGAGTGTATCAAAAAATGCCTCGTACGTCCAGAAAGAGTTTTTGCAATCGGTTGATTCAGATTTTTTCGCCTTTATGAGGTCTTAATTTTCGTGTGGGATAAATCTAATTCCCCTTTGGGGATTTGTAGAAAAAATAAATAAGGAGATGTGATTATGTCGACAATCATGGATCTTGGGGTATTGTCATCGGCTGGTGCGTCGCCGGAGCTGTGTCGCGAACTCCACGAGGGGAAATTCGAGATCAAAGCGTCGCGAGATGCGGTAGAAGTGTGCGGGAGCGATGGAACGCGTCTATTCCGCGTGACTACTGACGGCGTAGACCATTCTGTATTGAAAGAAATCTTTGCGAAGAATACCGATCTTCAAAGATGGGTTGGTGAAGGGAGAGTCACAGCTCGTGCCCACAAGGGCAATTGCAATGTGCTCAAGGATTTTTCTGCGGATGCGGCGCTCCTTCCTTTCCGCGGAGAAAACGGCAAAGTGCGGGTCAAAATAGAAAAACGGCATGAAGGCAAAAAAGGCAAATATGAAAAACATGCTGCCTATACGCCATTCGTCTCTCTCAACACCGCGCTGTATCGTGCATGCTGCATCGCTATGGAACAACTGACTGGGAAGAAGATGGCCGAGAAGTCGCAAGAGTTTTTCCAGCTCGCACCACAGATCCGGTGGAATGAGAAGACCAAATGCCATGAGCGAGTAGAAGAAACAGTCGTGGAAAAGTCGCGGTCAGACAAAGCTGTGTACAAAGAACCACACATTGAAGTCGTTCCTACAAAAGGAGAGACACGTCACCATACACGTCATTCACACTAAAGAATGAGGATAGCCTCCTACGTCGCTCACCGTATGCACGTTTTTGCCATAGGTCTTCTGATCTCTCACAGAGCCGATCAAGCACAGCAAAAGCGTGCAAGAGGTGAGCGAGTTATAGGCAAGAACCCCGTCATTTGGCTACCCTTACTGACCTTGGTATTTGACAAATCGTTGCTACAAGAGTTTTGAGCATGCAAAAGCCAAAAATTCTATTGATTGAGGATGAAGAAGATATTGCAGCTCTCATCAAGCTGCAGTCTGACATCTCTGGGTACAAAATCGTCGTAGCGTACGATGGCCTCAACGGGTACGAAGCCGTTGAGCGAGAGAATCCCGATCTTATTGTGCTTGACCTCATGCTTCCAGGACAAAATGGCCTTGACGTATGTAGAAAGGTCAAGACAAACCCCAATCTCTGCCATATTCCCATCATCATCGTCTCGGCGAAGAGCGAAGAGACAGATGTCGTGCTCGGCCTTGAGCTCGGTGCTGATGATTACGTGACAAAGCCATTCTCACCGCGTATTCTCTTTTCTCGGGTCAAAGCTGTCCTTCGAAGAAATACCGAGGGAGAAAAGCCAATGCCGGTCATCTCCTTTGGGGATTTTACCGTTGAAATCGAGAAGTACCTCGTCAAGAAGCGCGATAAGCCAGTGCAGCTGACGCTCTCTGAATTTGGCATCCTTCGACGCCTCGTCACGAATCGAGGGAAGGTGCTCACAAGAAATCAGCTGCTCGACGATCTTCAGAGTGACGACGCTTTTGTCGTCGACCGCAATATCGATGTTCATGTGGCAGCCCTTCGCAAGAAACTCGGGCCGAATTTTGAATTTATCGAGACGGTTCGCGGCGTTGGATACCGATTTCGCTCGGATGATTGAACGTGCGCTTGAGGTTCTCTAGTTCAGCGCCGAAATAGGCCCAGCTGAGAGCAGGAGAGAGTTCCTGCGAGCCGCGTCGTAGTCGAGAGACGAGGACCGACGCCCCTTCTTGGGAGAAAGAGACTTGCAGTTCAATAGAAAGCATGACTTTAAATGGCCAAATATCCGGCTCGGGCTTGGAAGCGTCAATAACAAAAGAAGAACCCGAGATTTTTGGAATGATGGCAAAGGATTTCAGGCCTTCGACGTTCATCTTCGAATGATTAGCCAGAAGCGCGATGAGCGCTTGGGGCGTGATTTGCTGCAAAATGGTGGGGACCTCGTGCTCCCTATTCTCGTGGACGGCGCGCTTGAGAGCATGTTCAAGTTGAAGGTATTGAGAATACCAATAGTGCGGGTTGTCGAGGTACTGCCGCCGTGCGATCGCATACATCTGACGGTCTTTCCGGACGTCGCGAGGGACGTCAAAGAGATCCGCCGTGGCAATCCAGAGGACGAGGACCGACAGGACAAAGCTCAATAACAGGAAAAAGGTCTTCCATCGGACAAGGGCAAGGCAAGAGGCTGTGCGTCTGCCATGGGAGGACGAAGGAGAGAAGTCGCCAAGTTCCTCTTGTCCTTCTTCGTGCGTCGCGACGCTGTCTATGCTTTCCATCGTCTCCTCTTACACTGCTCGTTGCAGGTCCACAAGGCGGTTGAGTTGCTCCCACGGGAACTCAGGCCGCCCAAAATGCCCTCCAAAGGCACTTTTGCCAAAGAAAGGCGTTGTCAATCGCAGCTCTTGGATAATGCCCCCCACCGAGAAGTTAAAGGTGGCCCGTATTGCCTCTTCTAGGCGATGCAGAGGGACTTTTTCCGTGCCAAAGCAGTTGAGCCCTATGTTCAATGGCGTGGTGCGGCCAATGGAGTAGATGAGCTGAAGTTCGCACCGCGTGGCCAGCTGTGCAGCAACGACATGTTTAGCAACATAGCGGGCCATATAGGCACCGGAACGATCGACCTTGGTGGCATCTTTGCCTGAATATGCGCCACCGCCGTGGCGTATGCTAGAGCCGTAGCTGTCGACGATCTGCTTGCGACCTGTGAGCCCGGTGTCGGCGAGAGGCCCTCCGATGACAAATCGCCCTGATGGATTGGCAAGGACAAGCGAAGGATGAACGTCATACGACTCAGCGGCGGCCATCACGATGGCAGTGAGAGCTGAGCGGACATCTTCTAACGGCGCTTCTTCAGTGTGCTGCCAGGAGACAATGGCCGATCCCCTCTCTCCACTGGTTGTGTCGAGCGACACCTGCGTTTTACCATCAAGGCCTAGAAAGGGGTATGTTCCTCGGCTTCTTGCCTCTTGAATCCGCCCGACGATCGTCCGTGCGATCTCGTACGACTTCGGCATCAACGTTGGGGTATCTATGCAGGCATAGCCATACATCATCCCTTGGTCGCCGGCGGTGAGATGGGCCACATCGCCCCGCTTCCCTACTGACCTCGAAATATCGGGCGACTGCTCACATAGCGACGAAACAATGTTCAGGCGCGAGAGGAAATGGTCGGCATATCCAATATCGTGCAACACGCTTTTGACAATCTCTTCGACGTTCAGGTGTGCCGAGGTGGAGACTTCACCGCCAACAGCGACGAGCCCATGGGAGACGAGGGTCTCAACGGCGACTCGGCTGGAGGGGTCTTCGGAGAGGCAGGCGTCGAGGATGGCATCTGAAATCTGATCGGCGATTTTGTCAGGATGCCCCCTGGCAATTCCCTCAGAAACTTCAAATTGCGACATACCCCCTACCCTGTGCGCTTATTCAATACCATCCCCATTTTTATGCCAAGAAATGTTTCACCAATGGCGGCAAACCGCTCCGCATCATCAGAAGTAAAAAAGCGATACGTAGCCGCAGCGGCGTCCGGAAGGGAGGGAAGCATAGGGGCGATAACGTCGGCGAGAGCTTGTGCTGGGTCGACAATGGTCACACTATTCCCCATTTCTTCTTGGATAAGAGAGGCTATCATCGGGTAGTGCGTGCAGCCGAGAAGAAGGGTGTCAATATTCTGCTGGCGAAGAGGGCGAAGATACTCGCGGACGACCAACTTCTTGATCTCTTCGCTTGGAGCGCCGTCTTCGATGAGGGAGACTAATAGCGGGCATGCAAGCGCCGTGACGCGGGCGTCGGGACGATGGGAAAGGATGGCATTGGTGTAACTTGAAGATTGAATCGTTCTCTTGGTGCCAATGACACCGATATTCCCACTGGTTGTCACAGCAGCTGCTCGTGCGGCGGCAGGGGCAATCACCCCATAGACAGGAACTGGAAAGCTCGATTGAATATGCACATGGGCAACGGACGTGGCCGTATTGCAGGCAATGATAATGGTGTCCGCGCCCTGATCCATGAGGAACGAGCTGTTTTCAACGGCATACCTGATGATGGTGTCCGCACTTTTCGTGCCATACGGGAAGCGTGCCGTATCACCAAAGTAGATGAGGGAAAACCCCCGACATCGGTCGAAGAGCGCTTTGACAACTGTTAAGCCTCCTAGCCCAGAATCAAAAATTCCAATGACAGGAAGCTTCTCGCTCATGGACTGCGAACTCTCAGTTCTTGCCCGGGATGGATGGTCGCACTTTGGAGAGCATTGAGATCTTTGAGTTCTTGGATGGTCATACTATGGGCACGAGCGATTTTCTCAAGAGAATCACCGCTTTTTACCTTGTAGGAAACTGTCTTCCCATCTGCCGCTGGCTTGCCGCTCAAGGCCAGGGTCAGGCTGCGCATGGCGTGTTCAAGCTCTCTGATGGCTTGCCCCTGTTGTCGCCCGGTCTCCTTGAGGCTGTTGACGGTTTTCGCAAGATCGTTGACAGTCTGCGAAAGCTCGTTCGAATGGGTCTTCAGCTGCTTTAAATCTTGCGAGAGTCTTTCAAGTGTGGCGTCAAACGTCTTTTGGCGACTCGACGACCCTGCGCGCGCATCGGCGAGAGACTCTCGCGTGGCGCGAAGAAGCGACGAGACTTCTTTCTCAAGGGCTTCCCTCGCCTGCTCCTGGGTAGAGATACTGTTTTTCAGCATCTCTACCTCTGTCTCGCAGGCGTGGAGACGGTGGGAAAGCGCATTTGTCGCGCTATCGGCAGCCGATAGCTGGCAACTCACGGCGACGACGACAATGGAACAAATGCGCTTCACGGTACGTATCCCCCTACCTTTCGTAGACCTTGAACTGCGCGCGGCGATTCAGCCGATGGAATTCTTCGCCATCTTCATCAAAGAGCAGCTTTTCCTTGCCATACGAAATCGTGAAAATGCGGTCCGGAGAGATGCCTTCTTGGATGAGGGCTGTACGGACGGCATTCGCGCGATTGGCGCCAAGAGCAAAGTTGTATGCTCCTGAACCCCGTTTGTCGCAGTGCCCTTCGACGAAGAGATAGAGGTGAGGGTGGTTTCTCATGTACGTCGAGATATTTTGGAGGATCCGTATGTTTTCGTCGCTCTTGATGAGGCTACTGTTATACTCAAAGTGGACGTGCTCAAAGATGGGTGCTAACTCTGGGTCTAACGCAGGGTCTTTAAAGGCTTCAATGCCTGGAATCGCACTCCCTGCCTCTCCAGGAGACTCTTTTGGCGGAGGAATGGCTTCGGCATCGCCAATCTGGAGGTCCACCTGATCGTCGCTCAATGGTGTGAAGTCTTTATGGTCTTTTGTGAACGCGATAGGGCCGCCGTCGCCGAATGCAACACCGTTATTGATTTGTCGCGATGTTCCCTGCTTCCCGCCAAGGGTGTCCATACCTCGGCTGACATGGCGTCCGGCCGTTTTCGTGTCGTTCCACACATCGTCAGCAGAGCGTCGACAGCCAATCATGACACTGCCGAGAGTAAGTAAGGGGATGAGTATCAGATGTAACTGCTTCATGTACGTCCTCAAGTGATGGTATATCCTACGATCTTGCGCAAACAGCTCGTTCCCATGCAGGGAAGAGTTTTTCCGAAGGTCCGGAAGAGATCTTCACAGGCTTGGGTTGATTCATGTTCACCATGTACAACTCGCATCCAGAGCCCGTAAAGGCATGGAAGACGAGATGTATGCTGTCTGGTGCCCACGAAGGGCTTTCCTTATTGCCTCGGCCGTCTGTCAGCTGTTGTTCTATTCCTCGTTCGACATCATAGATCCAAATCTGCCTCTCTCCGCCATTTTTTGCACTATATGCTATTTTCTTACCATCGGGCGACCAACACGGAGCCGTGCTTTCGCGGCAGCGCTTGGTAATGAGGATAGGGTGGAGATCTGTGGATTTCGCTCCAGGCTGCGGGATGTCCATGATATAAATTTTTGCCGAGCCGTCTTTATTGGACACAAAGGCGATCTTGGAGCCGTCAGGGGATAATGCCGGACAGCCAGTGGCCGTCCCCTTCATATGGAAGATCTGCCGTGGTTTGCCGATAGCGCCCACACCCGCTTCAAAGGGGACGAGGTATAGATCGGCGGTTCCGGTGATATCAGAGCAAAAGGCCACGGCCGAGCCGTCGCTCGCGACGGCTGGTGTCAGCTGATTCCCGCGCATGGTCGTCACTCGATAGACGCTTCCATCGCGAAGAGAGGCAGCATAGAGCTTAGGCTGCCCTAATTCATACGAGACATAGAGGAACGTCTGGCTATGTTGCGGTTGTGAAGGATCGGCATGGGCCATTGCCGGTCGCATCGGAGGAATCCAGGCAGGAGTGGTGCACAGAGAATTGGTGTGGGTGAGCTGGCGTGCATTCTGGCCATCATAATCGGCTTCATAGATCTCCGACGTTGTGATTGGCTCTCCCGTGCCCGTTGTCTTCCGCTGTTTCACCACATAGAGGATGCTCGTACTGGCAATGCCAGGCTTGCCGAACAACATCAGGTGAATGCCGTCTGAGAGCTGATGAATGCGCTTTCGATCTTTTGCCAGGTCGCCGGTCAGAGCAATAGGGCCAATAGTCCGCACGGTTCCTGACGTGATCTGCACGACCTTGACGGTGAGATCACGCTGCTGGATCTTCCAACGGATGAGGTACGAAAGTCCAAAGGTGCGAAGAGCATCAAGCTGGACAGGACTGTCAAACCCAGCCTCTATGGCGCTCCGGATGAGGGTTTGTTCTTTTTCTTCGATGACGCGCGTCATGCCGTTGTAATTCAGGTCAAAGGTGAGCACGTGTTCGAGCTTGGAGAGATAGTCCTTCGAGAAGCCCGTGGTGAGAGCTTCTATAGGCTCTACATGGGTTGGAAGAAGAGCATGCTCGCTTCCAAGGAGGACGAGCACCTCATCAGGATCTTGTGCAGCATAGCATGCGCCGCCTGCGAGGAGGGCGGATAGAGCACACACAACCATCGAGCGAAGAAAAAGATGCCGAACCATCATACCTCCAAAAGCCACATCGCAAATGACTCTCACTGCTCCGAGTCGCTTTATATATCATGTTTTTGTATTTTTTGTGGCATTATAGAGCATTTGTGATGTGGCTTTTGGAGGATATGTGGAAGAAGTGATCCTTGTCGACCTCGATGATCAGATCGTTGGAACGATGGGCAAGCTCCAGGCTCATAGAGAGGGCCGTCTGCATCGAGCTGTGTCTGTCTGCCTGTTCAACACAGAAGGCGACTGGCTCCTCCAACGGCGTTCCTTGCACAAATACCACAGCCCTGGCCTCTGGTCGAACAGCTGCTGCAGCCATCCCTATCCTGGAGAGACAACAGAGGTCGCTGCATTGCGAAGGGTGGCGCAAGAGCTGGGAGTGTCGTGTCCCCTCTCATTCGCCACATCGTTCATCTATCGCGCTGACGTAGGCAATGGTTGTGTTGAACATGAATTTGACCATCTGTTCATTGGACAGTATGACGGACCTATCATTCCAAATCCGGAAGAAGTCCTAGAAGTAGGATGGTGGAAGAAGAGCACGATGCTGAGAGCCCTTCAACAGACACCTTCACTGTTCACGGCGTGGTTTCCCATCATCGTCCAACGGGTTATGGCTAGGTAAGGAGACATAATGACTTTTGCTATTTCCAATGCTCAAGAGCACGTCGCTTCTCATCCTCACCAGCAGGACGATGGTGGTGGTGCGCCAACAGAGGAATCGCCCCCAGTCCTCACACTCTTCTTCTCCATACTTGCCCAAGAGATGGGACTCTCTGAAGACCAGGTGCATGAGAGCTTCCGAGAGGCCTTACTGCACAATGACGAGTTACTGCGGAATTGGCGTGTGCTGAATGAGATGCTTCAGGTCGTTGAGTCGTTTGGATACGAGACGCCGCGCGCCTCAGTGCTCTATCTGGCAAGGTCGATAGCTACTATTTGGACCGCATCGAACACTACGACGGCAAGTGCGCCTTTACGAACATGACCAGACCAGCTCATTAGAAAGCCGAAGAGCAAAAGTATGGTCTGATTCGCCGGGGAAGCTGGAGCCAAATGGAGAAAAATGAATGGTGCGCAGCTTCTCCTCAATGGAACGCTTGACCGCCGCATTTTTTCCACTAACTACCTGCACGCGACTGACAGCTCCCGCTCGTGTCAACGTGAGCTTCACTCGCACTTCTCCTGGCTCTGGCAGACGGATATTGAGCTGAAGTCGACGAATGAGATCGCCGATATAACACGCCTCAGGAGAGGCGGAGGAATACCCTTCAAAAGCGGCATCTTGGCTCTCATCACTTGCCACCAGCCCCTGCTCGACGTGTAATGTGCCAACAGCCCGCACGTGAGCGACATGCCCTGAACCTTTTCCGCCACCACTCGCCTGCTCCGCAGCCATCCTGGAGGTATCGAGGCGGTGAAGAGTTTCGCTCAGGAGCTTTTGGTCATACGACGGGGAGCCCTTTGTTGACTTGACAGAGGTCTTCTTGCCGTGGGCAGAGGCAGTTGTTGCTTTCTGAGTGGATGAGGGTTGGGCCTTGGAGCTCACCGAAGTGCGTACTGTCGTTGTGGACGTTTGCGTGCGTGGAATGGACGAGGGGTTTTTCGTAGGAGCCGCCTGTGGAGGTGGCGCTGACTCTTTTTTCGGCTCTGGCGGTGGTTCCTCACGCGCTGCCGGAGGAGCTTCTTCCTGGACCACTTCAGGCTGTGGTGTGGGCATGGGTCCGGAGCGAGAAGCGATTTTTGGCGGCGATGCGGTCACAGCATGGCGAAGGCGCGGCGCGGGAAGCAGCGCAATGGATTGCACGGCAATGCGCTGAGGAATGGGCCGAGGGGTGGGCTCAGAGAGAGCTGAGAGAACGAAAAATGAAATGGAAAGGACATGGAGGAACAGCGAAATGACAAACGCTTTGCGCGTCGATCTCGTGATCGACAGGTCACAATCCACTACTGACACAGATGGCCCTTTTTCGTCCTCTTCGAGGGAAGTCAAAATTTCTTACGATGGGGATAACACGATCTCCATTTCGTCAAATCCAGCTTGTTCCAAGCAGTTTTTGAGTGCCTGGTAGGTTCCAAAATGCGCTCGTTTATCATGAAATACTTGTGGACGAGCCTGTGGGAACTGCTTGCGCGCTATGAAGAGCTGGCGGGGAAGGTCGTCAAGCGCCGCCGGCGTCCCTCCGAGGAGGATAGTATTATCAGCGCGCACGTGGATTTGGATAGGGCTAGCCTCTTTCATCGACAGCGAAGATTGGGAAGGAAGGTTGGCGCCAGACGCGAGCTGCACCTGGTCGCGGTTGAGCAGCGGGGCAACGAGGATAAAGGCGATCAGCACCACAAACACCACGTCGATTAATGGCGTGATATTTATAACAGGCTCTTGGAGGTCGACGGTTCTGCGTCGTGAGAGACCCTCTCCCATGGCCTACACCTCGACTGTTCGGTAGTGCATGCTGAAGGTAGAAAGCACCTCTGTGGCAAACCGTTCCATTTCGTGGTCGAATTCAGCGACGGTATTCTTCAGATAGTTATAGCCAATGAGTGCAGGGATGGCGTTCAGCAGGCCGATGACCGTCGTCGTAAGCGCCAACGACAGTCCTCCCAAGACCTGGGCGTTTGAGCTCATGGCGCCCTCCCCTAGTCCGGAAAATGTCACGAGGATGCCGTAGACCGTGCCAAGCAAGCCCAAGAACGGCGCGAGAGTGACAATAGTAGAAAGAAGGTACAGATGCCGCTCTAGGTATTTGGTGACGGTGGAAATGGTCGAGCAGGCGTGCGTCTCGAGGAGAGCAATGTCTGAGGCTGCCAACAGGGAGGTGTGGGAGCTGGCCGTAGCATCGCCATGTTTCCCCCTGGTATTCTTTTCAAACAGCTCAGCCGTCTTGCCCTTTAAGACTTCATAGACAATCTGAAACGCGTTTGGCGTTTCTGGGTGTGTGGTTCGAGAATGGGTAACAGAAAGAGGGTTGCTCTTCTGCTCGAAGAAAGATCGTTTAAAGAGCAACGACTCTTGCTTGACACGGCTTGTAATCCACCATTTGTGGATGATGATAGTCCAACTGATCAGCGACAGGACGATCAACGCGATGAAGATCATTCTTCCGATAAGATCAGAATCCATCCACGCCGTAACAAAGGGATTCTGAGCTGCTCCAAGCAGGCATAACAGAGGGAACGATGTCATACAATGAGCTCACATTGTAGAGGGTCATGAAGGTTTCGTACCAGAGACTATGCCATCCACAATGCTTTTTGCAATGGGCAAATGGGAGGGAGTTCGCAGTCTCTCCCTTCGAGGGAGACATCAGCATCTATACATGATCTGCAGCAAAGTCCGGTTCGGAGACGTTGGCATCTCGAGAATACCCAACAATGGCTTCCGGGCCGCCAGAGGCCTGCGTTGAGTAATTGGCGAATTGAGCAAGCTCTTTCCTGTAGGTAAGGGTGACATTGCCGATGCCGCCATGTCGGTTTTTCGCAACGACGAGTTCTGCCTGCCCAGGGCGATCATACGGGTCGTAGTACTCTCGTCGAATAAGGAAGATCACAATGTCAGCATCCTGCTCTATGCTATTGTGGACAAGGATGTCATTGGCTACAAAGTTGTGGGCTCCCTCGACCGTAAGATCATAGACATCTGCTTCTCCCCGTTCCGTAATAGAGGAAATCTCATCCCAAACAATGTCGGAGGTGGCCAGAGCTTTCAAGGCGTCTGATGGTAGAAGCGTATGCAGCAGCTGCATCCGTTGCCGAGAGATTCCTGATCTGAACATTGACGACCCACAGGACGACATCCCAAGCCCAGCCTGAATGTCTCTCCAGGATAGTTCGGAATTCTCCTTTGCCTGTTTGACAACAGTGTGCCAGGCCTCCTTCGGAATGCGATCCGAAGGAGAATGCCCTTCGAGTCCTTCCACATCTTTGAGGAGGTGGGAGATGCTCTTTCCACGCCGCCCTGCGCACCCTATCTTCTCGAGAAAGGCTCTCTGATTGCCAGCGCCTTGCACTCTGACATGGTACGTATCGCGATGCTGCCTTGCTGACGAGGTCTTGGCGACACTGCTTTGAACGCCGACGCGTAGGAGAAGATGTTGCACTTGTTCGCACAAGAGTTTGCTCGATGATGCGTAGGAGATTGTCACCGCAGGGTGCTTCCCCTTGGACAGACTTCTCTGTATCGTCCCGTGCGTAGCCCATAGATGATGAAGAAAGAGAGCGATCTGTTGTATTGAGCATGCAGAAAGGCAATCAGGGATGCCCTTTTCACGGGCAGCGGCTCCGCTCATCCCCAGCTTTTCCAACCACTGCATCATTGGATGGTGGGTGCCAAGATTGGGAAACGAGATCTGGCATCGTTTTTTTTGCGTACTAATTATGGCGGTACTGCCAAACAATGTGGCTACTGTGGAGCGAACCGTCTCTATATTTTCTGCATCAGCGCTTGTGGAGTAGCACGATTGTTGTTCCGAATGGTACCCATCTCCTACGAGGTATGCGAGTAGAATGACCTCCGTATCCTTCAGGGGGCTATGGGTGGTATGAACGGGGAGGGACCGAGGAATGGCGATGCTCTCTCCTTCGCGCAGGCGATCGAGCGACGTCCAGCCGTCGACGCGTAAAAATGGGTGGTTCGCGCTTGCTGTAATGGTTCTTCCGCTCCGAGTTTTCAACTCATACACAAGCTTTTTCCCGGAGTAAAAGGCTTTGACCATCGTCTGCTCCCCTATCGTAAGATCGGGGCGTACCGCGTGGACGGAGAGAGGGGTCTGTCGTTCTCGGTTGGCCAGCTCTTGGATGGTATACATCTTCCCTGTGGTCGCATCGCGGATAATGGTGTCAGCGGCAAGGCAGCCGCTTTCGCGGAGGTCGCTCATCACAGGCCTATGGCCGGCTCGCTCTTCTACTTTTCGCGATAGCTGGGATAAACAGAGGATAGGAATATCCAGCTCGCGGGCCAAAATTTTGAGCATCCTCGAAATCTCAGAAATTTCGTTTTGCCGATTTTCAACGGTTTTTGTGGACCCAGAGCCGCTGATGAGTTGGAGGTAGTCGATGATGATAAGGCCGACTTTATAGCTTTCTTTCATCCGTCGGGCGCGTGCCCTGAGGTCGGTGATCTTCAGTCCTGGCTGGTCATCGATGACGATCGTATGCTTTTGGATTTCATTGACGGCTTCGACGACCTGGTGGAAGTCCATCGGCGACAGCGATCCCGTTCGGATTTTCGAGGATTCGATTTCTGACTCTGAGCAGACAATGCGGTGGACGAGCTGCTCTGCTGTCATTTCGAGAGAGAAAATGCCAACGGGAATGTTGTTTTTGAACGCCACGTGTTGAGCGATGTTGAGCGCTAGCGCCGTCTTTCCCATGGCTGGCCGTGAGGCGAGAATCAGCAGATGGGAATTGTTCAGGCCGTTGATCATCCGGTCTAAGTCAATGAAGTGCGTTGGGATGCCCGTGATGCCGACTTCTGAGGGGCCGAGGCGTATAAACTGCTCTTGCCGTGCTTCGAGTTCCCTCAGAAAGGGAATCTGGGATTCTGACTCTTTCCCTGCGAGGACATCGGCGACGAGGATGCCAAATTTGGTAGTACGCGTCTGGCCGATCCGGAAAAACAACTGCTGTGCGTCGTCGAGAGCGGTATCGACATCTTGAGGCTCACTGAGCGCTGATTTTTCCACATGTTGTGCGGACGAGATCATCTGCCGGAGGATGGCTTTGTTCTTCACCACCTCGGTGTACTCTTCGATGTAGGCCGAGGTGCCAGCATACTGAGCGAGAGACGTGAGGTAGACAATGCCTCCTACGGCCTGGAGCTTCTCTTGGCGCTTGAGCTCCTCGGCCATGAGGTGGATGTCAGCAGGCTTATCAGCTTTATACGCATCCTGAAGGCATCGGAAGATCATCTTATGTTCTGAGAAATAGAAATCCGACTCTTCGAGGCGTTCTGAAGCGATGTTCAGGCTGTTGATCGACGTGAGCATGCAGCCGAGCACCATCATCTCGGCTTCACGGGAGTGGGGAGGGACTTTTACCGATGCATCCATGATCGCCTCAGCTGAATTTCCGGGAACTGCTGCCGATCTTATACCAGGAATCCCCCTGTTTTCAACTCATCAGGTAGTTGAATGGCAGCGTCTTCTGAGGCAACTTCCTGTGGCTGCTGTGCGCGGCGAGCGCCCGCAAAGCGAGAGCGAAAGACGCCGAGTTTCTCTAAGATATACTCCACAGCTTCTGGCCGAGGTCGTCCTTGTTCGTTGTATACGCTCTCCAAGAGGTAGTCGCTTTTTTGGTCTTCGAGGATAGCTTCGCGTAGTGATTGTCCTGGAATTCTTGGCAGCTCCAGGTAGTTGTAGATAGAGAGGACGAGTGCCTCTTTCTCTTCTGGATCTTCGGTAGCCTCAATGTGCGGTAGCTCTGCAAGGATTGGGCCATAGCGATCTTGTTTCCATTCGCTAGCGCCATATTTTTTGTGGAGGTTGAGATAGTGGTCGCGAAACACACTATTCTGCTGTATCTGTTGGATGAGAGAGATGACGATTGCCTGTGGGTTGTACTGCTCTTGGAATTCTCTCTCAATGCGTTCGTCATGGCGGTGGATGCGAGTATACGGATCATCGAAATGCTCGACCTGCTGAAATCCTGGAATTCCAAATTTGGCGCCTAAATTACGCCGGGCGTCAAGAAAGTCATGAGCATCGTTGTCAGGAATTCTTGCGACAATGGTATCGAAGAGGTCGAAGCGAAATTCAGCGAGCTGTTTGAGCAGAGCTTCCTCTGGTGTTTCATCTTTTCTGCCAAAACATACCTTAAGGTATTCTCTGAGGATTGTTTCTTGATACCTTCCTCCGCAGAGCGGTGCTGCGGCGATGATTTCGTGGAGGACTCGGTATGTTTCTTGCGGGTCTTTTTTTTGTTCGAGAGTGGCGATGATATGCTTGACCATTCGCTTTAATTGGGAAAAAAATTCGATAAACCCACGTTTCCCTTCCACTGGCGTTCCGTAGAAATGCTTTTCACTGGCGAGTCGACCTATGAAGGTATCGAGCTCAGCTCTGAGGAGCTGGATAGCCTGTGGTGGAGTGAGGGCTTTGGGATCCTGAGCTCGTGCCGACCTGAGAAACTCCCTGGGGTCGACATACGAAGGGGCGTCGGGTCTTGTCAGATTGAGGGTGTTGAAGAGATCGAGTACGCGCGTGAGAGGGGGATTCCCGACGGGGTCTGCTGCTGGCGGCTCGAAATGGGTACATCCTGTGGCATAGTGCCTGCCATCGAGCTCCCAGTGGGAGAGCTGAAATCTCTGCACTACCTCTTGCGGATAGCGCGTGAGGAGGTATTGGCATGACTGCCGGAAGTCGTCGGGTGACATTTCTGCAAATAAGGCCGCAGAGTAGGGAGCGTCGTTGAGCAAGAAGGCAATCTCAACGAGGTCTCCAGGAGGTGGAAAGAGAAAGGCTCTTCCTGTCCTGGCGAGATGTGCTTTCATGGTGCTGCTGCCCATAAGAATGCCTTGAAATGCCTCTTGAGGGCGCTCAAAAATATTTTGAAGAAACACTGTATACCGTGCTTCACCGATCTGCAGCAGGTCTGGATTGTGGTCTTGGGCGTGGAAAAGGGCCTGTAGAGGGGTATGGCCTTGGGCATTGCGCATTTGAGGATCGATATGTGGTTGGAGAGTGCGGACCATCTCAGGGCTTCCTAGGAAGAATGCGCGGTGGAGTGCGGAGTTTCCCTTTTCATCTTTTGTGTGGAAGTTGACATGCCGTGTCAGCATGGCGCGCACGCCAGCAACGAGGTTGGCGGAAACGGCGTTGAGAAGTAGCTTCGCTTGGCCATCGCCATCGTGAAGAGGGCATCCATCGCTGACAAGGCGGGCAAGAGCGTTGTCTAGCAATCCTTCGACTGCTTGGGTTGCCAGTTGTCGCAGCAGGTCGGGAGGGAGTTCTTTCATGCACACGCCGTGCTCTGCAAGGGCCAAGAGGACGGGATGATTTTTGTCCGCTGCGGCGAGAGAGACGAACGGCATGAGAAGGTCGGGAGAAAGCGATGTTGGAAGGGGGTGCGGTTGTTTTTTGAATGCCTCATACGCTTCTTTGAGGAAGCCGAATTTGAGCTGCAATTCGATTTCGCTGCGATAGCCATGGCGGACGAGGCATTCGATGATCGCACGGCTGGAATCGGCCAGCATCTTTTGCATGTTCCGCTCCCCTTCGCTGCCTTTTGAGTAGAAGGCGGTCTTCTGAAATCCACTGATGGCTCGCAGTCCGATCCGCAATAGGCGTGCGTGTTGCCGTGTGGGTTCATGGGTATATTCTCGTGCTCGATGACCAAGGTAGTCTACAGCCATCTTCGTGCCATTTTGCGGAGAGATGTCGCCTACCTTGATAGCTCGCAGAATGCGCTCGTAGAACTGCTGGTCGGATTCGTTCCCCTGGATACAAGGAACGTGCGCTTCGAACTGAGGCTTGAAAAAGGGGAAAATTAGTGGGAAAGAAGCGGTAGTAGAAGACATAGGTAGCATTCCTGGCAAAGTGGTTGACACCCGGCGTTGAGCTGAGTCACAGTACAGCTCAGTATTGTTCTGTTGGCGTGTAAAGTCGGGATTAAGGGTATGTTAGCGCTGTTGTACGCAACAGCGCTCTCGTACGTCTCACAGCAATCGAGATCGAATGGTGTGCATGCAGCTCAAGAGATACACCGCCGCTTGTGGGCGAAATTTCCCCTGCTCATCAAAAACAGCAGCGCCGAGATATTCGTTGAACCGATCCTCTTCTACAGCTTTTCGAGCGAGCGCGAGATCTTGGCTGCGAGGCTGAGGTTGCCTATAGCCCATAACGATATCGTGCTTGGCGAGCAGCTCATCGATGGCGGTCTTCCTCTTTGTGAGATCGCGCTCCTCTTCCAGATGCTGGAGCTGGTCGAGGACTGGGCCATAGCGGTCTTGTTGCCAATTGGAGGGCATAAAGTGCTTGTGAAGGTCGATGTAGGGATCGCGAATGGAATCCGTATTCGCCTTGAGCGCTTGCAGCAACCAGTCAAGGATAGAGTAGGGCGTATATCGTGCATAAAACGCCTCTCGGACAGCTGCTGGCCGGCAATCCCCACGATATCCTGGATCTTGGTATTGCGCCTCTTCCTTATGCCCTTGAATCCCTAATTCTGGCCCTAGGACAATAAGCGCCTTATGGCCATGATGGATTTCTCGATCATGGACGAGGTTCAGCGCTTCGTCAAAGCAGCGGCGCCTGTGAGTGGCTAAGGCTCGCAGAAAGGCGATATCGCGTTGCGTCGGGTCGATATTGAAGCAAAGGCGTTCGTAGAGGTTGACGGCTGCCGTCGTATACGCTGTAGCGCAATGCTGAAACGAGCTTCGTAGCTCTTTGAGGGTGGAAAGGGTCGTTGCTGGATCGTTCTTTTTTTCAAGCGTGATCAGAATATGTTTGAGGAGCAGGTCAATTCTATCGAACCATTGTCCTGTGTTGACAACTGGGACGCCGGCAAAGCGCACTCGGTTCGAGATATTTTTAATACCTGTCTTGAGCTGGCCGCGAAGCTGTTTGATGGCTTTTTCGCGTGGCAACACCTCTCGATTTGTCGTGCTGTCTCTCCACCATGCTGAGGCGTCCACGTAGTGTGGGGCGGAAGGATTATAAAAGTTAAGATTGTCGAACAGCTTGAGGAAGGTTTTCAGGGGCGGATTCTGGGTGCCCAGCGGTGGTACCGGGGCTGACTCTCCTCCCATGCCAAAGTGGAATGGGTCGATATTGAACGGCATCATCATAAATTGGAGAACGCTGTCGCGATGGTACCGTTGTTCGAGATGGGCACAGGCAGTGAGAAAAGAATGGGTGCCGATGTCTTTCCAAAGAGCGGCGTTCAGATCTGGGTGGTTGAGAAGGAAGGCCATCTCGACGATGTCGAGGGGGACAGGCGGCACCTTCCCTCCCGTGATGGTAAAGAGCATCTCGCGGGCTGGAGTTCGTGCTTCAGGGAGATCCTGCTTAAAGAGCGTTTCAAGGAATGCAGGAATGTGAGCGTCATCGATGTTCCGGTATGGCAGAGCATCGGGGTGGGTGTTGAGCAGAGATTGGAGAGCTGTTTGCTTCCACACATTGGTGCTTTGGGGGTCGACACAACGGAGGAGTACGCGCACCATTGCGGGATTTCCAAGCAGGAAGGCTCGGTGAAGAGCGGTGTTCTTCTGCGCATCTGTGGTGTGGAGGTTGGCATGGCGTTCTATCAATGCTTTGACGCTCTCAATCAAGTTTGAGGAGACGGCGTCTAAGAGCATTGGCGACAGCCCTGATGGGTTGAAGATGTGGCACCCCCCTCTGATGAGAGCGGCTAGGCTAGCGTCTTTTGCACGCAACATGGCGAGAGCCGCTAGCCGATCTTTATCCTCTTGGCTGAGGACGTGTATGGGTGCGCCTTGCGCTATGTAGTCCAGGGCGTCCTCGTCATTCCGTTGCTGGATTGAGGCGAGGAGCTGATCTTGAAGCGAGGTTGTTCTCTTGGCAGGCGGCGCCTGTAGCTCTGCCTCTCTATGAGAGGCGGCGAAAATCGATGAGATGCATTCGACAGCTGTGGATGTGATGAGATCGATGGTTTCGCTATGTTTGCTGATCGTCGCTCGATGGGCGTCGGTCCCCTGTTCGAGGGCTTCTCGAAACATCGAAAGCGTTTCGGCGGCGGCATGTAGTATGTGCGTTGCAGCTTTGTCCTGTGTTTCCAGACAGTAGCCGATGAGCTCTTCCATTTGTTGAAAAAAGATGCGGAGAATGTCGTTCGTCCGCTCAGGATGGTCCAGAGCTTCTCCTGTCAGGGCCTGAAAATCTCTCGCGTCCCTCGGTCTAATGACTTGAGGAGTGCTAACAGGAACACGCCAGGGGGGAGGGAGAAGAGTTTCTGTCGTCATTACGCACCTCGATTTGTTACTAATTGAGATGAAAGTTAATTATAAAACCTTTGTTTACTTCGCTGTAATTTACAATGTCCTCATAAAGATAGTGTAAATGTAAAAGAGTTCGTTTGTGGCATATGTGTTTTCTCGATTGAAATTTCGTAGCCCGAACATCTTGCGACCAAATCGATGAGTCAGATAGGCTTTTGGGGATGCATAGTCACGGCTCTGTATTCTGACCCAGCGGGCTGTAGAGATAGAAACAATGGAAAGATGGCTGAGTGGCCGAAAGCGCGTCCCTGCTAAGGACGTGTACCCCTAAAGGGTACCGAGGGTTCGAATCCCTCTCTTTCCGTCTGATTGGAGAATTCCTTCTCCGCTTGAAAGAGAGAAACAGTACACGACACGGATTCAGAGCGAAAGATGGCTAGCGTTGACGCTTACTCTGCGCCTGATGTGATGTTGAGAACAAACAGCTGCTTGATCCCCATGCCAATGGCGTACGATGCAATAGAAACCAGGGCTATGGAGGCGCCCGCAGGCCAGTCAAGATCGTAGGCGATCACCAGTCCGGCGGCGGTACATCCCATTGAAATCACGACAGACCAAACAACCATATGCGACAGTCGCTGGCAGAACAGGGCGGCGAGCAGCTGAGGCAATGTGAGCATGGTCATGACAAGGACGATGCCCACTACTTGTGTGAGAGCGACGACTGTAATGGCGATGAGCACGAGCAGCTGACTGTACAGCCTGTTGACATGGATACCTTGGAGTTTAGCTTCGTCGACGTCAAAAACGAGGAGCTTGAGCTGCTGAAATTTCATCGTGATGAAGAGGATGCTGATAGCGGCAAGGATGGTAAGCATGGCGACATCTCGCTGCGACACCCATAAGATATTGCCGATCAGAACGTTGCTCAGTTCTGTAGTGTAGCCCGGCGTTTTGGCGATGAGGAGGATACCAAGTGCCATCCCGGCAGCCCAGATACTGGCGATGACGGAGTCTTCACGTTGGTGGAAGGTTCTTTCTGCGTGGGCGATGAGCAGGGCGGCAGCGATAGCTGTGAGCAGAGCTCCCCACAGCGGTGAGACTGATGGGAATCCGCACGTTCTCTCGAGCCACACGACGAGCCCGATGCCGGCGAGAACGGCGTGGGAGATGCTCCCGCTGATGAAGGAGATGCGCCGTACGACGACGAATGTTCCAACCGCGCCCCCGACGATCGCTGCGCTGAACCCTGCGAGAACGGCTGAGAGCATCAAAGGATTTTCTAAGAAAGCAGTCATACTGATGTTTTTACATGGGGTGTAAGATGGTTCTCTGCGGTTTCTAACAAGGGAATATGGTAGAGGCCTAGGGCAAAGTGCTCGCAGATCTCTTTGGGATGGAGCATAGCAGCGCCGCCCTGGACACAGAGAATCCCTTCGACGTGGGAGAGGATGGCGGCGAGATTGTGGGTGACCATGAGAATGGTCATAGCTTCATGCAGTCCGTGGATCGTCTCAAGGATGGCAGCTTCTGCGGCGGGATCCGTGCTCGATGTTGGCTCGTCGAGCAGGAGGATGGCTGGCTCAGCAGCCAGAGCGCGAGCGATGAGCACGCGCTGTGCTTGCCCTCCGGAGAGAGCTCCAAACACGTGGTTTTCTAGATGGGAGAGGCCGACGCGGTGGAGAGCTGCTGCTGCTGCTGCCTGGTCTTCTTCGCTATATCTCCCAACCCATGAGAGGTGCCTGGCTCTTCCTCCAAGAACGACTTCAAAGGCTGTGATGGGGAAATATTTATCAAATTGAAATGTCTGAGGGACGTAGCCGACGCGTGGCGTCGGAGGAGAGGCGCTGTTCATGAGAATCGTGCCTTCCCATGGCTCTAGCAGGCCTAGCAACAGCTTCAGAAGTGTTGACTTCCCTCCGCCGTTGGGCCCGATGATGCCGAGAAACTTGCCCTTGTCGACGTGAAACGAGACGTTCTTGAGAATGCATTCTTTGGGATGGTACCCGAAGGAAAGGTGTTCGACGCTAATCGCAACGTCCATGGGCTATGCTCTCTCTTCTTCCAATGCTTTTCGAAAGGCCTCGATTGTCTGTACCATGCTGACGAAGTACTGCGGCTGGTAGGAGTCTAGTTCCACTACCTCTGCCTGGAGGGCTTCGGCGATCCTTTCTATGCCTTGTTTTGGATGTTGTTTGATGGAGAAGATCGTTGAGACTCCTTTGCGTTTTGCTTCAAGGATAAGATCATGGAGGCGTCGTGCTGTTGCTTCTTTGCCCCCGATTTCGACTGGGCGTTGCTGAAGGCCATAGTCGCGACACAGGTAGGCGTAGGCACCATGGGCAATGACGATGAGCTTCCCTTTGTGCTCTGAGAGCTGCCTATCTGCCGCCCGCAGTATATCGTCCATGCGCTGTTGAAGACCGACATAGCGTTCTTCTATTGCCTCTTTGTCCGTTGGGAATATGGCTGTCAGCGCATTTCGAATGGTGATGAGCTGTTGCTGCATTAAGCGAGGGCTGGTCCAAATATGGGGGTCGGCTTCGTCATTGTGCTCATGATCGTCAAGGAGGGGAAGGCCCTTTCTCAAATCGACGATTGTCGGTGGTCTGTTCACTGCTTGCAGGGCAGCAAGAATTTTGGTTTCAAGAGTCTCTCCTATGGTGAACCATAGGTTGGCTTCTGTGAGCGCCATCACCTGCCGAGGCGTAGGGTCATACGCATGGAAGTTCATTTCTGGAGGAACGACAGAGCGAACAGTGACACTGCTTCCGGCCATCTCTTGGACGATCTCTTGATACACCGGAATGGTGACGAGGACCAGAGGCTGGGGTTCGGATGCCGAGATTGTTCCTATGAGAAGGCATACGACGTAGAACAGTGATAGAAATAACCTCACAGCTCCCCCTTTTTTTCTTCTCTTCGTATGCTACCAAAGAGGATGTTTTTCTCCTGGCTGAATTTCCTGGAGCTGTTGGGAAAAGGCCAGAAGGAGTTGGAAACATCCGATGAATCCGGGCCTTAAGACCCGAGAATGTCCAATTGGGAGGGGTTTCAGACTCTCTCTTCAAGGAGGGGTCTTGAAAGTCCTTTCGTTCGCGTATATTTCCTTCCACGTACAGCAGAAGGACGATCTCCAAATGGTACTTTGCGCGTCTCATCAACACGATTTGTCTCTATCCTCGAATAAGGTACAGCGCAAGTGGCTCGGACGACAAAGAGCTCTCGATGAAAAAGTGGCGATCGGTATACTTATTTCCGCTGCTGATCGTTGATGGAGGGGTGTCCGAGTGGCTTAAGGAGCACGCTTGGAAAGCGTGTGTGCGTCAAAAACGTACCGTGGGTTCGAATCCCACCCCCTCCGTAGTAGGGACCAATTCGTACCCTTGCCCCCATCGATGAGGACAAGGGTGTCGATGCTGGTATGTGCTAAATAATAACGTTTAGTCTCTATCAGCTTCCCTTTTTCAACTTCGCAACATCCCAGTGCTGGTTCCAGTTCAACCGTTCCCAAAAGATCTTTTAATGATAAAGCTGCGGCTTCTGTGTTTTGCATAAATGTATTTTGAAAGCAGATCAAAAAAAGTGAAAGTTCCAACTTATTCATTGACATGCAAGAGAGCCAAGAGATTGGCCCTGCAATTGCCCAAACTGTCTTCTGGCCGCCCTTCAACGATCATCGTCGATGCAACAGGGATCTAAGTCCAGGGAGAGGGCGAATGGAAAGTAAAAACCCATGGCACGGGACGTCCTAGAAAATGGATCAAGCTGCATGTGGCGATCGATGCGAGAACGCAGGACATCATTGGTGAAATATCGACGGATGCCTCTACGGATGATGGGAGAGCATTTCCATGTGGTGTCTGCCAAGTATCTCATCGTGTAAAAACTGTGATTGGAGATGAGGCATATGATGATCGAGATGTGCATGATTTGATTCGGAAAAATGGGGCCAGAGCGCTCATTCCTCCTTCTAGCAATGCGATTTGTCATGGTACAGATCCTGGACGGGCCATTTTGGCTATCCGTGGTTTTGGTGGAGGTAAGATCTCTAAATCGATTTGGGGGAAGAGATCCGGCTATAGCAGAAGAGCCCTCGTAGAAACGACATTCTCTCGCTACAAGAAGATGTTTGGAGAGTAGGCCTTTTCCAGAACTCGGGAGTGCTTGATCGTAGAAAATCGGCTAAAATGTGTTCTCTTAAACAAAATGAGGAGAGTCTCTGCCTAAGCTTCTTGCGATCAGGCGGATTTCTGAACTGCGCCAATTAAATTTTTTCAATACAGCTTCCCTAGAACCTTCCTGTCCTTGATCTGGGAAGCAAGCTTTTGGTAAAGTGCTATCGTTGGATCGATGGAAATTTTAATCTGGACTGTAAACGTATGACAACGAAACAAAACTTTGTTCATCCGTTGGATATTCTTATTCGCCTGAATTGGGAGGAAAGCGATGACTTAGAATTTAAATCAGCAAGAGGAGGTCTTCCAAAAAGTTTGTGGGAAACCTATGCCGCAATGGCAAACACTCGGGGAGGTGTGATCCTATTGGGCATAGAAGACGATGGCTCTGTCAGTGGCATAAGCGATTTGGTAAATATCAAAAAAAATTTCTGGGACACGATAAATAATCGTGGTAAGGTCAGCAGAAATCTTCTCAATAGTGATGATGTGCAAGAGATATCCCATTCGAAAGGCCTCTTACTTGCCATCCGTGTTCCTCGAGCCGCTCGGTATCAAAGCCCCATATTTATTGGACAGAATCCCCTAACAGGAACCTATCGACGTAATTCTGAAGGGGACTATCACTGTACAGAACAGGAAGTGGGTCGAATGCTGGCGGATCGAGCTGAAGAGCCCATTGACAGCCGTATTCTTGAAGATTTTACAATCAGTGACCTTGATCTACCCAGCTTGCAGCAATACCGTCAACGACTTACATCAAATAAACCAACACATCCGTGGCTGAGCGAGGATGACAAGGGATTGCTCGGTAAGATTGGTGGGTGGCAGTTATCTCGTTCAGACGGTAAGCATGGGTTAACAGTGGCTGGTCTTTTGATGTTCGGTCGAGAGGAAACTCTTCGTGAAGTTCTTCCACAATATCATGTAGATTATCGTGAAAAACTTTCTGAGAACCCCGAAGTGCGTTGGACGGATCGTCTAACACAAGATGGAACTTGGCCGGGCAATCTGTTTCAATTTTACATACGTGTTGTTCAAAGATTAGCAGCTGATCTCAAGCTTCCTTTTCAATTAGGTAACGACTTGTTGAGAAAAGGGGAATCTGTTGTTCACGTTGGCATTAGAGAGGCCTTAGTGAATGCATTAATTCATGCAGACTATCAAGGGCAAGGTGGTATTGTTATCGAAAAGTATCGAGATCGACTTGAGTTTTCTAATCCTGGCTCATTACTAATATCTCTTGACCAGTTGCTGTACGGTCATGTGAGTGAGTGTCGCAATAAATCTCTACAAACAATGTTTACTATGATTGGTGCGGCTGAAAAGGCTGGTTCTGGTGTAGACAAAATACGGATGGGATGGAACTCCCAACATTGGCGGTCTCCTATAGTCAAAGAGCAGGTGCAGCCTGATCGAGTGTTATGGATATTGCCAATGGTCAGTCTGATCCCTGATGACTCGCTAGCTCGATTGAAAAACCGATTTGGACCTGAATTTTCGAAGTTTAGCGCTTTGGACGTCCAGGCGCTTGTGACCGCGGATATTGAAGGTTCCGTAGATAATGCTAGGATGCGTCAAATCACTAACAAACATCCTACGGACATAACCAAGCTTCTGCAAACTCTTGTTGGCCGAGGTGCTTTAACACAGGATGGGCAGGGGCGTTGGACGCAGTA
>CAYPCN010000004.1:0-73605 GCA_964409235.1 uncultured bacterium
GCCTGACATGAATGCCTCCCGAATTATGCGGGAGACATCTTAGAGTAAATCCTAGGTATACTCAAAATTCGTTCTAATTTCCTAATCCCTGGAGAGAATGGAAGGGCTGGATGGGGAAAATAGCGTCTTTTGATATCATTGCTCGAAGCAAAACGATGAGCCGATGAGCATGGTGGCTCTACCGGATAAAATTTTATAGGGGTTGCGTTGATGCCGCGAATAAAAGATCATCAGTTTCTATTTTTCTTTTGTTTGTTCGTCATGTGTGCGCGGTGTTTCACGGCCACACCGGATTTGAGGCAAGGCTTCATCAATAGCGGTCATGTTAAAATCCATTGTATAGCTAAAGGGAAGTCGCTCGCTTCGTCGCCCTCTCTTTTGTTTATACCCGGGTTATCAATGCCAGCGTGGATTTTTGACAAGCAGCTGCAGTATTTTTCTCAATGGTATTCTGTTGTTGCCATGGATCCTCGCTCACAAGGCGACTCAACCCAGACAACAGAAGGCCACTATGCGGCTGAGCGAGCGAAAGACATAAGAGCTGTTGTGGACCAGCTGCAACTCAAGCCCGTCGTCCTCATCGGCTGGTCTATGGCGGTTTCAGAGATCGTGTCCTACCTTGATCAATTTGGAACGGATGGTGTGGCTGGGGTGGTGCTCGTTGACGGCCTTGTTGGTTTTGACTTGAATAGTAAGGCGGTGAAAGATGGGTTGGCCTACTGGTCGGAATATCAAAAAGATCGTCCCAAAAATACCCATGAATTTGTTCGGGGCATGTTTCGACAGCCACAAAGTGAGGAATATCTTGAAAATCTTACCAAAGCGTCACTCCGTACTCCCACAAATACAGTCATGACATTAGTGCATAACATGATTGTTCAGGATTTTAGGCCTGTTTTGCCTTACATAAAAGTTCCAACGCTGATTTGCTCGGTTAACAGTTCTTGGCTTGCGAGCATCCTTGAAGAGAAAGAGCTAATTCAAGGGGCGCGCCTGGAGGTTTTTGAGGATGCGGGTCATGCGTTGTTCGTAGATCAACCTGAAAAATTTAACCACATTCTGGAAGGGTTCTTGAAATCTGGCGATATCGTGTCTCCGTCCAGTCTTAAATGATGAGGTAATGTGCGTTTAGGTTATGTCATTTTGTACGTGAAGGACGTACAGAAAACTGTCGTTTTTTACGAAAAAGCCTTCGGATTAGACCGTCGCTTTATCCATGAAAGCGGTACCTATGCCGAAATGGAAACCGGGGCTACAGCGCTGGCGTTCGCAGATGAAAACGTTGTATCAAAAGCTCTTCCCTTCCGTTTCAATCGAAGTTCGGGGGAAGCCCCGGGTTTTGAAGTCAGTCTAGTGACCGATCACGTTGAAGAACTGTTTGATAAGGCAGTTCAGGCAGGAGCAATCGCTGTAGAAAAGCCTACTCAAAAGCCTTGGGGACAGCTGGTTTCTTATGTGAGAGACAATAATGGCTGCCTTGTTGAAATCTGTGGTTTTGTAGAGAAATGATCAAGCAGCTAAATGATTTAAGGAATGTGGGAAATGAAACTATTGAAGGCTTACATCTCTTAAATATTTATACTGTGGACGAACTAGCAAAGAAGGATCCGACGGTCTTGTTTCACGAGCTGGAGGAACGTACACACAGGAGGCAAAATCCTTGTGTGTGGGATGTGTTTGCATCAATTATTCATGAAGCCGCCCATAGTGAGCCCACCGACTGGTGGGAATGGACTGCGAGACGTAAGGCGCTTCAAAAGAAGGGGTTGTTAAACCATGTGATCTAAGGACCGAAGCGTTTTGATATACGCTTCCCCAGTCAAAAGTTCTGAAATCGTCCAACCGCCTCCCTATTTCTTCTTGAGGCTGAATCCATCCTTTTCGGTAATAGTCTACAAAACCCGGTTTTCCGTAATGGAGACTGAGGGTCTCTTTCATCTGTCGCTCGGTCTTGCTCTGCCTATCCTGGCAGGCCTAGATCGTCCAAATCCGTGGCTTCCGTCTGGCAGCAAATCGCATCGGTGCTTTGGCTTGTCTTGGTATCCGATATGCCGTTTATGACCAATTTTCCTGCCAAAAATCCCGTTGAGTACGAAAACTCTACAGAAAATGGGGAAATAGGAGTCCGTAAATCTTTTAAATCGAATCAGAACTCCGAGATAGGCTTGTAAGTGAGAGTACATGCAGAGGCGAAATCCGCTCAGGAGCGACCGTAAATCGGAGGCCATTGAACCCCTTCGTTGTGCCACAGAAGAGTGACGTGAATGGGTAGAGATTTTTGATAACGATTATGTTCGTTCTCTGCGCAATCCTTCGGCGAACCCTTCGTATTCCTGTGGATGCAAATCGCGCATATCGACGCATATGTAGAGGCAAGATAGACTGGAGGGAAACGTTGGCGTTGGTGAGGGTGTGGCGACCGTCTCAGAAGAAAGATGGTTCATGCCCCTGTGAGAACCAAGAAATGAAGGAGAGGAAGAATTTTCAGAAAGGGTGTTGGGCCCAACCATGATAAGGCCACTAACATTAGCCACCAAAACCTACCCAATTGACCAAAATGGGTAGGTTTTGTGGATTGATGGCATGGGACAATCAAAATATATCGCACAACTTCACGAACTTTTGCAAAAACAGTGCTTCAGCATAGGCGATGCAGCTCAACTCGGTGTTCCGAGACACGCATGGGTATACGAAAGGATTGGGCGAGGAGAAACGAATGAAGCTTCTAGAAAAATTTGATGATGTTGTTGGATTTATACATCACAGATCAGCTCTATCATCTTTACTCGCAACCGATTGCAGGACGCCGAGGGGGAGGGAAGAGATTGAGCCGTTAGGTTCCTGAAAAAGATGGACAATCATATGGGGCACTGGCGGGACAGTTCTGGTGAATAAATTCCAGCTATTTAAAATAAAACCCAATACAACTCGTGACGTATCTAGTTTAAGATAAGATTGTTATGTATTGAATAAATTTGTCCAATGTTGAATTTCAGCCGGCTGTAAATCACTTGTCTTACGACTTCGTTGGTTCGAGTGGCTGTGTTGAAAAATTCAGCTGATGCAATCCAGCAATTCGCGGCACGCGCCGATGTTTCCTGTCCGTATGCTTTAAAAGGACTTTGTACCGGGAGCGTACAGAAACCATGATTAGGCTATCTACTCAGGAATAACGACATCTGCAGGCCACTGGCTTGGCTCAAAAATATCCCATGTGCCGAGCAACGTCACACCCTTGTGAAAATCATGCTCATCAAATATTCGCGCCTTGTGCGACGCCTTTTTCTCATTTTCTGAGACAAATTCTTCGTTCACAATGTCCACAAGCCGTTTGTCTTGGAAGGCAAGAAATTTCGGCAAATCTTCGTAAAAATTATTTTCTATTTCGTGCATCTCATGCAAAAACAATATGCTAAATTTCCTGCCTTTTGCGATATCAATAAATTTTGTCGGAATAAGCATATCGCCAGAGTGATACTCTTTGTTAAAACCGCCGTTCCAACTGAATCCCACAACCATATCAGCGTTGTTAAACGTAGTTGTATTCAACCATCTATAGTGGGTGATGATCTCCATGGAACGACCGTCCTTGTCTGATATCCATCCAAGTCGTGTAGCTGAGGAAGCATCCTTCTTGAAGGTCAAAGACGGGTCATATTTTTTTAAGATTTTCTCCACGATTTCAAAGAGATTCCTACTAGACCTTGGTCCAATGTAAAAACAAAAAATCGTCTTTTGATGCGGTCGAGAGAGACTAAGGTAGTATAAAAATAAATTTGAGATCAGATTGAGGATCTGATGCTCGTTATAGTGCTCAAGCCGGCTTTCTCTAAATTTTTCACCATGGTGGGCAAACGCTTCTCTTGCCTCAAGATTTTGAAAAGGCATATCCCACACAACGGAGACATTGGCATATTTCTGACCTGGCTTTAGATGTTTATAGACATACCCGCCCTCAAGCTGAACCCCGTCGGCATAGGACGGCAAGTCCTGAATAGGTATGGTTTTCACACCATCCAAATACTCCAACTCAGGCGTTGGCCTATCGCTCGCATATGCCCAGGAGAACAAGGCGACACAGGAAAAAACAAGCCTCAATGATACAGACATAATCCACCCCAATGTCACTCGTCCACTGTTTTGACTCACTATACTTCTTACGATGCCGCCTTCACTTCGTCCCAGGCCTTGATATAGTGCTTGCGAGCGGCAGTGGCTGGGAATAAGCATTCGAACCGAGCTTCTCGGTAGAGCTCGGGATAAAGGAGATGGGAGGATTGGAGTTCCTCTGGCAGCAGGTGGCGAGCTTCTGAATTGACACACCTGTAGTTGGTGAATTCCATGTTCTCAGCAGCGACCTTGGGTTCGAGTAGATAGTTTAAAAACGCGTGAGCAAGATCAGGATCATGCGACGACTTCATGATCGCGGCGTAGTCAACAGCCACCAGACTCCCTTCTTTTGGATACGAAAACCCAATGTTCTTCGATGCTCTGGCCACTTGTAGACAATCTCCACTGTAGCCATGCACAACCAGATACTCCGCATTGGCAATGCCATTCTTGTACTGCTCGCTCTCGAGTTTTGCTAGTTCATGCTTCCAATGCGAAATCAGCTTCCCCGCCTGAGCAATTTCCTCAGGGACTTCAGAGTTGGCACTATACCCAAGAAACAAGAGGCCTGCGCCTAGCGTCTCTCGCATGTCATTGAGCATCGTCATTCGGCCCTTGAGATTTTTGTCGCCAAAGATAGCCCAAGAATCAGGCTCTTGAGAGAGGCGGTCAGTTCTCCAAGCAATGCCAGAAAAGGAGGCCATGTATGGCACGCCAACAGAGGTCTTTGGCAGCCCAAGCCGTTTGAGAAACTCCCAGTCCACGTATTTCATGTTTGGGATCAGGTCAGACTGCAAAGGAAGCAGCATATTCTGACTGGCCATGAGATCAAGAAAGTAGTTGCTGGGGAAGATAATGTCGTACCCAGAGCCTCCAAATTTGAGCTTGGTGTACATGCTTTCGTTGGAATCATACGTGTCAATAACCACTCGGCAGTTGTGATCTTCTTGGAACTTCTCAATGAGCTCCGGCTTGATATAGGCGCTCCACATATATAAGTAGAGGGTGCGCTTGCTTTTAAAGAGCTCGTTGAGAACCAATGGCGTCACCAGGGCTGTGATGAGAGCGCCAATGATCAGGATCTGTTTCATGCGGTCACCTCATCCGCCAGGTGGGCGTAGGCAATGGTTACAATGGCTGTAAAGAAAAGAAGCAATGTCGATAGCGCGTTGATAAGGGGAGGAGAACCAAATTTCATCATGCTGTAGACATAGACGGGGAGCGTCGTCGCTCCTGGCCCAACTACAAAGAAGGTAATGACAAAATCATCGAGAGACAGGGTAAATGCCAAAAGCCCGCCAGCAGTAATAGCAGGAGCTAAAAAGGGTAATAAAATCCGCCAGAAGATTTGGTACGAAGATGCCCCCAAGTCTTTGGCGGCCTCGATAACAGACGTATCCATCATCTCCAGGCGTGTTCTCACAAGCATGGCTACATAGCTCATGGAAAAGGTGGTGTGAGCCAAGAACACCGTTAAGAGACTTAGCTTAAGGTGGATAGAAACAAAGAGGAGAAGGAGAGAGATGCCCATTAAAATATCCGGCATGACAAGAGGCGCTAGTACGAACGTGAGGTGGATCTTTTGAAGCGGGGTCCGATACCGATATAGCGCCAGCGCCGCTGTCAGGCCAAGTACTGTAGACGCAATCGAAGAATAGGTGGCCACAATTAACGAGTTGATAAGAGCATGCCACACAGTGGGTTCATGAAAGAGCTTTCGATACCATGCTAAGGTGAACCCCCCCCAACTCCCCCCAAAGCGCGACGCATTGAAAGAGGCGATGACCAACACCACCACAGGAAGATAGAGAAGAGCAAGGACTCCGTACGAGAAATATCGGCTGTATTTTGTCTTTTGGACCATGGTAGGCTACCTCTTCTGTTGGTGGGGCTGAGAGGCAGCCTTGAACGTGCCAATAACGATCGCAGGGATGAACACAATCCCTGAGAGCAAGAGAGCGAGGACACTGGCATCCGGAAGGCTTCTATCGACAAAGACCCTTCTCGCAATGGTATTGCCTAACATCTCTGAGCTTTTCCCTCCTACTACTTCCGGAATGATGTAGGCCCCAGCAGCAGGAATGAAGACCATGAGGCTGGCCGTCAGAAGAGCTGATTTCATATAGGGAATAAAAACAGCATAAAATGCGTACCGCTTTGTAGCCCCAAGATCCATGGCTGCTTCAAAAAGAGAGAAATTGAACTTCGACGCTGCGGAGTAGAGAGGTAAAATGGCAAATGGCAAGTAGGAGTACACCATGACGATGAGCACGGCGACGTTGTTGTAGAGGAGCGATGTGGAGCTGTTCACAAGTCCCAACATAACAAGCATTGATTTTAAAATGCCTTCGGGATGAAGAACGACTTTCCAGGCAAAAATGCGGACGAGAAAGCAGCTCCACAGAGGGATGACAACAAATAACAACAGTGTCCTTTGGTGCGCTTTCGGAGCGCAGGCCATGAAGTACGCCACAGGGAGCGCTGCCGCTACGCAGATCACCATTGTGCTCAGAGAGAGCCAGACAGTTCTCCAGGCAATTTCAAGCGTCGTTTCATCAAATAGAGCCTCGAGTGAGGCCACCGTCCATTCTGAAAGAACAGTCCCTGTAGCATCCGATGTTCTAAAGGCAAACGTGTAGACAATACAGACGGGGATGACGAAAAAAAAGCAAAGCCACCCAAAGGAAGGAAGCGTGAGAGCGAGTTCCCGATACAAATTACGAAATCTTCCTTTCACGATGGCATTACCCTTGCACGATATTTTGAGAGGGCCCAGTGGGCGTGTCTTTTAACACATCTTCTTCAACACTGCCGACTTTTTCTGATGGCGCTTCGATCAATTTTTCGTCGGACGCGTTGTACCGCTCAAGAATAAAGCTGTCATCGGCATGCCACCAGACAAAGACGCGGTCTTTCCACTGAATGGGCTGTGTGTCAAGAAGGAAGCGACTATGCTGCTGTGAAACACCAAGTCTGTATCCGCCAATTTTCACCCAATATTTCGTATGGTCGCCTCGATACACAACATCCTCAACAGTCCCTTCAAGGCAGTTATGGTGAAGGTGGTGCACGGGACGATCTCGAGAAATTCTGAGTTTTTCAGGCCGAAGGATCAAGTGGACGGAGTCGCCAGGAGAAAGCTGCTTGTCGTTAAAACATAAGACAGGGGGGAAGTCCTCTATTTTCAAAAGGCTGTAGTCTTTTGTCACCGTGACATCAACCTTGCCATCAAGGAAGTTCGTGTCTCCAATAAAAGCCGCTACAAAGCTGCTTTTCGGGGATTCGTACAACTCAACGGGCTTTCCGACTTGTTCGATCTTCCCTCTATGGATGACGGCGATCTTGTCGCTGACCGCCATCGCTTCTGTCTGGTCATGAGTGATATATAAAAACGTAATGCCGACTTCATCGTGGATCAGGTCAAGTTCAAGGAGCATTTTCTGCCGAAGTTTTAAATCCAAGGCAGAAAGAGGTTCGTCGAGGAGTAGCACTCTAGGGCGATTGATCAGCGCTCTGGCAATGGCCACGCGCTGCTTTTGGCCTCCGCTAATCTCCTCAGGCCATTTGTCAGCATGCTGTTCCATCTGAATGAGATAGAGCATCTTCTCTACCTCGTCGCGAATAAACCAGGAATCCTTCTTTGCAATTCGCAAGCCAAAGGCAATATTCTCCCGAACGGTCAGATGGGGGAAGAGCGCGTAGTTTTGGAATACGGTATTGACGGGTCGCTTATGAGGAGGTAACGTCGTTACGTCTTGACCATCAAGAAAAATCCGTCCACTGTCAGGGGTCTCAAATCCCGCGACCAAGCGTAGAAGCGTGGTTTTCCCGCAGCCGCTCGGGCCAAGAATAGAAAAGAAATTCCCGCTCGCCACAGAAAAAGAGACATTGTCGGCGGCCGTTACAGTGCCAAAACGCTTCGTGACACAATCAAATTCAATGGCTGCGGGCATCGGCAACGCCTTTACAAAAGATTGTTGTGCACTATTCCTCAAGCTGATCTAGGGCAGCAATGAGAAAATAGAATCCACAAATTATAGCACACATTCACAGAGTTGGCAATCTATCAACAGCTCGACGCATGAAAACGAGTTTTTGAATTTCGGCTATATGAGACAACATTTGAGATATGCTCTCAAGGAGGTCTCATGAGTCAACCAAAAATTCCAACGACGTTGTTGCGCAAATCCGCATAAGGAACAGACTAGCATACAATGAGTTAAATTTTTAAACGCCCTCTAAGCTATGTTTTAGCTTTTTTGTGTCGATCATTAGATGTCCCCGATCATCCACATAATAAACGGAGCCTCTCAACATCACGACGAGCGCCTCATATCCTGTTTTGTAGTCTGGATAGATAGAATACTCAGTAGAACCATCAGTACCTGTACCGATACATCCTCGCTTCGTACTTGTACTGTATGGACGTGCGACAAGATTTCCAGGATTGTTGCATCTCCAGGCCCGTTTACCACCACTTCTAATGGTCATGTTGCCTTCTTCATCAAAATACTGAACGGTAATTTGACTTGGGGGATCTCCGGCATTCGGAGGGCCTCCTTGGGCTTTTACGAAAACCATACTCCTTGTCAAGCGTGAGGAATGTACGCAATTATTTAACCGCAGGATCAGCGGCTCCTGGAAACTCCGGGTGGCGCCGAAATTTCTATTTTTTTCTTGCCAGAAAAAAAATCGAAGACCATCTCCCAATGTAGTCTGAATCATGAAATGGTTTCATTTTGTCACGCCCAAGAACCAGAGACTTCCCTAAGTTTCATAGTCTAATTTCACAATGTAATTATCATGGACTTTTAAACGATTATTTATAATAATGGCTCTTCGATAGTTGATAATAATTTATGTGGTAAAGGCATGGCGATTCATTCAAGACCACTTCTTGCCCGGCTAGATGACCATACATGGGCGTACACAGTACCGGATGGGACAAACTCCACTTTTGAAGAGATTCGCATTCAGGTACCGCCTCAGCACAAGGGCAAAGAAGCCTACACCGTAGCGCAATCCGCCGCCGCTCTGCTTCAGACCAAGATTGCGCGACTTCGAACGTCTGTTCTACAAACTGGACTGACGCTTTCCATCGATACCAACGACTCTTCCTTAGCAGGCGCTTGGCGCATTGGAATCCCAAAACCGAGCAGCATATTGCAACGAGCCGTCGCCACTATCACAGAGTACGTCACCGAAGCGATACCGTTTACTCGATCGTTGAAAGATCGCAAGATTGTTGCCGTTACTGTTGAGAAGGAGCCCGTGGCTAAGAAGGTGGCCTCTGTGGCGCTCCCTATCCTTGGGCCGCAGCCTCTCCATGCCATTGGCGGGACGTTAGCGGACGTGTTGGCGGTTTCTATTGCAGACCGCATTTCCGCAGAGTCCTTTCAAGATCCGTTTACGAGGCTTGCAACAGAATGCTTTCAAAAGTACGAGACGTTCTTTGTCATGGAGGCGCAACACCGAGGTACGTATCGATTTGTTTGTGATGCAGAAGGGAAGATTCACCTTGAAAACAACCTCCCTTCCAATGCAGAGGCCGCAGAAGAAAATCGAAGGACAGTGGCCATCTATCGAAACTTCCTAACGCGAGAGTACGGGCAAGCGTTTGTCTCTCAGCTGGAGACAAGCTATAAAATTTCTTTCGATGCAATGATCAAGGATGGGTTGCCCCTGTTGCCAGATCATGTATCGAAATGCAACATCGGAGTGAATAGCATAGAAATTGGCCATATTGAGCGTGTGGCAACCAATCTTCGCGCTCTCTTGGCGGCCTTGCGACAACAACCTGATCGTACACCACAGTCTGCGCAGCAGGTGTTGGCACAGGCGGTGCAAGATGGGCTGCTCTCCATTCGCGAAGCTCGAGGGTTCCTTCGATCAATTCCTGTTCAGAATCCAACTCTTGATGACGTGGTCCAGCACCTGACAACGACCATTGGGGCTACTGCCGGGTCCGTGCGCAGTTTCCATCCACGGACCTTTAACGCGGTTGTCTCGATGGTCATGCCTACAGATGCCGAACTAGAAAGATCTTTTGCAGGGAGAAAGATACGCCATTTGGCAATCATGGGTGCCCACACAATGGGCGATGGAAATACCCATAACCCATGCCGCGATCTGTTCGAGCTTCTCCACGTGTTTGCCGAATGCCGCAAGACCAAAGAATGGAAGCACTACTACGAACTCCTCTCACACGTTGTCGTAAAAAAATCTCTGTTCCGACAGACAGCTGGTAGTGAAAATGCGTGGCACGTTGGCCTCCTCATTCCTGCCCCCGACTCCGAGACAGGAGAACGGAGATGGTATAGCAACGATGCGTTCTATGACGATCACAATGGCAATGTCAACTATGTCCTCTTGCCTGCATGCCATGGCTATCGAGAGCCAAGCGGGAAATCCCTTCCCATGATCAAGATGTATAGAAGCACGTGTATGAGTAGTAATGCCGTGAACTGGCAAGACTCTGTAGCGGCTGACCTCAACCCGTGGGGAGGCCCAAGCTCCATCGACCCTGAGCGATCCTTTGCTATCGAACGCCGATACATCGACGAGCGGACAATCCCAGTGTGGATGGGGTATCTTCTTGCGGCGAAACAACTCTCTCGTACCACAGCTCGTGATGGCATACAGTATCGAGACCTCCTCATCAAAGCGACGGAGACCTTTTTGGAGTACACGCACCAACGCAATGTGCATGATGAGAAACTACAGCAACGACTCCTGCAGCTTGCCTTCAATGATGAGCGTGAACAACTCGAGCGTCTGTTGACATGCTGTGGCCACTTGTTCGAAGAAGATCCTGCAGATAAGATTGCGCAAGACATAGCGTTTGTTGGCCATAGTCTCGGAGGGGCGCTTGCTCAATATGGCACGTGGCAGTTCCTTGCAAAAGAGAGGCGCATCCCTCTTCCTGGCACCGACGTCACGTGCTATTCAAGTGACGGGCCGGCTGTCACTGCTGCAGTCGATGCGGATTTTACGGCCTTTGGTCGGCAGCATGGCAATCTTCTCAAAACGCTCAACATTCAGATGCATGTTATCCATCAGTTTGAATACGGCGATTTCGTGCCACAAGCAGGAGAGACGCATCTGGGGACAACACAGTCTGATGCTGAGAAAGACTCCACGTGGCTCGATGTTTCTGCGGCTGTCTTCCGCCCCATCGACACGACGCGTGTGTCATCTCTTGTCACGCTACCCACTCATGGACGCAGGATTGGCTCGGCAACGGAAGGTGTTGACTATACTCTCAGCCCCCTCACGCCAAAAGACCTGTGGGATTACCATCGTACCTTTCTCTTACGAGGTCGGCTGCAGAGGATTTTTGGAAACAAAGTCCTGCGAATGCCGAAGGCGTCAGAGCGGGTGCGAAGTAGCATTGGCTTCGGCCTTCGCCCATTGATGAAATTGTATCAATGGTGGATTGGAAACCAACTTGGATCTCGCAACAGCGCGGGAGTCTTTACGATCGACGACGGCCATGTGATGAAAAAGAGCCGTGCCATTATGAGAAAGGCTAGACAATTTCTGCCGCTACAGTGTCATACACATATCGCCCTCGCTCTGTAAGAGCAAGACGAGCAGAAGAGTGTGTGACGAGCCCCACGTCTTCGAGGCGGCGTAAGGTGTGAAGGAGTTCTGGATCGGCAGCGCCCCATGTGTGCTCAAGGGCAGCAAGGCACACTCCCTCATTCATTCGAAGGCCAACAGCGATCATCTCTCGGAGGCGCCTCTCGGGCGGCAGCTCATCGATGCTGTCGACAGCTGTCTGGCCATGTTCCATAGCCTGACAGTAGGCCATGAGGTTGCACACATTGCTGAATCGCTTTGTCCCTAAAAAGCTGAAGGCAGAGGGGCCGAAGCCGAGGAATTCCCGCCCCTGCCAATACCCCACATTATGACGAGAGGCCTTCTCTGGCTTGGCAAACGCTGAGATTTCATATTGGAGAAAGCCATAGCGAGAGGCAATGGCTTGTGCCGCTTGATACATGGCGAGGCTTTCTCCCTCACTAGGCATGGTCGCTTCTATGCATGCTTTTTTTCGAAACCATGCGGCCGGCGGCTCGATGGTGAGGTTGTACAAGGATAGATGATGGATAGGGAGGCTGCAGGCCTCTTCTACAGTAGCCTCCCAGGAAGCAACGGAAAGCCCTGGGAGGTCGTACATGAGGTCCAATGAGATATTTGAGAATCCGCAGGCAAAGCTCTGGTCAATGGCGCGGAGAATGTCTTCTCGACTATGGCGGCGGCCAAGGGCGCGGAGATGCTCTGAAGAAAAGGATTGAGCGCCGATGCTCAGGCGGTTGACCCCAAGGTCATGATACTGTTGGAGGGCATCGGTATGGATGGTCTCAGGATTAGCCTCAATGGTACTCTCGCAAGGGTCTTGTACGCAGAAGATCTTCAAACGGTTGAGGATGGTGCCGATTCGGTCCGGGCCAAAAAGGAAGGGAGTTCCTCCCCCAAAGTAGATGGAAACGATCTGCCGCTGGAGGAGGAGTTCGCTCCACCTGTCTATTTCAATGGCAAGGGCATTGAGGAACCGGTCTTTGAGCGTCTCGCGATCCGCAACACTATAGAAATGGCAGTAGGGACATTTGCGCGAACAAAAGGGGATGTGAATGTACAGGCTGATAGGACGAAGAGCCACGGTTTGCTACCACTCATCGGCATCAGGGTCGAGGATGCCACCACGCCGCCAGCGGTTCTTGTCGCTGAAGTACGATTCATCCTCTGCGATTTCTTCTTCTTCGTCTTCGATCGCAGGCTCGTCATCTTCGCCCTCGGCGCTGCCCTCTTCTGACTCAAAGACCTCATCATCTGCATCGTGGACGGTGGTTGTTTCCTCTGTAATGTAGGTCTCCATTTCAAATCCGGCGTCAGTCATGCCGGTGCTTGTGTCGGCGATATCGATATCTGGAACTGTAGGCACGTCACTGTACCCGGGTTTCCCGCCGACGCGCTTAGGAACGATAAACTCTTCTCCTTCGCCACCCTCCTTGAGGAATTGAAGGCGCTCTTTCTCTTCTTCTATCTTGGCTTGTAAAAGGCGAATTTCTTCTTGATGGCGCTCAAGGTCTTTCTTAGGGACAAGGCCGAGCTGAAGCCACTGCTCAAGATCTCGCAATTCTGATTCAAGCTTTCTTAGACGTTCACTTTTTATAGGTTTCATGAAAAACGGGTACACCACATGGTAAAAAGACTTTTTCTCTGGCATCCCAACTGATATTTCGTACGACCAAGATCGTCAAGAAAAACATTGGGGGCAACTATTGTGCCAAATTTCTCCATTTTTGTGAGAGCGCAAAGAAAAGCTAGCACAATTTTTTTGGAGAAAGCGCCTCTTCATCTCCTTTTTAGGAATTTTTTTCAAGTGCGGAATGTTGGAGAGCTATCTGGTAGCGTCGCGATAGCATGGGTAGACTCCATAACGGATATCGCCTCCGAAGAGCCACAGGAGATCACCCATTTCATCGCTGTATCAACGCGAAGAGAGGTAGGCGTCAGCGTGTCCTTTGGGCACATGACAAGGAAGCCAACAGTGGGGTTTGGCGTTCCAGGAATAAGCACTGCGGAAAAAGGTTGCTGCTCTTTGCCCGGAATTGGCAGGTAGACATCATTGGTGACGAGGCCAATAGCGTTCTGCTGTGTTGTGGGGAATGGTGCCCATACCACTTTTGAGAAAGAGTTGTTCTTCGGCGAAAAGAGGACATCGGTGAATTCTCGGCATGCCTTGTACACTTTGTTGACAAGGGGAATGCGGAGCATCATGCGGTCGATTTCCTTGATGAGAACATGGAAGAACAGCCACTGACCAATAAACCCGATGCAGAAGAGAAAAAGGACCAGGCTGATGAGAATGAAGATAATGGCCACGGCATGGATCACTTGTGTCTCGCTGAAAATCCACCACCCAGTCTGAAAGAGATCATATTTTTCTAAAATGGCTTCTGCCGCCCTCTGGAAGGGCTTTGTGCATAGTTGAATTAAAAACGCAATGACCCACACAGTGATGGTAAGGGGAAGGATGATAATGAGGCCTGTCAAAAAACGTTGTTTCATGTCAGAGAGCTCCTCTGTGGTGAGTATTTTGCTTGGATCTCTGCCTTAGGGAGCAGAGCGCCACAGGAAACAATACTTCGGAAGGCCTCCTCGACCGTCATGGTAATAGGAATGACGTCGGAACGGTCGAACACAAGGATATAGCCATGCGTTGGGTTTGGGGCGGCGGGAATGAAGACGGAGATGAGATGGGACGCGCTAAGTCCTTCTTTGGAGACGAGGCCAAGGGTAAAGCAAGAAGAACATGGGAAGGGGACGAGGGCAACGGTGCTGAAAGCATCGGTTTTCTTGTTCGGAAGCGCGTTGAAGAAGTCGTGAGTGGTAGTATAGATACCGCCGATGAGGGGAACTTTGCGGATCCCAGCACTGCATAGCGCCGTAACAGTAGAAAACAGGTAGCTGTGTCCAATTGAGCCGATGAGGAAGATAGCGAGGAACATCACTATGGCAACGAGCCCCTGGCTGGCGTGGATGAGAATGCGGTCATGGCTGATGCCGAAGAGCGAGGGGAGGGTGATGCCGGCAGAGGCAAGCGCTCGTTCTGTCATATCGAGAAAGGGCGCCGTTGCCCACTGAAACACTGCATTGACAATCCACAACGTCAACACGATGGGCAAGAGGATGGTAAGACCGAGAAACACGTGCTTGCGTACCATGCCCCATTACCTCAACGTTGGGATGGTGCTAGGAGACAATTTGTCGGCGCTTGCGGCGGCAGAGGCATTGGTGAGCAGAACACCGCAAGAAATGATGCATCGAAAGGCTTCTTCGACGGACATGTCCAGAGGGATGACTTTTGATCGGTCGAACATGATGAGATACCCTGACGTGGGGTTCGGCGTTGTTGGAACGAAGATAGGGACGAGGTGTGGCGCTACAGAAATGTCGCGCGTGACAAGACCGATGCTCAGGCATTCACTGTTAGGGAACGGGACGAGGACCACTTGCTTAAAGGCTTTATTGTCGGTGGTGAGAATGGTTTGGATGAGCTCTTGTGAGGTTTTATAGACACTGCTGATGACGGGTATTTTATGGAGCACCGTGTCACTAAGATGAAGAAGGTATCGGAAGAACACGCGACGTCCTATGGCACCGACGAAGGCAATGAAGGTGACGATGAAGAGAAGGATGAGCAAGCGGCTCAGGCCGAGGAGTACATTTTCGGCGCTGATGAAGAGGATCGGCGTCCCTGTCATCCCTGCAGTCGCGAGAATCTTCTCTGTTATGCCAACAAACGGCTCTGTAAGCCAGCCCACCAATGAGTTGACGATCCACCATGTCATCGCGAGAGGCAACAGCATGACGAGGCCAGTCAGTATGTATTTTTTCACCGCGTCTCCTTACGATGATGGCGTTTCTTCGATGGTTTTTTCGTTGGTGCTGTTTTTACACGGCCTACCATCTTCCACGACGCCTCTTGCATGACGAGGTCAACCTTCGAGCAGTTGACAATGATATGATCTCCAGATCGGTATAGAATCCCTGTGTTGCAACCCCGAAGCAGTGATTTGGCATCGTCGAAAAGAAAATAATCATCTTCAAGTTCTGAAACGTGAAGAAAGCCTTCGATCATGATGTCGATGATGTCGAAGAAGAGGCCAAAAGGCTTTATTCTAGTGATGATTGCCGTATAGTGTTGTTGAGGAGACTTCTGGTGTTCTTGGAGAAGAAATCGGAGCTTTTTCATCGTGATCAGAGAACCCTCGGCGCGGGCGCTGAGGCGTTCTTTTTCTGATGCTTCCTGGCAGATGGCTGTCAGCTTCTCTTTGTCCGGCCCCTGTTCAAGGAGCAGGCGGTGGATAATGATGTCGATATATCGCCGTATAGGGCTGGTAAAATGGCAGTAGTGTTCGAGGCCAAGGCCATAGTGCCCGATATTATCGGGCGAGTAGCAAGCAAGGCGCATGCTTTTGATATAGCATGTGGCGAGATAGCTGGCGTGGGGAGATCCTTCAATGTCGAGGAAAAACCGTTGGATGTCATGTGGCTCTGGCACTGGAGGAAGGTGGAAGCCGAAAGCGGCAGCAAGCGTTGAGAAATCGCGCAGGGACTCTTCTGCTGGCTCTTCGTGCACGCGGTACGAGACTTCCTTGCCGTGGCGGGCGAGGTGAATGGCCACGATCTCGTTGGCCTTCAGCATGAACTCTTCAACCATCTGGTGGGTGATGTCGTACTCTACCACCTCCATGCCAGTGGGGTTTCCATTGTCATCAACCTTGACAATCGTCTCAGGAACGTACAACTGGACGCTTCCTCGTTCGCTGCGGCGAATTTTCAGGAGTTCACACACGCGGACCATATTCCTCAGCAAGGCGGCGTGTTGGCTCTGCATTTTGCCGTCTAAAATCTGTTTCGCCTGCTTGTAGGTAAGTCGTTTCTTGCTTTTGATGACGCTTCTCGTGATCTCCCAGCTTGTTGTCTCTCCCGTTTGAGAAATGTTGAAGAAGACAGAGACAGCAAGGCGACTGACATTGGGCTTGAGCGAACAGAGGTTTTCAGAGAGTTCTTTGGGGAGCATGGGGATACAGACGTTGGGGAAATAGGTCGAGTTGCAGCGGAGAGATGCTTCGATGTCGAGAGCGCTGTTTTCGCGAACGTAGTAGGAGACATCGGCAATGTGAACGCCGATGCGGTATTCCTGGCCTACGACTTCCAAGGAGATAGCGTCATCGAAATCTTTGGCGGTGTCGGGGTCGATGGTCACGCATTCGAGATCTCGAAGGTCAGCTCTGTCCTTAAGATCCGCTTGTCGGACTCGCCGTCCAAACGTCTTGGCTTCCTTAATGACTTCATCTGAAAATACATCTCGAATGCCGCCTTCAAGGATGGCGAAGGGAATGTCGGTCTTTGGATCGCTCACGTTGCCGAGGACCTGTGCGATCGAGCATTGCGTAGGCTCTTTTTTCTGTCCCCAAGAGAGGACGTCAAGCAAGACGCGGTCCCCTCTTTTCACCCGGTCTGTCGGCTGGACGCGGCATTCTATGGGATGCATCTCACCGAGAAGGGACGAGTAAATGCTGACGTTTGTATGAGAGCGCTCTACAACCGTCCCCACGATCTGTCGATGCTTTCGCTCTACGACGAGAGCTACTTTTCCTTCTGGCCCCTTTTCTGAAAAGGAGGAGAGGTTGGTAATGACGTCAACGATATCGCCGTCGACAGCGCCATTCATCATTACTTTTGGAATGAAGATGTCTTGTTGTGGCGGTGGCTGATCGACGAATCCGAATCCTCGAGGGTGAACAGAAATCGCACCCCGGACGATGGCTTCTCCTTTTGCGAGAGGGAGATCTGTAACCTGCGGGACATGGTGGTACTTTTCATCGACGAGATGCACTTTCCCTTCGGTTTTAAGAGAATGAAGAACGCCTTCGAAGATTTCAAGATGATCGGGGTGGATATTGAGTCGCTCCATGAGCGAGTGCTTGGATTGCGGGGCGTAGTGGCGCCCTTTGATAAATTCGTAGGTTGTTTTGAGGAGGTTGTCAAAAAGCCGTTGTGTCCGCGGCGTCCGATGCGAAGATGTTGTTTTCTTAGACATGAGCCTATATTCGTCTCTATTACAAGAAACACATTATACACCATGCGCTTCTTGTCTGACAGGAGTATTTGGCAAGGAGACATTTGCGATGTGGATTGTTAGATTTTTAACCAAATCTATCCGAAGCCTCTCCACCTATATGTCAGGGCATACGTGGCCAACCCTTGTAGTGCTGCCATCGCATCAATCTAATGGACTCGGCTATGACGTCTGTATATCAGGGTGGTATGGAAGAGTTTCCATGCAACCGATCATATAGCTGTTGGCACTTCTCTGCATAGCCAGATATGTAGAACATTGAGAGACGAAGATCTGAAGAATCTGTCAGCGTTTGCAGCCTTTTCAAAGCTATATGACCCTCATTTGCCAATTCTGACATTGTCTCTAATGCCTGTTGTATTTCGGGGGCGTCGACCTCTTGCTTTTGCAAGAATTTCTTCTGTTCTTGCATAAAAGTTCGTAGGGTTTTGGCAGTTTCCAAGCAAGAAGATAGGTCGCCGGTTTTGTTTTCAATTTTTTCTGAATTCTTTATCCACGTATCTAAGGCATTGAGGAGGTCTTCCGGTGGGTTGCAAAGCATGTTCTTCAATTGTTCAATATAGACAGCTGAGTGAGACGGCGCTGGTGACACAGGAGGAGGGGGAGCGGCCGCTTGCAATGGGATTTGGGACGAAACGTGGGAGGGAAGGGGTTCTCGCTTCGCATCGCGTTGAGGTTGTTCGGGTTGAGCTGGTGTAGCGTCCTTTCTATTCAGCACATGGCGAAAGGCCCAATCATACTTCTTCATTGTCGTTCGTTGTTTTTCAGTCCATTTTTTCCTTTCAGCCTGAGTGGGGCTGCCAGGCGTTATTGCTTGTTGAGCAACATGTGATGTTCGATATTGTGTAATGACTCTCAGAGGATCAGGATGACATCTCTGATCTCGACTATTGATCGCTGTTCGTGTGACCGATTGAAGAAATTGTTCCGTTACTCTATTCGCTGCTTGATTGGCCTTTTTCACCTCCTCTTCTGGTAAGCGATGAGCAGTATCTGATTGTAGCTTGGCAATCAAATCTTTATGGCGGGCCAAAAGTTGTATAGTCGGGTCCGGGCTTTGATCGTTGGCATCTTTCGCTTTTTGCTTCAATTGCTGCACAAAAGCTTTAGCTGCTTCGGGATCCTGCATATCTGTGATGATGACCCTGTCCTGAAGAAAGATGACGTCGTGACCATCGATTATCCCTCTGTTGTCATCCTGATATATTGGCTCAAATCCAGCTGATGCGAGACCGTCGTTAATATGTCGATGGACCTGTGATAGGGCGTATTCTTCATAGGCACGTTCATCAGGTGTTGTCGCGTGCGATGCTTCTTCTTGTCTTGTCCCAGAAAGTGTTTGTGCTGATGTCTCCAACATTGGAAACACACTGTCGGTAGTTGCTTGTTGGCTGAATAATGGAGGAAGTGGAGGGCTGGCCCTTGGTGGCGTTCCGAGGGCAGTGCTCGTCCCCGCCTCCTCAATCGCTTTCTGTGCTACATCCCCAGCGGTGAGATCGGTAGCAGCTACCGAAGCGTCCTGACATGGTCCAAAAGTAGTACTGGCAGTACCGGGCGAGCTGACTGAAGGCTGTGCCGTGCTGCCGCTTGTTGGAATTTCTGACGTTCCCATCTCTATATGAACTCGTTACTGACTTTTACCCTTAAGCTTCAATGTGAGATCATTGATTGAACAAGAAGGTATCTGATAGCCATCGTGTAATCGGTTTAATGCGATTTGAGCACCCTCTTTGGCTAACTGTTCGGCATCCGTCCCTGGCTCTTGTTCCTGCGTCGTGAAATATCTGAGTATTGCGTCGACCTGAACTTTACATTCCCTCACCCGATCATCTTGTGCGCTCCCTTTTTCGCATTTCGTACGCCACTTTTGTAATTCTTGACGCAATATTTCCGCCGACTCGATTGACTTGAAGCACTCCCTTAATCCTTCGAGACTTGCCCGGGGATTCGGGTAGGGATCCACAGGGGCGGCCGCTGTCTGTGGTTTTGTACTCGAAGGCACAGGAGGAGTTGCTCGACGGCTCTTTGGTTGTATTGCCATCTGGCGTATGTGACTGCGAAAGGCCGAATCGAGAGCACTGCTCATCTCGCCAAGCCTGCTTGGATTCCAGGGCTTGAGCTTTTGTGGAGGTGATGCAGATAGCGATGTCGTGGCCACGACATGAACGCGAGGAGCTGTGCTATCACTGATAGTACCAGGAGAAGTCGGGTTGCGCTTTGATAAGAAGTCCGTCGCAACTCTGTGCCCAATTTTTTTCGCTTCGGTTTCACGCTCAGGTGGGATGGTAGTAGCCGTCTTTGCGTCTAGACGCGCTATTAGATCTCTATGCCTAGGAAGAGGCCATGTTTGGCCCTTTGCTCGCCCTTGTAAGGAGGCGATATATTCTGCTACTTTGTTTGGCTCTAGCCCAGAGATGATGACCTTTTCCTTTAAGAATCGTACTGTAACAGAACCATCTCGAAATACCTCGCAATCAGGGAAGATAGGCTCTCGACCGCTTGCACGAACGGCATTGTTCATGATTTCTTGCGCGAGGCTCAAGGCATAGTCGTCTTGTACAGCATCGTCGCCGAGAGCTCGGGGTTGATCGGGAATAGTCGTTTCTTGAGCTGTGTGAAGAATGGCATCTTCAGTGATGTCTGCCGGGAGACATCGGCCCGGAACGGGAGGGCGAACTGGCGGCGCGCTTGATGCCGCTGGCTGTGTGAACACTTGCTGTGCAGCCGTCGCAATTGGAGCAGGCCGCAGTTGACTTGTTGTTGGAGGGCCTGATGGGAGGTTGGGTTGAGAGGACTCTACCGATTCAGGATTCATCTTGTATTTCCTCCTCCATGCTCATCCCATCTATGAAAAATCCCTCCTATGTTTGCAAGTATTTTCAAAGAGCACGTACAACATGGACCAATGCGTAGGGAGGGAGTACCATGCCGCAGACGATGATTGTCCACAGTCCGCTGAGCTTGGCACATGAGACTGGAGAGCACCACATCGAGTCAAAAGAACGGTATACGGTGATCATCAAGGCCTTACAGGCCGCGAAGCTCCTGACCGAAGAGTCAGAATGGATAGCTACTCCCTGTTCTGAACAATGGGTATCCTTGTGTCACACCAGAGAGTACATGGACTTGGTGAAGTCGTTGTGCACAGCGCTTCCTATGGGAGAGGTCACTGACCTACCAACAGGGGATGTCAAAATCAGCCATGCGTCCTATGCAGCAGCGTTGGCAATGGTGGGAGGCGCCTTGCATGCTGCTGACGCCATTATGGCAACGAAATGTCGCAATGCCTTTGTCGTCGCCCGTCCTCCTGGGCACCATGCAGAAAGAGCTCGTGGGATGGGGTTTTGCCTTTTTAACACTATCGCCATTGCGGCACGGTATATACAGAAACAGTATGGGATACAAAAAGTCGCCATCATCGATTGGGATGTGCACCACGGCAATGGCACAGAGAAGGAATTTTTTGACGACAGTTGTGTGTACTATTTCAGCACCCATCAGAAAGGTGCGTATCCGGGAACTGGAGAGGAAGAAGTTCATGGGACGGGAGGGAATATTGGCAATTACCCCGTCTCGCCAGGACCAAAAGCTAGAGAAACGCTGTTGCGGTTGTATTGTGAACAGCTGCCAGCCATTATGGAGCGCTTTCGTCCTCACTTTGTGCTGATATCGTGTGGATTTGACGCTCATCGGCTAGATCCGATCGCGTCGATGTCTCTTGAAACCGAGGATTTTCGAACGCTGACGAAGGTTGCACGGACCATTGCCGAGCGATGGTGCCACGGGCGGTTGCTGTCGGTTCTTGAGGGGGGATACCACTTACAAGCATTGGCCGAGAGCGCTGTTGTTCATGTCGAAGAGTTGATGGCAGGGGACTAACACCAGCATGCTGCATCCTCCAAAAGGAACATCGCACATGGCTCGCAAAGAGCTCTTTACCTTCAATTAACAAAGAGTCTATACCGTTCGTCCAAAACAATGGCATGTTCACATTTTCATCTGCACACTGACGACGCAGGTGGTGGGTGATCATATGCCAAAAGAGCCACATCGAAAATGACGTTCAAAAAGGGTGAGACGGAGCATGAGCGTGACTGTTGGACAGCCCACGGCCGGTAGTGATATTGGTGTGCGGGATTTGCAGGTGCTTTCAAAAGACCGTGGAGAACACGAACTTGACATCGAACGAGTATCTCGCGAAGTAGAGATCTTGAAACGTCAGATTGAAGCACCGCACCCAAACCTCGTTGATATTCGCGATGCGCTGAAAAAAATGAGCAGAGAGATAGCTCCTTTCTTGGCTGATAAAGATGGCGATGAACTGCATGTTCAAGCGAACATCGTGCATGAAACTGTGACGGATTGTTGGGAGAGGCTCTGCGCTGACCCATTACTTAAAGAGCAAGAGAAGTGGGTTGCTGCTGGCTTTGACAGGGCATTGCTAGTAAGCGATCCAGAAGCTGTCCGTTTTGCCGTGTCGACGCGGCTGATCCATACTATTAGCATGTTTAAGAAGACGGCTGACATGCTCGAGGGAGAGGTTCTTGACATCCGCAATGAGGATGGGCGCGCATTGTTTAAGGTAGAAGGGGAGTGGCTACCATATTCAGCGTTCAAAGATCGAATTCACTATTCTGACGAAGAATGTCGGTTTATCGGCTGGAATGTCATTCATCCTATGGGATTCATTCCCCGGGACTGGGCTGAGTACGGAGAAATCTATCCCATTGCAAAGGTGACGCCTGAAGCGTATCGGAAGCTCAAGGCGCATGCAGAGCAGTTTTGGACGGCAGAGCAGCCAGAAATAGATCCTGGCTGTGAAAAGGGATATATTCTGCAGGTAATGACGACAGGGCGCGACTACCTACCGAACACATGGTGGGCGCAGAATTTCAAAGAACATTTTCCTGAGCATGGTTCTGTTCGGCTGATTACGCCCGAGGGATTTGTATATTCGTTTGGTACGAAGATGCGCCTTCCGGATCAGGAGTTTTTGAGCCACCCCTCCTCGTATCTCGGCGTTGGTATTTCCAATGTTCCGACACCCGATTATGAGGAGCCAAGGAGGTCCGATGATCGATTGATGACATCGTTGCCTGTGAGTAAAGAGCGGTGTGAGAAGATTTTGGATTTTGTCAGCCGCGCTAATCGCGGTATCTGCTTTAACTTTGCACGACAGAATTGCGTTCGTTTTGTAGCAACGGTCCTGGGCATTGCAGGTGTCGAAGTGAATATTCGCACGTCGGTACACGAGCTCTTGAGCGGCATCGTTCCTCGCCTTTCTGACATCCCTGATATTGGAACAACGTTGTCAGCTGCTGTGTCTCGCATCGCTTGTGTTGCTGGATCTCTCTTCGACAAAATTAGTACGGTGTTAGGATATCTCCTGCCCACTCCTCTAAAAATGCTCGGTGCGTGCGTGGGACGAGTCGTCACGAGTATTGCTCAGCGGATCGAAGCCGTCTTTTGGAATGGCATTGGCTTGTGCCTTCTCGGTGCATCGAAGAGTATCGTCCCTGAGGGACGCCTGGCGGACCAAAATGTGCCCGAGGTGGAGACCTTCCGCCAGCTGCTGCATTGGTCTGACATAGGCACTCCTGATGCGATTCCTCTGTACTATGTTTCCAAGCTCAAAGCGTGGATGAGGCGGCAGACGACCTCGTTGCTCTATCTCAAGCCTGAGCATGGCTTTTGCTGTTTCGACCCTGATCGGGCAGATCGCCGGTTTCCAATGCTGAAACGAAACATGTGGGAGTATGTATGACAACAACCGTTGTGAATCCCTATTCCGAAGCTCGCATGCCCAGTGTCCATGAAGAGGCAACGAAGGTGGATGAGAGTGTTTATATGGAGGCTCGCGAATTGCAGCGACAGGTCGCCATGGCCGAGGATCTCCTTACTGGTGAATATCCAGATTGCTATGAAGCGCAGCGCATCATCACGAGAAGTATTGAGAAGTTGGCGGAGTTGGAGGCCATGGGGAAGCTCCTGCATGCCCATGGAGACCGCACAGCTATAGAGCTGATGGCGTCGACAGTGCGACGTGGTATCGACGCTGTTTCTGCGCGCCTTGCAGCAAGCCCTATGAAAGCGCTGCTGAAAGAGCAGAGCAGATGGGTGGAAGCAGGGTTCCCCCAAGAATCTCTGACCGTTGATCCTGAGGCTGTGCATTTCGTTGTTGCCACAGATCTGATGTACACCGTGATGATGTATCAGAAGTGCGCGGATATCCTTGAAGGGGAGTCGACGACCTTGCGGTTTGTCGATGGGAAGGTGTTGATAAAAGTAGAGGGAGAGTATCTTCCCTATGCTGATATCAAGGAAAAAATCCGCTATTCCTCTGACGAGAAAAAATTCTGTGGTTGGAATATGATCCATCCCATGGGGTTTGTCCCTTGCGACGCTACCTCGTGGAATGACATGTATCCCATTGCTCGGTTGACGCCCGAGGCGTACCAACGTGTGGCTGCAAGAGCTTCGCAGTTTTGGAGCGAAGATCAAGAGGAGATAGATCCTGGCCGTGAGAAGGGGTATATCTTGCAGGTCATCACAACTGGGAGGAGCTGTCTGCCTCATGCCTGGTGGAATGCAAATTTTAATGACATGACGCCTGAACATACGTCTTCACGCCTCATCACTCCTGATGGCTATGTCTTCTCTTTTGGCACAAAAATGGCCGCAGCTGATGCTGAACAGGTAACCCAGCTGAGCGGCTTCTTGACAACAGCCGCCTCACGAACAAGTTGTCCAGACTATGAAGAGGTGCGGCCCTCCCATGAAAAGCGAGTAACGTCGATTCCCATGACGAAAGAGCGCTTTGATGCGATCGTGCAGTATGCAAAAGAGATGAACAAGGGTTTTGCCTTTAACTTTGCCTCGCAAAATTGCGCTCGATTTGTCACGGTACAGATGGCTTTGGCTGGAGTGTTTGCAAATATCAAGATGTCTCTGTCCGAGTGCTTGTATGGCATGCTACCTCGTCTGAGGGATATTCCGTTCGTGGGCCAACCTGTTGCCCGTGTGGCAGCGGCAATCTCATTCGTAGTAACTCCAATTTTCGATCTCCTTGCCGCTCTCATTCGCTGGGTCACCCCATATCCAGTGAAGCGAGTGTGGGAGGTGGTAACCTCGTTCGTGAGGGAGGCGCTGCGCAGAATGTGCGCTGTTATCATCAACGCTTTGTTTTTCTTTGTCATGGGTGCCGGGAAGACCTTGATTCCTAAGAGCCGTTGCCTCTTGCGCTGGCAAAACCTTGCCAATCCCGATGCTATTGTTGTGTACCATGCCTATAAGCTGCGGCAATGGCAAGCAAGGCAGCTGAGTTCAGTATATTATACCAAGCCAGAAGCAGGCCTCTGCTGCCTTGACCCAGAGAAAGGATGGGTGCCAGCGTTGCAGACGGCGTAATCCTCCCACCGCTCTCTTCTGGTATTTGAATTGGGCTACCTCAAAACCTCCTTAGCCATATGCCCTGACATATGGGAGAGGAGGTTTTTGGCGGATTCAGCCAAAAAGATCTTACTCTATCCTCCAAAAGGCACATCGCACATGGCTCACGCTAGGTATTAGTGTGCGGAGAAAATATTTTTTTGCTATGAACAAACAAGAGCCATGTGCGATATGGCTTTGTTCTGTTTTTAAGCGGAAAGGGGGATACCAACGATGGCTACTGGTTTTGGACAATCGTCGATAGAGCATGGACGGGGGTATGTGCTTCCAGAACTCGAAGTGCGACCAGAATATCTTGTGAGTGAAAAGGGGAGGGGCGTACAACAAAAAGCTGGGTGGATATCCCGATTAGTCTCTCCGATTTTAGGGACGACCGAAGAGACCGTCATCGTTCCTACCAATACTCCTGGCCGTGTTGTTATCTCAACCGTAGAACGAAGAAGCTTGGAAGCTCTCGCGAAGGAATATGGCGTAGATCCTACCGGAGTATCAGCGCAAGCAATTGTCGACCAGATGCTCAATGCAGCGAGGGGACTGAAATTAAAAGATATTACCAGCAAAGGGAAACTGCAGTTCGCCAATAGAGGGCAGCTCGCCGTCATTATCAACGGTTTGCAAGCAGCGGGGGCCAAAATTGTCGATCAAGATGCGTTTAGGGCGTGGTATCTCCATCAGATGCAACAACCCCCTCCTTTGCACGTTGCTCTTGAAGAGCTGATGAACCATTTTACCGCTGTGGAATGGCGCCCTTTGAGCGAGAATACCCCAGCGATTGTACGAGATATTCTCATCGTCATGCAAAGGCATGATCTTGGGGTCCTCAATAATGCGTTAGAGCATGCTGGTTTACTGGCTCTTCCTTCTGCCTATTACGACGCTGACAGTATCGGCACAATGATGTTGAGTGCAAATGTGGATGCATTCGATCGAGTGTGGAAGGTATTGGAATCTGGCGATATCCACTCCAATTCTTTAGTTGCTGCTGCCAAAAAACAGCTGCGGCCTTTCCACCATCACATGCAGACTGTTTTGGCATCAAAGGAGAGTTGGCAACGGCTTGGTCTTGAAGGGTTTTATGTGCCGGAAGAGGCGCCTCAGACTAGTGAAGGTCCAATCGCGGAAAAACCAGCTCCAGCTGTAGCACAGGTCTTGCATGAGGCTTCTCTCCATATGATTGAAGACCTGTGCGAACGATGCAGTTATAGGAGCTCCTCAGACGCTTCAGACGCGGCGATTCGTCGTCTGCGCACTGTAATAGGAAAGGCAACAAAGGCTGAGCCTTTGATTCGCGTTCTCATAGACCATGGATTTGACATTCCTTTGATAGCCGTTGGCAAGGAGGGTGATGAGACGCTCCGTGCCTGGGCAAAGAGCATTGCAACGCAGAACAAGCATACCCTTCAAGATCTTCTCGAAGTTGTCCAACAGTATGCCCTCAAGCATCCTGAGTCGGACCAAGCTGTTCGTGAGCTCTTAGACCCTCTCGAACAAGAAGTGGTGGCGCTTCGCAACCAACAGATGCTTTCCGTTTTCCATGAGCTTGCCGAGAGACTATCACTTCCCCCAGATGCAAATATCGTCTCCCTTATCCAACGGCTAGACACCCAAGACCAGCAGGTCGTCGAAGCAGAGCTTATGCGCTGCATTTCAAAATTTGGCCTTAAAGACTTGGCATACCTCTTCGGATTTGTGTGCGTCATTGAACGGCGCGCTGGTAGCCCACTGCAGTTCAGAAGACTGGTAGAAGATATGCTTTTTACTGCCCTGAAAGACCCCCTTGTCGCAAGTCCATACAGATTGACAGGTACTGATGGTGCTACTGAGTGTTCTATCTATCCAGCGGTACGAGATCAGGAATTCGTTGAGATTGTTGAAGATATAATAGGTCTTCGGGACCTTCGCTCCGTGATATCAATACCAGATCGAGACCAGATCTACAAGCAGGACTCCCTGGAAGACACCATCAATTACTATGCGGATATCATCATAAGAGCCAATGAGCGTCATTGGCCGCAGCTTTTACGAGAGCTTGCCCCATGTTTAGAGGGGGCTCAATTTGTTTCTCTTGCCAGTCAACGGCTCGCGGAAACCATTGAAACTCAAGTATCCGTGAAGATGAAGGAGCGTGTGATCCATCAATTCGAAGCGCTGTGCCAACGGTTTGCCATCCAAGGATCGGATTTTGGAGAAATGGTGGCACAGTGTAACAAAAATTTGGCCGAATATACGCATGAATTTAAAAAATTATTATCTTCTCTCGATGTTCACGACCTGTTCTCTCTCTTTGCCGTTGTGACGACACACCAAAAAACGGCAACTTCGATATTGCGTATGATCCTCGAAGAGATACAACGGACACTTCCTGAAGAAGACATCTCTGAAATTTTTCCCTCCCAGCTCTTCACATTGATCGATTCTCTCTCAGTTGATGGATCGTTACAGCGTCCATTGGCAGTGATTCGCCAGCAGCTTGAGGAAAAAGAATTACCCATTGTTCTCCACGAACTTGGAATCCCAAGAACAGATATTTTTGGCCCCTTGAACATTCGCACTGTGGCTCAAGCCATTCGCGAGCAGAAAGAGGTGACATTGGAAGCGGCGCTTGCGACATTGAAAAAACTGGCAGCTGCCGGAACGTACACCTGCCAGAGCCTCATTGAACTCCTAAGCCAGCCCGCCTTAGAACGATCGGATACTCTTGGCAGTGCTCGAAGCATCCTTAGTCGTTTTGGCATGGTTGTGCCGATCAAAGATCCTTCAGAATCATTAGAACATCTGGCAGACAGAACGATCCAACGCTGTGTTGAAAAGAGCGACTACCAGACGATGTATAACATTGCTTGGAAACTCACGACGGGAGCAATGAGTAAGGCAGATGGTGAGGGAGTTCTGTTTCTCGAGTCTCTTTGCAACGCGGCGAGAGCAAGGTTGAATAGAGAGTCTGCAGAGCTGCTGAAAAGTTTTGTATCACTCTCTTCAGTAAAAAATGAAGACCAACGCCGAGCGCTTCAGGCAAAGTATGAAGGCAAGCTTCGAAGTTATGGGCCTGAGTTTTTGCGCCACTTTATTGCCTATGTAATGAATCAGGCTGAAGAGACACACCAACCTTTTGATGCGGCTATTCTTGCTGCCACGAACATTGTAGCGACCTTTTTGCCAGTCGAGCTAAGCCTCGATGATGTTCAGGCATTGTTGATCTCGGCAGAAGGGGGGCAGGTTGCCACTTCACAGGTTCTACAATTGCGAACTGCCGTAAAACGTCTGTATGTACAACGAGCGTTCCTCTTCTGTCCGAAGGGGGTTGAGGTGCCTCCATTCCCTGACAATGGGAACGTGCACACATTTGTGTCCGAACTCGTTCGTCTCAATCCGACCAGAATTGATCTCATCCGTGCCAGAATTGAATTGTTTGCAAAGCGAGAGAAGGAGACAGTCTTTTATAAAGAGTTGCAAAGAGCTTTTAATAGCGCGGTTCAAAAGTGGTTTACGGCAAACATTGAACAGAGATTTCTCTCTATCCTTCCCACAAGTTCTGGAGGACGACGTATCACCCTTCCTTCCGTGGTGGAAAGAAGCCCGAGGAAGTTTACTCGAGACCTTTTAGCTGCCAATGGCGATTCGATCGAATCAAGGCAAGCGATAGTAACTGGCATTGAAAACGCCATAAAAACCACGTGGCAGGAACTCGGGCAGAAATTCAAAACGTTAGCTGCTACGTGGGATGTCGATGTTGAAGAAGTGGTAGAGAGATGGAAGCAATTGCAAGAAGGAGCGAGCCTTGAGGGAGAACCCACTTCGTTGGAGTCTGCCATTACTGAGCTGTGGCAGAGTGATTTTACCATGGATTTGGAAGCAGCCACTGAATGGGAGAGAGCAGTTCTCACAGAGGTCAAGGCTGATCTCTCGAGGAAAGTAGAACGCGATGTTGAAAACATGGTGCACGCATTGAGACGTCATGGTCTCATCGTTGACTACGCGTTCCGCAGCTCTGGGGATTTCGCAGCAGACATGTCAGCATTAGCACAAGCGCTTATCTCAAAAAACGAGGGGGATATCCCTTGGATGATGAAGCATGTCATAACGCTGAGCAAAACGCTGGAACTTGGCATGTCGGGAGGGGCTCTCCTTGACGCTCTCAAAAAGGCAAATGCAGAACGGAAAAAGACGATCCACCCATTAGGCGATCTGCTGAAGGAACAAGGGATTACCCCTGCCGAGATCCCGGAAGAGGTAGATCTTGGTGCGTATACCCTTGAGCTTATTGAGCGTAATCGCGAGTTCTCTCCTCAACAACTGCAAGCCAAACTCGCTTCGATCGACCATCCCATGAGCGCGGCGATCTCTACCTTTTTTGGTCGTTATGCCATGATGGAGACGGCAAAAATCCTCTTGGAAGAAAAGAAATTGAAAGTGCCGACGCCCTTCTCTCTTAACTCTGTTGTAGGGTTTGTGCTGGAAGTGATTTGGGAGAACTCGAAACGGTTGCATGAAGTGCAACAGGCGTTTGCCGCAATATCTACAGAAGATTTCCCGCACCTCCAAGAGTTGAAGAGTGTGGCATTAGAGCTTGTGAATAGTGAAATGGAGTCTCGAGGCCTCACTGCAAAACCTGAGAAGGCTGTAGGTACAGTAGAGTCAACCGAAAACCTGCCTACATATACACAAGAAGAGCTTGCTTCGTTGGAGGTTCACTTCGATGATAGTGGGAGAATGTATACCAGCGACCATGTAGCGAATACATGGATGAAAATTTTCCGAAAGGGAGGGGCGGGCAGTACGACGTTGAGAGAAGTGTTTTCCCACGAATCTCATCCGTCCTCTGATCAAAAAGTCGTGATCGCAGAAAGCCCTGAACGATGGCGGTATCTGGTGACAGTCGATGGGAAAATGTTCATTCATATTGATCAACCTGATGAGCCCCTCAAGAATACCATTGATCAGCATCATGGTATTGTGGCAACGGGCCGTATTGGCTTTGATGTCGATGGGCATCCTACTTTTGTCAGTATTAGTGGCAGAGGTCAAAAACCTGGGGAGGCCGGAGCGCGTACTGTCCTGGAGTTTTTGAAGTCAAAACATGTCGATATTGATACAATCAATGTTGCCTACTTTGATGAGGGGCGAAAACTGCGGCTCATTCAACATGACAAAACATCTGTTTCGAATTGGCTGAGAGGGGATTGAGGAGCGAGAAATGTTAAAAAGTTTTACAGAGGCTCGTGGATGGATTGAAGGTATTGATGCTGAAGCGATCTGGATGGATCTCGTCAATCCTATTCCGGAAGAAAAGATTGTGATCGAAAAGATCTTTGGCATCAAGGTTCCCACCAAAGCCAAGGTACAAGAAATTGAAACCTCCAGTCGATTGTATCAGGAAAATGGCTGCCTCTATTTAACAGCGCCGCTTCCCATTACTGACGTACGGTCCAATATTCGATTGGATTCTGTCACCTTTGTATTGGGGCATGAGAGACTTCTCACGCTCCGATACGAGGAGTTCCCTCTTCGAGCCTCTGTCCTCGTGCGATTTCACAAGCTTGAAAGTGCGGATCCTCCAGCATTCCAGCTGTTCCTGCATGCTCTTGGCGCTGTTGTTGATGATATTGCCGATCTTTTAGAGCGGCTCCTTGAAGAAATCGACATTCTTTCAAGGGATATTTTCTATCGCCATGATCCCTCGCAAAAGTTGCCAAAAACCATCATCTCGCATTCCATGACGAGGATAGGCGTGTGCGGAGAAAATGTCCTTCTCCTTCGTGAAAGTCTCGTCGGATTTGGACGACTTGTTGGCTATATTTCACGAGAATCCGATTCAACGTTTGGCGCTTGGGGAAAAAGCGAATTGAAAACGCTTGAGAAGGACATTTCTGCTCTGACTGATCACGTCGCGTTCGCCTCTAACAGAATTTCGTTCTTATTGAATGCTGTTCTTGGTTTTGTCAACATACGCCAAAACGACATCATTAAAATTCTCTCTGTCGTATCTGTCGTCTTGCTTCCTCCAACCGTTTTTGCAAGTCTGTGGGGGATGAATTTCACGTTGATGCCAGAACTCAAATGGCCTCTTGGATACCCACTGGCTTTGGTGATCATCGTGATATCAGCTATTCTGCCATACCTCTATTGCAAGAAACGCCAATGGCTTTGATGGTGCCTACAACTCGAATGGTCAACGATATCGCCAGACAAAATCAAGGCCGAGTCCTCCTCCATTGTTGCTGTGCGCCCTGTGCCAGCTCCATTATTGAAAGGCTGGCGCTTGAGCAGGTTGAGTTTTCTATTTTCTTCTACAACCCAAATATCCACCCAGAAACGGAATATCAGCTAAGGAAGCGCGAGATCCTGAAGTATGCTGCATCCATGAATATTTCTTGCATCGATGCGGAGTATGATGTTCATAGATGGATGGCCCATGTCAAGGGCTTTGAAAAGGAACCAGAACGAGGAGCGCGCTGTAGCTTGTGCTTTGCCTTCAGGTTAGTTAAAACAGCAGAATATGCTTCACAACATGGGTTTAGCGCTATTTCGACGACGCTGGGCATTTCAAGAAGGAAGGATTTTGATCAGGTCACTCGTGCTGGCAGGGAGGCCGCAGCATTGTTCCCTGGCATCGCCTATATTGATCGCAATTGGAGAAAAGGCGGTGGAGTGCAGCGCATGGCAGAAATCATGAAAGAGCAGCAGTTGTACCGACAAACATATTGCGGCTGCTGCTACTCAATGCCCAAGTCTGGGTAAGAATTCATAAGTTCTATTATCAGACGTTTTGGGTTATGCTCAAAACGCTCTTCGCCCATAGCCTTTTTACCGGTCGAGCGTTCCAACAACCGCAAAGCCGTTGCGCATGTTGGTACATGGGAGGATATCTCTCGGATCTTTATCCTGCCCGTATTTCCCCCTCAGCAAAGCATCAAGAGATGTTGAAACGAGAATCGAATCGATAACCACAGAAAACGACTCTCCTTTGCTGTTGGTAAAGGTTAGGCCATCTCTACTGAGAGCTCTCGAAAGGTAGACGGCATTCCATTCCTCGACATCGTCCATTGTATGTAACGAGATGATAATTCCTCCGGAATCTGCTTGCAGGATCGAACGAAAGACCGCGCTTTCAAACGTCTTCGCTTCGAAAAATTCTGGGCGCAGATAGCGGGGTCGAATGGCTCCCAGACAACTTCTGTCTAATCGCGCTTCTTCCAGCAAAAGAGCCATGACATGAAGGAGGCGGTCCCACTCGCTATCAACAAAAAGTCTAGGCAGTTGTTGAGGATCCAGAGAAAGAATGGTCACTCGTGGACTAAGGCTAGAGAGTTCTTTCATCAATCCTGTCATCGATTGCTTAAATCGCCCTTGGCGCTGAAATCTCGGGCAATCAAGAGCTGCTAATCCTATCAAAGCACACCGTTCTTCGACCGTATCTCTCTCGAATAGCACACGCTCGCAAATCGCGGAAAACACCCGCTCTTGTAACAGACCGTCCAGACTCCGACGAGCAAATAACTTCAGCACGAGAAGGGCCTCTAGAGATTGATTTTTCTCTAGTACCCCCGTGTATATGTATCGCACTAATTGATCAAGAGTCGCCGGAGAGACACCCAAACGATGTTCTGTCGACAACGAAGAGAAAGTCCCGGGGAATACCAGATCAAGCAGCACTTGATTGACAGTCTCACTTCTCCCGGATCGATCCACCAACCGGCAGGGATTCGGCAACGACGCAGCGTCGGTGCCTCTGAGGATCCGCAGGAAAAGACTTTTTGTGTCGCTCCTCACCGCGATCTCATTGCGTACGCATATGCGTACGATTCGATAGGTCAACAACTGATTCGCCTGAATGAACTCAGAGGGAATATTCGTGCTTGCCAGGACTGAAATTTTCCCTACATGTCCACAGTCTTCAAAGTCCTGAATTGCGGTTTCAACAGATTCTTGCGTCCATTCTATCTTTGATGCTTGTACATTTGTCAACGTATACATGGCTGCCCTTTCACCCTATCTATTGGGATACGGAATGTACTCTTGAAATGGCGACAGGCCGACTACTACAACACCTTGTCGACGGATAGGAGATGGGATAAGAGTCCGCACATCGCGCGGTCCTAGCCCCCTCTGTGCTAGCTGCATGTTCAATAGCTCGGCTAACCGCTCATCCACTTCAATTCTGTCTATTCTTTGGAAATGAGACAGTCCATCGACGCCCGTCACGAGCACCCCTTGGCCAAGACACAGTCGGCTTCGACACAGATTGACCCATTTCGTATAGTCTTGCACAGTGCGCAGACGAATGGATACGTCGGCAACGTCTGCACGAAGAATAGCTTGCAGGGAGGCGGCTTCCAAGGTGTCTTGTCGAGTATACTCCACTTGTAAATGGTGCGGCCGAATAGGTCCGAGACAATGCGGAGAGCGCGATCTGTCATCCGACAGGAGGGCGAGAGAGCGCAAAATCTGGTGCCATTCATCCTCTGTACATAGCCTTCCTAGAAGCTTCGGAGGGAGAGAAAGGACCGAGATGTTTGAAGACAATCCATGGAGCGCGTCAGCAAAGCATTGTTGGTACTTTTTAAATCTTGGTATTTCCTTGAAGCAAGCACTGTCAAGACAGCATAATCCCAATAGTGCACACCGTTCTTCAACGGTATCCAATTGATGAGACAGCGCTTCGATCAACACAGAAAAGGCCTTGCGTCGTAACTGGTCATTGTGTCCTGCGCGAGCAGTGGCCATGAGACCGAGAAGGTCTTTCACGCTCAGGTTCGCGTCAAGAAAATCCGAATACATCCAATTCTTCAGCTGCGACACACCATGTGCAGACAAAGGCAACGGTACAAGGGCATGAGATGCGAATGAAGAGCGCAAACCAGGCAATGTCAACTGAAGCAAATACTTGTTGATATGTGTGCTGTCGGATTGCAGATCAACGAGAGCACAGTCATCAGACTGCGATGACGCTGGAATAATCCGCTTCAATGCCTGCAGGTACAATCGTTGTATTCGACGCGTTACCTCCGTATGACTCTCCAAGAGCGCCCGAATAAATCGGTAGGAAAGAACTGGATCATCATAGGCGAATGCTTCAGGCATGGTCGTTTGAGCCAGCTGCTGAATTTTTTCGTGGTGGCCTTGCTGCTCCGATTCTTGGAGCGCCAACTCGATATTCTCTTTTGTCCAATAGCTGTCAGGAAGACGAGGCCCTATTGCGCTTGTTTGCACTGTCTTTTCCCTATAAAAATAAATTACTGTTAATGTATGGCTATTGCATGTTGCTCTAAAAACTTCGAAAGACAGAATCTATGGCTTTGAATCAAAAATCAAGACTTTTCGTAACGAGGATAAGAAAAATGCTGCGTTGGATTGGGATCATCGTAGGGACCGTTGTTGGGCTGCTGGCCATTATCCTTGCCGCAGCGCCAACTATTCTTTCCACTGCATGGGGGCAGGAGCTTTGTCTACGGGCAGCCTCTCGCTTGTATCCAGGAACCATTGAACTGCAATCGCTCTCAATGGGATGGTGGAGTGGTATTGAAATCCAGGGCTTGAGAATCAAAGATCCCGAGGAGAGAGAGCTTTTCTCCTGTGCTCGATGTCGGCTTGATACACCGCTGATTGTACTCCTCTTCTCGCGAAGCAATTTTGGCTCTCTTCAACTTGTTGAGCCACAGCTTTCTAGCTACGCCTCACAGCAAAAGGATCTGACGGAAACACCGCATGCGCGCAGTGGGTCAGGATCCCATACCTCAGGAACATCGATCAAAACAGAGCGATCAAAGAAACATGACCGTGCAGGGAGATCAACCCATCGTTCTTCTTCGATACTCGACACGGTCTCAACTCCCAATCTCACAGGAAGTATTCAGATTTCAGGCGGGGGGATCGTAGCTGTTGGGCGTGACAACGTCGTAGGAAGACTCTCGGATGTCGAAGCATCGATCGATCTTAACCTCCTCCATGCTTCACACGGATCTGTGTCTGCTGCTCTTTCCCATAACAGTTCCTCAAAGAAGACCCCTATCGTATTGGACTTTACTACAGAAGGCGCCCCAGAACTCCAAAACATACAAGGATCGTTTTCCTTCACGTGCACAAACGTACCCACAGATGTATTGGCCGCCATCGCCCAATCTCTCCACCCCAATATCGCAGACATTCTCCACGAGTCTTTTGGCAAGACCGTCTCTTACGTTCTGTCAGCGACGGCCACTGGCTCAGCGATCAGCATGCATAGCGCTCTATCAAGCGGCAATGTTCAATCCACCATTGACATGAAATTTGAAAATAACCTCCTCACAGTGGACACAGGAACCTTGCTCTCGGGAACACTTACCCCTCGCCTCTTCCAAGTTCTTACAAGCGACGTCTCCCCTGTTTCCCTTCTTGCTCCAACTTCGTTCTCCATTGAAAACAGAGCTCCCCTCTCCTTCCACCCCACCTCATTCGAGGTCGTCTCTCTCTTGGATCTTCAGGGAAACACATTGACTCCACTTTCTGTTGCATTCAATCGTACGAATACGCCTCTCAACCTCTCTCTACGCACCTCTCTTCAGGGTGCTTCAGGCGGCGCTCCTGAAGCGGTGGTCCAAGTCACAGCCACGAGCGCTGCGCACACCGCCAATCTACAACTTGTCGCGTCTGGAGCGAAAACCTCAGATGGCTACCGATTGTCGACGCTCACAAACCTTGATGGCCAATGGCCCGCAATCACAGAAGAGATCACAGGACTCCCCTGCGTATCATTGATAGGAAGCTGGCTCACGGGAGCAATGCAAGCCAAAATAGCGCTGAAAAAACATGATGTCCAAGGATTTGCCATTACCGTCAGCACCGCTGATCTCACAACATCATGGATGAAAGCGCAGATCCGCGATGCTTCGTTCTGCACCCGCGAATGGTATGACAAATCGTTCCTCCCACCCCAGAGCGATTTCATCTCGGTCAACCTCGTCGAAGCCACCCTGTCCCCAATGGCTGTGAACGCGATAAAAACCGTGATGAAAATACAAACCGATATAACTACTGACAATGATGTCACAGTGGCCGTGCGGATTCCAAGATGGCATGCTCATATGACATCATTTTTCTCTAAGGACCGAGATTTCTCCATCTGGAAGCTTTTAGACACCACGACTGGCTATGCCGAGGCTTCGACATCCCCTCTCTCGCTCCGAAACAAAGAGAGATCGCTTGGTCTGATTCCTCCCCTCTCTGCGACCTGCGACGTTCAAGGGGAAAAGCGAGCGGTATCCTTCTCGCTCTCTTCACCAGAGCCGGCACAAGACGATGGAGTGCGCATAGCAATCCAAGGATCGTGCGACAATTTCTGGAATGCCGATGGCGTCAGCCTTCCTACCTCCTCTTTTCGATCGACCATCGATATCGAGCGATTCCCATCGCTGATTCTCGATGTTGTCTTCCCTCAACAGGGGGTACTTCTTGAAGAGGCGATAGGGAAAACAATCCGCATTCTCAGCTATGTGTCCATTGAAGGGATGAAGTCCGGGTCTGTACAATGCGATGTTCAAGCAAAGAACTTGTCGATGCACATCGATGGGTCGGTTCAAAATGGGATGCTGACTCTCAAAACCCCCGCAACAGCCGCTCTAACCATCACGAATACAGCAGGAGCGCTTCTCCTGCACAATGTCAATCCCCTTCTCGCCACTGCAGCACGGTCTGAAAAGCCGTTGCGTTTGACAATAGACCCTCACGGAGCACAGATCCCTCTGTGGCCATTCTCACTTACCACAATGACGTTGCCCAAAGTAACAGCTGATATTGGCAAAATCACCGTGCGAAACGGTGGAGCCTTACAGATCATCCTGGCGCTTCTCAATATGGGGCAAGCCGCTAATAGTGAAGAGCTCGAACTCTGGTTCACACCTGTCTATATGAATCTCAACCGAGGCGTCATCACGTGTCAAAGAACGGATACCTTGGTAGCCAATGCCATTCATATGATTACGTGGGGAGATATCGACCTTGGCAAAGATCGTATCGATATGGTGATTGCCATCCCCCAAGAATCCCTCTCTGCACTCCGGCTTCAGATCATCACTCCCACTCCAGAGCGCGGGCTTCAGATTCCTATTACAGGTGCTGCCTCACGCCCAAAAATCGATACAGCTCGGGCTACAGCTCGCCTAGCCGGAGCCGCTCTCGTCGACAACGTTCCTGATCCCCGCCTGCAAATCTTTGGAGGCATTCTCCAAGCCGCGGCCGCCACTATGGGAGAACCCGACCAACCCATTCCCCCTCCGACGACGCAACCATTCCCTTGGGAGCGCCGGTAAATCCGAGGTCTCGAGAAAAAGAAAACCCCCGGTGAGTTCCCCCACCGAGGGTTTTGAAGGCATTCTCTATCTAGAATGATGCTTAGGAAAGCATCATGCCAGCTTACTCGTCGCGTGCCTCTTCATAATGAGGACGGCGCGACGAACGGCACTCTTCGCCACCGCGTTGACCGCCGTAACCACCACCAGAACGGCCTTGGCGTGGTCCACCACCTTGTTCTTGACGTGCACGGCTGACACGCAATGGCCTGTTCAAGAAAGGACTATCATTGAGTTGGCGGACGGCCTCGTCGCCTGCGGTTTCGTCTTCCATTTCAACAAAACCAAACCCTTTGGAACGTCCTGTATAAGGATCGGTGACGATCCGTACAGACACTACCTTACCAAACGCCTCAAACAATGGTTTCAATGTTTCTTCCGTGGCGCTCCAGGACAAATTCCCTACAAAAAGCTTCATAACGTTCTCCAAAAAACAAAAAACATAACGTGTTCAACAAGGGCTTTTAAGCCATTTGCCAAACGTTCTATAGAACCTTCAGTCATACATACACACACTCAAGAGATGGCAAGAGTTGAAAGGTGCGAGGAAGGAATAGGTCCATGCCTTCAACGCGATCCTTCGTTCCCTTGCTCACGGCGCGGCCGTCCTGTCATTCTCTAGGCACACATGAACCTAAGGTCTTTGTAGTACATGTTATACACCTCTACTCCAAACAGGTTGGCTGTTGTGGCCAATCTGGTACGACTTCTTTGCTGCTAATAGCCGTTTACACGGGCTATTTGGACTCGCCGGAAGTCGTCCCATCGTAGCCACTCCCCTACCTAATGTGGAGATGAGGTCGCGAACATGCACCCAGGCATTTATAACAAAATCTCGTGAATAGTCAAAGCGCTTTGTTTTCCGTATTGAGAAGAACAAACGGATTTTGGTATGGTGTATACCACAATCTTAAAGCCTTCTTTTTTTGAGCCGTGGGCGGTGCGAATGGCTCCAATAACTCTCCACAAGGTAGTGTACGATGCTTCGAGATGCTCTCAAGGCCATGCTTGATGTTCAAGAGTTGGATATTCAGATGATTCGGCTCATGCGATTAAAACGAGAGCGATTGTCCGAACTTACCAGAATTCGGGCTCTTCGCGACGATCTTCACCATCAAGTTGTGCTCAAAGAAAGCGAGATTATCGAGCTGAAAAAACAGGTCCGCTTGGTCGAGGCTGAGGTGACGGAGCTTGCCTCAAAAGTGCAGAAGCTTGAAGCGCAGCAAACTACGGTTCGAAAAGTTGAGGAGTTCAATGCATTAACGCATGAAATATCCGCTCTAGAACGAGAGAAAGCAGCAAAAGAGCAGCGGCTAAGCGATAATTATGACAAGCTAGGGACAGAAGAAGAATTTCTCAAGAATCTCAAAGCATCATTTGAGGTGACGAAAGCCAGTAGCAACCAGATGGAGCAAGAAATCAAAGGCAGCATTGAAGCGATCAATGCTGAGGGCAAAGAGATCATGGGACGGCGTTCGATCCTTGCCGAGAAAGCCGATAAGGACATCTTGCCAGTCTATGAAAAGCTTCTTCAAAACAAAAAGGATCGCGTCATCGTTCCCATTGAAAATCGCTGCTGTAGTGGATGCCACATCATGGTAACAGCTCAGCATGAAAATGTTGTGAGAAAAGGCGAGCGGTTGGTGTTCTGCGAGCACTGTTCTCGCATTCACTATTGGCACGAATATTTAGTGGGTGAAGAACAAGCTGTTTCAGGGGCGCCGGCCCGTCGGCGTCGAAGAGCGGCGACCAAAACTGTCTAATGAGCCATGTACAACGTGGATGTCTAGAGGAGAAGCAGGAGATTTTTGAATCGAGCTGCCTCAAAACCGACATCGTCAATGGCCCACAATGTTCGGCGGGAGAGCGGGAAGTCGCTGGGTAGCGTACTGTTTGTACGCCTATCGAGAGGAAAGTCTGGACATCAAAGGAGCGGATACCAGCGAAAGGCTGGGGGCCGAAAGGCTACGGAAAGTGTAACAGAAAGCAAACCGCAAATGTCGTACTCAGTACGGCATTTGACAGGCTGAAACGCTAGCCTTGGGGGCTAGCTGCTCTACGGGAACGTAGGGTACGACAAACCCTATCCGATGCAAGCATAAAGCGCTGTCGATTATGTGTGCTCCTCGCATCGCTACACGGCGCTTGCAGTTGCGCTCGAGGGCTTTGGCGACAAAGTCCCTAGACGAATGGCTTCCGGTTGGGAGATCGCCACCCCAACGCACAGGATCCGGCTTATAGCTCTCCCTTTTTCACTCTCCGCACTTCACTGTATCTGAAAAAATTCCGATCATGCCGTATAATGTGGCATCATTGTTTTCAAATGACGTGGGTGGAAGCGGTATGTTTGGGGTTTTTTTAGATACAGAAACGTCCGGGCTGGACCCCTTTGTCCACGTACCGTTGGAAATCGCGTTTATTATCGTGAACTTGTGCACAGGGCAAGAACTTGTCTCCTACGAAACACTCTTACAGGTCAGTGACGAGGCGTGGTTACGCCGCGACCTCAAGAGCATGGACATTAATGGCCTCTCAAGAGAATCGTTAAGCTCGGGTATCAACCGCTTGCAAGCAGTGCAAGAAATTGAGGCTCTCTTTACAGCCTTCTATATCAATAATGACCAGGCGTTCTTTATCTGCCAAAACCCGTCTTTTGATCGCCCATTTTTCTCCCAAATTATTCCTCCGTACCGCCAAGAGGCACTTCGTTGGCCATATCATTGGTTGGATTTGGCTTCTATGTATTGGGCTGTACATCTGAAAAATCAACAAGTGGCCTCCCCTTTCGGCCTTCGCGTGTCAAAAAATAGCATCGCACAAACAATAGGCCTTGAAAACGAACCTACTCCTCACCGGGCTATGAACGGCGCTCGGCATCTTCTCGCCTGCTATGAACGTCTCGTGGGATTTCCGCATTTCTAAGAGAAGGTTTCGATTTGCGTTGTAACAAAACGTCGCATAGTTCAAAATTACTGCGTTTTTTCTCCACGTAATCTTTTTATTATCTTTGTTAGAGAGGTATATATGGCAACAATTCCTTTACATCAGGATTTTTTTGCTCAACTCTACCAAGCGGTTGATGAGCTTAGCCCGTTTGGCGCCAACACAGAGGCGATGTGTGCAGAAATATCACGCGTGAGCCGTGTGTTTTATTCGACTCCTCACGAGGCGCTAACAGCTCTCTCATCATTGGGGCGTGAATTACGCCGTCTCACAATAGTAGCAGACATTGACTACGATCAGACGCGGATTCCTGCCATTTTTACTACGCACCTCGGTCAGATGGCGCCGTCAGCTAGTTCTTCCTTGTGTCAGAGGCCATCACAAGAGGCTCACAAGGGCAGTGATATTGAGAACGTTCAGAAAACCATTCAATGGTGGGAAGGAATTCTACGCCAGCTTGCCACAACTGAGCTCCTTGAGCGTCATCTGTCCACCCCTGTCCAACAACGGATATATGCAATCCTGCAGCATTATGGACAACTCTGCCTGCAAGACCTGATGCAGCTCGAAAGGGCTGTCCATGAGTCGTCGTCTCAAACAACGGCAGCCGCATCCACCAGCAGCCAACCTCCTCAACCATGTCTCGCTGCTGCTGCCCCATCGCCCGTCATCCTTGCGGATATGGAGCTTGATGGTGATGGTGTCACCTTGCCGCCTCGATCCGTCGACGTGCTCCCAGCAGTTGCTAGACGCGAATTGCCGATAGTACTACCCTCAGACAGTGATTGGGATAAAGAGAACAAACCACCGGCGATTTGAAGAGCCGATTCTTCGGCTCCTTTTGGTCAGTCTTGTGGCGCGATGTCCTCGTTGACAGCACTATACTCGTGTTGCGTATAGTGCTTTTTTTGGTATACTGACTTGCACTTTCCACATCCCCTACCACTGGAGCGTTTCAATTGAGCGTTAAGGATCTCGTAGTTCTCGGTACCTCAAGCCAACAACCGACACGCCGCCGCAACCATGGTGCCTACCTCTTTCGCTGGAATAATGAAGGCCTGCTCTTTGACCCCGGGGAGGGCACACAGCGACAGTTTATCTTTGCTGATGTAGCACCACCAGTCGTCACGCGAATGTTCATCTCTCATTTTCACGGCGACCACTGCCTTGGCGTAGGGTCAATGCTCATGCGACTCAACCTCGACAGAGTCCCTCACCCCATCCATTGTTACTATCCTGCGAGTGGAAAGAAATATTTCGATCGGCTGCGCTATGGAACAGCGTACTACGAGACCATATCTGTGATCGAACATCCCATCGATCGCCCTGGCGGCATTGTCCACGATGACGGGCATTTTCGCATCGAAGCTCGTTTTTTAGATCATGGCATCGATAATATCGGCTGGCGAGTCACCGAACCCGATAGAATCCGCTTTGAAAAAGAAAAACTCAAAGCAGCAGGCATCGAAGGACCATTGGTCAAGACATTGGAACGCCAAGGATGGATCATGGTCGATGGACGGCGCGTGTCCCTTGAGGAGGTTGCCTACGTTCGCAAAGGTGATTCCATCGCGGTCATTATCGACACACGTCCGTGCCAAGAGGCTCTAGAACTTGCTCAGAACGCTCGCATGGTCGTTTGCGAAAGCACATATCTGTCTGTAGATACAGAGCTTGCAGTATGTTACAAACATATGACAGCAGCAGAAGCGGCTCAGCTTGCCAAAGATGCGCAGGCCCACACGCTGATCCTCACGCATTTCTCTGCTCGATATCCAGAGAGCATTGCGTTTGAACAGGAAGCGCGCCCTATTTTTTCAAATACCAAGGCAGCCAATGATCTCGATCGATTTAGCTTCCGAGATCACCGGGAACAAAGCAAATAGGTTCCTACACGGGTGTCTGAACACGCTCCAAGAAATCTCTATTGCGAAGCAAGCTTTGCTTCCAACGATTGTACGCGAGCGAAGAGCTCGCCTATCCGACGTAGATAGACAGCATTGCGATTGTATTCGGCAAGAGGCTGGACAGGAACTCCGCCATAATCTCCGGATTGCGGTAGCGATTTCGACACTCCAGAGCAAGCAGTAACGCGAACTCCCTTGCCAATATGAATATGACCATTGACAGCAACCTTGCCACCAAGCAATACGCCATCGCCAAGCTTAGAGGAGCCAGCGATGCCAACCTGCGCGACGATCAGGCAATGGCGACCAATCTCAACATTGTGAGCAACCTGTACGAGGTTGTCGATTTTCGTCCCTTCCCCTATAGACGTCGATTGAAACCGCGCACGGTCAATGGTGGTGTTAGCACCTATTTCCACATCATCGCCAACGACCACATTCCCAAGTTGGTCTAATTTCGTATGGCGACCCTCGTTGCTGGTCACATAGCCATAGCCACACGAGCCAATAACAGCACCAGGCTGAATGATAACGCGGTCTTTGAGGGTCGTTCGTTCGCGAAGAACAGTGTGGGGATGAAGGATGCAGTTGGAACCAATGCACGATTGCGGACCGATATAGACAAACGATCCGACCATCGTCCCATTGCCGATCACCACTCCGGCATCAATGACAGCGTACGGACAGACGACGACATCTTCTCCCAAACAGGCTGTCGGATGGATAACCGCTGTCGGATGAACGCCAGCAAAGCCAGTCAAAGGCGTCTTTGTTCCACGAATGGCACAAAGTACCCCTTGGAATGCAGTACTAGGATCCTCGTGCAAGAGATAGTGTCGGGCAGGAGGGCGTTCCGTTGTCGGATGTACAATGATAGCGCCAGCCTTGCTATCGAGCATCTGCTGATGGTAGCGGCTATTGCCGAAAAACGAAATATCAGCCGGCGTAGCTCGTTCGAGATCGGAGACGCCGGTGATGCGATACGAAGGATCTCCTTCTACCTTTGCGCCGATGATCGTGGCAAGTTCTTCAAGCGAAAAACACGACTCTTGCATGGAGACCCTTCTTCAAGTGAAATTACTTCTTCTCTGCGTTCTCAGCCATCACATGCATCTCATCAAGTTTCTTGATAATATCTGCTGAGATATCAAGTTTGTCGGCCTTATAAAAACATGACTCATCGTTAATAATAAGGTCCAATCCTTTTTCTTTGGCAATCGCCTTTGATGCGTCTGAGATCATGTCAAAGAGCTTTTGGACGACCTGCATATTCGCCTGATTCAACGTCTGGTAGTAGCGGTTTTGTTCCTGAGTCAGCTCTTGGCTCAAGGTCTTGAATTTCTCCTTCAGATCGGCTTCAGCTTCCGGCGTCAGGGAATCGAGGTACTCATCACTAAATTTTGGCGCCAGATCATTAAGTTCCTTTTCCTTCTTCTCCATACTCTGTTCCATCTGCTTGCGAAGCTGATCAAAATGGGCCTGCTCTTCCTTCCCAATCTTTGATTTTTCCAGGACAGTCTTAAAGCTCACCGTCCCAACATGCGGAGGCGCTATTGGTTCTGCCGCCAGAGAAGGTGCCGCAGCACAGGTCATCAAGAATAAAACTGTTGCCATCCATTTTTTCATATCGCACAAACTCCCTTACTGTGTGAACCCGTGCCTTAAGGCCCGGGAAAGCCCAATTAAGAGGGGGCTGAAACCCCTTCCAACCATTGTTTTGAAAAACCCCTTCCTTAAGGAGAGGGTCTCCTCGAAGAGGATGTCGCGCCATGTCGCACATGGCCCGCTTAAAAACCGACTCCAATGGAAAAGAAGAAATGACGAACATCCCTCTTATTCTCTGGATGGATAGGAAACCCTAGCCCAAACGTCAACGGCGTTGTATCGGAAATATAAAAACGCAAACCAACACCAGCAGTCGCTTGAAGGCGGCCAAGACGAAACTCCTGCCACCATACATTGCCAATGTCTGTAAACACAAAACCATTCAGCCGTTTCCAAAGAGGATGTTCATATTCTCCAGAAAAGAGCAATGACGTCATCCCTCCGCGCGGGGTTCTCTCGCGATCATGGAATTTTGGGCCAACCATATTGTATTTGAACCCTCGCATCGTCGCATCACCACCTAGGTAGAGACGCTCATCAAGCGGCAGCTTCCGAGGCTTTGTCCCAAAAACGGTTTTGATCGCCTGAGCATCACCTCTAAATTTCAGCACCCCAGTTCCAAATGGGGAGTAAAAACAGGAGTTCAGGTACGCAAGTTTCAAAAAGCGGTGGTCGCCGCCAAGGCCTCCATACTCCGCAGATAGTTCTGAGCGAACCCCTTCTTTGGGAAGCACAGGATGGTTCGTAGAGTCATAATAGAGCGCTACGCCGACAGCTGAGATCGTGCCCCCATTTTTTGACTCGCGAACCAGCTGACGGTTTCTTCGTGTATGGTAAATGTTTTTGAGGTCAATGTCTGAGTCTTTAATGCGGTAATGCGTGCCAAATTTCAAGAATGGATTGATCTCGTATTTGCCGAAAAGACTTGCTTGATCCGATTTGATCGTATAGTCGCTCGACGCATACGAATTGCGAAGCTTTTCTAGATCGACACCGACCACCCAATTCGTATCGAGGAAGTACGGCTTCGTCCATGACGCTTTGTACGACAGCTGTTTGGTACCAACCGTCACACTGGCAGAGACGCTTTCGCCACCACCACGAACAGCTCGATACCCATCGGAAAACATCCTAGGAAGACCGAGCAATCGAAAATTCGACTCTGAAATCCCCAATCCGCCAGACACCCCTTCATCAGAACTCCAGCCAGCAAATGCCATAAAGCGCGCTGTCGTTCCTATCTCTTCAACTTCGATATGCACATCTCGGAACGGCGTCGCCCCCTCTCCCCCATCAAGACGGCTCGATTTGACCGCATAGACGTTCACAGTTTTGAAATACCCGATGTTGCGCAATCGCTCTTCGGTCTTGGCAAGGAGGTTAGAGTCAAAGACAGCTCCAGGGACCAGCAGAGTCTCGTGAAGGATCACGCGCGGCTCCGTGATCGTGTTGCCGATGATCTCGATCATTCCCACACGAAAACATCGGCCCTCTTCCACGCGGAAATTCACATCGTAGACCAGCGCATCATCGCGAAGCTTCGGCTCGGGAACAATAGACGCGTCAATATATCCCTTCGAACCATACATGTTGTATATGGCCTTCCCCGCACGACGTATCTCATCGGGAGAATAGACTTGGCCCGGGGTAAGCTCGGCTTTTTTCAACAGAGCTTCTTGCGTATAGAGAACATTGCCGGAAGTCGTACAATTTCCCAACCGATAGACGTTCCCCTTCTCAACTGCGATGTCAATAACAATGCGGTCTTTCGAACGCTCAGACGGAATAATCGACGTTGCCACCTTAGCATCCAAATACCCCTTATTTTGGAAGTATCTGAGCATTGTCATCTCATCTTGGCGGAAGACATCTTTATAAAAGGTACCCTGGTTCGTCAACCACGACAGCCATAGAGAGTATTCTTTGGTCATGAGCGAATCGCAGATCTCGTCGCTCTCTTCGGAGGTGCAGCCAGAGAACCGGATTTCCTCGACATATCCAGCGCGGCCTTCCTTGATAACAATATCAATGTCAACAGTGTTTGGCTCTGGACGAGGGGCGACGACAAAATCAATTTCGGACTCAAAAAAGCCCTTTTTCACGTAGAACTGGCGCAGTTTTTGCATCGCCTTTGAAAACCCTTGTCGATCATAGACCGAGCCAGTGGCAATTCCGAGCTCTTTTGCGAGTGTGTCCGTTTCGACTGCTGCATTGCCCTGCCATCGTATCGCATGGATCAATGGCTTTTTCCACACCTTAAGAACAATGGTTACCTCACCATCGCTCACCATCACTGTCGGCTCAACCCGATCAAACTCCTTAGCAATCTGCTTTAAATCCTTATCAAAGGTACTCTGAGAAAAACGTTCTTGTTCTTTTGTCTGTAGCGTCGAAAGCACGGATTCTTCGCTTCCAGCTGGCTCACCGACGATCTCTAAAGAAAAACTTTTAATAGGAAGCGCCTCTGGACTACCAATAACAGCTCCCCATGCGAATGAAACCGCACATGCGAATACGACACAGCACAGACGTCTCCAAAATCCACTCTTCATTGCTATCCTCGAAAAAGCTAAGGTAAGAAAGAAAAGCGTACGACGGCTAAGGGGAATACTGCAAGATGTCATTTTATTCTTCGTTCCTGTATTCTTTGAGACAATAGAGCACGGCTTTTCAGAAGCAATAACGAACCTCATATTCCTGGCAATATGGGCAAAGGCGAGATTGGCACAAAGATTGGTCTCTATCCTCGAAAAGCCGTCGTATACCTAGCTCTGATAATGGGGGCGTTCGCTACATGGTCTTTAGGCCAGTAATTGTTGTCATTCCTGCCCGCTACAGCAGCACACGATTCCCTGGAAAGCCTCTCGTTATGATCAATGGGGTATCGCTGCTAGAGCGAACCTACCGTCGTGTCATGCGTTGCCAGCTCATCAATCATTGCGTGATCGCAACAGATGATGAACGCATCATGCAAGCGGCCCATGCGTTTGATGCTGATGTCGTGATGACGTCGGCGTCTTGCTTCACAGGTACCGACCGCGTGGCAGAAGCCGTGAGACTACGAGACGATCTGAAGAACGCGGAGATGATTGTAAACGTCCAAGGGGATGAACCCTGCATAGAGCCGGATACCATTGCCAAAGTGGTAGAAGTCTTGCGATCCTCCCCTCTCGACAGCATGGGAACAGCTATTGCTCCAATACGATCTAAAGAAGAACTCGTGAATACCAATATTGTGAAATGCGTCAAAACAGCCACGGGGAAAGCACTTTATTTTAGCCGCCATGCCATTCCTGGTTCGAAACAGGGAATTCAAGTGGACTCTCTCCCCTATTTCCGGCATGTTGGCATTTATGCCTATAGGCCGGAGTTTCTCCTGCGGTTTTCTGCGCTTCCGCCAACGCCGCTTCAACAGGCCGAAGATCTCGAAATGCTGCGGGCCATGGAGCATGGTTTTTCGATCGCCGTGGCACAAGTTTCTCATCATAGTCCAGATGTCAATGTACCATCTGATATTCAGGAGGTAGAACAGTGGATACAGAGCCAGCCTTTATCTTCGTAACAGGTGGTGTCATCTCATCACTCGGCAAAGGGATCACCGCTTCTGCCATTGGCCTATTGCTCGAGCGCCAGGGCTATTCCGTCGCCATGATGAAGCTTGACCCCTACCTCAATATTGACCCCGGTACGATGAGTCCATTTCAGCATGGAGAGGTGTATGTTACCGACGATGGTGCAGAGGCCGACCTCGACCTAGGACACTACTCGCGCTTTACCCGTTCTCCATTGAGTAAAATCTCTACAGTCACCTCAGGGCAGATCTACGAAGAAGTACTCAAAAAGGAACGACGAGGCGATTTTCTGGGATCGACGGTACAGGTGATCCCTCATGTCACCGAGGAGATTAAGCGCCGGCTTTGTATTTGCGCCAGCCAGCTCCGTGGTTTTGGATTTGTCATTGCAGAGATTGGCGGCACCGTGGGCGACATCGAGTCACAGCCATTTCTTGAAGCGATCCGACAGTTTCGGTACGAAAAGAAGCGATCGTGCTTGAACGTTCATGTCACATATGTCCCTTTTATCAAAGCTGCTGGCGAATTGAAGACAAAGCCTACGCAGCATTCGGTGCAAGCGCTGCGCCAGATTGGCATCTTCCCCGATCTCATCCTTTGCCGCTCGGAAAGCTCGGTGGGACCCGAAGAGCGGGCGAAGATCAGCCTGTTCTGCAATGTCCCCAACCGCTCGGTCTTCGACCTGCCCGACGTCGATTTGATCTATGACGTTCCCGTCGTCCTTCATAACCAAAATATTGAAGGCGTCATCCTTCAGCACGTTGGTCTCAAAGAAAAGCCCATTGACCTCAGCGATTGGCAATATAGCAGTCGCCCCTGCGTTTCTGACCCCTCTGTCGTGAGAATCGGCGTCGTCGGGAAGTACGTCAAACACCAAGACGCCTACAAATCTTTGTATGAATCTCTGTACCATGCTTCTTGTAAAGTTGGCTGCAAGCTCAAAATTGAAAAGCTTGACCCTGAAAAAATTGAGAATGAATTCCCCCATTCGTTCACAAATCTCGATGGCTACCTCGTGCCTGGCGGATTTGGCATGAGGGGCTGGGAAGGGAAAATTGCCACGGCCACCTACTGTCGAACAGAAAAAATCCCCTATTTTGGCATCTGCCTTGGCATGCAGGTGCTGACTGTAGAGTTTGCGCGAAAAGTCCTTGGCCTCCACAATGCTGATTCCACGGAAGTCAATGCGCAGACACCCCACCCTGTCGTCTCGCTTCTCTCGGAGCAAGAACATGTCACACATCTTGGTGGGACGATGCGCCTTGGGGCGTATCCTTGCCTTCTTCACGAAGGCTCTCTTGCATTCCAAGCCTATGGCACAGCAAAAATCAGCGAACGACATCGCCACCGATACGAGTTTAACTCGCAGTATCGCGCCCATTTCCTTCAAAATGGGGCGCTCATCTCTGGGACAAGCCCAGACGGCTCGTTATGCGAAGTAATTGAAGTGGTGAACCACCCTTGGATGCTCGGCGCCCAATTCCATCCTGAATTTAAATCAACGCCCACAGATCCCCATCCTCTGTTCGTCGCTTTTCTCAAGGCCTCTCTCGACCATGCGCAAGCAAAGAGAGGGCGTGCATGAAAGGACGGCTCCTAGGAGTAGATTTTGGCCATGCACGCATTGGCCTGGCTGTGTCCGACCCCCTCCATCTCATTGCCAGCCCTCTTGCGACAATTCGTGGGTCGAAAAATCCCGTGACTGCAGCGACCAATGTCGCCGCAGAGGTTCGCAAGCTCAAGATGGACATCGACCAGATCATCGTCGGGCTGCCGCTCCACATGAACGGTTCTGAATCTGAGCGGTCAGCAGAAGTGCGCTCGTTCGCCTGTGCACTCGAAGAGCAAACAGGCATTAGCGTACAATTATTCGACGAACGACTCACCTCTGTCCAAGCAGAACGGCTCATGAAACACGCTCTGATGACGCGAAGAGAACGCTCTTCATCTATTGATGGCGTTTCTAGTACAATTCTTCTTCAATCATTTCTTGACCTTCAAGGGACAATGCGATCGTGACAGCGCCGGTATTCATTCACATCCTCAGCTTAGACACAGTAGGGGGCGTAGAATCTCTGTATGTGCATTTTGTCACAGAAGCTTTGGCGCAAGGGAGATCTACCCATTATACTTCAGTCTGTGGGAAGCCTCCGCATACGAAATTTTCCTCCCACTTTGGGGCGCTCGGCTACAAGGCATTCCTCGAAGAGCACATCATGGGCTTGCGATTGCCCCGCCTGCTTCGAACTCTTGTTCATCTGCGTCGAGCCATGGTCCATGAGATTGTCAAACCCTCTCTGTGGATCTATTGGAACCGCATTGAAGAGCATTCTCCACCAGGAATGGCAGCCTATTACGAACATGGCGCCGCTTGGAATGTGCCTGTTTCAAAGAAGAGGATGAAATTCCTTTCTCGTTGTTCGCATATGATGGCAAATTCCAATGCCGCCGCCGTCATCCTAAAAGAAAAGTGGGATGTCCACACGCCGATCACCGTTGTGGCCAACCCTCTGCGCCCTGATATCAGCATCCGCGAAACGCCACGAGCGTTGACTTCGCACCGCCCTCTCCGCTTAGGGTTCATAGGCCGCCTTGTCCCTGTCAAAGGGCTCCTGGTGGCGCTTCACGCGCTGAAACTTCTCCTTGCCCGCGGTATTGACGCCACTCTTTCCATCGCCGGTGTCGGCCCGATGAAAGAGATTGGACGGCGGCGCTCGCATGAACTCGGCATTGAACCCTCTGTCCACTGGATGGGATGCCTAGATCGCGTGACCGACTTCTACGATGGGATTGACATCCTTCTAACGCCATCCATTCGAGAGCCATTGGGATTGGTGTCCTTAGAAGCCGCAGCACGAGGTGTCCCTGTCATTGCTGCTGCTGTCGATGGTCTACCCGAGGCGGTCCTCAATGAGAAGACGGGAATATGTGTCGCACCAACGCTGAGCATCTATGAGGCTAAAAACCTCCTCATTAGCCACAAGGAGCTCCCAGATTGTGTGGTCGATATGAAAACCCGAACTCTGGTGTCGCCGAAGGTCGTAGACCCGCAGCATTGTGTTGAAGCGATAGAACAGCTGCTATTAGACTCGAAGAAGTATGCTCAGTTCAGTGCCAATGCTCTATGCCACGCGCGAGAACGCGCCGACTTCCCTTTGTACTTCAACACATTGCACGACATTTTAACAGCTAATGGGGATGCGCTCTCCCCGCCTTCTGATTCACTATAAAAGGAGTTCCGGGCATGCGACGTTCGATTTGTTATACAGAGCCGACGACAGCCATTGCTGGAGAAAGAAACACCTGGAAGTTTATCGTGACCCCCTCCGTGGCTCTTCCAAAGGGAACGTTGCTGAAATTCGATATCGGCGGTCGCGGTCGCGTTGTTGACTGGGAAATCCCCCAACCTACGTCCAAAAATCAGGCGAACATACTCTGGGCAGAAATCGAAGGTGGGAAGAAGATCCAGCCAAAGGCTATCTCTACTCCTCAGAGTGTTGTCCCGTCTTTTGAATTTTCACTGCCTACAGAAGTTCCTGCAGGAAGAAAAATCACGATTGCCATGGGAACTCCCCGCGTCGGGCAAGAAGAAAAATATGGAAATCTTGCTCAGCTGACGATCCAGCGTCGACGCCCTTTCTACCTGTACATCGACCCCACAAGAAAGCGTCAGTACTCAGATCCAGAAGTCTTCACTATCGATATCAAGGGCAATACGCTCCATACCATTCGCATTCTCTCTCCGTCGGTTGCAGTAAAAAACAAGCGGTTTGACGTCATCCTGCGGTTTGAAGATCGCTTTGGGAATTTGACGAACAACGCTCCTGAAGACACGCTCATTGAGTTTACTCATGAAAACCTTCGCGATTCATTGAAATGGCGACTGTTTCTTCCGGAGACCGGATTTATCGCCTTGCCGAATCTCTACTTTAATGAACCAGGGGTCTATTCCATCGTACTGAAGAACTTGAAGACCGGAGAGGAATTTCGCTCGAGCCCTATCAAATGCTTTCCCAATGAGACAAAAAATCTCTTCTGGGGAACGGTACATGGCGAGTCAGAACGGTACGATTCCAGTGAAAACATCGAAAATTGCCTTCGCCATTTTCGCGATGAGAAATCTCTGAACTTTTTCGGATGTTCTGTCCCGGATTCTGTGGAAGAGACATCGAATGAAACATGGAAAAAAATCTGCGAACAGGTTGCTGAATTTAATGAAGATGACCGTTTCTGCGCCATCCTCGGGCAGCAATTCTGTGGAGAGGGTAAGGATGAAGGGATCCGCGGGTTTCTCTATAACAAAGATGAACGCCCTATCATTCGAAGCAAAGAAGCTCGTACGTCGACGCTCAAAAAAATTTATGCGCTTTTCTCTCCCAAAGAGCTGATCTCTATCGCCTGTTTTACCATGTCTAGCGCTCACTCTTGTGCTTTTTCGGAGTTTTTCCCGGAATTTGAACGTCTCGCTGAAATTTATAATGCTTGGGGCTGTTCTGAGAGAACAGCGAAAGAGGGGAACACGTTCCCCATCTGCTCATCAGCAAAACAGGGTGTTCATGAGGCTGCAGAGGGATCATTGCTCAAAGCACTCATGAAAAATCGAAGGTTTGGATTTATTGCTGGCGGTCTTGATGACCGATCGATCTTCTCCTCCTTCTACGATACTGACCAAAAGCAATATCCTCCGGGGCTAACCGGAGTCTTCTGCGATCGATTGACACGGCAACATGTCTATGAGGCGTTTTATCATAGGTGCTGTTACGCCACAACTGGTGAGCGAATTGTCGTCGGGCTCTTTCTCGCGGGCAATCCAATGGGGTCGGAGCTCTCCACAGAACAGAAACCAGGATTGCATATCAATCGGCATCTTTCTGGGTATGTGGCAGGCACGGCGGCCCTCAAAAAGGTTGAGCTCATCAGAAATGGACAAGTTCTCCATACCTTCCATTCAGAGACCAATTTCCTCGATTTTACCTTTGACGATATGGGAGAGCTTGCTAAATCCTGTATCAAGGCACCGGATGGCGCCACCCTCTTTGCCTTTTACTACCTGCGAGTGACGCAAGAGGATGGGCATATGGCATGGGCTTCACCGATTTGGGTCGACTGTCATCCGCGCCAAGTGAAAAAGCAGGTAGCAAAGCCTTTGGCTAAGACAAAAAAAACATCGTCCGACAAAGGCGATGAGAAGGCAAGCAGGTCGTAATGCGAGTCATTTGCATGGCTCATGCTCACTGTACAAGGATGTGAACAATGGCAGAATTGTATTTCCATCATGGAGAACGATATGAAGTTGAGGATGGCGCTCCAATAGAAGAGGCGTGCGAGCGAGCTGGCGTTCCCTTCGCCTGCTCGGGAGGCCTCTGCGGCACATGTATTGTTGAAGTACTTGAGGGAATGGAGAATCTCTCTGCTCCCACCCAAGCAGAGATCGACTTCATTGGGGAAGAAGGGGTGAAGAAAGAGCGAATGGCCTGTCAGTGCCGAATTATCTCTGGCAAGGCCACGATCAAATTCTAAGAAGGGGGGCCCGGTGCCCCCCCCCTCCTACAAATCGCTTACACATCAGAAGATGTGATTTCCGGCGTATCGTCAAAACCTATTGCCTCAGCTTCTTGATCGCGTACGCGCTGAAGCGCCATATACCGGAACGTCAAGAAAAGGCCGGGAAGAGAAATTGCAGTGCTATGAAGCATGGCCTTCCAATCCTGAGCTATCCACCCCATGGCAAACGAATAGACAGTGTCGACGAGAAAGGCCACAAACAGCGATGGCACCAGCACTCGTTCGAACATGCGATTCATATTATCGAGCGAATCTCGCAGACCATCTCCTAGCCCTTTTGAAGTCATGTCACCGCGCAGTACGGACCGTATGAAAGGAAGTATTGGCTCTACCTTGCGGCCCCAGGAAACGATAAGAGCGGGAATGGTAAGAATCCCATTCCACAGTGATGCAAGAGCAACAAAAACTTCTGGGACGGCAAGAGAAATTCGCTCGACAACATAGGCTACATCTGGAGAGATCTCCTTGGACGTGAATTGCACAAGTCTCTGGCGTCCAGATTCATACGTTTCGCCAATTTGCTGACACGTGGTTGTCACGACCGATGCGCATGATTCCCATGCATGTGAGACATTATGACCAAAATTTTCAAAGGTTGCTGTAATGTTATTCATAATCTGTCCTAGGATAGAGTTTTGGTGCCAGGAACTGCTGTCCTCAGAGCCAGTTGCGATGCCGAATTTCTAGCATTGATGCTCCAAAACCTCATCACAAATGGCTCTCTCAAACGAGAACGCGACGGATATGACACAACAAGCGTAAATATTCAATAAAGAACGAGGGAACATTATGCGCTATTGGTCGGCTGGCTGTCCTTCACCGTTAGGAGCGACCTTCCACGCTCCTGACATGTGGAATTTTGCCGTGTATTGTCCCCATACTGTTTTGGAACTCGTTATCGGGGAGTACACAACAGGCGCCATCACAGCATCTTTTCCTCTTGATCCTACTGTCAATCGCACTGGCGATATCTGGCACATTGCCATTAAAGCCCATGACGACACACTTCTGTGGGGATGGAGAATCGGCGCTTGCCACGCACCACAAGGGTCAAAGATCGCGCCTATTGCTGTCGATCCGTACGCCAAACTTGTACAAACGGGAAGTCTTTGGGGACAGAACGCCTGGGCATCCGTTGCACAAGAGGGGGTTCTCGTTGGCGTGGCAACGGCGGACACCGAATTTTCATGGGGGACGACTGTCCACTCCCCTCTCAAGCCAGAACAGCTCATTATATACGAGGCTCATGTACGAGGCATGTCTATCGACCCCTCGAGCAACAGTCGATTTCCGGGGACGTATCTTGGCATGATTGATGCCCTCCCACATCTTCAAGCGCTGGGCATTACCGCTCTTGAACTATTGCCGATCTTTGAATTTGATGAAATGGAATGGCCTCTGCACAACCCCATCACCGGCAGCCGGTTGTACAACTACTGGGGCTATTCTCCGCTGAGCTTCTTCTCGCCTATGCAGCGCTACGGCACCACCAACGATCCAAAAACAACGGCCAAAGAGTTCAAAGCTCTCGTTCGCGCCTGCCATGACTGTGGCATAGCGGTGATCCTCGACGTTGTCTACAATCACACTGGCGAAGGAAACGAACATGGCCCAGGCATAAGTCTCAAGCTCCTTGGGAATGATACGTACTACATTATGAACGACGATGACTCCTTTGCGAATTTCTCGGGATGCGGGAACACCGTTAATGCCAATCATCCGGTCGCCATTGACCTTATCCTCCACAGCCTCCGCCATTGGATTCTTGAGTACCGCGTCGATGGATTTCGTTTTGACTTGGCATCGGCCATGACTCGCAACCAACTCGGCATTCCCATGACCGAACCTTCGCTCATAGAAGCGATCATTCTCGATCCTGTCATCGGCAAGAGCATTCTCATCACAGAACCGTGGGATGCAGCTGGCTTATACCAAACAGGCCGTCTCTTTCATTTGAATCAGTGCCAACGTCCAGCGTTGATGGAATGGAACGATCGATTTCGCGATGATGTCCGCCGCTTCGTCAGAGGGACACCAGGAATGTCTGGGCTCTTTGCCAGCCGAATGTGCGGTTCAGAAGACATCTACGGCCCTCTTGGATCTCCTGCAAATTCAATCAACTACATCTCTGCCCACGATGGCTTTTCCCTGTGTGACCTCGTCAGCTACAATGAAAAACACAACAGTGAAAATGGCGAGCGTAACCTCGATGGCATGAATGAAAATTACTCGTGGAACTGCGGCGTAGAAGGACCAACACCGCAACGCAAGATTGCTCGATTGCGAGATCGCCAATGCAAAAATTTCCTCACTGCGTTACTCATGTCGCAAGGAAACCCCATGATCCTTATGGGCGATGAGTACGCGCGATCGAAGGGAGGGAATAATAACACATGGTGCCAAGACAGCCCCATAAGCTGGTATCAGTGGCATGAAGTAGAACAACGCGCTGACCTTGTCCAACTGGTCTCAACGCTTTCAGCACTTCGAAAAGAGTCCGGGTGCTTTCATTCCCATAGGTTTTTAACTGAAGCAGATGTTCAGTGGCATGGAAATGCCGTAGACACTCCGTGTTGGGATTCGGACAACCACCTCGTTGTTTGGACTCTTTGTGATCAAGAGCAACAACGGCGTCTCTTTATCGCCTTTAACGCCTCTCCTCGCCGCCAGCGCATTGAGATTCCTCGTACCACCTGTGGCGCCTGGCAGTGCGTTGTGAATACCTCAAAGCTTCCTCCTGATGACCTCTTCCCTCTACACCAAGGGCCTCGTATAACAACCCGTACTATCACCATGATGCCATTTTCCTCGCTCGTGTTGAGCCATTTGTAATGAGGAGAAGGGACGATATTTTTGGGTCGAGAGATTCGGCCGAAAAAGTCCTCCTGTATCCTCCAAAGGCATCTCGCAAATGGCTCGTGCTATCCCTCTTCGAAAAAAAGGACGTTCCTTGTAGGCTGCCAAAGAAACGAGGACGTTTGTGCCATGAGTACTTCTGCCGCAGCCAGCATTTCCCCGCAAGAAATCCCAACAGCCACTCGCCTTCCTCAGGCGGCGGCGAAGCTGTCAAAAACCGCCGCTGTTGTTCGACAATTCTTTCGTTCGATACGAGAGCGACTCCATGTGAACCATGGTTCGAAATTTGTCGTCACACCTCCCTTACCTCTTCGAAAACTCGTGCCTATTTGTCTGGATCTGGCGAGCACCGCGTTTGTCCCCATCGATGAAGCCCTTTCTAAGAAGCTTCCCATGGCCAATCTCGGAATAGCAACTATTCAGGGGATCATCGGGCTTCGAAGTATTGGGAAGAAGGTGACCAAGGCGGCGAAAGGGATCAAAGCGAATCGGCGGCTGATCGCCCAGCTTCGCTCGGCTCGCCATGACCAGCGTCGTATGACAGAGCCCGAGGCTCAGGCCCAATTGGAAATTCGCATTCAAAAGCTTCAGAAACAGATCGTCACCTCACGAAGTCACATCTTTTCTCTGCGCAGCATCCCTGCTTCACTGGCCAATATCGCCTCCTGTGGCCTCACAGGCATACGGATCATCGCCCAAAAAGTCGGGACCGTCAGCCAATCCATCCTTTCAGGTTTGCAATTGGCGGCAACGATCGCTGGAGCGGCTGCCGGCGGCCTCGCTGTCTTGCTGGGAGGCCTAGAAACTGCTCTTGGCATTCGCCACATGCGACAGGCGTATCAAGAAAAGAAAACTATCGACACACAAATAGCGAGATTTGACAGTCGAGTGCGTTCAGAAACGGGGATCCCTGACAATGTTTGGTCCATCATTCGCACTATCAGGGGCATTCAGTTGCACCGCGAAGCATTAAAGGCCAACAAACATTTTCAGCTGAGCCTCCTCAGAGCAAGCGGAGGATCGCTTGCGACGATTGCCGGCGCACTTGGCATAGGAGCTGCCTTTACCGCTGGGGTGGCAGCCACAGGCATTGCCGTGTCAGCCCTCGTCATCGGCATGATAGGGTTAGGAGTCTCCATTGGGTCGTACTTTATGCGTCGCCGACTCAAAAGCGAAATGTCGACGATGAAAGTGTCCAATGCGCAGTTCAAAGAACTCCTCGCCTTCCTGAAAAGCCCTGATTGCACGGAAATGCAAAAAGACGAAATCGCCTGCCTTCTTGGAATAGACAGTCGCAAACTGGTGGCCGCCAATATTCATCTTCCTCATGAGCTGAGGAAACTTCTCTGTAGTGATACCGATATCAAAGAGCTGGCGCAGTATCTCTGCACAGGACAAGGCAGTGGAGATCAAAAAATCAAATTCGCTCAAATGCTGGATGCGCCACCATCCAAGATTTTTGATCGAAAGAGACTTCTAGAAGATTTCTTGAAGAGCATTGTACATGGTATTACCCCATCATCTCTACTCCAAGCCACAACCTATTTTACCACGAGGAATCCATCGCAAGCGGTGCAAGAAGACGTTGCTCCAATCCTGGGGCTTTCGCCTCAAGAGCTCTCGTCTCCTCAATCAGCCCTTGAAACCATATTGAGAGAATTTCTATGTCAAAGCAATCGATCATCCTGACCATTGTCAAGCGACTTGAAGAATACGGCCTTCAGGTGACAACAAGTGGGTTAGAGGGGCAGTTCCCCTATGAAGCCTGTATCGTCGACTTTGGATTTGACGAAAAGAAGCGGCCGGTCGCCATTCAGATTCTTCACTACTCCCAAGACATTCTGTCGGCGATTTTTGAAGGAGAGAGCGAGCCCAATCCTACGAACCTCAGTATTCTTTCGTTTATTATGACAATTCCCGTAGAAATATCTCAGAAGACAACAGGAGAGGTGCTGCGCCTCATAAGCTTAGCGAACAAGTCGCTCCCCCTTGGAGCGTTGAACTGTAGTGAGGTTGAGAAGAGCGTGTATTTCTCATATAGCCTTCCCGTGTTCGAGGAGCCGCTAAGTGAGTTGACGCTGGTAACGATCCTCCAGACGGCGCTCTTTGTCAAGGAGACCTTCCTTTCCTCTATTGATGCTGTTGCAAGCGGGACGTCCACTGTGCATTCTCTTCTGAAAGAATTGCCGTCAAAAAAAACTGTATCACACAGAGCATAGACAAAAAAATTGCTGGCGCCTAGAATCCCGCACACGATACAACTTGGGTTCTCGTACTCTTGTACAAACCGTAGAGCATTTTGGTGAAAGTCGTATGCCACTTTGGGTTTCGAAAATACCTTTTCTCCTCATTTTCCTCGGCGTAGCGGGCCTCTATCATGCATCCTATTTGCCGATTGACGGGAATTTTTTTGGCGCGGTAGCGGTCACCGGCCTGTTTGGACTGCTCATCGTTCACGCCGTACAGCTCTTCCTTCGCCTGTGGTCTGCTATCAACCTCTTCAACACGCTTATTTCAACGGTTGTTGGCTTTGGTGTTGCTGCCTTTTTGAGCCTTTGTGCACGGGAAATTTTTCTACCGGGAGCGCTTTCGAGAGAGGTCGTATCTCTCATCCATTTCCTTCTTCCGTTCACCATCGCCATCGTTTCTTTTTCTTGCTTGAGGATCTTTCCCTTCTTCCGTGCCAGCGAATCCCCCTCTTCGCAGGTGGCTGACACTCAACAATCAGCACCGGGTGTGCGAAAATTCATCCCTGACCAGTCCGTTCTTGAGGACGGCCGCTTAGTCGATCTTGCACGAACAGGGCTGTTTGACGGCCAGATTGTTGTGCCCTCGTTCCTTCCTCGAGAGCTCAAAAATCATTCAGAGTCAGGTGATGAACTGGCCAGGGTCAAGGCTCGCAAGGCGCTCGAAGCCCTCCGGCGACTTGAATCATTACCTCGTGTTGGCCTCCAGTTCAAAGACGTGGCCGTTCCTGAAAGCGTTGAACTGAACGAGAAGATCGTGCAGTCCGCCAAACTTCTCAACGCCTCGCTCCTGACCAATGAGAATTCTCCACTTCGCGCTGAAACAGAACAAGGGATGTACCTAGCGATCGACACTATTGCCAATTCCTTGCGCCCGCTCATTCCAAAAGGAGAAACGCTCTCCATTAAGATCCAGCGTCTTGGAAAAGAGCCGAAGCAGGGCATTGGGTACCTCGACGATGGGACCATGGTGGTGGTCAATGGAGGAGGCGATTTTTTAGGAAAAAATGTCCGTACGCAGGTCCTCTCGCAGAAGTATTCATCCTCAGGGAAAATTATATTCTGCAACGTACGAGAGGATGACAATGACGATGGACAGTCTGAAATGAATTATTGCAATTAAGGTACAGGCCGCGGTGATCCACGGAATTGGATGTGATTGTATTGAAATAGAGCGTTTTCGGTTGGCCATACGCCGCACAGGGCAGCCGCTCCTTGAGCGGCTCTTTACACCACAGGAAATCGTGTATAGCCAGCGGTATCAAGATCCAACCTTGTACTTCGCAGGCCGTTTTGCAGCTAAAGAGGCACTAGCTAAGGCCCTTGGAGTGGGAATTGGGGCTGCTCTCTCATGGCATGACATAGAGATTGCCAACGACGAACGGGGGAAGCCAACCGTCGTGTGGCACCAACGGACCCACGAGCGATTTCAGTTGGCTGCAACCCACCTTTCGATCAGTCACTCTCATACGATGGCCATTGCATATGCTCTCATTGAAACTCAGAGCACACAGAAATAGATGACTCCTAATGAGATAGACGGAAAGCTCTTGTATGCACTCGGTCACGACAGTTTTAGGGATTTGCATCCCACAACTCTGTGGGGGTGGCGAAAGATTCAGGTGTGGAGAGGGAAGAATTTTGAGATCAAGGATTCTTCTGGAAAACCTCACTCAATTGACAAAGACGCCTTTATTCAATGCTTCTTGAAGACTCTCACATCAACATCACAAACTAGCGACGCTGTGTCAGCGATCATCGACAGCATCTCTCAAGAACCCTTGCTTGAGTTTGACGCGTTTGTGAAGAAGGTCCGGGAGCAGGTCAATACGGAAAGGCCATCATCTGCACATGCGGCACCTCCTCCCAAAAGCTCGAGAGAGAGTGGGCTTGTGCTTGAGATCGAAGCGTTTATGAAGAAGGTCCGTGAACAGCTCAACGCGCTACATCTTCCCAAAAGCTCGAGAAAGACAAAGGTTCTTCAACTACTTTCTCCAAAACACCTATATCGGGCCCTTACATCCCGAACTCGTTCTCGTCCTGAAGCGCTAAGTCCGGCAACGGAGGAGCCTGCCAGAAGTCGTGCCACCGATCTCTCTGAAAGGTATACCTCGCTCTTCGCACGATATACAAAACTCAAAGAAGTAACCAACGATTCCCGATTCCACCTGTCGATCAATCAGGAGCTCTCATCCGCCCATGATTTGCTACAAGCGTTGGTAGGCTCTGCATCTCCTCCTACAGACGATCTCGAGCAGGCATGTAACACACTGTCCCGTCTCCTCGACGAAACCGAGAAACACTTTGCCGAAGCGCTTGCTCAGTTTGATAAGGCCTCCACTCATATATCTCGGGCTATGGCGTCCATCCTCGAAATAGAGAATACTGAAGCTCTTCTCCAAAAAATCGATGCTCTTCTTCACTTCATCGAGACGACTATCGCCCCGATTCAGCTACCGTTCGCTGAGACGAAGCAACAACTACAGACGCTACGTGCTGTTGCTGACGCAGCATTAGCCATGGCAAAGCAAGCGGCGAACTATCTCTCGTCATATACACCAGGACAAAAAGCCGATCTCTCTGCCCTTCGCTCTGCACAAGAACTCTTCCTAACAGCACGAAAAAAGACGGATCTCCATCCCCACGTCGGACAGAAGGAATTGGCATTTGTGGAATGCGTCGAAACCCTTGATACGCTCAATAGATTTCACGCTGATAGTTATGGGGTATGGTGGTTCACCACTGGCATCTGGATAGATCCTACGTCTCACAAAATGACTACCGGATGGGCTGTCCGCCAAGACACCAGCGGAATTGCGACTGCCTTGGCCAGGGCGCAAAAAGCCTTGACACCATATCTTGCAACGCTTTCTCCAAGCATAGGCCCAAAACTCATTACGACTCTTCAATACCTCCAGTCTGCGTATCGTGCAGCATACTATCCAGAGATCGGCCGTGCTACGGCAGCGTGGATAGCGGAAATCCAACATTCTGAACGGGCGGCGCCTGCTCTTGCTACGCAGATGCTTCCAGATGGTGAGCAGGCAGAGCCTGTCCTTTCTCCGCTCATACCTCCAGCTCCTGACCGTGCCACAGGCACAGCGGCCAAGAGCACGCCTCAACCGCGCCAAGAGATGCCAATCACATTTGAGGCATTGCAAGCAGATACATGTCTTGAATCTCAAGGAAATCTTCTCGACCTGATCCAGCAAGCGACTACAACCATTCCGGAAGGAGAGAGAAACTCCTCCCCTCTCTACATTCTCTATGTCTTGATGCAGCAAGAAATGGTCATCGCGCAACAGAAAACTCGTGAACAGTTTCAGGAACAAGTTGCGCAGCACTTGAATATCTTGATGACGGGGACCTGGTTTAGCAAGGCTCGCCTCTTTGCGAGTTTTCCATCACAAGTCCGAGGCGTTCTTTCGCCATTTCGCCCTTCTCTCTCACAAGTAACGGAAGAGCTAGGGCATATTTCTCACTCCGTCATCGATCGACTCAGCAAAGATGCTTTTGAGCATTTCTCAAAATCACTTGACATACCCGGCTCTACAACGCAATCGGGATAGAAACGCTTCCTTGAATGGATGTCGCCCGTTGTAGGCCGCTCTTCGCCAACATTCGATGGATATACGATACTCGTGCTTCGATACCGCTATCCCATCGGTACGCATAACTTGCTGTCATGGTATGGACACGCATCGGTACTGTGGCCATTCCTCGAAATGAGGATCGTCCCGAGCCGAAAGTGCGCAGGTGTTGATATGCCATTCGGACAAAATGTCGTTGCTTCATCACGTGCTGTATGCCGAATTCCCCACTCATAAACCGAGCTTTCGATGATCCTACGCCTCCGAAGAGGAAGGCAAACGCTTGCGTATAGCTCTCCTTTCGATTCATAAGATGGCGACCAATGCCGATTCCGAGGTCAATGACGTTTTTCGCCATCTCAAAATACACGGGAGCCTGACTTCGCGCACGACCCGCAACAGAAGCATCTGCGATCACCATCACGGCAAGAGGCGCATATTCGAGGTCAGAACAGATTTGCCGTGCGGCACGGACCGACAGCTTTCTTGTAGGCAGTGATCTCCCCTGGATCCCAACGTCGAACTCCCAGTCCGGTAGGAACGACGAGCTGACGTACACCATCCCTTCCGCTCGATGGGAGGGAGAGTGATCCCATCGTTCTCCCCGTCGATGTATCGAATACCGCTGTAGAGAGGCTGCAGCGCGTGTTTCGAGGAAGCTCTTTGTCCATGGTACAGCCTCGATCTGAGGGGCAGCCTCAGCATACGTCGCAATAGCAATGGCGGCAGCGCAAGAACAGCAAAAGCTCTTCATCCTCGACCTCTGAATTCTACTTTGGCAGGCTTTCGATCGCCGCTAATTCTCTCTCTATTTCCAATGCGGCCATGCATCCACTACCTGCTGCTGTAACTGCTTGACGATACACGTGATCTTGCACGTCGCCAGCGGCATATATGCCCGCTATCGATGTTCGGCATGACCCAGGAGCCACCTTGATATAGCCATTCTGGTCCACGTCGACTTGATTCTGTAAAAATCCTGAATTGGGAGTATGCCCCACAGCAAAAAACAGCCCTGCTGCAGGACGAGTTTCGAGAGCGCCCGTTTTGACATTCTTGATGGTGATAGACCTCATCAACGAATCTCCGGTAACCTCTTCTACAATGCTGTCCCACAGCACTGTGATCTTTGGATGGCGAAGTGCTCGATCCGCCATGATCTTTGACGCCCGCAAGGTATCGCGACGGTGGATGATGAAGACCCGTGCTGCATACCTCGTTAAGTAGAGAGATTCTTCCATTGCTGAGTCGCCGCCGCCAATCACGTACACATCTTTATTGCGAAAGATGGGCAACGCTCCATCACACACGGCGCACGCACTCACCCCCTTTTGCCAAAACTCCCCTTCTCGTGTGCCTTTAATATCAAGGCGCTTGGCCATGGCACCAGTGGCAACGATGACAGCATGGGCCAGTACTTCGCGAGAAGAGCTCGCCACTAGAAAAGGGCGCTTGGAACAATCAATGCTCTGCACATCTTCTGAGATGACTTCTGTGCCAAATCGCTCAGCCTGTTGGCGCATCTTCGCCATTAAATCCGGTCCGCTCACTGCTTCTGGAAAGCCTGGAAAGTTTTCCACGTCGGTCGTTGTCATCAACTGACCTCCGGCCACACCCGACAGAAACCCTTCAAAAAGAAGGGGCCGCAGCATGGCCCGTGCTGCGTAGATTGCCGCCGTATATCCCGCTGGGCCAGAGCCGATAACGACCACTTTTCGTTCTTCTATATTGCGTTCCATGTTTCTCTCCCGTGTGAACATACGACAATACTCGCTTCAGTGGTAATCGTCGACTGACATCGTAATGGACCATCCGAAAAACAGCGATCTGAAGGCGTTCATAGGCCGACAAATTCTCTCCGGCACCTTCCTTACGAAGCAGATGGCCGATGCGATGTTCTTCGGCCTCATGATACATGCGCACAATGGCCTCGAAAAACGCCTTCCTCTGCGAATATTGGTAGGTGGACATGGCGCGGATATCAAACATCGAGGCCCAGGGAGGAATCTCCCCCCACAGGAGATGGTAAAAATTACACCCAAGAGCATAGGAATCTACAAGGTAACGGTTGATCTTTGCGTACGAACGCAGTAACGCCTCGGGCGGATTGCGCGTCTTTGGAACCTGTGGAACGTCAGAGCTACGCGTCTTCGATACCGACAGTGTCTTGCCAAAGTCGGCGAGCGCAGCTTCGAACTCCCCGTTTCCATACTCGCGGAGCAGGATGTTCCCTGCATGAAGGTCACGATGCACAAAACCACGGTCGTGCATTGCCTGTAGGCCGCAGATGAGATCTTCTACAATCTGCAAGGCTTGTGCCTCTGAAAAAGGATGCTGTTGCTTGAGCAAGTGGCCTAGCGTACCAGCAGGATAATACTCTAAAAAAATTGAATGCTTTTTCTTCCCTTTCGACCGCGAACCCAAAAAGGGCACAATGCCTCGTTGCCCCCTCAATTTTCGAAGGATTTTTATCTCTGCCTTCCCCGAGGCATCGCACAGGCAATGTGCTACAATCTTCGGACGTCTTCCATAGAAAATCGCTTTAACAACCTGCTTGTGGTACCCATACCCAATGCGCGTTTTACCAGGAAGGTCGCGAATGAGATACGCTCGCCCTCCTTTCAGTTTTTCGATCACGCATGAGAACTTGGTACGCCTCCGTTGTTGCGCCTTCTTCCCTTTGCGTGCCTTCAGGTGTTCAATACGTCGACAGACCTGAATGAGCTCGCTTCGCGTCAAGCCAATGTTGCTATCCATGTTCCAAATCGCCTCTGCTCGAGAGATAGCAACCTCATCGGCCCCGGCCAATAAAGGAGAGACTACCAAGAACACTGCTGGCAGTATCCACAACATCACCCTAAACGACATCAACGATTCTCCATTGTCATCGTTTCACATGACCTCTGCTTCCATGCACATAGAAACATATTTTTTTAATACCACCTTCCCCCTCCAGTTGCAAGATATAGAGGCCCGTTTTTTTCATGAGGATGTTCAGAGTTATTTGTGATGTGTCTTTTGTGTAGCTCGATCCACCCCCCTGCTTCTCTTCTAAAAATTCACATAGCAAATGGCGCTTTCAACGAGTACTCGTCATCTGTTCGTCTTCGTGGTAGACTGCGCTTCAAGCAGTGAAAGAAATAGAATGGCGTCCGAGCAGGTGGTTTCACTACGGCATCGACGACGCCTTTTGCATGTGAATAGGGCCACGTCAGTGATGAAAGCACCTCAATGGACAGCACCTTTTTTCTCTAGCATCCAGCTACTCGTACAACGCATCGTCCAAGACAGACTTGTAAAAGAAGCTGCAGCGATGACCTGTCAGTCATTCTTGGCCATTGTCCCTCTCTTGGCCGTGATGTTTGGCATTGCAAAGGGCTTTGGACTCGAAGAGTTTTTGGACCACTGGCTTCAGGTAGAATTCGCCGAACATCAAGCAATGCTCTCCTATCTCCTCCAATTCAGCCAAACCACCTTAAAAGAGGCACAAGGAGGGATAATCGCCGGAATCGGTGTCTTTTTCCTGCTCTTTACCGCTATTCGGCTTCTTTCGTCGGTGGAAGACACGTTGAATGCCATGTGGGGCATTCGTCACGGAAATCCATCACTTCGAAAACTCAGTCACTATCTAGCCATTCTTCTGACATGCCCTCTTCTCCTGGCTCTTTCAAGCAGCGCGACCATCTTTCTCGCAGCGCAGCTAACAGAGCTGACAGAATCCATACGATGGCTCAGCAACGTTCACGCGTTATTCTTTCTCGTGCCTTTTGCCATATCAGCGCTCCTCTTCTCAGTCATCTTATATTTCATGCCAAGCGCTCCAGTGAATAAGCTCGCTGCCTGCTGCAGCGGCTGTATAGCCGCAATTGCATTCCAATGCATTCAATCGTGGTACATCCTTTTCCAAGTACGATTGACCAAAGTCAGCGCAATATACGGAAGCTTTGCAGCCCTTCCCCTCTTCCTCGTCTGGCTGTGGATCAGCTGGCTTCTCATTCTCATAGCTGGAGAACTGGTCGTCTTCTTCCAAGAAAAGGGGTGGAAGCCGTATGTGACGGGATATGGCGACGCTCCCTTAGAACGAATTGACACCGATGTGATGGTGGTTGCATGGACCATCTACCGCTTTAACCACAGCATGGACCACACACTATCGGACCTGTACGCATCCATTCCCCGCCCTATTCGAGCGATTACTGCTTCTCTCCATCGCCTTGAAACACGAGGATATATTCTCAAAGGGTACTTGGACCATTCGTCAGCATCCATCATCCCTAATAGAGCGGCCTTGGGGCTCTCGTTGTCCGATCTTATTTTCCCAATGGTTTCCCCGGAGACATCACCCGTTGTCCCCCACGTCGCAGCGGCTATTACGCAATGGAAAAGTGACGCTCAGAGCAGTGCGCTCAATCTTCGACTTGATCAACTTTCCTTTGAGCCGATTGAGCCGTGAAGCTGGCGCCACGCTTGCGACGTCGGATCTCCACTCGTCGTCCATAGAATGCGCCCTTGCTCATCGAGGAGAAACACCTGCAGCAAATCGATCTCTTGCGCAGAAAGCCGGAAGAGCGCTGCCGCCTCATCCATATTCGAAAAGAGGACGCCGACGTGCTGTGCCAAGCGCTCTGGAATGTGTTGACGAATGCATTCCATGAGAGGGTAGCGGAGCAGACGATTGGCCATAAAAGAAGGGAATACAGGGATTACCATCACGCCCAATCGGTCAAGTGCCGAAGGGTGTTCGCAAAACAGCCGATACCACTTCGATAATGCATGTCGGGCTTCGCCTTTGCACCCAACAAACACAAGCTCATTGTGCCCACTAGGCACGAATTGCGTCTCTCCTTGAAGGGTGTAGAGCGACAATTTTGGGAACACCCCCAGCTCTGGACTCCGAACTTCACGCCCAGACGGCGCCCCAGCAGAGGCGGGTAGCGGTGAACTTCCTCCATAGAGATGAAGGACAGACAAGCAGGCAAGGAGTACGGCGAGGCTGACCTTTCTCATGTACACATCCTTCTTCACTGACACAAAAAGAAAAAGGATGAGCCGTTCAAGAAAAACTGTCAAAGAAAGACAAAGGGCGCAATAAAAAAGGGGCTTTGAAAAAAGCCCCTTTTTTCGGAAATCCGAAGAAACGCGGACAACGCGCTCTTACTTGCACCACCTGGTGTGAATTTGCTGCCAGAAAAAGATCTTATAGAGCGCCGAGAGCCCTACGAGAGCAAAGATCAAGCGAGAGATTGCCGATCCTCTCTCAAAAATGGCGGACACGAGATCGAAGTCGAAAAACCCGACCAGACCCCAATTCAGGCCACCGATGAGTATCAACACCATTGCGATGAGATCTATCAGCTTCATATGTTTCTCCTTCATTGTTTTTTGGACCATAGAGAACATACTTCTTTCCATACATACCAATGAGTATTTCTGTCCAGAAATTCTTTTATCCCCTGCCGGCAACGATTCAGCTCAAGAAAGCGGCGACCCACATTGCATTGCCGCCATCACGTGGCAACTTGGGACTCCGCTGTTTTGCGCCCATTGGGAATTGCATCGCACGCGTTGCCTAGAGCTTGCCGTTCACCGATGGGGACGGCAAGGTCGCCGGAAAAAATCTTGAGCAACACCCGAAGCAGTCAAGAAAGACTTTGACCGCTACTTAGTGCGGCAAAGGCTAGCAACGCATTTGCCTCTGTTGCGTTTTTTTCAAAAGGTGAGACAAAGTCAAAGTAGAGGACTGGTTGATGTCTCTTTAGAAATGTACAATGTGACTCTTACGCCCAAGTGGAGGTGCATTTTGACGGTCGAATTACTGTCGTTACATGATGAGGAACGGATTTCCGCGCTCTGCAGACAGTTGGGGCTTCCTCTGTCTGAGTACAACTTTGCCAATCTCTATCTATTCAGAAAGGTCCATCACTATCATCTTATTGAAGAGCAGAACTCCCTCCTCTTTCTAAAGGGCATATCGTACGAGGAAAGGCCGTTTCTCATGCCGCTCTTCCATCCCAAGCAATGGAGCGACTGTCTCCAAATCGCCCGGAAGCATCAGGCCGACTATCTTTTCCCCATCCCAGAAGAATGGTTTCCAGAGGTGCATGCGCAAGGATACTCTCTTCAATGTTCCGAAGATGAAAGTGATTATCTGTATGACGCAGGGGCGATACGATCGCTGCATGGTCGCCATCTTGACGGGCATAGAAATCTCCTGAGAGGCTTTCTTTCAGATCACACTGTCGACGTCCTAGATCTCCACCATCATTCCCTGCCAAAGGCACGTACTATCATCGATCAGTGGGCACAGGCTAAACAGCATGTGCGGGATGATGTAGAGGCGTGCTACGAAGGCTCTGAACAGGCTGATCTCTTGGGGCTACAGGGATGGATATATGAGGTCGACGGTCTTCCTTCCGGGTTTCTACTTGGTGGTCCTCTCACGCAACACATCTATGCGTACCATTTTTCAAAAACCTCAGGGGCCTATCGAGGCCTGCCGACGTATATGCATCACGACGTGGCCAGGCGAATACCCAGCCAATATACCCTGCTCAATTGGGAGCAGGACTTAGGCATCGAAGGGCTCCGCCATGCAAAACGATCCTACCATCCGAAAGCCATGGTCAAAAAAGGGCGGCTATGGGTATGAGGATTGTCTGAGCATTGTCTAGTACATAGAAATCCATTTGCGATGTGCCTTTTGGAAGATGCGGGAGGGTCTTTTCGGCCGAATCTACCCAAAACCTCCTCACCTATCGGTTTTGGGATAGCTCGATCCAAAAAACTCTCATTTCCGCTCTAAAAGTCCACATCGTACATGGATCATAGAGAACATGGGAGACAGCAGCATGTCCATCCAACCAATTCAAACGGCCGACTTACTCCCAGGCCAATGGGTTGAATTTTCATCTCCAAGCATAGACATTGGCGATGAGCAACAACGGCCGTACAAAGTCATCTTCAAAAAAATCAACCCGTGCGAGCCGGATGTTGGAATGTGCTATCTCCTATCAATCTCCACTAACTTATTAGAATATCGCCGACACACATTGACTCTTGGCCCCTACAAGGTCCCCAAAGATGCAATGGTCCGAACTTTTGATGCCTCCGATTCGCTCTTCTTCGACCTAAAGCCACGTATCCAAGAATGCGCAACGAAATATTTGAAATCCCTCGTCACCCTTCGCGTGTTTGGCATTGGAATCGATCCCGAAAGCAATGCGATGGCATCAGCCGAAAAGCTCCGACGCATGTTCTTTCCTTCTCAATCACTGTGAAAGGACAAACGTACATTGCTCTTGAGAATGCGACTCTTCTGAAAAGCCACATGCTCGCAAGCAGTCGCTGAGTACTGCATCATCGCGAGATGCTCTCGCCTTGATCGTCTTGCACACACCTTCTTTCTCTGCAATATTGAGTGCCTGTGCCAGAAGTACGTTATGGAGCCCCTTTGCTCCAAATCTTGGATCAACGGCCATCCACAGGTCCGTCACTCCCTCAGGCAGCCGTTGCAGTACAACGACACCGACGAGCATTCGTTGTGGGGCTTCTACTTCCGCCACCACAACTTTGCGGCGATCAAAAGAACTCCAACACAGTCGTAGCAGCTCTTCGGCCACCATTCGATGCTGAAACATTGGATGGTCAAATGTCCTTGTGTATGAAGAGAGCGTCGACAGATTCTCATGAAAGCCAGCCATCATAGCGCCGTCTTCAGCACGAATAGGACGTATCGTCACCTCTCCACCACTTTCGAGAGCGGCCACTGCCGTGTATTCACTTGGATAGGGCCGACAGGCAGGCGCCACCTGGAGGTCAGGATGAGCAAGGACGATCCGTGCATCCAAACAGATCACTCCTGTAGGCGAAGCAACAATGGGATTCATGTCGCATTCTGATACTTCTGGCAGTTCAAGGACGAGTTCTGAAAGAGCAATGAGCAGATCTTCGATGGGCTCTACCGGCACCTTGTCACCGCCTCGTGGGTGCAACAGTGCTTTTGAAATTTTGGTTGCATCAATCATCCTGCGTGCTAAGAGAGCATTGAGAGGAGGCAAGCCAAGCGTCTGATCTTGAAACGCCTCAACATAGAGTCCTCCAGCGCCGAACAACAATACGGGACCAAACTGGGAGTCGATCGAACTTCCAACGATCAATTCAATCCCCGTTGTTTCCACCATCTTCTGCACTGTTACCCCACTAAAGGCTTCGTCGCTGTACGCCTCTACCACGCGCTGCTTGATCGACGAAAACGCCTCGCGCACAGCGTCCCTTGTCATCAGTCGAAGCCGAACGCCGTCCACATCACTTTTATGGGTAATGGTGGGAGATTCAATTTTCACGACAACAGGATAGCCAAGGCGATCAGCCGTACCACATGCTTCATCGGCCGTTTTGGCAAGATACGCCTCTACCACTGGAATTCCGTATGATTTCAACAGCAATTTTGACTCCCGTTCTGAAAGGAAAGATCGCTGTTCAGATGCTGCCTGATGGACTATCTCGCGAGCCTTTGAGATCCTATGTTGCACCTCTTCGGAAGAAGGGGATGGTCTCCATCGAGGCGGAGTGCAGAACGTTCTCATGATCTTCGCGTGCTTCCACATCGTCGCCAAGCTCCAAGAGGCATCATCAGGATAGGCGAAACATGGAATGCCAACGGACGAGAAGATCCGCCGTCCTTCAGCCACAGACCTTCCCCCCATCCAACTCGCAATCAGCGGCTTCTGTGCCGGTGCAGCAAATCGCCGCAAGCTCTCAGCTGTCCGCGTCGGATCTGTCATGTCTTGAGGCGTTAGGATGACGAGCACGCCATCGACGTCTGCATCCTTGATCGTCGTCTCAACGGCCTTCTCATACCGGATAGGATCTGCATCTCCCAAGATATCGATAGGGTTCGAATGACTCCACGCAGCGGGAAGAAAAGATGATAAATATGAGATCGTCTTTGCACTCAAGTGTGCCATTTCGGCACCATGGCCTATCACGGCATCTGTGGCAAGAACAGCAGGCCCACCAGCATTGGTCACGATGGCCAACCTCGGCCCTGAAGGCGTAGGTTGTCGAGAGAGGACTTCGGCAATATCGAACAGCTGCGAAACAGTGTCTACGCGCAGCACGCCTGCTCTTTCACACGCAGCATCAAAGACAGCATCGCTGCCCACCATCGCTCCTGTGTGAGAGGCGGCCGCCTTTGCCGCTTCTGATGTTCGTCCCGGCTTAATGACGATGATCGGCTTGTCTTGGCTTACGGCGCGCGCGCTGCTCAAAAACCCTCTTGCCTCCCCTACGGTCTCCATGTACATGAGAATCCCCTTCGTTGAAGGATCATCCCCAAAATATTCGATGAGATCCGGCCAGCCTACATCTGCCATAGAGCCGATCGATACAAAAGCACTAAAGCCAATGCCGTCAGAGATACTCCAATCCAGCACTGCAGCACACATCGCTCCTGACTGGCTGATGAATGCCAGAGATCCAGGTTTTGGCATTCCCCTGGCAAACGAGGCATTGAGACCATAGCCTGGGTTCATCACTCCGAGGCAATTTGGCCCTATCATGCGAATCCCTCCAGCACGAGCAGCCTCTGCCACGGCGATTTCCAGGCGAAGTCCTTCAGGTCCAGACTCTTTAAATCCAGCCGCAATGACAATGGCTGCCTTGACCCCAGCACCGACACAGGTGTGCATCACCTCAAGAACGTGGCTCGCCGGCACGACGATGATCGCTAAGTCGATAGGCACGTTTGCTTCGAGCACAGAAGGAATACACGGGATCCCTAGTACTTCCGATCTTTTGGGATTGACAGGGATCACCTTCCCTGGGAACCCTCCTGTAGTCAAATTCGTCAAAATCGTCCTGCCAACGCTATTGGGAGTATCCTTAGCACCGATCACAGCCACAGCCTTTGGCCTGAAAAACGCGCCAAGATCGCTGGAGAACCGTCCATGTTGCGACGTTTGCATACACCATCCGCGTGAAAATTTTGCTTCACTCCAACTCATACTCACTACCCCTCTTTTCCTCCACACCAGAAATGGTTTGTCATAGAAATAGCCCTTGAGACATTCCTGCTTTTTTCTTTACTGTGCACATAACAATGTCGAAGCATCGGAGAAATGGAAATTCCTCTATGACATCTGAATCGATTTCGGGGGCGGCTAAAGCGCCTTATGTAGGACCTCCTGTACACAGCCCAGTACCAGAGCGGCCAAGCATTTCGGGAGCGCTCGAGTTGGTTGCAGCAAAGACAAAAGAATTTCAGAATGACACAGAGACCTTGCAACAGCTGGAATCGATCAAGGCCCATCTGGCAAAAATACAAACACTTCCCGAATTTGAAGAAAGGCAGTCTCATATTATTGCCAGCCTTTACATCCATCTACACTTGCTCACTACAACCGAACAGCAGTACAAGGCGGTGCTTTCTGTATGCTGTGGCATAGCAACCGCTCTTGTCGCCACGGCGATCGCTGAGCGCGAAATCCCCGCAGCCCATGGTAAAGTCAAGGATATTTGGATTCCTGGAGAAAGGGCCTCAGCTCCACATGTGTATTCTACCCCTCGCGGACACTCTGATATCATCGGAAAAATTCAGTATATAAAAAATACGGTTGAGCTGCGTGGAGAATTAGCAACAGTTGCCAAGATCAGAACCACCCTTACAGACGTATTGCGAAGCGAGCTAACGAAGGAACTTTCGCAGATAGGAGACGAGATTGGAAAGGCATTCCAAGCAGCGCACGACGATGCGGAATTTGAAGAACTTGCTCGCCAACTTGAACCCCAACGTCCCGACATGGCTCAAAAAATCAGAGCGTGGAAAGGCGATGGGCCAGCAAGTCAATATCTTGCGATAGACTTCCAAGAGGTCACTGCTCCGGAAGACAAAATTCATGGTAAATTCACGTTGAAAAGCGCAAAAGCTTCGGGAGATCTTGAAGAACGTCTGGCAGAAGAACAGCCGATCAAGGATCCATTAGGTCTAGGAGAACAGGTGGTACACGGCCTTGCAGACCTTCAAAGAATAGGAGGCGTGCATGGCGATCTCAAGCCGGAAAATATTTTGCTGTACGAAGAAAGGGCAAAAATAGCTGACTTTGGCAAAACACAAGTCTTAAAGGTACAAGAAACAAAAAGGTATACGGGCAACCCGCGGTATGAACCTCCTGAAGGGCGGCTAAGCCATCAAGGAGAGGTGTACAGTGCTGGCATTATCCTCATACGCATTTTAGAGAGAAATTTTTTATCCAAAACTCGTCCTATGCTATTGGAGGTTGATTCCGGGCATACCAAAAGCCTACGTCCTGAACAACGACGTTTAGGTGTTGAACGATATATCGTTCAACATTCAGATTTTCCGCAAACAGAGACAACGAAGCTGCGAGGGAAGTTTGTCGTCTATGGCCGGAGGGTATTATCCTCGGCCAACACCAGGCAACTCCAAGCTGCCCAGAGTGGCCTACAGCGCTATGTAGACAGTCTGCAGACCCATTTCCAAAACGATCTCATAGAGAAATTGAAGGATGGCAACCGACTCAATGAGCAAACAAAAAAAGAAGTTGAGGCTGTCTCAAAGGCCATGCATGATCTCCTTCTAGCCATGACACAATCTAATCCTGCAGACCGGCCGACAATGGAGCAAGCCCTCACGCAGTATCAAGGCATAAAAAAACGCATTGATGCGCTTTTGCATCCTGATACCCATACAAATTCACATCGTACATAGCTCAACAAAAAATTCTAGTTGACATTCAACGTTTGCATGATTCATAAGACACCCAAT
>CAYPCN010000005.1:0-67622 GCA_964409235.1 uncultured bacterium
CCATACTTTCCACGGAATTTCTTATGTACCCATCAAACGTGGAGTGATAATCATAGCCAATGAGGTTGCCTAACGTCGGGCTTTCCTCAACAAGCGCTCGGACAACAGAGGGCCCATACCCAAAGCATAGCGTTCTTTGTGCGCGATTGTACTGAATGTTCGCACCGCACAATTCCGCAAGTATTTTCTCCGGTACGTCATGAGGCGTTTGCGGTGTCACTTTGATGCGTACACCCGATGCTGCCTGCTGAGGTGCCGCACGGCTCTCGCGATCTCGATTACCATCGAGGTCGCTTCCGACAGGAGGGGGGAGAACGGCCACAGGACAGATCATCTCCCGCGCAAAGTTGAAGAGGAGCGAGAGTTGATCTTTGGATTCAACAAAACGGACTCCTCTCTGCTTCCTCAATTGAACAAGAAGTCCGACGAGAGAGGGCTCGAGGTTGTCAGATGTGATCTGCCGTTGAAGAATCAGCTGCTTCAAAAAATAGGCAGTAATAAGCGTTCCTGTTCGTCCAAGTCCGGCCGAACAATGCACAAGCGTAGCCCCTGAAAACACTGTTTCGAGTTGGGCCACGAGAGCCTGGAGAACAGGGACGCTCACGGTGCCGTGACAAGGCCAACCTGTGTACGATAGGCGACGAGTCTTCCAAGAAGAACGAGCCTCTTCATCCGCCACTTCGTATACCCACATTGAGTGAGCAGCTGCAAGCCTGATGTGTTCAATGAGGCGGACAGAAAGGCCATCGACCACACGCGTTTCCCCTTCGTTTGAAGGAGCGTATCGGCATGTGGCAGCTGACAAGTCGATAATGTCATGTTTGTGTTCAAAAATAAATTTCCAAAAGAGAGGAAGATCGGTTGGATACTGAGAGGCCACAAAGATTCGAGGGCAGGCCGTATCTGTGATGTAATTCGCATGAAGAAATTTTCCGTCCCGCACCTGAACTGCTGAATGTCGAGGACAGAGCACATTGCCATACTGAGCAACCACTTCAACGGACGATGCTGGGTCACGAGGATCTACCTTCGCCCTCAAATATTGAAGATCTCTCGTCGCTAGCTCGGTCCTGTTGTGCAGTTCTTGAAAAAGCTGCTGGACATCTGTGGTCGCCTGCTCCGCCACCTGTCGCACTTTCTTTGGCGTTGGAGGCCCGAGGGACGGTTCAATCTCGCCCTCTCCTACGGGCGTTGGCGACTGTGAGCAACTCTCTGAACCAGAAATAGAAAATTGGACACTCCCTTCTTTTCCTTGGGACTGAATGGCATTCATCTCGTTTTTTATCCTTTTAAATAGAAAATTGGAGCCGATTTTAACAAACTATTATTACAAAGTCAATTATTTACAGATCTTGACAGATTCAAGTCCACATGAGTACAAATCCGTTTTCTTTGTTGGCAGGAGTGACATTGTGAGGCTGGCGCTACAAGTTCAGCGCCATTCGCGATGTGGATTGTAGAAGAGAAGAGGGAGATTTTTGGATCGAGCAACCAAAAAAACCGACGAAGTCCATATTCCCTGACATAGCAAATGGCTTGTTCAAACTTCCTGTTGGCCAAAACCCGGTTGACTGGATACGATGGTAGCTCTATTCCGGATTAGCTCAGTGGTAGAGCAGTTGACTGTTAATCAATTGGTCGCAGGTTCGAATCCTGCATCCGGAGATGTGTGCCAGCGATTGTCCCACACACCCAAACATCTACCTCTTGATGGGAGGGATGTAAGACACCCCCTCTGTTGCCGGCACCTCGTGTCGCTCAATACAGACACTTGTATCCCAGCCAATCAAAAAAACAACACAAAAAAACTAATTAATGATAGAATGTATATAAATACTTTTGGCTTACAACTGTCTTTTTAAATGCACTGAAAATGGACGAAAGATCAACATCCAAGAACAAAATACACCACTAGGTGCGTTTGTATGATCGATCAACACGTTCATTGCTTTCGTCCCCACGCTTCAGCTCCCATCGTTCCCCCACATCTAGAGCAACAATTTTCCGAGCTAAACGCCGTTGAACATCCGGCATGGCTGGGAAAGGTTCGAGCCTGGATAGGACAGATGGAATTTCAGTTCTTACATCGATTTCATTGGGAAACACATTTTTCAGTCGAGTACTTAGGAACAGGGGTTGGAGCGGCCAATTATTTTCAAGATGCCCTGCTCGCTATCCTCAATCTTCTCTCAGAAATGTCCGATGATCAGTCAAAGCATCTTCTCGATGCTCTCCAATATGCTCTCCAAATCGAGCAAGAGAACTGTTCAATCCTTGCTGATCTCCGTGGTTTCACAGAGCACCATTTGGCACAAACTATCCAACGCAATGTCTCGGCGCTTTCTGTGGGCCAATATGTGGCCATCCCTTGTACTTTCGGGAATCATGCTACCCTGATGGCCATCACTTGCACACATCACGACGACGGAGGGAAAAAAACGTACCAGGTGACCATCCACAATACTGGGGAAGGATTTGAGCAATACCATTACTGTAAACGATGTTCCGATGGAAAGATTCGATTCCAAACAGCGCTTGAAATCGGGCACATTTCCGAAGACACCCTATGTTCAGGCCCTTTTTTCGAAAAAATTCTTCGGCTTGGAAGAACCGCTTCGCTCTATGGCCTGAGGGAATTATACGAAGAAATACTACCTCTTTTGAAAGGAACTGTGCTCCCTCCAAGTAAGAATTATCAATTGTGGAGCCACGGCCAGCTTGGTGGGACATGCACGATGCTCTGCCTTCTTTCCTTCGTTCGCTCCCAATCCTCCAATACATGGTTTAAAAAGTTCCGCGACCTTGGGAGAGTGCACGCACTCGTACACGGCTATCGAGATATTAAAAGTGGCGTCGGGAATTTTAGCGCTCAAAAACTAATTACGCTTGAAATGGTGCGCTCTCTTCAACGCAGCTTTTGGAAAAGAGGAGCCGAGCTTCCCGCCCCCCTTCTTGAAACCAAGCGTCAGCTCGTCGAGCTCGCGAGCACCTCCTGCCTCCACTCCTCAGAACACCATAAAGAGCTCGTCAACACCACCAAAACACGTATTGCAAGACTGCTCTCAGCCTGTGTCTCATGTGTACAATCAGAATGTTGGGATCTTCTTCCGGAAATACTCGAACGCACAGCAACTCGTGCTATCGCAATGTCGAAAAAGTCGGCCCGCATCTCAGAAAAGGACATGGAGCTGTTTCATACAGCTCTTCAAGAACTCCAAGCATTCTCGAATGAAAGGATCTTGCCTGCTCAACAGATATATCTCATCGCCGCTATTGCAGCTATCTTCCTGAAATTCGGTGTTGCTCTTACTGATACGGAAACGAATTTTTGCGAACATTGGGTCTATAAAAGCATGTTTCTTCGAACGAAGGTCGACAAGGCTATTGGAAACTCCGCACAGCACCTCCTCACCTCGTCCTATGCACCATGGGAGCGAGAGGTCAACGATATCCACATTCCAGAAGGGCTGATCAGCATGCAGCATCGCATGTCGTGAACTGCGCGAAATCAGAGATACAGCCCCTACTCAAATCGAACAAAGCATCGCACTCCCCAAGGCGCCTGCACTTTTTCATACCTGCCTGCAGTGCATTGCAAGATGTTCACGGGCATCACTGAGCGCAGGGGATACTCCTGAGGAAAGGAAGGAGATATCCACATCCCCTCTTGTCCAAACAACCTTGAAATTTCTGTATTCAAACTCTCTTCCGCTAAGGAAATAAGGGTGGCTGTATTCCTAGAACAGGTAAACGCTTCTGTAGCCTCGCCTACTTCAGAGGGAAGAGAAATAGGCTGAAAGCGCTGGGATGTTTTCGGTCTCCCTGTGAGAGTATTGATGGTATATCGCATAGTTCGTAGGCCCCAATCTACCCAATGGTCCACATACGTCCTGTTCATTATTTGTGTGGTTTCTACAAATCGAGACGCTCGACTCAATAAGGCTTTGGCACCATTCGCAACACACTGCCTATAGATATCTTGCAGCTTCTGTTCGATGACGTTCTCGTCCGTTGTGTTCCACAAAAGCTTCAGCTTTTCGAGGGTTTCAGGGAGAAGAATTTTTCTTAACACCGGCCTGAATGCCTCCTCAACAACAAAATCACTGATAGACGTCTGTCCGACGGACAGACCCGAAAAATTCATGTCAAGAGTGGCTGGGCATGGCCCTTCTGAGAGCGCATCGGGATGGACAATAGCATCGGAAATGACAGGAGCCGCGTGATTATATCCCGCATTCACAACATAATGAGGTACATTTCTATCTTTCCATAGCGCGGCTACAACTTCCGAGAATCTCTCAATATGCTGTCTCCCCCTGGTAGCATTCTCAAAGCGAGCATTTGTCAATACGACATCCCCCGGGAAGTACGTAGGTAGTTCAACGAGGTCATCGATGCAATCGATGCATGCACGCGCTTGCTCAATCTGCGCTCGCAACGTAGATACGTTCGGATCGCTGCTGGCTGGAAGGTACTGTAGAATGGCATGCATCTCTGAATAATGGGTCAGCAAATAGATCTCTCTGAGCGTCAGCTTCTGATCTTGAGGACCAGTACTATTTTGAGCTGCCGCCCATGCAGCCTTCATCCTTCCTTGCACCTCAGTGTACTGCTTGATCTGGTCAATATATTGCTGGAACTGAGGAAGGTGCTCACAATGGGTCAGCAAGCTTTCAAGCGCGCGGATACGGTCGGGATGAAAGAGAACTTCTGATCGGACATGAACAGCATCGACCGCCAATCTTTGTACTAGCTCGTTCATTTCTGGAGGCAACGAACCGGCCTTCCGTTGTTCAACCAATGTATGTAACACTTTCTCTTCAAACGCAGTTGTAGCCTCCAGAAACGTTCGTATCTGTGAGCGGAGCGCTTGAATTTCAGGCATATTTTGTATGAATGTCGCCTTGCGCAATATTGACTCCATATTTTGGGCTTGTGAGGTATAAAAGCTGAGATCGTGGAGAAAATCTTCGACGGGTGTCTTCGATGATTTCTTGTGGAGATATTCATTCAGTTGCTGATTTCGAATGGCATACGCCAACAAGGCATCCACATCAGCCACAACGTCTTGCTGAACTTGGACATTGGCCCGCACATATGCTTCCCAGGTTTCCATAGTCAAAGAATAGCGAAACTTTGGATCCGTGAAACATGGAAGTTTTTGTTGAATGAGCCGTCTATTCTCAAGGACGTTAAGAGACCTGTTTGCGACAGGCAACTGTTGCAAGACTGCCTCACGATCAACGGGCAACAAAAAGCCGAGAATCGTCGTCAAATCGTCTTCTGACAGAATTTCTTTTTTATCTACAAGGTTTTGAAACCGTTGAAGAGCAATGCTACGATTCCCCTCTCTCGTTCTTCTTCGCGCTTCGAGCATGGCTTCTTCTATGGCTTCGGAATGAACTGCTAATGGATCACTTCCCTGAAACTTCGATGTCCAATGTCGTCGTATTTCGTCTTCATCACAGCGGGCCTTCAGCTCACTCATCGTTCGATGAATGATGTCGCCCATCTTTTGCAGATCCTCCTCCGAAGAACCCTGTCCTTTGCCTACCAGGGCATCGAGAGCAGAGCAACAACTTCTGATGCACAGCGCAACCTCTTTCGATGTCGATTCACGCTTGACCTTCTTTGCGGAAGATGCTCCCTCAAGTTTCTGTTCCAAAGACAATTGTGTCGGCCTCAGGATCCGCAAAATTGCAAAAATTTCTGTCCTCGCCCCCTCATTCGTTGGATCGTTGCGTAGAGCTTGCGAAGCCTTCCTCAAACGATCACGTATCCCCTTTAACTGTGGAGACGCATCGGAAACCTCGCGTCCTGATAACGTTCCAGGGCTGGGTGAAGACATTTCCTCGTAGGATCGCTTGCCCTCCGGTGCTCGATGAGCTCTTTTCGACGTAATAGGTCTCTGGGAAGCCCTTTTTCCGCCCATCCCATAGTACGTCCTTTTCACGCCTGGCGTTTCTGGATTGATAGCCCCCATACACTCCGCTCTCCAAAAGGTTCCCGATTCTCACCCATGAACGGCCTCTTCATACTTCAACCAACGAATAATTTCAAAAAGAAGCTTTGGAGATATCGTTTAGACCGACGAGCCATGTGCGATGTGAATTTTTAGAGGAGAAGTAGGAGATTTTGGATCGAGCTATCCAAAGCCGACGAAGCCCATATGCCCTGGCGTATGGGCGAGGAGTGTTGGGGTAGAGTCGACAAAAAAAATCCTTCTCTATCCTTCAAGGGCTCGTATGTAAAAGGGTCTAGCACAAATTTCTCGAGCTCATGCAGCATATACCTCTTATTGGGAGTGCTGTGCTACGTATGACCCATTCCAAAACAACACCCATGATGACGCAGTGGAAGCGCTGCAAAACACAAGCCGGAGAAGCGCTGTTGCTCTTTCGTCTTGGAGATTTTTATGAGGCATTTGGCGATGATGCTCACACAGTGTCCAAAGCATTAGAGCTGACGCTGACAAAACGCCAAGACATCCCTATGTGCGGCATCCCTTGGCATGCAAGCGATAGTTATATTGACCGTTTGCTCGTCAAAGGATTTTCCGTCGCCATTGCTGAGCAAGTGTCGAACGACGAAGGACCAGGATCAACAAAAAATCTCATGGACCGTCAGATTGTCCGCATTCTGACACCTAGCACTGCCATGAAAGGGACATTGGTTCGAGATTCCATGCATTCCCTGATGGCATCCGTAGCCAAGCACAATAGCACGTGGGGCATTGCTCTCGTCGACGTCTCTACTGCTTTATTTCAGGTCTGCGAAGTCCCCTCATCAGCAGAAGTCGTTCGAGAATTGGCCCGCTTGCGCCCAAAAGAGCTCATCTGCAGCCATGCGCTATCAAAGCATGAGCCCGAACTGCTCGCCCAGCTCGAACAGGAGCTCGGCATTCGCAAATCGACTATTCCCTCCTGGGCGTTTGAGTTCGATACGGCAACGTCTCTTTTGCTCACCCATTGTAAAACCGGAACACTCGACGGCTATGGCCTTCGAGATCACCAGGCCGCTATTTGTGCTGCAGGAGCCGTCATCAGTCATCTGAAGGATACGCTCTTGGTCCCCGTATCCCACTTAAAAACTATCGAAGTGGTGACGACGGATCGTCGGATGGTTCTCGATCGGTCAACCCTTGCCAATCTCGACATCTTTGAAAGCGGCTCGAAAGCAGAGGGAGGGAAAAGCCTCTTCGATGTCATCAACGAAACGAAAACCCCGATGGGAGCCCGCCTGCTGCGAAATTGGCTGCTCAACCCCATAACGGACATCGATGCAATCGCGGAGCGCCTCGCGTGTGTTGAAGCAAGCCGAACCTTTCTCCTCAACCAGCCATCGGCCGCTGCCCAAGCCACCCATGCTCTTGCGTCAATCCGCGATATTGAACGGCTCATCCTCCGCATTCAAACCGGTCTTGCTGGCCCCCGCGATATGCTTTTTCTTGCACAGTGCACATCGCATATTGCTACCCTCCAGCAGGCGCTACGTGCCATATCACATCTATCTATTCTCGAACAGGTCGAGAGCCTTCCATCTTTTGAACCGTTTGTATCTCGCATTACGACCATATTGGCAGAAGAACCTCCGGCGCGCATCGCGGATGGAGGCTCGATTCGCCCAGGCATCAATGCGGAGCTCGACGAACTCCGAGCGATTCGTCATAATAGCCACAAATGGCTGGCAGAGTACCAAACACAGCTACGAGACGAACTAGGCATCAAAACGCTCAAAGTGGGGTACTCCCGAGCATTTGGATACTACATTGAGGTCAGCCGCGGTCAAAGCGACCGCGTCCCCTCAACATTGTGCCGCCGACAAACGCTCACAGGGGCAGAACGATTTATTTCTCATGAACTCAAACAGTTTGAAGACAAGGTATTCACGGCCGAAAAAAGAATCGAACAGCTCGAACTTGGCCTGTTCGAAGAACTCAAAGCATTTGTATCAACATATGCCGACGCTATTCTTGTTGCTTCTAAAACCATCGCCGAGATCGATGTCTTCCTCGGTCTCGCACAAGTAGCAATTCGAGGCCGCTATATACGTCCCAAGATCGTGGCAGAGCCTCTTCTTTCTATCACTGGGGGTCGACACCCAATCGCCGAAACACAAGTAGCAACGGCCTTTGTCCATAATGACCTCCACGTCTGTGCGCAAAGCCCCTCTTTGCTCCTGATCACGGGCCCCAATATGGCAGGGAAGTCGACGTACGTTCGCCAGACGGCGCTCCTAGTGATTCTGGCTCAGATCGGCTCTTTTATTCCTGCTGACGCCGCAACGATCGGCGTCGTCGATCGGGTCTTTAGTAGAGTAGGAGCCAGTGACGACCTTTTTCGAGGGCAGTCGACCTTCATGGTTGAGATGGCCGAGACCGCGAGCATCCTCAACCAGGCAACTCCCCGCTCGTTGATCTTACTCGATGAAATAGGGCGTGGGACGAGCACGTATGACGGCATTTCCATTGCGTGGGCTGTTGCAGAGCACCTCGTACGCCAGCTCAACGGCAATCCACGAACCCTTTTTGCAACGCACTACTATGAACTAACAGAATTAGAACAGAAGTTCTCCTCTGTTCGTAACATGACCGTTGCAGTTTCAGAGCAAGCTGATGGCATTCGGTTCCTCTATAAAGTGGTTCCAGGAAAGACCGACAGAAGCTATGGGATTCACGTCGCAAAGTTGGCAGGGATGCCCGAACACGTCCTCGCACGCGCAGAAGCCATCCTTCAACAATTAGAAGAACATCGGCCGCGATCAACTTCGACATTTGTGCAACAAGAGCTCTTCACCATGCCTCAAGCCAAAACTGATAAACCAGAAGTTCTCGCCTGCTATGAGTTTGTGCGAGACCTCGACCTTGTCAAACTTGCTCCAATAGATTGCTTCATGAAGCTCGTGAAGTTTAAAAATACCATTCGGTAAACGAATTTCCTTTTGAAAAATTTTTATTGACAAAGGACACCCCCTATGCAATGTATTGAATTGTCAAGGTACAACTGTAAGGAGGTGACTACCGTGATGAAGAAAACAAAATCCGCGAAAAAAACTGTGCGAAAAAAAGCCATGTGCAAGTGCCCAGGGCCATGCACAGTGTGCAAACCAAAAGCAAAAAAGACGGTTCGTAAAACCACCAAGAAAGCAAAATAATACACAGATAGAAAAGACATCCGTTCTTGTGTCTAGCCCCCTCAACAGTCGATAGCGACAGTTGAGGGGTTTCTATTTTGGTTCGTACTAGGTATAGTACACACAGCATCCATGAGCTAGGATATGAATCGTTCACTAACAGTATTTGACAAATGGAAGGAACTGGTCGACCTCGTGTGGTGCGCCCTTCGACAGAGTAGGGCACGCGACGGCGTACTCGATGAAGACACATTTCGGTTCTTTACGCCATCACACGTGCAACAGCACCACGCCGTCTGCTTGAGTGATGCGCCAAAAAGCCAAACTTGTGAAGCGGAGAATCCTGCTATGGACAGCCCAACCGAAGACCACTCCCCCACACCAGCGGAACATCGGCGCCTTGAAAAATTGCTTCCCAGGCCCTTTGCGTCGTCTCCGATCGATACGACCGCTACGCGTAAGCAAATCTGCTCTGCAACTGCCGTTCCCCATCTTTCGCACATTCCTCTGTACCACGAACGGCCCACACACTCACGTCAGCAACAATGGACGATATTCACCTACCTACCCTCCTCGTCCCCCCCATCGCCAAAAGAGCTTTTTATCCATTCTGTAGCAAAAGCTATCGAAGAGCGTCTATCGGTCCATGTCACTCTTTATTCGTGCTACAACCCCTCATTCAGCCTCCATCTGCCCATCGCCATCGATGACTCTGACGTTGTTCTCTTCTTTGTTGACAGCCACCTACAAAGCACGCTCCTCGCATCGCTCGAATCCGTTCAAACATTCTCTCGTTCTTCGCAACAGATAGAAGCCCCCTTCACATTGCTGGGGGCGATCCATGGTCGTCCTTTGCGTGCCGTCATCCTTCATACGTCAACGCATGAAGAGCCAACTATTAAATCCGCACTGTGGCAGAGTTTGAAAGCATTGGCACTGTAGGTCACACACCGTGTTCGCCGAAGTACTCCTTGAAGTATCGATACGAAAGCCGCTCGATTATACAATTCCTCGCGAGCTTGAGCACACCGTCGTCCCTGGATGTTGGGTGGAAGTCCCTCTTCGACACCGTCTATCACGAGGATACGTCCTCGCCATCAAGACGACATCCTCTATCGCCACTCCCCTTCCCATTTCAGCTGTGCTCAGCGACGGCCCTGTCATTACAGAAGATCTCTTCCGCCTTGCTGTATGGATGGCAAGCTACTATGCCACACCTATCGAACGCGTCCTTAAAACGATGCTCCCCTCCGGGGTACGCCATGGCACCGGCATCAAGCGACAATATCGCGTTGTGCGCGCCAAAACACGCGATGAACTTGTCGTTTGCCTCAGAGAGCTTCGAGAGCGAGCCCCAGCCCAAGCACAGGTCATTGAAATACTCTTGCAAACCAAAGGAGGGATGCTTCTCTCTGAACTTGCAGAAGCAGCTCATTGTACCCCTAGCGTCATCAGGTCGCTCTGTGACAAGGGTCTGGTCAGATGCGATCTCGTACGAACAGACCAGCCAATTCTCGTAGGAGAAACGTATTGTAAGACCACGCCAAAGCGACTTCTTCCCGAGCAACAGCACGCCTACCATGAAATCGTCGCCTCACTTAAAGCGCATGCGTTTGCTGTACACCTCTTGTATGGAGTAACGGGTAGTGGGAAGACAGAAGTGTACATGCAAGCTATTGACGAGGCACTGACGATGGGCAAGGGAGTCCTGATGCTCGTCCCAGAAATTGCCTTGACCACGCAAACAATTCTTCGCTTCCAAAGTCGGTTCGACGTGCCACTGGCAATCCTTCACCATCGCCTCAGCGATGGAGAGAGGAATGAAGCATGGAATGAGATCCGCAAGGGACAGCGGAAGATTGTCATTGGCGCACGGTCGGCCGTCTTCAGTCCCATTTCCAATCTCGGGCTGATCATCATTGATGAAGAACATGAACACAGCTATAAGCAGACGGACGACTCCCCAGCCTACCACGCGCGAGATGTTGGGGTCATGCGCGGCAAGCTCAACAACGCCACCGTTGTGTTGGGAAGCGCAACACCAGCTCTTGAAAGCTTCTACAATGCTTCTACTCACAAATATCGCCTGTTGAAACTTTCTGAGCGCCCCTCTGAGGCCACGCTCCCAAAAGTTCACATTGTGGACATGCGGCGAGAGTATGACAAAGCAAAGGGCATCACCCTCTTTTCCGAGCTCCTTCTCGACAAAATTCATCAGAAAACTGAGAGAGGAGAGCAGACCATGCTCTTCTTAAACCGTCGAGGATATCATACGACGTCAACCTGCCTGCAGTGTGGTACAGTCATGCGATGTTCTCACTGCGATGGAGCGCTGACCTTCCACAAATCCTCTCACAAGCTCGCATGCCATCTCTGCGGCCTTGAGACTGCTCCTCCCACACTCTGCCCCCACTGCCGAACGCCCTCGATGATCAAATACCGAGGCGTCGGAACAGAAAAGATCGAGGCCATGCTCCATGGAATTTTTCCCGGAACCAGAGTGTTGCGCGCTGATGCTGATTCCACACGCCACAAAGGAGCTATGGAACAGATCTTCCACGAGTTTCGCACAGGCAAAGCAGATATTCTCATCGGCACGCAAATGATCGCCAAAGGGCTCCACTTCCCAGAAGTCTCTCTTGTTGGCGTTCTCAACTGTGACGCCACCCTCAACATCCCAGATTTCCGAGCGCAAGAATCCGTGTTTCAGCTCATCACCCAGGTAGCAGGGCGTGCTGGCCGCGGACTCTCCCATGGCGAAGTCATCCTACAAACCTGCTTGCCAGACCATGCCACCATTCTCGCCGCAGCGCAGCAAGACTACCTCTCCTTTTACAAAGATGAGACAGCCATTCGAAAGGCCTTTCATTTTCCTCCGTACACTCACATCATCAAATTTGTCTTCCACGGCACTGATGAACGAGCAGTGTGCGCCGCAGCCACATCATGGGCCGACGCCCTACAACACCAACTCCCCCACCATTTCATCTGTCATCCAGCTCTTCCTTGCGGTCACGCAAAAATCAACGATCGCTGGCGCTATCAGTGCCTCGTGCGAGGGCCAAGTGTGACCCCGGTGACGACGCTCACAGAACACCTCGACAGAACGATCAAACTCCCATCCGGTGTGCAGCGCTTCTGCGACGTTGACCCAATATCAACCTTTTTCTAGAGCCTCATGCCTCGAAATTTCCTGGCGTGAAACTGGCATAAGAGATACAACATAAACCCGGGCTGCTACCTAATTCTGCACCCTGACCTACCAGATTGATCGAGACGTTCGCTTGGTACGTTCTTTTTAAGGTGTGACGCTATGAGCCGACTCCTATTTTTATCTGCGTGTATTCTATCCTGCTCGATCGGCTATGCCTTCCTCCCAAACATGTCCATCTTTGGCGATGGTTTCGACATCCAACTGCAAGAAGCTATCTACGGCGACGGCACGATGAAAACCGAAAAAGGCGGGATCATCAAAGCGAAGGACTTCTTCGTTCAAGCGCAGATCATGGAGTATACGCGAACAGGAGAAGGATCATCGTTTGTCCACAAAGTCCTGGCCAAAGATAAACTCTACGTCAAGTACAAGGGCCACTCATACCGAGGTGACAAGGCTGAATTTGACCTCACAACAGGCACACTTACCATATGGAATGGATGCACGCAGTCGGGCTTCTATTTCATCGGAGGGAGCATCATTCGAGCAACGGCTGATGGACAAGTCACCATTACCGATGCATATGTCACCACAAGCGAAAACGAGCGCAGCGACTGGACGATCACGGCCGAATCCGCCACAGTCTCCAAGAATGGCCAGATTCAAGCGAAAAACGCCACCTTTTACTTCGTCGATCTTCCCTTGTTCTGGGTGCCATCGTTTTCTTCTGACCTTCTCCATGCAGATGGAGGGCCGTTCCGCTACAGAGTACGGTGGGGAGGGAGTGAAGGGCCACGTGTTGGCATCTCGTATCTATTTACTACGGGTGCGTGCAAACAGCGCGCGCTCGTCGACTACAGCATAAAAAATGGCCTCGGAGCCGGTCTCCTCTCTTCATATCGAAGCCACGATGGCGAAACAAAATTGTACGCATTAAACTATATCGCCCAGGGCAAGGAGAAATCATGGGATTCCATGCGTTATCGACTGCAAGGGTACTATCAGAGCTTCTTTTCTGAGCCAAACCTTCGCTTCACATTGATGTACGACAAGCTCAGCGATACAAAGATGAAAACAGATTTTGCCGACCATGCCGTCTCTGACGTCCGCGCAGGACTCACGCAGGCAACACTCTGGCGCGAAGAGGCAAACTGGAAGGCCAACCTCAACACGCGCGTTAAGATCAACGAATTTCAAACCGTCAAGCAAGAGCTGCCGCTCCTTTCGTTCAATCAACGGCCTCAGCCGCTCGGCCGCTCGCCGATTATTCTGGATAGTCGGTTTAGTGGCGGCTATCTCAATTATCAATATGCCAAGCACACACGTTCTGTTCACAACTTTGATTCGTCGCGTGTAGAGCTAGGTCAAAAGCTGTACACGACCTGTCTCCTCTCTCCTATCGCCATCACACCTACCATCGGCTATCGCCTGATTCAATACAGCAACAGCCCGCAACATCGCGCGCGCCTCCAAGCAATTGGAGAGATTGGCATTGGAGCGAAAAGTCGCTTTGCCAGCACCTCGTCTCTCGGTCAGCAGATCCTGGAACCATATATTGAGGAACTCTCCTACACACGTCCCCCCGCCAGGCCTGGCACAACGTACATCTTCGACCTCGAAGATGGGTGGACACAGCTGAACATGCTCAGGTACGGCGTACGCCATAGCTGGTACCTCCCATACGGTTCGTCATTCACACCAAAGATCATCTCCGACCTGTACAGCCGCTCCTTTTTCGCATCGGGTCACCTGCCAAAAGAACCGTATAAAATTTGGCTTGCCAGCACGTGGGATGCCACGCCAAAAGTGTCGTATAAACTCGACACCGCATGGGATGTCCGCCACGACGTTGTAGACCATTTCAACATTGCAATGAGACGAACGATCAGCAGAACTCTGGCTCTTATCCTCGAGTGGCGCCAGCGCAGTGCCTATGCATGGAGAAAGGTAGATAGCGAGAACTTCATCGTAGATGCCGTTCGCCATGTGAAACGGCTTCGCCATTCAGAGATGTCGGACAAAAGGAAGACGCTGCTCTGTTCTCTCCGCTGGAGCCCTTCTCCAGCCGTTGACATTGACTTCACATCCTACTATGGATTTCGCCATGTTTCCCCACGTCGATACGTCAACTATGAGATCAGCCTCACGTCATTGATTCGAGGGGCCCTTCGCGTCACGCTCACCTACTTCCGCCGTCCAGGTGGACCGACGAATGGTTTTTACGTTACCTTCGCTCTCGGCCCGAAGAAAGAAAGTGCCTCAACAGCCTTCCGGAGGATCGGCGATGGGTCCTACGACCTATGGTAAGAGACGAACGAACCGCAGTGTCATTCGGCTCTATCTTATAGCATGCGGCGTCAGCCTAGGATGCTGTTGCCCGCCTGTGAGGGAGCAGGTGCCAACGCACGAGTTGCAGAACGCGTGGAAGGCCATCCCTCAGCAGCCTACAGCTTTGGATTCCGCCACCCCTGATACCTGGTGGGAAGTCTTTTGCGATCCGAAGTTGAATGCCATCGTCGAAGAAGCGCTCCTGCAGAGCCCGACGCTCGCCCAAGCCGTTGCTCGGCTTGAACAAGCAGAATTTTTTGCCGTCTCAACCGGTGCCGATCAGTTTCCTCAGTTGTCATTGCAGGCAAGCGGCAACCGCCGCAGAATTCCCAAAGATCTACGAACATCGGCCTCAGTGCCAACAGGGAACATGATCACCCCTTCGGCACCATCTCTTACCGTCCCTGACAGCGGTGTACCGCCAATCGTTGTCCCCCCACTCACCGTTCCCTCTGTCCCTGAAATGAAAGCCGTCCGCACGCCGAAGTTTGTAAACGACCTCATTGCCAACCTTCTCGTCAGCTACGAACTAGACTTTTGGGGGAAATATTACCTCGCGACACAGGCTGCGCTTCGCCGCGCAGAAGAGGCGGAAGCGGACCTGGCCACTTCCCGCCTGTTGTTGGTGAACGATATTGCCTCTACCTATTTCACGATTCAAGCGATGGATGAAGAATGTCGCCTGATCAGCAATGAGATTGCCCTTCATAGCGAGCGCATCTTCCTCCTCGCCAAACAGTGTAGCAGCGGCCTTACCAATGCCTTCTCCCTCCTCGAAGAGCAGGCCACATTAGAAACCTTGAAGACAGAGGAACAATCCCTCATCCGATCTCGCGATGTCAACTACTCCCTCCTCGCCGTCCTCGTCGGCCGCGAGCCAAATGGTACCCCCCTAGAGGTCGCCCCAGCATCGTGGAGCTGCCCCATTGTCCCAGTAGGACTGCCCTCTTCGTTGCTGACGAAGCGCCCCGACGTTCGCTCGCGCGTGAAAGAGGTTGAGGCGGCTATCGCAGAGATAGGAGCTGCAAAAACAGAGCTGCTCCCTTCGATCTCCCTTTCTGCAGCCGCAGGGTACCAAGCAGGCGTAGCCCACGAATGGCTGAAATGGAAGAATCGCATTTGGTCGCTCGCCGCCTCTATCTCCCAATCGCTCTTTGACGCCGGCCAGCGAATCGCTGACGTGAATGCCGCAAAAGCACGCTTCCGCCAAGCGGCCAGCAGTCTTACCAATACTGTGCTCACATCCGTCAAAGAAGTGGAAGATGCTCTGGTCGCAATTCGTACACAACGGGAACGTCGGCTTGCTGCCATCAAACGCGAAGAAGACATCGCAACTACTACTACTCTCTACGCCGACCTCTACTCAGCAGGCGTGCGAGATGTTCTCAGCGTCTTACAAGCCAAGGAACAGCTGATCAAAGCCAAGAGGGAGAGGGTCAACGAAGAGTATAACCTGCAGCTCGGAACGCTCTCCTTGATGAAAAGCTTGGGAGGCAGCTGGGAGATCGAGGCATAGCTATCGATGCGCCTTTTGGAAGATAGAGCAGGATCTTTTTGGCCGAATCTATCCAAAACCTCCCTCACCAATATGTCAGTGCCTATGGTCTTCGTCAGCTTTGAGGTAGCCCGATCCAAAAACAGCCCTCTTCTCCTCTAAAAATCCACATCGCACATGGCTCCTATTCGAGCTTGCGCCGGAAAAACCACCCCGCTGTCATCAGCGTCACACCTCCAATGAGAGCCATCGGCCAGATATGTTCCCACACCATGTGCGCAGGAATGTCCTTGAGAAAGAGTCCCCTCGCAATCACGAGGTAGTAGCGCAATGGAATAAGGTACGTCACCGGCTGGAGCCATGTGGGCATATTTTCTATAGGCGTCGCATATCCAGACAGCATCACGGCAGGCGACATAAAGACAGAGACGCCCAAGACCGCCTGCTGCTGAGTGTGCGCAAGCGACGAGATAAACAGCCCGACGCCAACGATCGACGTCACAAAGACAAGAACACTCACAAAAAATAAGGGCAGGGACCCACGAAATGGAGTTTGGAGCACCATTGTTCCAATCACAAGGATCACCGTTGCCTCAGCAAGGCCAATACAAATCGCAGGTACTGTTTTCCCTACAATAATCTCAAAGGGCGATAAGGGAGAGACAAGCAGCTGATCGAACGTGCCGATCTCTTTTTCCCGAGCTACCGACAGCGATGTCAAAACAAGACCGATCATAAGCGTGAGAATCCCGCTGAGCGACGGAATGTTAAACCAGTGGTAGAGCAAATTAGGGTTAAACCAATTGCGAACAATCAGCGTGGTGTTCTGCATCTTGATGTTGGCAGCACGAGCAAAATCGCGATTGAAGGTGTTGACAATCGTCGACGTGTATCCCGCGACAATTTGTGCAGTGTTCGACCTCCTTCCGTCCAAAACCAACATCACATCAGCAGGCTTCCCAGCATTCAGATTGCGAGAGAACTGCTGGTCGATCATAACAACCATCACTCCCTCCATGGTCTCAATAAAAGGCGTAATCTCCTCCACACCCTTCAAGAACACAAGACGAGAAAAAAATGGAGATCCCTGAAACCTGTGTACGAGCTCAATGCCATGTTCTCCATTATCAAGATTGAGAATGCCAATGGGAACGTTCTTCACATCGAGCGTCGCGGCAAATGAAAAGAGAAACAGCATGAGAATCGGTGGCACGACAATGACAAAACGGCTCCTTTTATCCCTCCATACTACAAAAAATTCTTTTACAATCAGTGCGAACACTCTATGCCACATAGCCCTAATCCAACCGTTTGACAATAATGCGAGAGGTGCAGGCGAAAATCACCATTCCTATGACGAACATAATCGCCATATCTTCAAGGATCAGACTCCAGACATTGCCGACCAAAAAGATGCTCAATAATGAGCGTACGAAGTATCTCGCGGGAACAATATAGGTACACCACTGGACAATTTCGGGCATGCTGCGAATTTCAAAGATAAAGCCCGACAGCATATAGGCAGGCAAAAACCCGATAGTCTGTGCTGCTTGAGAAGCGGCCATCTGTTGCTTCGTCGCTGTGGAAATCAACAATCCCGTTCCTAAAGCAGGGATGAGGAATACAATGGTGAGCGCGGCCAACACAAAAAAAGATCCCCGAAAGGGAACGCCATAAAAGACGACTGCCCCAAGTACGCAGCAGATCATTGAGCACATCGACATCCCGAAGTATGAGATCAGCTTTGCGATGAGAATCTCCTTCATACGAACCGGCGTCGCCATCAGTGCTTCCATCGTCCCTCTCTCCCACTCTCTGGCAATGACAAGCGCTGTCAGCGTCGTCCCGATGAGGGTCATGATGATGGCCAGAGACCCAGGAATGAGAAAGTTGCGGCTCTCAAGCGCTTCATTGAACCAAAACCGAGGCTGTACGTTCACTAGTGGCAGCCCTTCAAGAGAGCCTTGCATCTTTTCCTGTACCAGCCATTTTGCCCATGCCTGTGCGACGTAGTTTTGCACAAAGCTCGCCGTATTCGGATCTCCCCCATCGGTGATGACTTGAATTGGCGCTTCTCGATCTTCAGGGAAGTTGCGAAAGGTACTAAAATACGAGGGAACTACGACAATACCACGAATCTTCCCTGACAGAAACGGTTCGATCAAATCCCGCCGATCGCGAGCAACCATCACCTGAAAGTAGCGAGAATCAGTGAACGACTGCGCAAATGATCGAGCATCAGGGGTCGTATCCTCCAATACCAATCCAATGTTCACGTTATTCAAATCCAGTGACACCCCAAAGCCGTACAAAAACAACAAAATAATCGGCAACACAATGCTGATGAGAATGCTGCTTGGATCATAGATAATCTGGTACCCTTCCTTGATGATGAGAGCTCTGATCCTGCGAAGGCTGTCATACAGGGGGTGCCTAGGATTCGGCATGTTCCCTCTCATACTGTTCGATCAAGGTGATAAACGCATCGTCGAGCGTCGGAGAAGGATTGCCAGATGTGGCGCAGCGCGCTTTCAGCTCATCAGGGCTGCCCACTTGAATAAGATGGCTCTTATACACAAGGCCAATGCGATCGCAGTATTCTGCTTCCTCCATGAAGTGGGTGGTAACGACAACTGTCCCTCCTTTTTCAACCAACCCATGGATATGGTTCCAAAATTCCCTTCTCGTAAGTGGATCGACACCCGACGTCGGCTCATCAAGAAACAGCACTCGTGGTTTATGCATCACGGCGCATGAGAGGGCTAAGCGCTGTTTAAAGCCAAGAGGGAGATCTTCAACTGTGTCGTTAACAAAGTCGCGGAATCCAAAAATATCGATCATTTTGTCAACGATCTGCTGTTGCTTTTGTCCGACTACATTATAAATGCCAGCAAAAAACTGAAGGTTTTGCATCACACTCAGAATGCTGTAGAGCGAGAACTTCTGCGACATATAGCCAAGAAACGACCGCCCTTTGCTCGGCGCTACCTGCAGGTCAACTCCATTCACCAACGCCTTTCCGGCCGTAGGACGAAGAAGCCCACACATCATCTTAAAGGTCGTTGATTTCCCAGCTCCATTCGGCCCCAGCAGACCAAAGATTTCACCTTTATGGACAGAGAATGAGATTTCGTTGACAGCAGTAAACGATCCAAATTTCTTTGTCAGCCCATGCGCGTCAACGACCACCTCCAGCCCATCGCTAAAAGGAGTCATCAAAGCCGCGAGAGGAGATTGTCCCCGAGGCCCTCCTCCTACAAAATCCATAAAGGCATCTTCAAATCGCGGAGGAACGGACTGGCCAGAGAGATGAGGATGACCGTCAGAGAGCAAGGGCTCATTGTTGTTGTCTCGGACGACGATGCGAAGAGCATCGCCTTGGATCACACCGTCAAGGATGTTGGGATGGGAGAGAACCTGTTCCAAGATCTGGCGTTTGTTCGTGGTCATGCCGCTGACCTTGAAGACCCTCCCTTCCACGCGTTGTGTGAACTCTTGCGGCCGACCGTAGTAGAGAAGCTCGCCTTTATCGAGCAAGATCACGCGATCGCAAGAGGCAGCTTCGTCGAGATAGGACGTGCTCCATACAATGGTAACCCCCTCCTCGACCAGGGCATGCACCATTTTCCATAGTTCGCGCCGCGAAAGAGGGTCGACGCCCACGCTCGGCTCGTCTAAAAGCAATAATGGCGGCTTCCGAAGCAAAGCGCAGGCAAGCCCAAGTTTTTGTTTCATCCCGCCAGACAACGCCCGCGCCTTGCGCTCGACAAAGGGTTGAAGGGTGGTAAAAGCCAGCAGAGAGTCGATGCTCTTTGTTCTCTCCTGTCCAAGAACGCCTTGTAAGTCAGCGTACAGGTCAAGGTTTTGCATGACCGTTAAGTCTTCATACAGCCCAAATCGCTGCGGCATATAGCCTATAAATGAAGAAATGGCGTCCGCCTGTGTAACAGTATCGCAACCTTCAATGGTGATAGTGCCCTCTGTTGGAAGGAGAAGACCGGCCATCAGGCGGATCAGCGTCGTCTTGCCAGCTCCGTCAGGACCCACCAATCCCACGATCCCCTGTTTCGGGATGGAGAGGCTCACATTCTTGATGGCTGGCACAGGACTTGCAGGAAATAGCTTAGAAAGATTCTGAATAGCAACAATGTCTGCATCCATGGTCACGTAGCCGGCCGTTCGGCCAGTAAGAGTTTGAGGGTCACCGGCATCCCTTGACGGAGCCCAAGATCCGGATTCTCGGCGTACACGCGAATGCGATATACGAGATCCGTCCTCAATTGTGTTGTTTCCACTGTTTTCGGAGTGAACTCCGAGACCGGTGAGATAAATCCCACTCTTCCTGTGTACACCTTGCCTCCAGGAGTGTCGGTATAAATCTCCGCGAGCATCCCTGGATACACTCTACCAAGGTCTCGCGCATTCACGAAGGCTCGGATCCACACTGGAGAAGCAATGGACAGCGTATACACAGGTTCTCCCGGGTTGACAATAGATCCGGGCTCGCGGATCCTCGTCAGAATAGTGCCTTCGGTCGGCGCGAAGATTTCTGTATCGCGGAGATTTTTTTGTGCGATTTCGAGAGAGGCTTTCGCCTGCTCTAAATTCGCTTGTAAGACCCGATAATTTGAGAATACCGTATCGAGATCTTCCTGCGAGACGCTTTTTGAATCAATGAGCTCGAATCGACGCTTCAGCATCTTTTCTTCGTTTTCTAACGAAGCCTCTATCGAAGCGACGGTCGCCTCCGCTTCTTTGACTTGATCTGTGTACGGCTGCTTTTCCATCATGGCGACGAGAGAGCCTGGCGTCACCCAATCTCCTTCTTCATACTGAAGAGTCGTGACTCGCCCAAAGACGCGGAATCCTAAATTCACCTGCCGAACATCGACATTGCCATACAGAGTAATGAACGAGCTCCTTTGCACTCTGTGTTCATAGAACAAGAATCCCAAGACCACGATGATGCCGCACGCTACGGCGAGAGAGAAGGGGTACTGCCGTATATACCTGTACAGGGCTGTACATTTCTTGAGGACCACCTTGACCATACTATTTCCCATTCTTGTTAAGCCCTTTGCAATGTGGCGTTGGAACAGCAGTTCTGGATGTTCAGTATCGAAGAAGAAAACAGCAAGTGGCTCGCGTTCTTCGTGTGACAATATCTATTTTGGTTCGGAGCGTCAATACTGATCTGCAGCATGTGCGATGTGCCTTTTGGAGGACAGAGTAGGTGAATCTCCCCAAAACCTCTTTTGGGGTAGCTCGATCTAAAAATCTCCTGCTTCCAATCTAAAAATCCACATCGCCCATGGCTCGCAGCATCTGTCCCCTCCCCCCTTGTGAGTGTACAGAAAGCGCCAACTCCTGAAAACTATCCTTGAAAATTGCCGTCGCAACCCTCATGATTACTCCTGACGCAGGAAATCTAAGAGCGAGCAAGAAGATATGGATCGCATTGCAGTCGTCGGTATTGGATATGTTGGACTAGTCGCAGCCACCTGTCTTGCAGAGGTAGGCTATCCCGTGATCTGCCTTGACATTGATCAGAAGAAAATCAAGGGACTGCAAAACGGCGTTGTCCCGATCTTCGAACCAGGCTTGGAAGCCATGGTTCAGAGGAATATCGCCGAGGGACGCCTGCATTTTACAACTGAATACCACCATGCCATTGGAGAAACGTCCCTCGCCATCCTTGCCGTCGACACGCCCACAGGGCCAGACGGCCGTTGCAGCCTTCTCAATATCGAGCGAGCAGCTGCATCTCTTGCCAACGCCATGACTAACGACATGAGTGTGGTCATCAAATCCACTGTTCCCGTTGGCACGTCAGAGCACATTGGCGCTCGTATACGACACCACCTCGTCTCCCGGGGCGTGGAGTATCGCGTCGAAATGGTTTCTAACCCTGAATTTCTTCGGGAAGGCGCCGCCATCCACGACTTCATGCACCCAGATCGCATCATCATTGGAGTATCAAGCGAACGTGCCGAAGAAATTATGCGAGATCTCTATCGACCCTTCCGCCACAGCGCTGACAAGTTCATCGTTATGGACACGCCGTCGAGCGAGATGACGAAATATGCGGCCAACACCATGCTCGCCTGCCGAATTTCCTATATGAACTGGCTCAGCAGGCTCTGCGAAGCCACAGGGGCGGACATCGAAAGCGTCAAAATTGGCATTGGCAGCGACACAAGAATCGGCCATTCCTTCTTACGCGCTGGCATCGGCTTTGGCGGTTCCTGTTTTCCAAAAGACATCCGTGCCCTTCAAGGGATGGCAACAGAGCACAATCTTTCTTGCGAGCTGATCACAGCGATTGACCGCACGAACGAAGAGCAGAAAAAGGTTCTTGGAACAAAGATCATCCGCTATTTTGAAGATCGAGGAGGAATTCAAGGGAAGACCATCGCCATCTTCGGCCTTGCCTTTAAGCCAGAGACTGACGACATGCGGGAGGCACCATCGCTCGTCCTCATCCACCAATTGGCCGACGCGGGAGCTCACCTCCGTCTTTTTGACCCTATTGCCATGGACAATGCGCGCAAACTCATCGCTCCCTCTCCACATATCGAATGGTGTGACAGCGAATGGCAGGCCGCTCATCGTGCTGATGCCATTGCGCTCTCGACTGAATGGTACCGTTTCACACTTCTCGACTTCAACCGCCTTCGAAACATGATGCGTGGCAACGCTTTTTTTGATGGCCGCAATCTTTTTTCTCCCGACGAAATGAGCCGCAAGGGGTTTGACTACATCTCGGTCGGCAGGCCTGCAGCCCGTGCTAGCTGCGAAGAGACGCAGGAGTTGGCACCCGTGCTCGTCCCTAAACCCTCAACATTGAGTTGCTGAGCACGGGGAGTACAAGAGATGACCGTCGAATGGATGCTCTCGCTTCTTTGTATTTGGGTATTTCCTTCTGCTACGGCGCATTTCAACCCCTTTCTTGCACAGATAGCCCAAGCCATTCAACGACGCAACGTGCCGACGGTGCTGTGGATGGCATATCTCAGCGGCCTTCTTCGAGACATCCTCCTCTCATCCCCGCGCCTCGGCCTTCTAGGGATCTCCTCTCTGCTCACCAGTGGCATCACATACCGCCTTTCACACTTCGTCTCGGTGGAAGGCTGGCAAGGGAGCTTCATCGTGGCTCTTCTCGCCATTCTCGAATTCTTCTTCGACGCCTTGTTCTGCTTTCTTGGAGGACACAGCGACCTCCCCTCATTTTCGTCTGTCTGGTCGTGGAAGTCCTTTTTTCTCTTCGTCGTGTTCAGCTGCCTCTGGGCATGTGCCCTTGGAATTTCCGCAGTTCTTCTTCGCCGGTGTACAACTCGCACATTGAGGAGATCCACCACGTGACACTCATCCTCGATGGAAAAGCACTTTCATTGCGCATCCGCCACGAAATTCACACACAGTTGCAGTCGTTTTCGTCGTCACCTCATCTCGTCGTCTTCCTGACGCATCCCAATCTTGCATCGTCGATCTATGTCAGAAATAAGCGTACAGCCTGTAAAGAAGTCGGCATTCGCTCGACCATTATTGAGCACCCGTGCACGACAACAGAGCAGGTCCTCCAGCTGCTTGACCCGTGGAATAGCAATCCCGACGTCGATGGCATCCTTGTCCAATTCCCTCTGCATCCGAATGTCAGCCAGCGCACTGTGATGGAACATATTTCTCCATCCAAAGATGTGGATGGAGTGCACCCTACCAATCTCGGGAAGCTTGTCACCGGAGATCCAACGGGCTTTGTCCCTTGCACTCCTCTTGGCATCCAGACCATGCTGACACACTATGGAATCTCGCCAAAAGGAAAACATGTCGTGATCGTCGGTCGCAGCGTCACCGTTGGCAAGCCTCTCGCCCTGCTCTTATCCCTCACAGGACCTGCTGCCGACGCCACTGTCACCATTGCCAATCGCTCGACTCGCGATCTCTCCTCGTTATGCCAAACAGCCGATATTCTGATCGCTGCGGCAGGCTCACCAGGACTCATCACCCCCTCCATGATCAAAGAAGGCGCTGTCGTCATCGATGTTGGCATTAACAGAATACAGACGGACGAGAAAATCCGCCTTGTCGGAGACGTCAACTTCGACCAGGTTCGCGACCGATGCTCGGCCATCACTCCCGTCCCCGGCGGCGTGGGGCCGATGACCATTGCCTCGCTCCTCCACAATACAGTGCAGAGCTTTGTGTCACAGCATGCCTGAGGGCTCCACCTTATCATAGATGTACATCACGCCTTGGATGGCAATATCATCCCTGACTCGGCTCCAAGAAGGCACTACGTGCACAGAGCTATCGCTCGCCTTCACCCACTGCTGAGGGTACCCTCGTGAATCGACGCTTGATGGATCTGGAATATACGTGTAGTAATGCCCATGATGCTCCGAATGACCATCGTGAACAATCACACTGCGTACCACATACAATGTCTCCTCCTTGTCACCAACGGGCACCTTTAACATATAGGGAGCGGAAACAGGAGTACAATTTTTACTTCCAGCTTCTGAAAACCGAGATATATACACTGGCAAGACAGCAGGAGCAGGGGAAGCGATCTGCGACTTGACTCTCACCAGAATAGGAGAGAGCCTGCCCGTTGACCCACCAGCCTGGAGCAAGGCACATCTCCTCTCAGAGGTCATCCATGGCTGATTCTTTTCATGTCCAATAATCGCCGACACTTCGACATGTTCGAGGTGGCTATAGCCACAGAACACGCTCTCAAGGTGGAAAGCTTTCGACCCATCGGGAATGGTCACACGCACCATGTTTGTCTTGTACTCAGAAGCTTCAGGGTCGATCTCTTTGTCAATCGAAGGGATATACATCGCCTCTATGGGAGGAACCCCAGTCGCATTTTTGCACAAGGACAAAGCGTTCTCTCCGGCTCTTGGTCGCCAGATAGTAGGGACCACGGAAAAGAGAAACGGGGAGTCTTGGAACACAGCATCCAGCATACAGGCGATACACTCTGATGCATCCTGCTGTTCATGAACCTGTGCCAGCGCTGGGAAGACATGTCTGAGCGCCTGATTCAGCTGTTGCAAGGGCTTTGTTGTATGAGAAAGAGCATCCCCTGGCTGCTGAAGGGCTTCGAAGACCTGGAGAAGGTAGCGTGCGAGATCGTTCTTCTCTCGTGCCACCATCGTGCGAAAAGAAGGAGAGGCACAGAGAGCAACAAGAGAGGCATTATAATAACAAAGACACCCAGGATTTCGTATGCCACGAATACGCAGCACGTGCTCAATATGCCACCCTCCTTTTCCATGGCGATCAACGTGAGTGCCGTGTCGCTTCACGACTCTCTGCAGTCGCGAATCATGGGCAGCTGCCTCTCTTGGCTGAGTGTTTGGAAGCCGCTCTTCTGACCGAACCCCCATAGCCAAAATCCAGAGGAAAAGATATGGTGAAAGATCCATGTATTCATACCCGTGGAATGTCAATGGCAAATGCGTACGAAACATTCGAAGAAAAAATTCAACGTCTCGCCGTCTACTCGGAAGACTACGAGACCGTTACGTTCAACGAGATCATCGCCATCTTAGGCCACTCATCAAACTATGTAATTATTCTTTTTCTTGTCAGCCCCTTCCTCCAACCGATCCCTCTGTTTGGACTTTCGACGCTCTGCGGGATATTGATTTTCATCAGCAGCATCTTAATCATGGCCAAAAGGTCCTTCTTCCTACCAAAATTTGCCAAGCGTCAGATGTTGAAGGGAAGCACGCTTCGAAAAATCTGCAAAAGACTTTTGCAACTGTTTGGTAGCACAAGGCGATGGCTCCATCGACGAGGACGGTTTATGAGCCGACACATCCTTATGCGCTTGCTCAACGGCATGCTGATTGGAATGTTGGGATTGATGTTGGCATTGCCTCTACCGCTGCCTTTTACCAATACGTTGCCGGCGATATCGATAGCAGCCCTCTGCCTCGGCGCCCTCAAAGAAGATGGCATTGTCATCATCATCGGCTGGCTGTTCAGCCTGCTGGCTGTTCTATACGTGTCTACACTGATGGCATTCCCTCTGCATTTCGTCATGGAATAGAAGAGGCCACTCTGTCATACAAGAAAAGATAGCCATTTTTGCCCACTATTTCCGCCAATGATTCCCATGTAGGCGTTTCAACAGCATGGCCATCATTGAAATACTTCCATCTCATCGGCATGCCGCTCTGATCTCGAGGAGATGAGAGGTCGGGCATGCACGTCACATAATGGCCTGAGCCAATGGACTCTCCTAAGTGGACAACGACGGCACGGAGCTCATACGGACACTCTGGCTGCCCTAGCACCGGAACGGCAAGATGGTACGGCACTTGGATATACGTTCTGATCTTCTCGCGAAGATAACTGACGACAGTGCCAGCAGGGGTTCTCACAGGCGCCGTCTTAAACCGGATGATGTGAAGGGGAAGCACAGGAGGAGGGTCGCCGCACAGAACCTCTCTCCTCATCACGGGCATGGATTCGAGCATGCCTCCTACCGCCGCCTCTTGCAATCGCTGAGCGAGCTCTGGCGAAAGCCTGTCGGCATTCTCTGCACAGCCCAAGATCGCTTCAACCTCGATATTTTCTACACCGGGGACTCCGGAAAAGACCATCTCCAATGGAAATGCTCGCGTGGAAAGCTTAGGAATATTCACGGGAAGAATATTCGACGTTGAAATAGGAGCTCCGATCCTCGCGATCGCGCGACCATCAATAGAAGGAATAAACAGCGTGTTCAGAAGTGCCAAAAGAGCCTCGTCCTCATGATGTGGGGCTCCTACTGTCGATGCAGCAGCCTGTCGCGCTGGCAAAGGCAGCGGGAAGCGACGTGTGACAATTTCGCGAAAGTGCACCAGAGCCGTCGTTTGCAGTGCGGCCTCGAGGAGATGGGCAAGCGCTTCTTGCGCATCTTGCTGACCACCATATGACCATAGAGAGCCTCCACCACGCAGAGGGTCGAACGTCTTCCCCAATGATTCGACCAATCCGTACAATGGCTCTTGGCATAGACTCAACCGAGAAGAGTCTGTTGACTCGAGTTGGCGAAGTGCAAGCTGCAAGAGGATCGTCGTATCCGAAGGATGGCAAACGGCGGGCAGCATTCGCTTCAGCTGCTCAGAAGCACAGAGTGCTATAAGGGTGCTGATGAAATAGCACTTGTTACCGGTATTAGAAATCCCGCACCGAGGAGAAGAGACTCCTCCCGTTTGTTCCTCTACGCGAAAGGCTCCATCTGGAATGATCAGCTGTGGCACGAGGCTCGCAGCAGCATTCAAAGTGCGGCGAGCGACGTTGTAGCGATCGATTTTTTCATTGAGCCGCTGCACCGTACGACGAATAGACGCCACGCACGACTGCGACAACAGCACATCGCAAGCTGAAGAAAGAGCCGTCTGTGCAATTTCACACACCTTTTCAAGGAACAGCTCCCTCGAACCAAACAGCATCCCAATCCGGTCGCACGGCGTCAGCCAGCTCTCGAAAATTGTCGTCAGCGCGGGCGTGCCATCGGGCCCATCCACCCAACGTAGCAACGCACGATCTCGTTTTTCTCGTACCGCAGGGAGCTGGGATAAAAGGTCAAAATCCGCCAACGCCGTACGCGTTGTGGCGATCGATGATGGTTTAGACATAGTGAGCGTCGTCACTGCCGCTTGTTCAACCCTTCAAACCCCGTCCCTTCGACTCTCTTCGCATCTTTCTCTTTCAATACCTGTTGCACCGTACGCAGCATACCGCACAACTCAACGGCAACAGTTCCCAACATGGTTTGTACAGAAGGCGAATCGAGCTTTGGAGAGAGCTTTGCCATGACATCGAGCATATTGCCGCGGCCTCGTAGCTCTTTTACATCTCCCTGCCCCTCCAGCAGCGTTGAAAGCCGCTCAAGAGCATTGTACGCTTTCTGCGTCGTGCTGCTCGGAAGGTAGTCAACATCAGAGCCTTTATACGAAGTAAGCGCCTGGTCGAGTTGACTGAGCGAAGTACATGCGTCATCCAACGCCTTATTGATCTCAGAAGCTTGATAGGGCATGTGCACCCCTCCTCTATATGGTGTAGTTCCATCCTTACCTCGGCTTTGTTGCACAACAAAACCTTCTGACTCTATCAAAAAACAACTTACTTTTCCGTGGCAATGCTCAACAGCTTATTAGGAACGACGATGGTTTTTCCAATGCGCTTGCCGTCGAGAAACTTCGCCACATTTGGATGGGCAAGCGCCGCTCTCACCACCTCATCCTCTGGCTGATCCTTGGGCAATTCTATGCGACCTCGCACCTTACCATCCACCTGAATGACATAGGTCACGACATGGTCGATGAGAAGAGCTGCATCTGGTTCAGGGAAAGGAGCCTCGACAATCGATCCTGTGTGGCCAAGATGTCGCCATAGCTCCTCCCCAAGATGAGGGGCAAACAGCGCTAACACTTGAACGAACCATTCCATAGCGCGCTTCGGATAGCGAGCGAGAGGAGCTGTTTCATTGACAAATTCCATCATCTTGGCGATCACGGTGTGAAACTGCAATGCCTCGATATCCTGTCGAGCTTTGGCAACAAGCCGATGGACCAGCTTCATGTCGGCCACATCCTCGCACTCCTCCACCTTGTGGCTCGTCACCATGTCAAAAGCGCGTGACAAAAAGCGTCGGCAGCCGGTGACCACATCCAGGTTCCACACTTTTTCCTTTTCCAAGGGCCCTATAAATGTCACTGCAAGACGGAAAGCATCGGCACCAAATTGCTGGATGAGTTCGTCAGGAGGAACTCCGTTGAGCTTTGATTTTGACATCTTTTCAATCTGTGAGGTGAGCACCTCGCCAGACTGCGTATTGAAATACACTCCACCCTTCTCTACAACCTCTTCTGAAGAAATATACTTCCCATGGCGATCCTTATACGATCGAGCAACCACAAGCCCCTGATTGCGAAGAGAGAGAAACGGCTCAGGTGTGGACACGAAGCCACAATCAAACAACACTTTATGCCAAAACCTTGAGTACAATAAGTGCGAGGTCGCATGCTCTGCGCCACCGATGTACAGGTCTACCGGCAGCCAATACTTCTCACAGCGGTGGTCCCACGCTGCTTTGTCGTTGTGAGGGTCACAAAATCGCAGGTAGTACCAACACGAGCCCGCCCACTGTGGCATGGTATTCGTCTCTCGCGTCGCTGTTTTCCCTGTCTTAGGGTCAATGATGTGCACCCACTCGGGAACCTTGGCCAGGGGGCTGGAGCCATCGCCTGTCGGCATGAAATCCACCATCTGAGGTGGCATCAGAGGCAGCTCGTCTATGTCCAACGCTCTTTTGCTCCCATCCTGAAAATGGAGAATGGGAATAGGCTCGCCCCAATATCTCTGGCGAGAAAAAAGCCAATCGCGAAGCTTGTAATGCACAGCTCTTTTTCCCTGCTGCGTGGCTTCAAGCCACGCTGCCACCTTCTCACGAGCCTGGGCTGATGGAAGACCATCGATGGAAACCGCGTTCGACGTGCTGTTGACGCAAAGGCCATCCTCTTCAAACGCCTTGCCCTCCTCCACAATTCCTTGTACAGAGCGGACAACTTCTTTCACAGGAAAGCGATACTGAAGGGCAAACGTATAATCGCGAGCATCGTGAGCAGGAACGCCCATGACAGCTCCTGTCCCATAGGTTGGGAGGACATAATCGGCGATCCACACGGGGATCTTTTCGCCATTCACAGGGTTGAGGCAATATGCACCTGTGAACACTCCCGCCTTTTCTACTCTCCCCTCTGTCCTCTCGAAGTCGCTCTTGCCGCGAGAAGCTTGGATATATGCTTCCACAATGGGACCATGTTCTGACGTGGTCATCACCAAAGCTAGAGGATGCTCCGGAGCGATGGCGATAAAGGTCACGCCAAACAGCGTATCGGCTCGCGTTGTGAAGACAGACAGAGACTCTCTCAACCCCACAACAGGGAAATTGATAGAGACACCTTCGCTCTTTCCAATCCAATTACGCTGAAGCGCTTTTAACGATTCCGGCCAATCAAGAAGAGCGACATCCTCCAATAGCCGATCGGCATACTTCGTGATCCTGAGCATCCACTGCTTCAAAGGCAGTCGGATGACATCGTGGCCTCCCTCTGTGGATTTTCCACTTTCAACCTCTTCATTCGCCAACACGGTTCCTAACGCTGGACAAAAGTTCACCGGCACTTCGGCCTCAAACGCTAATCCCTTCTCAAACAACTTCGTAAAAATCCACTGCGTCCATTTGTAATACCGCGGATCACTCGTTGCGATTTCTCTCTCCCAATCATAGCTAAAGCCTAAGCCCTTCAGCTGTCGTCGGAAGACATCCGTATTTTGCTTCGTCGTGATTGAAGGGTGGACTCCCATGCGCACAGCATACCGCTCTGCAGGCAACCCGAAACTATCCCACCCCATGGGGTGCAGCACATTATACCCAAGAGCCCTTCGATATCTGGCCACAATATCCGTCGCCATGTAGCCGACGGTATGGCCAATATGAAGCCCGGCGCCAGAAGGGTATGGAAACATGTCTAAGACGTAGTATTTGGGCTTGTGTTCATTAAGAGAACAGCTAAAAGTCCGATGCTCTTTCCAAAATGTTTGCCAACGAGCATCGATCACGGCATGATCATAGTCGCCCATACATCCCACCTGAAACCATGTTAGGGAACCGCTGCCTCTCAGGGTTCAACTCAGCGTAAGAGGAGTGTACACAAGAACCCTGTTTTGGTACACGCTCATGGTTCAAGGAGCCATTTGCGATAATGACCTAGAATCATGCAAAATTTGTTTTGACAAAGAGCCTCTTCACCTTCCAGGATTATGATGTATACTGGTCTAGCGGAGAGAATCTATGTCTTTATGCACTTCTTCCCTTGATCCTTATGAGTTTTTTGTCCAGCTTGGACGTGCATTTTCTCATCTTGGAGATAGATCGTCTCAATCAAAAGTTTGGCAACTCTTTCATTCCGTTACAAGAGATGCAAAAGCTGTTGAAGCCTATCCTCAGCTTGTGAACCGTGATATCACGAGAATCACCGACCCTCGAATTGCGGAGACGGCCAAGTACCTGTACAGCATTATCGCGTCTCTCGCGCCTGGAGAAAAACCGCGCGCTAATTTTATTGAGGCACTCGCCTTTAATGCTGACTGTCTGCATGTCGTCCGCGATTTGCAACAACAACTGCAGCAGGCCGACGAGCTCCCAGACCAATATGTGAACCATCTAGAAACAAGTCTTTCTCAACTATTCGATCGATGGTTTTGTTTTTTATTAGAAGAGCCAGAAGAATTCGGGAAAATACTCATCAATCCTTCGGTATATGCCCTTGCAAGCTCATTCTTCCAACAGCATTGGGAGGAAATAGCTCGCGAAGGCCTCGTTCACACGCTCGTCGGTTGGTGTGGTGCCCAATACCAAGAGATCGAGAAGAAGGTCAAAGTCCTGCTCGCATCCCCTCTCCTCAGCGAAGATGAAAAGATCATGATCAGATCACAAGTAGAGGGAATGCGGTCTGCATGCGCCTTTAGCACAAATTTTTCTTGGCCCATGCTGCTCCATGCTATGCGAATGATTACAACACTACGAACACAGATCGTAGAAAAAATCCGCGAAAACATTTTGAAAGCCTTGAAGCAGGTATTTGCTGATCATGCTGATGGCATCCATCAGGCTCTGCTGCACCTATGGCCAGAGATAGGGAAGGATCTCAAAGTATCAGGCGCAACACGAAAGATAGAAGGGCAAGAAGGACATGCATACTACACACTGAAATATCGCTATCGTGGCGGTGTGCCACAAGTTGTTGTAAAACAACGCTTAGGTCATGGAGCACACAAAACCATTGAAAAAATTCTTGTGCTTTCAGGACGGGAACTGACAGAGGTGAGCACGCCAGTTGCGTATGCCAAAGCACGTACGAGAAGCGAGATAGAGATCCAGGATATGCTTCGAGAGGCAGAGTTTTCGTCTCGGATACACAAACATCTGACGTCGATGGACCAATCGAATGTCGTCCATATTGTCGAAGTGAAGTACTTGAGAAAGCCATCGGAGATAAAGGCGCTACAACTTGATCTGTGCGAGGGAGACGCCTCCTCAGTGACGCACAACGTCGAGGCATATTCCCCGAAAGACCGCCTTATGCTCGCCCGATGTGCGGCCAACGGATTGGCGCACATGCACCAACGGGGCCTCTGCCATTTGGATTTCAAACCGACCAACTTCCTCATACGGAGGGAGACCTCCGGCCTGCGGGGGTATGTAGCGGATCTTGGATTGTCCGACGAGGTTGGCGTTGTCACGAGTGGAGGAACAAAGGTCTATATGCCTCCCTCCATCCTTGATAGAACACAATTGATAGCCAGCCCCGACATTGATGCTTGGTCGTTAGGGCTGTGTATTGTGGAACTCCTCCTCGGGCAAAGTGCCAACCCTTTCCCCTGGCTCTCTCAAGAAGACTTTCGCCCCCCGTTCACGAAGTGGCAGGCAGCCTATGCTCAGTTGATACAGGACGTGCAGTTCATGAAGCCCCCTCTCAACACACTGCTCCTGGGGCTTCTTGACCTAGATCCCAGTCGTCGCACTTCCGCCTCAGAAGCGTGCACGATCTTGGACCAAGTGTTACGGCAGCCGTGGTGACAGAGAGGGTCATCGTGCAACTGCCGGGAGGTTAAATATCCGGGAATGGATAGGCGTTCAGGAGTGTCCCATCGCTTTGCGTCACAGAAATACATTCGTCAGTCACTTGCGTGATGCGGCTACCATCATCAGGCAACGTATAGCTTGCACGCGATGGATAGCGGTTAGACGCATGGAGTAATTCGAGCTCATCATCGTTCGCAGGGAAACACCCATCTTTGGCGTATTCCATAACTAACGTGAGAGGACTCTTTTGTGTGGCATACATATGGATAATATCGCCCGTCTTCGGATTCATCGACACTGTAAACACCACTTTCTCGTACGTTACGCGGCCGATAATTTCTCCAGGCATTGTATAGCTAATCCGTTCTCTTCCAGACCGAGCATCAACTTTTTTAAATCGCTTCCCATATCGAAGGATCACTGGGATAAGCGCTCTCCCAAAGGCATGGCGACACCGAATTTCCGCTTTAAGTTCTGAAGAATACGACTTTGATTGATACACAGGATCTTCTTGGAAAATATCCCTTCTGGCGTCAGCCCACCGTCCCGCATGATCAATGAACCGAAGAGAAAGGTCTGGGCCATCATTCACGCGAACGAGGAAGCCCTCCTGATCATCGGTCTCATCGTATGGTGAGACTTCTTGGAGAGTTATGGGCTGTAGTGGCTGTTGTTTCTCTTCACAAGGAGTCGATGCTATGGGCTGTGGTGGCTGTTGTTTCTCTTCACAAGGAGCCGATGCTATAGGCAATGGTTGAGGCTCCTGATCATGATTGGAATGGGTGGCTGGCGGCTCAGCCTCCTGGATGACAATGCGTGGCGGTTCGGGAGGAAGAGGTACCATTTCACAAGTGCATTTTGATGGTACAGCAGGCAGCACCTCGCGGCGGAGACGCTGCGGTTTCTTTTTTTTCCTCTGCTCTTTACCTGGTTTTGGTACACGAGGATGAGCAAGAAGACCGGGTGGCTTTGACGAAGAGGTAGAGGCAGTAAAAGAGACCTTTTCTTTTTGTGCCCGATATTCATCTAGATACAGGTCCACAAGGCACCGGTGCGAAAACGGCCGTAACGGTTGAGCATACTCTTCGGGCGACGGAATCACAGATATATCCATCGCCTTGATCGCCTCGATGATTTCTGGAGGATACCGAGAGCCGTCCGTCGTGAGAAGTACAGGAGCTCTCAATGGAGAGCCTTCTTCTACAGACCACAAAACAATGTTATGGATCGCATCCTTAAACATCGATTCTTGCGCTTTCAATAGAACGTATGAGCGTGCGTACAGTTTGCACCGAGCCTCCTGCGCCGCCTTCTCTTGAAACAGAGCAAGGCACTGTTCTATAGTAGCGATAAAAATCCGATCGATCACCAATGATTTGGAGGCCAACTTCTTTGTAGCCTCGTTCATTCCAGGAGACGTTTTGACTGTCTCTCGCACTTCTTTTTCAAAAGCATCGAAGCGCTGAAGGTGATCACTCATCACCGTTATAAATTTATAAACAGCCTCTTTTGACTCATGCGACCCTCGGCGAAGATTTTTCCAGTAGACAAAAGAGTATTCTGCAGGAGCAAGATAGGACGCAGAAGCTTCTCGCAAACCTTTGACTCGGATGAGGTCGAGAAGAAGAGCAATCTCAGAACGATAGGCTGGGAACCTCTCTTCAGCCTCAAAACAATCAAAAATCAATTGTCGGAATCCTGGGGAATGAACACTCTCCCTTTTGTGCGCAGAAAGGTACTGCAGCCGACAGGCAAGCTGTAACACCACCCATGGAATGCGCACATCGAATTCAGGAAACATTGCGATCGTCGGCAATGACCCTGTCATTTGGAAAAACTGAACGCCTCGTTCCTTCAAAGAGGTAGAGATCTCGATCAACTTCTTTAGGTGCCCAACGTACGTGAGATTTTGGAAACAAAGCTTCTCTTTTGCCATCATATAAATGAGGATAGAAAGCTGCACAACCCTTTTAATAAACACATCTTGGTGAGCACGAATAAGTCTTTCTGAAAACTGTTCAATTGACAAACAAGGGCCTTCGGAGAGCATGGTACGAAGCACTTGATCGCTAAGCTTTTGGGTCGTTGATTCTGGAACGAGAGTGGTTTCCTCCAATGTTGCATCCTGTAACAGATGAACAATTTCGTGGATCGCCGAATCTCCAAAAGAACTCGTCGTTCGTACTGACATAAAAACAATTTTCTCGAGATTTTGTTGATAGATAAAAATTTATTCGTACATAATACCACGATATTTCGAAAGCATCAAATACTATTCGACAAAAGTCCGGATTCCAAAGAAAAGAGACATTCGATTACCATTCCGCGTTGAACGAAACTGTACAACACCAGCAGGTCCCTCTCCATGTTGAAATGTCCGGAAGCTGTTGGTACAAAGCGACAAGAGGCTGTATGACTTTCGCCGTTCCTGATGCCTATACGACCCCCCTCTCCAACCCCGTCTTCCTTGGGAAGGAGAAACCGAACCTCGACCTCGCGCGCGAGGCCCCTCAGCTCCCCCCTGAGGCGCAAGCACTGGTCCAAAAAGCACTCGACATCGAAGCGACGCTCGACAGAACTACCATTGATCCATCGTCGCTACCACCAAGAGGTCAACCCATCTTCCGACAGGCGATCTCGGCCTTGCAGCTTCGTCTTCAACCCCGAGACCAAACAGCAGAGTCCTCCCTTCCTCATTCGTCTGTTCAAACGCTTCTCGACTGGATGCAAGAAAAATGCCGCGCCATCGCAGTGGTCATCCATACAATAGCCAATGCGTTTTTTGCGAAGGCTCCACCCGAGATAAGCATTGAGGCCATTCTTGACGAATTGAAAACCGACCAGGCCATTTCTCCCGCGCAATGCGAAGAAGTTCTCCGCTTAGCACAGCAACCAGAAAAAAAACCGGCGTTGATGCTGCTTACTACTCTTTTAGGGTTTTCGACCTCGGAACTATCCCATGTGCTTACAACAGCTCTCGCCACGTCTCCTGAAAACGCCTTTTCACTTCTCCTCGAAGCCTTTCTCATAAAAAAATTTGCCGCAAATGACGCTCTCCAAGCAATGATGAACGAAGAGGACCGGAAATCTCTTTCAACGCTCACGTTTGAAGGACTCTTTTCTTCAGAACGGATCAAACAGCAGCTTCGCTGTCTGAGGTCGCTTGCCCATCGTTTGACCATTCGCTCTTGGATAGAAAACCTTCCCCACCTGTTGACTTCTGAGCAGCCCTCTCTCAATGTCCAAGTCTGTCTCGATGCGCTGAGACTCAACGATCCAACAGCCCTTTGCAACGCGCTCTCCCCATTCCTCTTGGCGCAGGCAAATAGCCCCATCTCTAATGAGTCGCTCTATGGACAAGAATTACTCGCGTTTCTCTCGAAGAGTTCTTCGTTCGAACAGTTTGCCACAGAGATACGACGTCAAAAATTCATCAGCCAGTGGAGCGGAGAAGTTCGCGCACTGAAAAAAGCAGCAAACGTAGTCATCGCTTCTAACAAATGTGCTGTCGTTGCCCATAGAACACTGTCACAAGCTCTCGCGTTGCTTAAAGACGAACACATACGTTCTCGGTACCTGCCGGCATGGTCCTCGGCATGCGTCACCTTCCGAGCGTCACAAGAGGGGGCGATAGCGCGCGACCTTCGCAAAATTGAGAGTCTCAAGAGTCGCCTCGATGGTGCCACTGCATCGTCAGAGGCTCTCAAGCCAACAAAACACGTTCTGCACTTAGCCTGCTCCTGCGGTGGCGGCCATCTTGGGATGGTAGCAGCGCTCAACGGATCCTTTCGATCGGCATCTTCTCTTTCTGCCTACCACTTCTCTTCTGAGGCTCTCGATGTTCCAACGCAAGTCACCCGACCCGCTGACTTTGTCCATACGCTCTCTACAAAACTGGGGTTTGATATCGACACGACATGGGTGTATAATTTTCTCTTGCGCCACGATCTGTGCTCTGTCATTGAATTTTTGAAATGGCTGACCTCGGGAACCCCAAGCCAAGAATCGACATTAAAGCGGCAGTCGCTGATCAGACAGGCCATTTTAGCTCGCGACCCAGACTTCCTCGACATGGTCTACGCCTTTGATGGCAATGACATCGATGCCGTATCCCAGCAGCTTGGGCTTCCTCTGCTCTACGTTGCCACAGATCTTGATCTCAATGACTGGAGGACCATTCCCTCTTCACCTTTTTTCCGAGAGGCAGTTCCCACCCTGCACCACCCGAAAATTCGAAGCACACTCCATGTCCCAGAACAGAAAGTCGAAGAGATAGGTCTGTGCGTAGGCCCGGAATTTGAAACCAAACTCTCAGCTGAACAGCTCTTGGCCGTTCGAGCTCGTTATGGCATCGCCCCTCATGAAAAAGTTGTCGTCTTTAGCAATGGTGGAACTGCACTGCAAAATTCAATACCGGCACGCATCGCCCTAGAGTATAATGATACGTCAACGCCCATTCATCTTATTGTCATATGCGGAAAGAATGAATCATTTAAGGAGTATTTGGAAACCAAGGTTCGCCCCTCTATCCCTGAACAAGCGCCCGTCCATATGACTGTTCTCGGCTTTCAGCAGCGCGCGCAGATGGCCGAACTGACGCAGTTGGCAGATGTCGTGATTGGGAAACCCGGCGGCATGTCAACCATGGAATTCGTCAAGAGCGGAACAAAGGTGATCTTTGACGAAACGAGTTACCGCATGCACTGGGAGAGGTTCAACGCCGACGTCGTCGTCAATAGTGGTCGAGGAGCCATTATGCACGACCCAAGTCAGCTTCTCACGCTGCTGCACGATTCCTTGCGAACAAATCGCCGCAGGCCGATGCCTATGGCACAGGTTCGCGCTTCTGAGCGATATGTAGACCTCGTCAACAGATTGCTCACCGAGGCAGGTCGTCCTGAAACCGATGGGGGATGGCAAGCAAGGAAAAGAAGTTGGCACAGAATGAATAAACGGATGAATAGTTTTGCCATCGGATTTTGAGCTGCAACGAATGTTAGCCTATATCGGGCACCCACTCCTCAGGAAAAAAGCACTTCCTGTCCGCTCTATCGATACGGCGCCCCTTGACCTCATCTTTCTGGCTGGCCTGCCAAGATTGTCATGCATGAGAATGACCGCCTCAACGGTGTTCTCTTCATCGATCGCCTGGAAAGTAGAGATAAAAGGACCATCGTGCACGATCTTGAGCGTCTTAAAAAGCAGTACCGCTCGAACAACGAAACCTGAAGCTGTGAAAGATTCACGAGACGTGTGCGTGACGTCTCCGCCAGACTGAATAGGAAAGGAAAACCTGCCGGTTCGAAGTGGGGAAGGCATTGACCATGGACATGCTATTGAGGATCCACAATTTCTGTTGGGAGCACCTTAGACACCTGCATCCTTGCTTTCGAACTTGTCCAAAACGAAAGGAGAACACACGAGATCATGAAGATGGCAGCAAGCCACCCCGTGAATACTTTCAGCACCTGAGGTGTCGAAACTCCGAAGAGAGAGTCTCCCGAATCCCCTCCAAACGAGGCGCCGAGACCGCTGGACTTTGACTCTTGGATGAGAACGACCACGCTTAAAATGAAGCAGAGCACCAAGAAGAAAATAATCGAAACATAATACAAGACAGCCATGCTGGAATCGCCTTCGTTTATCCGGATTGGTAAGCATTGTGGCTGAGACGAGCGATTTTTGCAAAGGACTCTGGATCAAGAGAGGCTGTTCCTATCAAAAATCCATCGACGCCCTCCGTTTGTGCCAACGCCTCGGCCGTCGCAGGAGAGACTGATCCCCCATAGAGAACAGAAATTTGAGCAGCAGTCTCTGCATTATACAGAGCGGCGATGACCATACGAATCATGGCATGTGTCTCTTGTACAAGTTGAGGCGTAGCTGTCTTTCCCGTGCCTATTGCCCATACTGGCTCGTAGGCGATCAGGCAAGAGAGGATCTGCTCTTGCGATACTCCCTTAAGCCCTTCAGTCAGCTGACGCTCCAAGACAACCTCTGTCTTTGCACCTTCCCTATCTTCATACCCCTCGCCAATGCACAGTACCGGGCAAAGCGCTGATTGGACAGCGCGAAGCACCTTGCGGTTAATGAACTCATCACTCTCATGGAAATACTGCCGCCGTTCGGAATGGCCGAGCAACACGAAATCCCCCCCAGCCTCCTTGATCATCACCGCTGCAATCTCGCCGGTAAACGCTCCGCTGGTGGCATCGTTCATATTTTGCGCACCAATGACGAAAGGCGCTCCAAGCCGTTGCCGAACAGTGTGGATAGCTGTGAAGGGAACGGCTAGCCATATTGGAAGAGAAACCCCTTCCAAGAGCGGTGGCAACACTTCGACATATTTCAACGCTTCGCGAATTGTCTTGTTCATCTTCCAATTGGCGATTAGTATATGCTCTCTCTTTGGCATCTCTCGCTTAGATCCTTTGACCATACCTCATTCACCCGCTTGTATTGAGCTATATGCGATGTGACTTTTGGAGGACATATGGGCTTCGTTGGGTTTGGGTCAGCTCGATCCAAAAATCCCCCTCTTCCCCTCTAAAAAATCACATCGCACATGGCTCTTGTATCTTGACTGTTCACCTCGGATCAGACTATACCTTGACGTACTGATTTTTAGGAGCCATTTGCGAGAGAATTTTTACTCGAAGCTACTATGTCCAATACTCCGATTATTCTCACTGTCAGCGAAATCACCAATGCGATCAAAGCGCAGCTTGAACCCGTATTCCAGCGCATAGCCATTCGCGGGGAGGTGACCAACTACCGACTTCAAAGTTCAGGACACCATTATTTTTCCCTCATAGAGGGCGGCGCTCAGCTGAACGCCGTGATGTTCAGGATGTCTGCCGCATCTCTAGCGGCTCCTATCAAAAACGGGGATACGGTCATCGCCGAGGGAGAGATCTCCGTCTATCCTCCACGAGGAAGCTATCAGCTCGTCGTGCGCCAGCTGACACCTGTTGGGCTTGGGGACGCCCTCCTTAAGTTGCAAGCGCTCAAAAAGAAACTCCTTGCCTTGGGATGGTTTCGCCCTGAGAGGAAAAAGAAGCTGCCAAGCGAAATCCGCACTATTGGCGTTGTGACAAGCCTGACAGGAGCTGTCATCCACGATATCATCAACATCCTCACGCGCCGCCTTGGTGCCTTTCATCTCGTTGTCAACCCTGTTCGGGTTCAGGGCGAGGGAGCAGCCCTTCAGATTGCTCGAGCGATTCGAGATTTTACCTCCTACTCTCTTGCTGATGTTGTCATTGTGTGCCGTGGAGGCGGTAGTGCCGAAGACCTCGCCGCATTTAATGAAGAGGTTGTCGCTGCTGCCTGTGTCGAAAGCGCTATTCCCATCGTCTCTGCCATCGGTCACGAAACGGATTTATCGATCACAGACCTCGTTGCCGACCTACGAGCGCCAACACCTTCTGCCGCCGCAGAACTCATAAGCCATGAACGGTCTGAACGACTGCAGCAACTTGTCGTTGCTGCAACCACATTGGTACGCCTCATCGCATCCCGATTGCATCACACTGAGGCCCTTCTCCATACCTTTGTGCGGCGCAGCAGTCAAAGCAGCCCTCAACGACTCATCGAATACTACTCTTTGCGTCTTGATGAGGCAGCGTCAGACAGTATACAAGCCGTCTGCAGGTCTCTTGCCACCAAGAAACTCCAGCTGAGCCAGATAGAAAAAGCCTTGCGGCAGCAGGCGCCAACGGCCAAACTATCAGAGCAGCAACAGCGGTTGGCACATCTCGAAAGAGCTCTCCTTGACACGCTCCCGATGCGTCTTACTGCCCATAGGAACGCCCTATCCCAAAGCCGCCATCTAATCGACGAAAAAATGTTTCGCCATCTGATCTCCTCCCAAAAGAGATTTGCGTCGCGAGATTGGCATAAAGATGTAGCTACGGTCATCAACAGCCGTCTTGCAAGTGTGCGACAGCGGCTTTCAGGTTTGACGATGAACCTACAGGCACTCAGTCCTCAACGCACCCTTACACGAGGGTATGCAATTGTTTTTCGAGGAAATTCCCACCAGGTGATACGCTCAGTGTCTATGGTCCAGCCACAAGAGAGGCTCTCCATTATGGTGGCAGATGGCACCATCGCGGCTGTAGCACATCAAGTACAGAGGAACCCATTATGACGTCAAAGCACAATGAACTCTCTTTTGAACAAGCCTTCCATCGTCTCGAAGAGATCCTCGAACGAATGAACGCTCAAGATGTCCCTCTGGAGGAAGCGTTGGCACTCTTCGAAGAAGCCAACGCTCTTATTGCCGTCTGCCAAAAACGGATTGCCGCCGCCGAGAAGAGAATCGAAGTGCTAGTGAAAAACCGGCAAGGAGAGATCTCGTTGTCTCCTTCCGGCCAGCCCCAAAAAGCCCCTTTTGAAGGGGAAAAAGAATCCCTATGAAAATCGCTCTCTTCGCTAATGAACTCAAAGGACAAGCTCCCGAAGTCCTCAAAGGGCTCTCGCACTATCTCCGGGAACGTGGAGCGGAGATTCCGATTGAGCAGGTCGACCTCTCGCCACCGATTGCTCCCGAATCCCTCCGAGAGGCGATTGCAACGTGCGATTTCATTGTCTCGATAGGCGGCGATGGCTCGATCCTCCACTTGGTTCATCGCATTGGCATCCCCCACCCGCCCCTCATCGGCGTCAATCTCGGGAGCCTTGGATTTCTCGCAGACATTCCCGTCCAAGAGATGCTGAGCGGCTTCGACGCCATCTATCGGGGGGCGTATCATATTTCAGAACGACTCATTATCGAGGGGAGCGTCTCTCAACGCTTCAACAACTTTGCTGTCAACGAAATCGCTGTTCATCGCGGGGATCATCCCAATCTCATCGACCTTGCCATCCATGTCGATGGGCAATTCGTCAACACCTTCTCGGCCGATGGAATGATTATTGCGACTTCATCTGGCTCTACCGCCTACTCACTGGCCGCTGGCGGTCCTATTGTCACGCCATCCCTGCCTGCCCTCATTCTTACCCCCATCTGCCCCCATACCATCTCCAATCGTCCTATCGTCATCATGCCGAAGGAATCGCTTACTATTGAGCTGTGGCATGGCGCCAAACGAGTGGATGTGGCGTTTGATGGCCAGAAGCCAGAACACCTGCATCAAGGAGAGACAATCGACATTCGCATCAGCGACCATACCTTTAAGCTCGTCACCTTAGCCACCAGCGACTTTTTCACAACACTACGCACAAAACTTGGCTGGGCCGGCAGCTTGAGAAACAAGTGAGGGCACCAGAGGCCTGTTTTTTTCGAGAAACTGGTCTTTCCAATAATACCCATCGAGCAGCCCCTCACAATGCTGGCCCATGATGATAGAGGCGGCATAGAGCGCTTCGATAGACGCTAATCCCCTCTCTGGGTCTGCACAGGCCGTTTGACACCGTGGATAGGCTGTTTTCCAGCCGTTAGGAAGCCGCCTTCGCTGGCAGGTCGCTAGCTGCGGAAGTTGGCGGAGCATGACAGCCGCATATCTCCATGTTGCATCGATAAGCACGCACGGAGCACTGTCGTGCGGAGTAAGCTCTTCTCCATCGATGTCCAACAAAAAGAATCCATGAAGAGGCGGGAGAACGTTCTGTTGTACGCATTCGGGATAGGTAAAGAACACAATATCGGGTCGGCCTTCGAGCCCTCGCAAAGAACACTTGCGAAGGTTCTCTTTTCTATGCCGAATGATGACGAACGATATGCTATCCATCTCTCTAAAAAAATTTTCGAGCCATTGCGATGTGGATTTTTAGAGGAGAAGCAGGAGATTTCTGGATCGAGCTACCTCAAAATCGACGAAACCCATATGCCCTGACATATGAGTGAAGAGGTTTTTGGTAGATTCGGCCAAAAAGATCCTACTCTGTCCTCTAAAGGCACATCGCAAATGGCTCTTTCTATTCTTTAACACAGAAAATAGGATTCAGCGCTAGTATACGACTTCAGAGCGTTATACGTCAGGAGGCAGTATTGTATGAGCCATATACGACGGTTCCTCAGCCTATTGGTAGGCCTTGTTTGGCTTTGCTCTCTTCATGCCGCTACAGACACCATTCTTACGAAAGAGGGAGGGGCGTCTCCTTCGGAATCACCGCTGCTTCCATGGACCACGGATTTTGACACAGCCATGAACATGGCAAAGTCTGAGAGACTGCCTATTTACCTGTACTTCACGGGATCCACGTGGTGTATTTGGTGCAAAAAGATGGATCGCGAAATTCACAATCAAGATGCTTTCCGGCAGAAAACCGTCGGAAAATTTCTTTTTGTCAAGATCGACCTCCCGGCTGGTTCACAGCCCAGTGAACAGACCAAAGCCCTGCTCAACACCTACCATATTCAAGGCGTGCCTTCTGTGATTATCCTTTCGTCAGAAGGCAAAGAGCTCGCTCGTTTCCGCTACCAGCAGATGAGTCCTGATCACTATGCAGATCTCGTTCTCGAAGCATCCAAGCTCGCGCCCCCTGAAGACAATACGCACTAAGGGAGAGAGGCCAGCGTGGTCAGGAAATCGACAAAGAAGCGATATGCGCCTCGAAGCTTTTGAGAGCGGCACAAAATTCCGAGAAGGGAACAGCAAGAGTGTTCTTTGGCTTGAGGTTGATATCAATTCCAGGAAGATCGCGGAAGGAAGATTGCCGAAAAGCCTCTCTGGCTCTTCGACGAAAGGTATTGCGTTCCACAGCCGAGCCGAAACGCCGAACAACCGTAATGCCAATACGAGCGTGGCGCAACGAGGATTTCCCCCACTGAATCACGATGGAGTTAGTTGAAAACAGCCGACCTCTATTCAATCGCACAAAGTCTCGTCGATTTTTCAGTCGAAAGCTTGAAGGAAATCCTCGAACAGCGGTCGCCACTAGGTCTCATCCTCGATGGCTGTTATACTAATGCCAATCGACGGCGACCCTGTTTGCGGCGGAGTGACAAAATCTTTCTGCCGTGGCGAGTGCTCATTCTCTTGCGAAAGCCGCATTTTTTTTGGCGCCTTCGCTTGCTTGGTTGATAGGTACGCGCGACCATGATTCCACTTCCTTCTCTGTTCGGAACAACAATGGGCATGATCATACCGAACCCCGCGATACATTCGCAAGAGCATTGATGAGCCATTTGTAACGCGCCTGTTGGAGGATAGAGTAGGATCTTTTTGCCCGAATCTACCCTGCCTCACCCTTAACCATATGTCAGGGCATACGAGCTTCTTCGGTTTTGGGGTAGCTCTATCCAACAATCTCCCTCTGCTCCTCTAACAATCCACATTGCAAATGGCTCATTGATAAAAAGCGATCAAGTTGGGTACCATTGCAGATTCTGATTTTCATCTTCTTCAGTAGGGAAGTTTTCATGAAAGTGCGTGCATCCGTTAAAGCTGTTCCTTCGAAAGGCGACATCCTCGTCCGTCGGCAGGGAAGGATCTATGTTCTGAATAGAAAAGATCCTACTCGAAAACAACGTCAAAAAGGGCCCGCAAGGAAAAAATAATACGTATTCAAGGTCAAAGCAAAAGACCGTGGATAGGTATAAAAGGAGAGGTTTTTTTGGAATTATGGCGAAAAAGTCAGTAGTCGGACGACAAAAGAAACGGGAAATCCTTGTTGCCAGACATTGGGAAAAGCGCCAACGGCTGAAAAAAATGTCGATCGACCCTTCGCTCACAGAGGAAGAGCGGCAAGCGGCACGTATGGATCTGAATAAGATGCCGCGCAATACATGTGTGGTCAGACTCCGCAATCGCTGTCAATTTACAGGTCGCGGAAGAGGCTTTTTGAGGAAATTCCGCGCTTCTCGTCTTTCCTTCAGAGAGAGAGCTCTCTCTGGATATCTTCCTGGCGTTACAAAAGCAAGCTGGTAGTATGTGTTCACGAAGCAGCGTCTCTCCATGAGAGAGATGCTGTTTGTTATCCTTGTAGCCAGGTAAGCAAGGGCTGGATTTGGGATATCTTCTTCCAGTCAACAATTGACTCATTCCATACCCACGTTTCAGAAAACAGCGTTCCTTCCTTCCATTTGTCTTTGAGCATTTGAGGAGAGAAAGGGCCGCACACGGTTTTTGCTCGATCTAAGAAAAACCACTCTCCTGTCGGAGAAAAGAGTTGCGACTTTTCTGAGACAGAGTCTTCATCAGAGGGCACTGTACGTTGCGCCTCGGACGGCAGCTGTTGGGGCAGTGAAACAGGAGGAAGTACGAGCAACAACAGCAAACCGTACCACCCAAGAATGACGCCGATCAAAAACCAAGCGAGAGGAGATCGACCTCGGGATCGGGCGCTGACGGCGGCCAAACATCCTAAAACCACCCAGATCAGTACATTCAGCCACAGAACCATAGAAAGAACGCCTCAGATTTTCTCATTGTGAGATATACCTTATATCCTACAATGTCTAACGTATATACTAAAAGCTACAACGCACATGCTCTCGATCCAATAGCACGGACTATTGGATCGAGAGCATGTACACTACAACAGAGTACGAGGCTTTGGATCGTCATGATGGGAAAAAAGAAATCGTGCGAAGCACGCCAGCTTGATACACGAGAATTCGACCTTCCAGAAACCGTCTTTAGCAGGGATATCGAAAACAAGGTGTTTCAGGAGATCGTTCTGAATATATTGTCGCGCATTTCAGGCATTGGCTTACTGGAAGGAACGTTCCTTGAAAATGTGATAGGACGTGTGGATAAAATAAAGGGAATCTCCATTGAGCAAGATCTCAGATCGAAATCAGTGAAGATCACCATAGAAATCAGCGTGCAGTATGGTGTCAACATCCCCAAAAAGGCGGAAGAAATCCAAACAGCACTCGTCGAGGAGATCACGAAGATGACAGGGCTGCACGTCTCAGAAGTTCATGTGATCTTCAAACAGCTCACTCATGATGAGCCAAAGGTCGACGAGCCAGCGCCACCGAGAATCCCAGTAGAAATTGCTCACACATTTCACGAAGATCTGCAAAGCGAGTTTTAATACAATGTCTCTACGGCGCATGGCCCTGAAAGCAAGAATCGTCTTCCCTCAGCTCCTCTTGGGATGTGTTTCTATGCTGTGCGGAAGCGTGCTATTCCTCCTCCACCGTCACCCAGGAATATCCTCAAACGCGGTAGCGTGGCTTGAAACAGACGGAAAGCTCGCGTCCATTGCTTCTGGCTTCGGGCTGTTCCTCGTTGGATTTTGGGTTCTCTCTCGCTGTTGTCACTATATGGTGACCCATCGCATAACCCTATCAAAGGGGCCTCTCACCTGCTCGATGGAAAATCGATTTCTCGAAGAAACGGTTCGGAAGCTATGGGAAGAATACTTCGATCGCCCAGATCTGCAGGTCTGCGTTTCTATTCATCGGCGACGCCTTGAGATCGAAGGGCAGGCCCCAGAAGCATGGGACAACCATGACGAGCTTAGCAAATACGTATCGCATAAGCTCTTTTCCATTACGGGATATTGGGGAGATATCTGCCTGACAACGACGCCAAAAGCCTCATGATGGCCCTGCGAAAGTACGTACCACTCGCTCTGCGTCCGCTCGACAGAGGCCTGCTTTTTTCCGCAGATCCTCCGCTGACGCATGCCTGATAGCATTAACACCTTGGAAAGCCATGAGCAGCTTATAGCGCTTTTTTGGTCCTATCCCCGGAATGCCATCCAGCTGGCTGCGAAGAACCTCGCAAACGCGTTGTTTCTTCTGGAACGCCACGGTATATCGATGCGCTTCATCGCGCACCGTCTGAAGAAAGAGCAACTCTTGAGATGTGATGGGCAGCGTACAAGGCGGAGCGCCGCGAGAGAAAAGAACCTCTGACGTCATCCCTTTGTCATGGCGCCCATGTTCTTTGGCAATCGCCGCAACATCCACGTCGAGAAACCCAACTTCCTGCAGGGCCTCATGGGTCACGCGCAGTTGCTCTTTGCCCCCGTCGATGAGGATGAGATCTGGCAGCTCTTCGCTTTCGCCCACCCCCGCATACCGGCGACATACTGCTTCACGCAGCATGGCAAGGTCATCGCCAACGCTCACAGTCTTGATATGAAACCTTCGATATCGGCTTGGCGCTTTCTTCCCATCGACGAACCCTACACTCGCCGCCACTCTCCCCTTCCCCCCAAAATGCGACGCATCAAAACAATCAATGATTCTTGGAAAGCGCTGCAAGCCAAGAAGATGCTGCACCGACTCAAGCGTGGGTAGGAAATACCCCTGCGACTGTGGGTACTGCGAAAGGCGAGCTCGGGCATTGTCACAGGCCAGAGAGACAAGAGCGCCTTTGGCGCCCGATGTTGGGCGGCGAAGTTTGACGTGGGCCCCGAAGTGGTCGCGAACAAGCTCTTCTAATGCCTCCAACGACCACTCTCCCTCTGGAAAGAGAATCTCCTTTGGAATGCCATCAAGAGCTGCTCTGTGAAGGTAGTATTGAACAAGAAGTTGCTCTAACGCATCTCCAAGAGGAACCCCTTGTTCGATATCGAATGCCCAGGACTCTCCGTACACCAATGATGAACCGCGATAATGGAGAATAGCGAGCGCCAATCTGCTTTCCTCGTGCCAGCAGCCGATGACATCGGTATCCGTCGCCCCAGCAGCTCCATGCGTCCTGTGAATGCCGTTGACCGCATCGAGCAGTTGGAGGGTACGAAACAGCTGCCCCGCGCGTTCAAATTCTAAACGATCACTGGCCTGCTCCATTTCTTCGCGAAGGGAGGCCCGCAGCTGTGCTACCTTCCCTGAAAGGAAGTCGATGGCCGACGCCACTTGATGATCATACTCCTCTTTTGACACTTTGCCCACACACGGCGCACTACATCGCCGCATCTGATAGAGCAGGCATGGCGCTGTTCTCCGTCTAAATTGATCATCTGTGCACTGGCGCAAGCGAAAGAGCCTCACCACGAGGTCAAAGAGTTCGCGCGCCGCATATGGCCTGGCATACGGCCCAAACACCTGTGGCGCCAGTTCTTGTGCCTCTTTCGATCGCACGCACTCCACCCGCGGCCATCGATGTTCCAGCCCAATGCGAAGGAGCAGCCGACTTTTGTCATCTTTCAGGAGAATATTGTACCGCGGTCTGAACCTCTTGATCAGTGTTGACTCGAGGAGAAGAGCCTCCTTTTCTGACGAGGTCAAGATCGTTTCAATGTCAACGACTTTGGCTAAAAGATATGGTATCTGGACCCGATCATCAGAGGGCGAAGGCGCATAATACTGCTTCAAGCGGCTCTTCAGATTTTTTGCTTTGCCAACGTACAGCACAACTCCCTGCTCGCCCTTCATCAGATAGACACCCGGACTTTCGGGATAGTATGCTAACCTCGCTGCATCAAAGAGCTTCACCCATGTACCCTCCGCATTCTAAGGTCGTTTGCTCTCGAAGCACCAGCTGTCCACATGCTGCCGCTATATCATGTCCTTTTGTATACCGACACGTATGGACGATTCCCATGCGATCCAAGACGGCGCGAAAGGCAGCAATAGCCGGTGTGGACGAACGTTGAAACGTGATTCCGGCAATAGGATTATATGGGATGAGATTCACAGACCCTTGTCGTCCTTGTACCAGCAACCCAAGCTCTTGGGCGTCCTCGACACGGTCGTTTATGCCTGAGATCAAGATGTATTCGTACGTAGTATCTCGACCGGTTATGGCACGGTACTGATCAACGGCCTTCATTACATCGTCGAGAGCGTAGTGCCGAGCATATGGAATCAGCTTTTGACGCAGTTCTTGCCGAGGCGCATGGAGAGAAAGTGCCAAGTTCACCCCACCTCCTTCTTTGGCCAGGCGAACGATATTTTCCACAATCCCAACTGTTGAAACCGTGATCCGACGCTTTGATATTCCTAGATAGGAGGGATCCGTCAGCCATCGAAGTGAGGCAACAACAGCATCGTAATTTTTCAGTGGCTCTCCCATGCCCATGTACACAATATTCGTCAGCCGTTCTTCATGTTCGAGCAGCTCTTGGCGAACAGCCAGAACTTGGCCGACGATTTCAGCGGCGGCAAGATCACGGACAAAGCCTTGCTTTCCAGAGGCGCAGAAGGCACAGCGTACAGGACATCCAACTTGTGATGAAACACAAATAGTACATCGCCCTGGAGCGCGGATGAGAACGGACTCCACCATATGTCCATCGTACAGCCTCCACAGATATTTCACAGTCTCACCGTCACTGGATGCCTCTTCAGACACGCGCTCCACAGAGCGAATAATGAAAGCTTCTTTCAAAGACTCTCGGAGGCGAAGGCTGATATTGGTCATCGCGTCGACATCAACGCATCCGTGCCTCCATAGCCATTCAAATAGTTGCTTCGCACGGAACGCTGGCTCGTTCTGATGGTGGAGCCACGCTTTCAACTCTTCAAGCGAAAGTTGATGGATAAAACAGGGGTTCACGCCACATCCTTTTTTTGTCGCTCTCGGACAGAGCAGAGACAGTATACACTATTTGATCATCCATGGCTACTAAGGAGAAGGTCACGGAGATTCTGCCGAGGTACCTGTGACAATGCCGTCCTCACAGCCAGGCGATTCGCAACTGGCTCAGAAAGTAAGGGTATTGAGGAAAATGAGGCCGGTGTGATAGATAAATTAGACGTCTACTTGTTGTAACTATACACCAAATAGATCGAAACAAAAGGAAGGAACTTTAGTATGAAGAAGACGCTCGTAACATTGGTACTGTCAATGGTAGGCTTCGCTCCTGTTTTTGGTGGAGCAACAGGTGCTGCACAACAGCCAGCGACACCACAACCAACACCTTCAAAATCAGCTGAAACAAAGAAAATCGCAGGACAAGGAGACGAAACACAAGATCCCTCCACGCCAACAAGAAAGCCAAAGCTGATCTTGATGGCCGACAATTCCTGCACTACCTGTCCATGTCCAAAAGACAAAGAAATTTCTGCCGAAAAGAAAGAGACGCAAAAAACCCCATCACAAACTCCCGCGAAAAACAACCCTCCAAAAATTGCCCTCGCGTAGTTTAAAGGCTCTTGTACGCCCCTCCTCATCCTAATGGAGGGGTTTTTTTATTTTGCTCGTCGAAAACGGTTTTTGTCTGGTATCATAGTCCCTCTTTTGTAAGAGCCATATTCCTGTTTTCCTCGATGTTGGAATCCTATATGCTCTTGGAAGACGATCAAGGAGGAGGCTTCTCAGAGGGGACGAAGAGTGGTGTGCTACTTTCAAGACATTGTTGCTACGCTGTCGGAATTTTGGGCAAAGCGCGGTTGCGTCATTACAACTCCTTACGACGTCGAGAAAGGCGCTGGCACCTCTCATCCTGAAACCTTGCTGCGAGCGCTAGGACCAGAGCCTTTTTCCGTCGCATACATCGAACCATGTCGCCGCCCAAAAGATGGGCGTTACGGCACCAACCCCAATCGTCTACAGCACTACTTCCAATATCAGGTCATTCTCAAACCGTCCCCCGATGACATCGTCGACATCTATTTGGACTCTCTTCGCGCCATCGGCCTTGACACCTCCAAGCACGATATCCGATTTGTTCACGATGACTGGGAAAACCCTACACTTGGCGCTTGGGGATTGGGGTGGGAAGTGTGGCTCGACGGCATGGAAGTCACACAGTTTACCTACTTTCAAGCAGCCGCTGGCGTTTCTCTCTCTCCTGTGACCGGAGAGATCACCTATGGTATAGAACGTCTCACCATGGCCCTTCAGGGCGTACATTCGATCTTTGACATCCAATGGAATGAACAGCTCACCTACGGCGATCTTTTCTTACAGCAAGAGGTGCAATGGAGCCGCTACAACTTTGAGGCTCAAGACGAGGCCATGTGGATGCGCCATTTTGAAGATTTCCAGCACGAGGCCCGCCGCCTAGTCGCTTGCGGCCTTTGTCTGCCGGCGTATGACTTTGTCATCAAAGCCTCCCACGCCTTTAATATGCTCGATGCAAAAGGCGTCATTTCTGTGTCCGAGCGAGCCTCGTACATTGCGCAAATCCGGGATATCGCCAAGCTGGTCGCTGAGAGCTATGTCTCCTTTCGGGAAAAGCTTGGCTTCCCATTGCTCAAAACGCGGTCCATTCCTCCCCCGCCTGAGTCGCTGCAACCGCTTCCCACACCGAAAGCTCCAACAGAACGATGTGTAGTAGAAATCGGCGTCGAGGAGCTGCCTGCTGCCTTTATTCCTCAAGGCATTTCCACGCTATCCTCCGCGATGAGAAAACTCCTTGAAAAAGAAGGATTGGCGTACAGATCTCTACTCGCCTATGGCGCACCACGACGCCTTGCTGTTGTTGTTGAAGACTTGGCCACAGAGCGAGCTCCAACACACGTTGAAAAGCGAGGCCCGCATATTAATCTCATGTGGGATCAAAATGGCGTTGTGACAGAGGCTGGCAAGGGGTTCCTACGAGGGTTCAACATACCCGTCTGTTCGCTCGATGATGTCCGGCGAGGAGCGATAGCGGGACTTGAAATTCGCCTTGTGAAAAACCAAGAGTATGTGTTCGCCAGCATTGACTCCCCTGCCATCTCGACGGCCCAACTGCTTCATACGGCGCTTCCTACTCTCATCTCTTCGCTCGAATTCCCCAAAGCCATGCGGTGGGGGGATCACTCTCTATCGTTTGCACGGCCAATCCGATGGATTACAGCTCTCCTTGGATCGGATGTCATCCCCTTCCAACTCGAACATCTCACTTCGGGAAGGACATCGCAAGGGCATCGCCAACGAAAGCCGGGGACGATCGAGCTGGCATGCGCTGCGGACTACGAGCACGCTCTTGAAAGGGCCTATGTCATGGTTGACCAGAAGAGGCGGAAAGAGCACATCCTCACGGAATTGACCTCTATAGAGCAGACCCTCAACCAGGCTGCTGTCCACAAAGAGCGCGTCATCAACCAACTTGTGCACCTGTCTGAATGGCCGGATGTGGCAGCCGTCACATTCGACAAAAACCTTCTTGATGCCCCAAAAGAAGTGTTGATCTCAGAGATGGTCGAACACCAAAAATATCTCCCGCTCGTTGATTCCAATGGGCAGCTATGCAATCAATTTGTGTTGGTCGCTGACAACATCCCAACAGATCTCGTCCTTCAGGGCAACCTCAAGGTGCTCACAGCCCGCCTTTCTGACGGGAGTTTTTTATGGAAAGAAGACGTCAAAATTCCTCTCGCCACGCTTCGAGAGAAGCTGCACGCTATTGTCTACCAAAAAGAGTTAGGATCTGTGTACCAAAAGACGGAGCGTCTTGAAGCTCTCGTCCGTTCTCTGCATCCCTATGTTCCTTTGGCATACCTTGATGACGCGATGGCCGCTGCTCGCCTGTCAAAGGCAGATCTTGCATCTCAGGTTGTCGGGGAATTCCCTGAATTGCAAGGGACGATTGGTCATCTGCTAGCGATTGCGCAAGGGTATTCTCCAGCTATTGCTCATGCCATCCGAGAACACTGGCTGCCTAAGCAAGAAGAGGGAGAGCTGCCAACGCATGAAGAGGGAATTCTTCTCGCTCTTGCCGATAAATTCGATACCCTCACCGGGTTTTTCGCTCTTGGCCTCAAGCCGTCCTCGTCTAGTGATCCCTATGCCCTTCGGCGACAGGCTATCGGCCTTGTCCGCATTCTCCTTGCGCAGCACATCCACCTCCCGCTCCATGAGATTGTTGCCAAGACATTAACCATGTTTCCCCCTTCGTTGCTGCATGGAGAACGCACGGTGATCGCTACTGAGCTCTGCGCCTTTATCACGACGCGAGCACGAGCCCTTTTCTTGGATGGTGGACTGCGAAAAGAGTCTATCGACGCTGTTCTTGCCGTCCAGCCAGATGATCTGTACGATGCTCAGCTCCGTCTCGACGCCCTCCGAGATTTGCACCATTCAAACATCGACTTTTCGGCTTTTTTGGAGGTCCTCAAGCGGTGCCTTGGCCAAGTGGATATTTCGTTTGTCCCGCATATCAATCCAGCCCTCCTTATCGCGCCGTCTGAACAGCGACTCTTCACGATCCTTGAACAAGCAGAACGATCGTGCCACACTTATGCTCACGCCCACGATTGGAAATCCTATCTTTCAACACTGCTCACAGTACAAGCTCCTATTGACGCCCTCTTTGCGGAAGTAAAGGTCGTAGCCGACGACCCGGAAGTGTGCCACAACCGCCTATCCTTGCTACGACGTATCATTGGGTTGTGCGCTTCCTTTGCAGATGTGAAAAAGCTCATCGCCAATGGCTCTGATACTTCGGAGGCCACCATATGAAAGATGCGCGAGATGTTGCCAGGGAAGAGCTCTCGTTTTGCCTTGACTTATGGGCACGACGAGGGTCGTGCTCGTTTGGAGGTGGGACAACATGTGACGAGTGCGGAGCTCCATATTTGCTCTACAAGCTCTGCACAGGCGACGTGTTGCACGGAGAGATGAAACGACTTTCCCTGAAAGATTGGCAGACGTTAGAGCAGAAGCTGAGTGAAGATGTCCCTCCCCTTCTTCAAGAATCCGAGTCGTAAGCTATTGCCACTCGGGAATTGAGGGAGGGTTTTTCGTCAGCGCATCAAATGTGCGAGCGAGATCTATTAATGCCTCCTCGCTCAACGAGGGATCTTCCATCTTTTTCCGTATCTCTTCCCTCTTTCGAAGCCAATTTCTCTCTTTGATTTTTTTTATTGCTTCGCATGCCATTGGCACGGCTTTTTCAAGGTTCTGTCGTCGGGAGAGCACCGTGGTAAGAGCTGAAGAGACCGAATCGACATCCACACCTGCCGCAAAGGTCATAAAGTCGAGCTTCTCGCCCTTCTGCAGAGACTCAATAGCCAGAGAGTAGAGCTGCCGAGGCACGAGATGAATGAAATCATCACCGCAGAGATGGTTGCGACAGCAGGCAACAAGAGCTTCGTTCTCTGGGCCAGCGACGACAAGCCACCGGACGAGATCGAGTTCGATCAAGAGATCCATGTCGTTGCTCTCAGCCTGCGGTGGGGTCACTGGCATCTGAGGCGCGGCTCTCACACCACTCAACGAGCTGACCTGCAACAAGTGTTCGGGAACATTGGCCAGTGCTGCCAGTTGTTTGAGAGTTTCGAAGACAAGGATGGGGTTGTCCCATTCGCGAATCTTCTCCTCAATCTGCCGCACGGCCTTGTCCTTCTCATGAGGCAACGACCAGTTTGCCTGTATCTTAGCACGGGCAATCAGAAATGGTAGATAGTCAGTAGCCGAAGTCAAAGCGTGGAAAAACGCCGCCTTGCCCCGCTTCTGTAGCAGCTCGTCAGGGTCTTTCGCATCAGAAAACTGAACGACCTTAACGCCGATTCCCCTTTTCATCAGCAGGTGGCCTGCCTTCTCAGCGCTGAGCTGCCCAGCTTCATCCTGGTCAAAGGACAGGTAGACATCCTCGACTCCCATGGCTTTCAACTGGTCAACATGCTGCATGCCAAAGGCCGTGCCCAAGCTCGCGACGGTAAAGTCAAACCCCGCTTCTATCAACCGCAGGGCATCGACCTGTCCTTCGACAATGCAGGCAATTCTGTCTTTCATCATCCGTTTTTTTGAGTAAAACAATCCAAACAAGACTCGCGACTTCTTAAAAAGCGGCGTCTCGGGAGTGTTAATATATTTCCCCCCGAATGTCTCCTCTCGCCATTTTCTTGCTGAAAACCCAATGGTATTTCCAATGGCGTCCACGATTGGGAATGTAATTCTTCCTGAGAAGAACTCTCGTACCCGTCCTTCGTGGTGCGAGAGCACGCCTGCTTGGACCATCTCGGCATCTGTACATCCAGAGGCCGCGAGATATTTTCGAAGTGCTCCTGGATGGTCCGGGGCATACCCAACGCGAAATGCTTGAAGAAAGGGCAGTGAAAAGCCTCTCTTCGCTAGATAGTCCCGAGCTCCCTGCGCCTCATCGGCATGGAGCACATACGCATGGAAAAAAGCCGATGCCGCTTCGTTGATCTGCCGCAAGCGAGCTTTTGCCACCGCTGTTTTGTCAGCATCTCCCTGTTCGATTTCGAGGGCAATCCCAAAACGTTCAGATAAAAATTCCAGCGCCTGTTTAAACTCAAGCCGCTCATGCTGCATGAGGAATGACACTGCATCTCCATGAGCGCCGCAGCCAAAGCAATGATAGTGCCGAGAGGCTTTGTTCACGGTAAACGACGGCGTCTTCTCATCGTGAAACGGGCATAGTCCTTTAAACGTCGTTCCCGCACGTTTGAGAGGGACATGTCGTGAAATAAGGTCTACAATATCAACAACCTCTCTGAGGCGTTGGACGCTCTCTTTCGTATATCTCGCCATAGAACCTAAGGTAAAATACGGGTGAACTCTTTCCAGTATAGCAAATAGACCTGTCTTGAAGTACTGTTCTCTGATTAGAAAGTTTGCTACACTCCAAGCCATGAGTACCGATGAAGAAACAGTGTCCGGAGAAGTGTGGCGGCTGACCTACCACGACCCTCTTTCGGCCTTTACTGTTGCCAAGTTGCGCACGAACGTAGGGGGAAGAGAGATTTCCATTGTCGGCTATATGCCGATGATTCAAGTGGGGCAGCAGGTCCGATGCATAGGGAGTTGGGTGATCGACCCCAAGCATGGAAAGCAGTTCTCAGTGCAAAAACTCTCCTACGAACTTCCGACAGATCCGTCCTCAATAGAACGCCTCATTGCATCGGGATTGTTCAAAGGTGTCGGCCCTGTATTTGCACAGCGCATTGTCCGTCGCTTTGGTGCCCACACGTTGGCAGTCATTGAACACGAGCCCGAACGGCTCTACGAAGTCGAAGGGCTGGGAAAACGTCGAGCGCGTCAGATTATCGAATGCTGGAAGTCGCGAACAGAGCAACAAGAGCTCTTTATCCTGCTCTGCAATTGGGGCATCAGCCAAACAATGGCGCTAAAAATCCTCAAGAAATGGGGAAACACCGCCCTCCAGGTTATTAAAAACAATCCCTATCAACTCGCGAAAGAGATCCGCGGCATTGGGTTTCACGTTGCGGATCGCATTGCCGACCGCCTTGGCATTGACCCAAAATCCGATGTTCGGGTCGACGCCGCCATTGAATATTTTCTCTGGGAGCTCGCAGGAGCTGGCCACACCTGCAGCCCTGTTGATCAATTCCTCGTCCAAGCTGCAGAGAAGCTGGACGTTCCCGCCCCCCAGATTCAACAGAGGATCTATGCAGGGTTCACCAAGGGCGATCTCGTGCTCTTTACGCCGTCACAGGGAGGAGAGTACTACGTAGCTTTGAAACAGCTTTTCTCGTGCGAGCGCTCAATTGCTGCGAACATCCATCGACTTCGTACAGCCAAGAGCCGCCTTCGAAATGTCGATATCCCCAAAGCCATTGCTTGGGCCGCCACAACGCTGCACCTACACTTTTCTACAACGCAACAAGAGGCTCTCGCCGCTGCCTTGACGAATAAAGTCATGATTTTGACAGGAGGGCCGGGGACTGGGAAGAGTACGATTACTCGCGCCATCATCGCTATTATAGGCAAATTGACAAAGCACATGATCACTGCCGCCCCTACTGGCCGGGCGGCGAAACGGCTGCAGGAAATGACAAAGCACTATAGCCAAACGATCCATCGTCTCTTAAAATTTAACCCGGGCACTGGCACTTTTGATCACAATGCTTCCAATCCAATCCACTGCGACCTGCTCATCATCGACGAGATGAGCATGGTTGACGCACACCTCGCCTCCTGCCTCTTCGACGCTGTGCCAACCCATGCTCGCGTTCTGCTCGTTGGCGATGTGGACCAGCTGCCGAGCATCGGAGCAGGGTCGGTCTTAAAAGACATGATCGATAGCCAAACGATCCCCATGGTACGGCTGACCGAAATCTTTCGCCAAGCACAGCACTCAAAAATCATCGCCAATGCCCACCGCATCAACCATGGACAGATGCCATATCTCACCAATGATCGCGGAGATTTCTTCTTTTTCCCAGCTGCCGAGCCAAACGATGTACGCGCCTGTCTGCTCGACCTTGTGACTCGACGCATTCCAGAAAAATTCGGGTTTGACCCGAAGAAGGAAATTCAGGTTCTCGTTCCAATGCGCCGTGGCGAATGCGGCATTGACCAGGTCAACGTCGATCTTCAATCATTTTTCTCTGGCCGGCCTACAAAGGTGGGGTCCTTTCTCATCAATGACAAGGTCATTCAGCTCAAGAATAATTACCAAAAAGACGTTTTCAACGGCGACATCGGGTTCGTCAGCAGCATGGACGCAGCCACGAGGTCCGTCGTCGTGGCGTTCGACGATACCCATGTTATCTATGACGCTTCAGATCTTGACGAGCTTTCGCTTGCTTGGGCCGTTTCCATTCACAAATACCAGGGCAGTGAATGCCCCTGTGTGGTGATTCCGATCCACACGCAGCATTTTAAATTGCTGAATAGAAACCTTCTCTATACCGCTGTCACGCGAGGAAAGAAATTGGTAGTCCTCGTTGGGAGCACCAAAGCCATTGCCATTGCCGTGCGCCAAGAGAACGCCGATCTCAGGTGGACGCATCTCCAAGCAGCCCTTCGCTCGGTTGCCAGCCCATAACCGTTCTCTCAGCAATTCCCTTTCTGGGATTCGTAAAAGTACATGCAAACAAATCTAAATATTTTTATGTACATAGAGACAAGCATTGGAATCTCAATGGGCCTTTTGCGATGTGGCTTTTTAGAGGAGAGGCAGGAGACTTTTGGCCAAAACAATCCTTCTCTGTCCTCAAAAAGGCACATCGTAGATGGCTCTCAATGCAGACTCGTTTGTAGCCGAACGAGGTATATATAGCGACTCGTGGAGGGTGTATGTCCTTTATCGAAAATCCTGATCTCGTCAGCGACTTTGTTGCATACAGGTCTGGCCAGAAGATCAGGAAAGGAACTCTCCACGGAAGGTCGATTGATGTTATCCATCTCGGAGAAACTGTTGGGATCGACCCACAAAGCTTGGCGGAATATATTTGCAACACCTATATCCCCTCGCAGCAGCTGAAAGACAATCACCGTATCATTGTCCAAACAGCCATTGAAACCCACTCGAAAGCTCCTCGCTCATCGCTCCAATCTCTTCATGAGTTTATTACCGCTGTACTCACCAACCTCTCGGAGGCGACAGGGAGCAATGCTGTACCCGTTCAGAAGAAAGTAGATCGTGCATATAAAAGAGCTGCTTTAAGCGCATCGCACCCTTCTGCAAAACGGAGTTCTCGCACACCAGTAGCAGTTCGAGCCGACCAAGGAGGATCCAGTCGAGTCTACCGCGTGGCAAAACGAAGCTTGCCTAGACAACCCGATGAGAACGAGGAGATATACGCATTCCTTCAAAAGGAAATCAAAGAAGAGGATCCTTTCGTGCGCACTCTTCTGCATGTGAAGCTGGGGGAGATGCTGCAACATGAGATAGCACACCGAAAAGCACAAGGACAAACAATTGATGCTGAAGGTATGCGCACACTGTTCAAGCAGCGATATCAAACGGCATTGGAAGACGTCAAGCTTCTGGTCGTTCGGTGGGGGGATTTAGACACACTGGCCTCCTTCCTTTCCCTTGAAAGCTGCGAACGACTTAGACTACAACGAAGCAACATTCCATCGAGCACTCACCACGCCCCATGGACAGTCATTTCCTACGAGTCCATAGCAACCTGCATTTCGGAACTACGTCAAGAAATGCACAAAACTCAGCACGCCCTGGTGACTGAACAATGGAATCGCTTTTTCTCTGAGACGGCCGATAAGGCGCAGAAAGAAGAGGCGCTTAAAACCCTTGAAGCCCTGTATAAGAATAATCCCCCTTTCTCGCAGTTCCTACAGGATCTCCAAAGAATTCATGACAAAAACTTGGCTACCTTGCCCTTTGTGAAGGAGCTCGCCAAGCGAGTGTTGCTTGGAGATCCTTCCAAACTATCTCCATTCCAAGGACTCGCTCTTACTGGGCAGCTCCTGTTTATTGACGAGACAAGTTCCTCTCGCCTCTCCCTTCCTGAAAGCTTTCAAGACGCAGCGCAAACAATCACCCGGCGGGCAACAGCCTTGCTTACACAAAAACAGAAGGAGCTCAGCTCGTCTCTGAAACGCCTGCAAGCAATGCCCATGTACAAAGACGCTCACGTCAAAATAGCAGAGCTTCCAAAAGCAGTATCTGACGTTTTGCTGTTGGAGGACGGGACCATCAATATCGGCCTTATTGGGCTTGTAAAAGACGTCTTTTTATCAGAGAAATCACAACGCGATAGTGTGGAGCGATTCCTCGCTAACGCCCTCAACCAATTGAGAATCGATGCCACTCTCGTCAAAGCCATTGAAGACATCTCAATTCCCAAAGGAACACCTCAACTACCCCTTGTGAGCCTTATCCTTGGCAACGCTCCCACTACGCCCGTCACAACTCGCGACGCCCGCCGCGCCTGTCTAGCATCTATCTGCGTTTGGCATCGCCAAGGGCCATTGGGAGACTGTTTTCTGGTGGCTCCTCTTACCTTTATGAGTGAGCTGGGTCAACATTGGCTTATCAAAGACTTTCAAGAGCTCATCACAAGTGGTGCTCTTACAAGGAGAGATAAAACAGAAACATTCCGATCCCAAGGGTTGCTCTGGCCAGCTCTCTTCGTCAAAGATTTATCAGAGTTTGCTGACCAAAAGCGCTTACATGCTCTGTACAGAAATCCAATCATACAACAAGCATGTCAAGAAGTAGGAATTAGAGATGCAGCCTCATGGCAAAGGACCGTGGCTACCGTACTGTCAGAAGGCAAGATTATCAGGAGCTTCCGAGATCTGTTTGAAACGGCATCTCAAGACGTAGCCGCCATCCAGCGGGCATTGTGCATCATCGAAGCCCCCATCCAACCTCTCCTGCACGCGGTATGGAAAAACGCCATTGGGACTCTGCAGACCGCCCCCCACCACCACAAATTTCGCGAGTTTGTTCGCAAACAGCTCCATTCTTCAGTAGCGGGAAAGCCATTGGATGCAACAGTAGTTGACACCATAGCGAACTCTATTCATATCTGTCTCGTTCCCCAGGAGAGCCGCCAGGAGACGCATCTTTCTTTTGTGCTTTGCATACAAAAAGGTGGTTCCATAGCTCCTGTCAGCGAGGAAGAGTTCAAAGAATGGATCTCTACCCAACTCAACAGACCTGACATAAACATGGACCATTTTATCAAACAGTTCAAACGAGGCCTTCTTACCCAAGATGCACAAAAGGATACCTCTGCCTCCCTCCCAATCTGTGGTGTGGTTTCGGTTCTCCGCGACAGCTATCAATTCGCTGCTCCGTCGAGGACCTCTGGCCTGTACGAACAACAATTGACTCCAACAAAATTCAAAGCTCTCTCTACCAAAACAGGTCGACAGGCTCTTCTTGATTATATTAGATGGGCTGCTCAGGTCAGCCAAAACGATCCCGCCAACTTGAGTGTTCCCGCACACCACGGTGACCATTCCTTTCGAGTGCTCCCACGACATCCAACAATTGTCCAATGCTGTGAAGAGCCAGAGAGCGCACTCACATCAAAGGAAGCCGAAGTTGGGAAGTTTGTCCAGGAGTCTGGCTTGTCTTCCGAAAAACCACTCGGCGAGTGGGTAGAGTGGATCAGAAAACATGTTCTCGTCGAATACTATAGCAGTATCGCTGGGATTGATTTTGGAGACAGCACGGCACCTTGTACCCTCGAAGAAGCAATAACACACATGGTCCTATGCTTCAAAAACGCCGCCAAAGAGCCTTTAAGCGATACAGCGATTGCACGACTGAGCGAGGCAGAGCAGCTGAAAAAAGATTTACTACAGAAAGTACAAGGTCGATATGACTCAAGGAGAGAGCGCCGATCCTTTTCGGAATGGAAGGATCTGATTAAAGACTACGGCTTTACGGACGACTATGCCGGCTATGGGCATATAAATATTGGAAACGAAGAAGACCAATGCACCATCAATGAAGCACTAACGCGCATCATTAACCGTTTGCGGGATGCTGCCGAGGATCCTCTTTCCAACAAGCTCAGGAAAAGAATTCAGGAACCAGACGGGGTTAGCAAGCATATACAAACATTTCTTCTACTCACTCTTATAAAGAAGATGGCAGAGCAGAAGAAAAACTTTCTCATCCAATGGGGAGATACGAATTGGGAAGAACTGCGCACTCAAACGCCCGTCTATTTTGCCCATGCCTACAATCCATGGTTGAAGAAGTGGCAATGCGTGGCGGTAAGCGAGGATTTTTCCTATTTGTACCCAGAAAAGGAGGATCGCCTTGAGAGTATACGCGTTGATGAGTCTCTGCTCACTCGAGGCCGAGAAGTGGGACAGAACATCTCTGTTCTTTCTTTCAGCCGGAAAGCGAGCAAGCACCTGCTTATGTTAGAAGAAGAGTTCACAAAGAATTGGCAGGCTCTTCTCGCCTTCATGGACACCCTCTCGCCAAGCGAACGTCAGCAACTCGCTGACTATATTCGCGACACAGAGTTCAAAGCTGCTCAAGAGCTTGGATTGTCAACCACGGGACAATACGCAAGGAAGCCCCCAAAATCTGCTAAAGAAGCCTTTGCACAATGTCTAGAAATCCAAGCACGCTACCAACATCTGTTAGAGCAATTGTGGGACACACCGGGAGAATACCGAATTGTCAGGACGATGGAGCCAGATCTACACTTCCTTGATAATCAGCAGGCGTTCCGCCATGAGATTGTAGCACGGCTCTCTCCGTTGATGGTCCCCTCTCCCGCGAGTAGCGCCGCCATCGAAGAAGCAGCCACTCCCTTCCCTGCCCCAATGGAGATTGAAAGCTCGGCTCGTGTTCCAGAACCTCTTCCCGAGCCAATGGAGATCGTTACATCTACCTTAACCGTACCCATACAGGCCGCTCCGGCGCAATTGCAGCAAACAGAACCCCAGGGACAGCCCCCCTCTCAGATGGTCGAAACAACATCCTATAAACGAGGACGTGAAGAAGAGCCATCGTCTGAAGAGACAGTCGAACCCCTAGAGAGCCTTCTTCCCGAGGAAGAGCCTTCCGATTTTTTGCAGGCGGCGCGGCAGTATGAAGAAGCGGCACAACAAGCCGTCAGAGCATGGGCTGAAGGAGGAACTCCTGCTCTATCTCTCAGCGAAGCACAGAAGAGATTGACATCGTGTTCTGCTCCTCCTTCTCAACGCCAACAGCAGTTGGGAGAAGCGGCAAGGGAACGAGCCCAAGCCTGGAGACAAGCACTCAAGGTGTTTACAGCCCTTGAGGCATTTCAATCATCTTTTAGCTGGACTTCGAGACTCTGGGTCACATCGGGAGAACTGCAGTATGGGTGGAGCCTTTTCTCATGGGGGCAGCCAACAGGAGTAGGAGCATACCTTCGAGACGCGCTTTTCCCAATTGTTCGAGATCTAGATACTTTCAGCCCCGATGCACAACGCAAACTACAACAGAGTATTACCACTGTGCGAGAGAGATATCCAAGGGATGCCGAAATACAAGAAGCCGTAGGCACTCTTTTAGACGAAATGTCCATACTCTCTCGTCCTGCAAAACGAAAGGAGCAAGGAACAGCCGGCGAAGAGTCAGTCTAGTGCCTCTCGGATTTTTGGAAGCTGCTGGCCATTACCTGATCTCTGATCCTATCTCTGCAGAAGAGGTTTCTATCAGGTCGATACCACCTGTTGCCCCTTCTGCTGTCAAAATCATTCCCTGGCTTTCGACACCTTTGATACGCGTAGGTTGGAGGTTCAGACAGGCCACAACCCGTTTTCCAACCAATGCTTCAGGCCGAAAGGCCTCTGCAATGCCAGCGACGATCTGCCGAGGGCCTACACTTGTCATCACGTGCAGCAGCAGAAGTTTTTGACTCTTGGGGACCTCCTCCGCTTTGCAAATTTCAACGACTTCCATTTTCACTTTGCGGAATTCATCGATGGAAATTGTTGGAGACTTTGGCATGATGGCGTCAGACACCTCGGATTGAACGCGGGAGAATAGCTTCGCTTCCTCAAGAGCGATCTCCTCATCTTCGATCTTCCTAAAAAGCGGCCGGGGAGCTCCAAGACGGTGGCCCGCAGGAAGAGAAAAGGCCATCTGCTCATCCCACCCCCGCAATTGAAACTGCTCTTCAAGACCGAGTTGGTGGATGATATCTAACGAGGCCGTGGGAATGATCGGAGCTGCAATCAGAGATAAAATCTTTATACACTCTATACAGCAATAAATAGTGTTCGCCACAGCCTGGGGATCTTGTCCTTTTTGCCACGGCTTTTTGATATCAAAGTACACGTTCCCCATCTGCGCCAGTTCCATCACTGTCTGCGCCGCTTTCCTCAGACGGAACTGGGTATAGGCATGTTTGGCCTGCGAGGCCAGCTCGCGGCAACGCTCGAGAAATTGCACGTCATCCTCATGAAGGCGATCGGCCTGAGGAATGACCCCACCACACGCATTCCGAGCAAAGACAAGCGTGCGATGGACAAAATTGCCAAACTTGCCCAGAAGATCGGCATTGCACCGATGTTGGAAATCTTTCCATGTGAATTCCGAATCTTGGGTTTCTGGTGCATTGGAGGCAATCGTATAGCGCAGCTGATCGGCTGAATATTTCTCCAAGAACGAGGCCAGATCGACATACCACCCTTCTGATTTGCTAAACTGGCGACCAGCAAGGTTATAAAACTCATTTGCCGGCATCTCGTCGACCAGTTTGTACGGCAGATCCTGTCCCATGATCATGGCTGGAAATATCGCACCATGAAATGGAATATTGTCTTTGCCTAAAAATTGCACTAACCGACATTCAGCATCAAGCCAATATGCCCGCCACCGATCAGGATCCCCAATGCTTTCCGCCCATTCCTTCGTTGCAGAGATATATCCAATGGGAGCATCGAACCACACGTACAAAACCTTCCCCTCAGCTTCCGGTAATGGAACAGGAACCCCCCATTTCATGTCGCGCGTAATAGCGCGTGGACGTATCTCTTCAATATATTTTTTTATAAAATTTACAACATTTGGCTTCCACGGCTTTTCTGCAAGCCATGTGAGGAGCCGATCTTTAAACAGGTCGAGTCGTACATACCAATGGCGCGTCGTTCTCTTCGTGAGAGGCCGATTTCCAATCTTCGTCCTCGGGTTTTTGAGATCTTCTGCTTCGTAGCTTGCTCCGCACGAGGTACATTCATCTCCCCGAGCTCGGTCGTAGCCACATTGAGGACAGGTGCCGACGACGTAGCGGTCAGCATAAAAACGGCCATCTCTTTCACAGTAGAGCCGTTCGGACTCTTTATCTTCGATGTAGCCATTCCGAATGAGCGTCAAAAAGAACTCATCGACCGTTGCTTTATGTCCTACCCATGTCGTCCGAGAGTAATGGTCAAACGAAATGCCAACCGAGGCAAATAGGGATTGGTTGACCGCGTGAAAAATGTCGACATGCTCCTGAGGGGCCCTTCCAGCCTGTTCAGCGCTCATTGCAATCGCCACACCGTACTCATCGGACCCGCAGATAAAACAGACGTCATTGCCGGTAAGCCTTGCAAATCGCGCGTAACAGTCAGCTGGAAGATAGGAACCAGCTAAATGGCCAAAATGGATTGCTCCATTCGCATAGGGAAGGGCAGAGGTAATGAGAATTTTTTGTCGCTTCATCAAATTGACGGCAAAGAAATCAAGTCCTGTAGGGCTTGGAGGAATTGCCGCTCCTTAAGTAGTGTGAGTAAAAATGGTTTCTGTAAAAATCCCGCCACCATGAAACGAACAATTAGTGTAAGGCTTCTGGTCACCAGAGAGCAAGGAGTTCTTTTGTCTGGGCTGAGAGACGAGTTTCTCTCCGTCTGCAACCGCATTGTACCGGCGGTTAAGGATTCGGGCAGGCAAGAAAGTGAGAAGCCGTCTTCACCGATGGGCGTTTCACCAACTGCAACCTCTGATTCACGGTCTCCAGGTGCTCTATGTCAATCCCGCCTGGTGCAGCCAGAGATGCTCCCTGTGCGGTTGTACGGGTGAGCGAAATCGCCACCTGTGTACATGCTCTTGTGGAAACCAACAGCACAGCGACGTGAATGCACATCGCACTCTCTGTAGGTTTGCCGGCCTATCGACCAGGCAACGTGCACCGTACACCGCACGTAGGTGGCAGCCTATTGGCTGACTATAAAGCTTCTGTCTTTAGGCAGGAGTTGTTTACTGTATTGCCTACAGAGTTTCTTCGAGAGATTGAAAACGGGGACGCTGAACAACAAGCACTTCAAAATATGTTCCAGGGACTTTTTTCCAGCCCATCACGACGTTCGTCATGCGATCAATGTACAACGGCCCTGGAGAGAGAGAAGCACATTCTTTTTCAATCTCCTCGGGACGAAGGCGCGACGAACAGTGTTCCGTCTGAAACCCTTCAAGAGAGCCGTGAAGGAGCTTGACGATGCCCCGTTGTTCCTCGGAAAGAGCGCCCCATGAGACAAACGTCCCTTCGCATCGCTGCTTCAGGAAATCCCATGAGAGGGAAATCTGCTCGTTGGAAGAGACGCAGTTTGGAAAAATCCTTCCCGAAGAAGGACAGCATGCTGCGCGATAGAAATCGATCTTCGGATTGTCAGGCTGAGGCTGTTCTGCTAAAAAAGCATTGACCATGCCAACGATGGATTTTGCTACGTCCATGCCAAACCGCATAGGCTGCCCGCAATAGGGGCATGTGCCGCCATGAACCCCCTCTTTTTTCCAGCTGAACCAAAGAAGAGAGAACAGGATCATGAGAATCGCCACAAAAGACGCGATCACTACCACGATCGTCTGAAACCCAAGGTCTTCTATGGCCGCCATTAGCATGATGGAATGACCTCGTGTTCGATATTTTCGATGCCTTCTTCGGCCATCCGACTGAGCACTTCAAAGGCAACGTTGTCTGGCCAATCTTCAGCCGCCTTGCCGGATTTGACAAGGTAATCCGCAAGTTTAATAGCATGGCTGACAAGCTCGAACTGATTTGAGCATTGCTTGCCCAACAGCTCGTTCGTTAAACAATCACTGTATTTGGCTTTTAGCATGGTAGGTCCTTCGTTGTAGAGCCATGACGATGTGGCTCATGTAATGATTTTGTGGCTCTCAGCAACGACGATGCTGGCAAGCACGTCAAAGGCCATCTTCAAATCCTCATTGAGGATTGAATAGTGAAAGTGCTTTTCGTCGAAAAGCTCTTTTTTTGCCCATGAGAGCCGTACTTCTAAAGATTGTACATCTTCACTGGCACGTTTTTCAAGGCGCTCGCGAAGCGCATCCAAAGAAGGAGGCTTGATAAAAATCAAAACAGACTGCATCACCTCTTTTAATGCCAAAGCCCCTCGTGTATCGAGGACAAGAACAACATGGCAGCCAGAAGACCGCACACGCTCTATTTCTTTTCTTGACGTTCCATAGAGATGGCCATGGAGTTCGATATGCTCGAGGAGCTCACCATGCTCCGCTCTCTTCAAAAACTCCTCCCGTGATACAAAGTGATAATCTTTGCCTTCGACCTCATCAACCCTCGGCGGTCGCGTCGTCAGTGAGGGGGCCTGGACGACATTGGCGAATGTTGAAACCAATTTCTTTACCAATGTCGTTTTTCCCGCGCCTGCTGGAGCGCTGATAATGAACAGCATTCCTTTCTTCCAGGACTGCACGAGGGCTTTATTCCACATTTTGCACCTGTTCTCTCATCTTTTCCAACTCGGTCTTAGCCAATACCACAACAGTAGAAACAGCGGACACCGTCGTCTTGGCTCCGAGCGTATTAAACTCACGAAGCAGCTCTTGTAAAATGAATTCCAAAAGTTTGCCTGCTGGGGATGACTCCTGGAGGACTTTTTTCATGTGATCAAGGTGATGGTCTATTCTTGCAAGCTCCTCGCTCACATCAGCCTTATCAGCATACAGCACTATCTCTCGAAGCACCCTGTCATCGGAAGCCAAGGAAGGCACGTATTTCTCCACCAAGTCTGTCAGCCGCTGTCGGATCTGTTCAACATGGCCGACCATAGCATTGGCAATGTCAGCTTTCATCGTGCGGAGAATGGCGAGACGTTTGCGTAGGTCGTCGGCCAAAAACAATCCCTCATCTGCACGGCGGCTATCGAAGACGGCAAACGCCGTTTGTACGCCCTTGAGGATCAGCTCTTCAACCTCTGGCAACGCCTCCACTCTCTGACCACCCTCGCCCAAAAGTCCACGCCAAAGCTCAAATGCGGCACGCTCAGTGGATACTGAACAGGACAACCGATTGCAAATCTGCTGCAAGGCATGCACATGGCTATCGATCTTCACCCAGTCAATCGTCGGGATGCATGCGGTGGCTGCAATCGGCTGCACAGCAATCCCAATGGTTACTTGTCCACGAAAAAGCTTGGTAGCAAGCGCACGACGAAGCGTCCCCTCCACCTGCTGATACTCTCGTGGCAAACGAAAGGAGATATCCAAGTGGCGCTTGTTCACTGAGGAGATCTCAACGGCAACCTCATACTGACCATTCTCAACTTTTGCTCGGCCAAAGCCGGTCATCCCTTTCACAATGAGCCCTCCAACAAAGAGCAACTATACTACCAGAAGTTTCCGTGAAGTTCAAACCGGGTTTTACCTCAAAAAACTCTCTCTGCCTCAGAAAGAGCTATTGAAGAAACCCTTGCGCACTAACATATGGGTGAAGATGTTTGGAATGGATCGGCCAAAAAGCATCGCAAATGGCTCAGAAAAGAAACACGGTGTATAATTGGTAGCAGCACTATTGGAGGTTTGCTTTTGTCGGTAAACAACTCTTGCCTAAAGGCAAAAGCTTTATGGTCAGCTAACAGGCTGCCACCTACGTGCAGTTTACGGTGCACGTTGCCTGGTCGATAGACCTGGCAAACCTACAGAGAGTGCGA
>CAYPCN010000006.1:0-19286 GCA_964409235.1 uncultured bacterium
TCCCCAATCAATCCCCAAGAATGTCATTCCCTGGAGCATTCCACAGACTGTGTCTATCTCGATAATGATGCTCGACCCAAATCTATCGCCACAAGATCGGCAAGCGGCGCTTGCACTTACATGGTCAGACGACTCTTCAGAACGATTTCCTCGTAAGCTTAAGATGCCTTTTATCACGATCAACAAACAACCACATCAACCCATTCAGGGAATGTCTATCCGCATTCCGGCAAGTAGACCACAGATTGTAAAACACCTTAGAGGGCTCGGATATCAATTAAAGGAGACCTCTCAGGATCCAAACTATCCTTGGACATTGACATTGGATAGAAAAGCAATGGACAAGCTGCTTGCTTGGCTCGGCATTCCGTTATCAGAGATCAATCATGCAAAACCCACGGATATCCAGTTGGGACAGCTCACAATTCCAAAAGAGGGCGAAGGGATTAAACTAGGTGTGGCAAAAAAGGCGGTCATATTGGAAGAGGTGCCAAACCTTCCCTCAAGAACGAAAGAAAATGTGATGGATTTTTTTAAGGAAAAATTTGCTGATGCGTCGAACAAAGACGAAATCCTGGCACGAATACGTTCCTTCTGGGACGACTCCTTACCAGATCAGGAAGACGGTCCAAAGGCCAGAGCCATATTACAAAATATAGCCGAACAATTCTCTAATAAGCAATCGCTCGTCTCAATAGACAAAAAATTAATTGCCGATGTCAGCGAAGCCCTTACTCAAGGATGCTTTGTTGCCAAATTCGACAGATTAAAAACTGCGTTTGATAACTGGAGAGGAGCGCAACAGACCGGTGGAGCAGAGGGGATTCCTCCTTTTGAGAGAGCTGTGCTTGCTGCAGTGGCTGAATTTAAGGAAGCCATTGTGATAGAGCTTACGCGAAAATGTCCGCAAAGCGTCCATCTTGTATCGTATTTGAAACAAAGGTGGGCAACGCTCTTTGGCTTCAACTCCCAACAGGATCATGCTGCAAAGCAAGGGCCCAGTTCTTTGGAGCAGATCGGCCTCACTGAAAAAGAAGCAGCTCAGGAATTCATCAATCAGTATTGTGCCACGGATCCCCACAGTCCCTATCCAAACAAGACAGTTCTATTCAAGGTGCTATATGAAAAAATGCTCTCAATGCAAGCAGTGAGCGGCCAAGCGTTGTGGAACAACCCGGTTTTTGGGCAAAAATTGCTCAGCCTTGTGGGTAATAACGACGACATAATGAGTTATTTATTACAGTATGATGAGAACTACGCCCCTCAAGGACTTCGTCCTGAAGCAGCCGAGCTTATTTTGATCTCCATGGGGTTGTTACCGGGAACTGTTGAAGAAAAAGTTGCAGCAATCAACCGTACAATCGCTCAGCCCCCGGCTGCAGCCAGTGCAGAGGGAGAACCCCCAGCTGCGTCCAAAGTAGATACATTTGCCGAGTTTACGAAAGCCCTTGATGCGTTGCCAACAAGGACGCCTAGTGGAGTAGCAATTGAGCAACCGGACCAACCGCAGAAGGAAGCTGTGATACGACTATTCAGGGAGGCGTCTTCGGCCAACCCTCCGTTGTCGACTAGCGTTCTCGATCAGAAACTACAAGCCCTGAATCTTCCAAACCTGTACCTACGGATGGTCAAGACTGAGTTCTATCCTGCTTTGGCTCAACAGCGGTATCCAGACGCTGTTAACCAGTTTCGCAAGTGGGCTATGGAAAACGAACAACCGAGTCAGGCTGGACACACTGAGCTGCTATTCCGTCACGGGCAGTCAAGATACTTCGTTGAAAACTTTGCCAGAGCCCTTCTCTCCGACAACCCGCAGCAGGTCTTTTCCAACCAGATACCAGACAAGTTTCCCAAAAAGAAAGCCACGATAATCTGTGGTTTCGCCAATCGATTTTTACAGTCACCGCAGCAACCACAAATGCAGCAACCGGCACCAGCGCAAGTGTCTAGCACTCCAATACAACAAGAGAAAGCTGCTGGAGCTACGGCTATAACAGAAGCCAACGACAAGTGGGTTACGACACACGGCAAAGGGGATTTCACCAAAAACCGAGAGCTGATTCGCTCTCTTATTACAAATCTAAAGGTCTCAGACGAACAGTTGTACGAATTTTTGATATCTAAAAAAGTATCTCCCAATGGGGCTATGTTATGTCCTTTGTTACAGACACTACAAAATTTCCGGCACCTCTCTGCCGAGGAACTGTATGCCACATTCTCGGCACCACCCACCACTCCGAAGGCTGCTGCGTCAGTGACGGCGCCAGCACAGGGTCAAATGTCAAAGGAGGAAGCAGAGAAAAAACTTACAGAACTCACTAATCGCCTCCAGCAATTTGATAGAATGTCACAGCAAGAACGTACCACCTTCTATGCCGAAGTCGACGGAGTCTTTCCAGCGCTTCAGACGGCTATACAAGGCGTAGGAAAAACCCTCAAGATGGTACAAGAGGGCGTTGCCTACAATAAAATCATTGATAGGATGGAAGACCCAGACTTCGCTCAGAAAATATGGGATGCACACAAGAATTGGTCAGGCCTGACTCTAGACCTAGTACAAAAGCGACTGCAGAAAAAAGCGCAAGTCTATCGAATGGCCTATGCGCGCTTTCTCCAGCAAGGATTAGGATCGACAGAACATCCCCAGTGTGTTCGGTTACAGAAGACAGACTCTTATACTCCGCCTCAAAATTCCTTTCTCACTCAACCATACGCCCCTAAAGAGAGTTCTGTCACGCACGTACCGGAGTTCTACGATTATAGCGAGGACCCCTCTGATCAAGAACATTATTGGACGGATTTTGCGAACAGGAGAGCCGGAGGAGGCTTCCTGGAACTTGGCTTTGTTCAGGAAGAGATCATGGTTCAGGAAATGCCAGAATTTGCACAGGTTCTCTGCAAAAACCTTGAGACGATAGGCAACTATGTAGGTGAACGGAGCTCTATATATACACGAGACCGGATTAAGGGTAGTCAGGGAGGTGAGAGGGTTGGACAGGGAACGCCTAATCCCTTCATTATGAAAGATCTGCATCGAGTCTTGAATGTCGATACTGCTGGCGGTAGATATGGGCATCCTGAAAAGCTTGACCTTACACGACACATTAGCGATCGCGAGCAACACGTCAATGTGTTGGCGATGGCAGCACCGAACCTCCAAGGCAATACTTCTCCCCAGTATCAATATGCGCAAGAAACTCTCACCGATCTGCTAGGAACTTTTTTGGCGGGATTTTCATTGGTAGCTCAACAGACGGGACAGGGACAGAAGAAAAATATTGTTCACACAGGACCTATTGGATGCGGAGCGTTTAAAAACGACCCAAGAACGGTGTTCTTTCTGCAGTGCTTAGCAGCAGAACAAGTCGGCGTTGACCTGAAATTTCATAAATATCACAACGCGGAAGCTCTGTTGCAGGAGTGGAACACGAAAATCAAGCCACAGCTCCAGGGAAAGTCATTGGGGCAGTGCATCGAGTTTCTTTCAGGCTATTTGCCAAATCCCTCAAGTACATCGTAGCTAAAACGGATTCAAGAACGGGACAGTACGAATATGGATGCCTTACGAAAGACCTTTTTTCGGACGCCTCCCCCAGCAAACCAAGAAACTCCACCACCAAGAATTGGCTGGTTCGCCCGAATTGTTCAGTGGTTTAGGGCTGATTGGATGCCAGTTGGCGGAGATGTGTCTAAAACAGTTGAAAAAATCAACAGACTCAAAAGCGAAGCATTAGGAGAGGACATTGATCCGCGAAGAAGAAAGGCTACAGAGAAGCTCATCGGCATGGTTCGTCAGTTGCAACAACGAGAAAGGATCGCCAGTCCCGAAGACAAACAACATGAAAAATTTGGGGAGACACTAGGGGAGGGAATTCTCTCCAAAGCCAAAACAAAGGAAGAGGTCCTTGATTGCTTTGTCTACGAGGCAACCAATCTTCTCGCCACCAATGACACAGCATCGACCATCATTACATCTATGTTGCAGGCTTTAAAGAACAAGATTGATTTCGAGGAGGCCCAAAAGATCCTTGCCTTAGTGAACAGCGTAGTAAAAGATGAGAAGGGCATAGATACGCTTATTGCCTTGGCTCCCCGACAGAGAATCCTTGCGTTTGAGGTCATTGATCAAATTGCAAAAATCCACCCCGAACGCCTTAAAGAGATACGTAGCAGAATCGAAGCAGGCCCTTGGAAAGAGGGAAAGAGGTTCTTTGCGATTCGGGAGATCACGCAGAATCTCAACGAAATAGTGGCCATTTCAGGATGGATCGACGTACTCCAACGCGGCGGCGGGATTCAGGCGTTTCTTGCTGACGCACCAAAGAATCCAAAAATCGCTCTCAAAGCGTTGGAGTACATTAAAACCCATTCTCCAAAGACATACCGGACACTGGAATCGGAAGCCAAGGGGTTGGAAGAGTTTGTCAAAATTCTGGAGCTTTCGAATCGCTTCCAAGAGGGAAGAATTGATGCACAAGCGACGGCTGACGTAAAAGCCCTAGCTTCAGCAGGTCGATTGAAGGACTCTGCAACCTTCCTTCGTGATTCAGTTCGGCAACTGATGAACGCCATGCTCACCTATTGCGAAGCAGAACGGAAAAAATCGCCAGAACGGCCTTCGATGGAATGTGTGTACAAAAACGGGGAGGCAATTGTATCGACGTTCCAGCTTGTGGAGGAGGTGATAGGCAAGGAAGAAACACTCGACATGTCCAAAGCACATCAAGAAGTACAAAGGTGGTGGCTGAAAAGTCTTGAAATCTTCCAGCCTAAGAAAGGCCGAGAGGAATCGTTTGATATATCAGAATTGCCCGAGCTTTCAGAGCAAAAAATGCAGGCCGAAATCCAAGAGGCACAACACAACTTGGGTGAGGACGAACAGAAGTTGATAGCAGACTGGTTCCCGTTTTTTCGCCTCCCAAAAGAGGCTTCTAGCGACCTAGGTCGAGGCGATGCCGTATATACGGATGTGACTGGAACAGAGACGAAATTCAGCACCTTACGAGGGCAAAGCAACTCCTTAGCTGCCTGTAGGTTTGCTCAAGCAATCTTTGATGCGTGTCCAAAAGAAATGAAAGAAAACCCATCCGCCTTGAAAACAGCCATAGGCAGACTCTTCTTGGCAGCGTCGCAAGGATTTGCACCAGGTGGAACTGCAATTGCCTATATAGCGTGCTTGTCACCCATGTTTGGAGGTCCAGCAGTCTCTTTTTCAGGAGGATTGGAAACCATGAACTTCAGCATTGACCCAGAGAAAGGTTTGCTGATCGCTACATGTATGGTTCATGGAACGCTCATCGATATGAGCAATAGTAAAGAGTCAACAGCGTGCCGGTTCTTCAACAAAATAGAAATCCCAGTTGGCTCCTCCATCATTCACATGACCGTCCAGACCCTGAAAGATCAACCACGTGAAGAAGTTCAATAGAGCTCGGAACGTTTTTCAGGGACATGGACTCTCTGATATACGTCTTGCACAACTGCTGCGCAGTGAATGGTCAAAGCGTACCACACTCTACCTAAATGATGGCAAACTCGGGCTCGGGAGAGATGCGCGAATTCTTTTGCCAGGACACCCCTTCGGCATCTTGGCCTTTGACCTGTCGGCGGACACAGAGGTTGAAAAGCCGCAACGGCAGGACGATCAGACGACTGAAGTTCTTTCGGACAAGCTCAGAGGTGCGCGGGCTGTTGAAAAAGCGATAGCCCCATATCTTTCCTATCCGATGGCGCAGCCACCAAGAGTGGTCATATTCTTGGAGGTCGAGAGGGGAAATCTTGGTGAGAGTATAATCCCGTTCAAGAACAGCTGTGCCAATCCTTCGTCCATGGGTCGGGGCCGTGACGATCGACAGCGCCTTGGCAGTCTTCAGCGGCCGAAAGACTGTAATAGTGTCCTTGATCCACTGTTTGTCCTTCCACTGATGGTACTCCGTTGTCCCTAGATGGCTGCCTCCAGCCTCAGGGATAAAATCCCCGTATTCAAATTGATGGACAATCTTCCACTGGACATGGAGAGCTTCAAAGAGCCTGCGATGCTCCTGGCCAAAGGCCATGAACTCCGCGTCTTTCCAATTGTCAATCGCAGGGCCATCACTAGAATAGCAGATAAATTGATGCCCAGGCATGGGCAGACGCCCCATCTTTGCACTGAACATGTATGTTCCGGCCTGGGCCAACGCTCCTCCAAGGCTATGACCGATCAAGGCACAATCTTGGTGAATTTTATAGCGCGGATCTTCACGAAACTGATGCCCATACAGGATCATGAGCGTTTCTAATGTCTCTAAATCTTCGCGCCTGAGCGCTGCCTGGAAACTTCCTCGCGGAGTGTCGGCATGAAACTCTGCGAGGTATTTCTCGCATGCGTTGGCAGCATCCAAGATGTGGCGTTGGTAGTCTTTAAAAAAGTGCTCGGCTTCCCTCCTATCGCGCGCAAATGCTTTCTCCCACCACAATTTGAGCTGACGAGCGTGGATGAGATATCCCATCCACAGAGGGATCGTCCTCTCTTCAAAATGGGGCCATTCATACTTCATGGAGAGCTCTGGTTGTAGTGAGCCTGGCGCGCCATGCGGATTGAGGTCAGCAGCCAGCGAGTCCTGCCAGCTTTCTGCATTTCGATTACTGGCGGTGCTTCGATACAGCTTGATCAAAGGCAGTGGCCGGCCTTCATTGCTGCGGTACCCGGTACACGCCGGGAGCAGAACGTAGTTGACATTCCCTTGGCCGTCGTTGCAGTACGCATCAGTACAGTACCACCGCGACTCACCAGAAGAGGACTTCGGCCCAGGAAGTAAGAAGCCGATATGTCTCTTCTCCTCCCCCTCACCACCTGGCGTGTCTCTGACAAGAGTCTTCTTCACAGCAACATGCGAGAGAAGTTCGAAAAAGTTTTTCCAGTCATCCTCTTTTGTAAGGTCAGGGAAAATATGGAGCAGTTCAAATAGATCGCGACATGGGTTTGGCGTATTTGGCTCCCCCATCTTATGGTAGCCCATGATACAGACGTGTCGGATCCGCCGCCCAGTAAGCGATTTTCGCCGTTCTCTGTCAGATGGCATCACGAAATCAATGAGCGTGTTAAAAGTCCGCGGCGGAAGGTCACGCACTGAGGGCTCCTCTCTGTCCCCAATACAATCGTTAAGAAAGGCGTGCAGGTCGGCAATCGTTGGCTCTCTACGAGCTCGGCGTTCGAGAGGTATCGAACGAAAGATGCCTCTGAGAGCGCGAATAGAAAAGGGGATCGTGGATCGCAGCTGGGCCATATACTCAGAGGCCGGCTGCCGTTGCTGTTGTTTCCATCGAACATGGTCATTGACACGACCTTGAAGATCTTCTTTCATGGCGAGGAGGCGCTTCCACAATCGCTCGAGAATGTAGATTTCAATGTTGTTGGCACCGACGTTGCACTTTGAGACGTGATCTGGATAGAGAGGGAGTCCTTGTTTGATCATTGTGTCGAAATCAATGCCAAATGAACACTCCGTTTGGCGAAGGATACATTCGCCATACTCTCCGACAAAAAAGTCTCGATAGGCGTGCACGGCTTTGCGATTCTCTTCCTGATACCGTCCAAGCGCCTCTTCATCCGCAGGGACGATGTCCTCGACAAGCTGGATAGTCGCCCCATCGCTGACGATAAAGCGATATCTCCCTCTGTGTTCTCTCTCCATAGTGAAGAAGAGCTCGAGATTTTTAAAGCATCTAGCAGCAAGGTGCGTAAAAGGATCTGTGAAGGAGTGAAAATGAATGCGCTGCGCCACATCGACGATAAGAGGAAGAGGAGGTGACTGGGATACGATGGAGCTGCTCGTGCTCGGCCTGAAAAAAATGCTTCCAAAAATTGAGTGGAGAATGGTCTCGGCATATGTTTCTGGTATGCGGCGAACATTGGCGACGATCTTCTGCTCCTGTTTGATTTGTCGAGTAAAAGGGTCAAATTGTAAGGCCCTGTCGACAACCGAATCGAAGAGGCGTCGAACAACACAGTGATCCTTGTATGCAGAGATTTGCCATGTCCCTATCACGGGACTCTCTGGATCCGTAATCTGCAGGTGGAAGCTCTTTCGAAACAAGGATTGGGTGAGGCGAGATTGATATGCGTTAAATATCGATGTCACGGCAGTGATAAGTGAGTAGGCATCCCTCCCTCGAGGAAAAGAAGGGATGTTGATAACAATCTCATCGACAGCATCGGGAGGCCCGATCTCTCTATGAGGCAAAATGTACGACCAACTTGTTTCAGTACATCGGTGAAGGTGGGTTCTTACTTCTTCGAGCGCCATGAGAGCAACATCCTTATGGGTGGAAATATATATAGGGGGAAATTGTTTAAACGGTTTTTCAGCCAAAAAAGCAATAGAAATTTTTGGGGGGCCATTTGCGATGTTCTTTTTGATGGCTCTTGGCTTAATTGATCACGCACGCTGTAGCCCTGAGGATACAGGCTTGGCAGACGCCACATGGTTTGTCCTCTTGGGGGTCGTAACACGACCACGTCAGATCGAGAGGAGCGCCTAACTGGCGGCCATAGGCCACAACGCCAGTTTTATTATACGCGAGAAGAGGGCAGACGACGGTGATGCCATTATGGCCAACATATGAGCCACGTTCGACAACTGCTTCAAACGCTTCAAAGAAGGATGGCTGGCAGTCTGGATATGAGGGGGCATCAGAGGCATGGGCGCCAAAGAAAATTTCGGAAGCGTGCAGTGATTCAGCAAGAGCCGCAGCATGCGATAAAAAGAGAAGATTTCTACAGGGGACGTAGGTAGTGGGGTGAGGGTCGGGAGTGAGAGCGATGGGCCGACGCAGATCAGTCAGCGATGAGGAGGAAGACGAAAAAAGAGAGGGATCTAGACGGATCGTACGGTGATCGACGCTATAGAAGGCAGCGATACGCGTCGCACTTTCGAGTTCTTTTTTGTGTCGTTGCCCATAGTCAAACGATACGGCGAGGCAATAGCGGCCAATAGAGAGTGCGTGGGCAAGGGTGACACAGGAGTCGATGCCTCCCGACAGTAGGACAATAGCTCTCATTACACCCCTCTCGTGGAAGGGTTCCAGATATATTTATGGATCTGAAGGTTCATCCGGACGGGTAGCTTGTCCTCGCTCATCCATTGCACAAGAGTTTTGGGATCTAGCTCTCCGAATACAGGGGAGAGAAGCACCTCTCCTGCCGCCGAGCATAGCTCATAACGTGCGATCACCAGTTTCGCCCATTCATAATCGTTCCGATCAGCGATGACAAACTTCACCTCATCATGATGTCGTAAACGAGAGAGGTTGGACCACTCATTGTGATGCTCCATTCCGCTACCAGGGCATTTGATGTCGAGAATGACCCGTACCTCGTGCGGGACGTCGACCGTCGAAAGCGCTCCATTAGTTTCCAGGCTGACAATATAACCTTGGCGAACAAGGGCTTGCAGCAAAGCGATACCCGAAGGCTGAGCAAGAGGTTCTCCGCCAGTAACGCAGACAAACTTCCAGCCAAAACGGGCAAGAGCGTCCATGATAGAGGAGATAGTGACGAGGGTTCCTTTGGCAAAGCTAAAGGTGCTGTCGCACCAACGGCAGCGAAGAGGGCAACCAGCAAGCCTGACAAACGATGTCATGCGGCCTGCATGACTGGTCTCTCCCTGAACGCTCTCATAGATTTCAGATAACGATACATGTTGTTCAAGCACGTGTTCTCTCATTGTCGTTGTGGAATGAGAATACACGACTATGACAAAAAAATCCGTGTTGCAATGGTGAAGGCTTGTCGATTTACCCTCCTTTTCGACACAATGCGATGGTTTTTATCGAATTTTTTGGACACATCTCACGAGGTTGTTGCAATGAAACGACTGATCCTTCGTTGCGTTCTTCTCTGTATTCGCATGGTGATGTGGCTTCGATATCGTCTTCACTATGAAGGTGTAGAAGCCGTCAAGTCAGCTCTCAAAAAAAATCGCCACGGCATTCTCTTTTTACCAAACCACCCAGCAATCGTAATTGACCCCGTCGCCATTGGACTTCCTATCATGGCTCCCTACGATGTCCGACCGCTGGTTACAGAATATATGTTCTTCAACCCGCTCATTCACTGGATAATGCGATGGATCAATGCTCTTCCAGTTCCAAATTTTTCGACAGGCGTGAACCCCCTCAAGGTCGCGCGTCTGAACACCACGCTTCGCGCTGTCGAAGAAGGCCTAGAGCGCGGAGAGGCGTTTCTGATCTATCCCGCAGGGATGACAAAACAGGGAGGGAGGGAAATCATCGGAGGCGCGTTCGCCGTTCATCAACTCCTGAACGCATGCCCTCAAACACAAGTGGTCCTCGTGAGGATAACGGGATTGTGGGGAAGTCGATTCTCACGAGCCTATACCAAGGGGGAACAGGTCAATTTAGTGAATGTCTTCAAACGATCCTTCCTCGATCTCCTGAAGGGATTCATTTTCTTTCTGCCGCGCAGAGATGTGAGCATTGAGTTTCAGATGGCGCCAGCGGATTTTCCGCGCGAGGCTCCCAAGGCTGTTCTCAATCGGTACCTAGAGCAGTGGTATAACAGGCCTTTTGAAGATGGGAAAGGAGAACCACTGTCTATTGTTCCCTATTCGTTTTGGCGGACTGAAACGCCGCGCATTGAGAAAAAGGGCGATGTCTCTCTCGTTGGCATAACGATTCCTGATGAGATGAAAGAGGAGATTACGTCCAAGATTGCCGAGCTGGCCCATGCGGCACCAGAGACTGTGACACCGGCAAAGCATCTCGTCGCAGATTTAAGCCTCGACTCGTTGAACATTGCCGAGCTGATCACCTTCCTCGAGACAACCTACGATGTCAAGCAGATAGACCCCGAGTCCCTGAGCACGGTTGCTGATGTCCTCTTGGCAGCGACAGGGCAGCTAGAAACCCGCGTCACAGAAGAACCAGAATGGAATACTGACGGATGGGAGGAGCCCCGCAAACCAGAACGCGTTTTCCTCGGCGAAGGTCAGAATATCCTCGATATTTTCTTCGACGTGTCCGGCAGGTATCTCTTTGATACTATCGCCTCTGATACAGGCTCTGGCCCTGCCACCTACCACACCATTCGATCGAGGGTGCTGCTCCTTTCCCATGAGTTTGCCAAGCTTCCAGGACGCAGGGTTGGCGTTCTCCTTCCCGCTTCTCTCGGAGCTCATATCATCGTATTAGCGCTTCAGATGGCGGGCAAGACGCCGGTGATGATCAATTGGACGGTGGGAGGACGCCACCTAGAGTCTGTTCTTGCCCTGTCTAAAATCGAAGCGATCCTCACTTCATGGGCCTTTCTTGACCGCCTTGAAAATGTCGATGTCAGTCCAATTCAAAACTATCTTGTAATCCTCGAAGAGCTCAAAGCAACCTTTTCGTGGTGGAAGATGGCGACCTCCCCGATAAAAGCCCTGCTGCCAGGACGCTGGATCCGCAGACTCCGCCTTGGCGGAGCATGGTCTCGTCTTGAGCCCGAATCAGAGGCTGTTGTACTCTTCACGAGTGGAACAGAGAGTATGCCGAAGGGAGTCCCTCTCACGCACAAAAACATCCTCTCGAACCTTCGTGCGACCTTAATGATGGTCGATCTCTATACCAGCGATCGATTGCTGAGCGCCCTTCCTCCTTTCCACTCGTTTGGATTCTCACTCCTTGGGCTGCTGCCGCTGCTTGCTGGCGTTCGCGTTCACTATAGCCCGAACCCTGCAGACTCGGGCATGCAAGCACGGGCACTCAGAAAATGGGGAATCACAATCCTGGCTTCAGCCCCTTCATTTCTCGTTAACATCCTTCGGCAAGGGAAAAAAGAGCCCTTTGAACAGCTGCGTCTTGTGGTCTCCGGTGCTGAGACACCACCAGCAGAGCTGTTCGAATTAGGGTCTATCGCCGCCCCTAACGCCACGGTATGGGAGGGATATGGCATCACAGAATGTTCGCCTATCATCTCGATCAACGCAACCCAGGACCGTTCTCAGGGCGTTGGCAAACCAATCCCTGGCGTTCGTTTGCGCATTGTGCACCCAGAGGACTATTCACGCCATCTTCCACCCACTCAACCAGGGATGATTTTAGTCTCTGGTCCCAACGTGTTTCGTGGATACCTTCAAACGACTGCCAAATCTCCCTTTTATATCGAAGACGGCGCCCATTGGTACGTCACCGGTGACATCGGTTTTCTCAAGGACCAAGGATCGCTGGTCATTACTGGTCGGCAAAAACGATTTGTCAAAATTGGTGGAGAGATGATCAGCCTTGGTGCCATTGAATATGCGCTGAACGCTGACCAGCCTCTTGCTGAAGGAGAAGGCCCGCAAATGGCACTCTGTGCAAAAGGAGAGTCAGAGGGACGCCCTCAGCTCATTCTCTTCACGACGAAGAATGTCTCTCCTACGGAGATCAACTCTCTGCTTCGGCACAAGGGATTTTCCAATCTCGTCCGCATTGACCGCGTGGTGACGCTGGAAACCATTCCGCTGAGCGGTACTGGGAAAGTGGCGTATCGACAACTAGAAGCAACGATAGTATAAGAGCGATATGAGCCATTTGCGATGTGGATTTTGGGGGATAGAGCAGGAGATTTTTTGTCGAAAAACCTTCTCACCCATATGTCAGAGCATATAGGCTTTGTCGATTTTGAGGTAGCTCGATCCAAGAATCTCCTGTTTCTGCTCTAAAAATCCACATCGCAAATAGCTCATACCAAAGGATCTTTCCATGGGGCTAACAATACATTCATTTTTTCACAACTACATCATCCATCCCTTTTCAGGCGAGCTATCAGTTCGAGATAAGGTAAAGGCAACGATTGCTTCTGTGGCATTGGCGATCTTAACCTTGGGGATTGCTCACGCCATCTGCGCTGGGTTACGACATAGAACTATCAGGATGCTCGAGAACGAGCATCGAATACGGGCCACGGCCTTGGCACAGTTGAAGTTAGATGTGTACGCACCAGAAGCAGGGGTAGAAACACATGCGCTTCCGTGCGGTTCTCTGTCTTTTGAGACAGTAGGCATTCAAATCCAAGATAGGTTGATCACTCCATATTATGGCACAAGGCTGCCACCTCCGGAGGAGGTCATAGTGCCTCTGCCCGAAGGAGGAACGGCGAGATGGAGAGATCTGTCTGCAGAGCGCAAGATTGAGGTGAATAATCACCATACCCATCCCCATAATCGCGTGGAGAAAACACCGTTGGGGAAGTTGATGATTGATCGGCTTTTTATGCCTGGAGGGCAGGCGCCCTATCTTCCTCGCGATCCACGAGAAAGCCATGGCAGTGACCATGCTGTCCGAATCGCTATCTTCACGCCAGTTTTTGCCTACCTCTATGCCAAGTACCATCCTACCGTGACATCTCTGTCGAGAAGCGAAGTGGTTCTGGCACAGTTCATTGGTGCAGGCCATGACTCAGGAAGGCAGTCCGAAGGGCCTGATGTGTATGATGCGGAAAGCGCTCAACGCACGATCGACGCTCTACGAGCAGTAGGGGTTGATGATGAACGAGTACAAGAACAAGCTAAGGCGGCCATTGCGGAAAAAGATTCAACAGACAGAGAGCACAAATCGTTGATCGCAAAACTCGTCCAAAATGCGGACAGTGCCGAATTCGCACGGCTTTTGCTCTCTGGCCCGGTCCAATACGAGCGCACGTTTCGGACCTCAGAGCGGTTTCTAGATATTGTTGCCGAACTCGAGCAGATCGCACAGACGTCGGGAGGACGACTCAAGGGCTACTATTTATATGCCGATTTTCACGACGAACTAGAACAAATTCGATGGGAGATGAATAGGCTGATCTTTTTGACGCATCAAAAAGAATTTCGAGCAAAGGCCTCAATGCCTGGGAAGAACTACTATCAAGAGGTGTTGGCCGTCATCACGTCGGAGAAATTCCCTCTGCTCTCACAGATATTAGAGACAATGGAGGTCAAGCCTCCCAGCCCCGAGGAATCTCGGCATCGTGAGGAGGCACAGAGAGAGGAGACCCTTGCGTCGATTACCATGTGGCTGAAACGAGGGATAGAGCACATTCCAACAGAGAAACTCCGCCAGTTTGCAGATCGGTTGGGAGCGATAGCTCCAACCAACGTGGGTCCAATCACGAAGGAAATCGAGAAGAGAGAGCGAGCGCAAGAGCAATTTTCGCAAGCTCTCTCTTTGCCAAAGAGGGAGGGCGCTGTGGCAGTGGGTCGCGCTTTCTTAGATCTTCCTCCCCTTCTGAGAGAGCAACATCGCCAACAATTGAAGGCATACTTCGAATATATTGCTGATCTCCCTACAGGGGAGCCCTCGACACATATCCTCATGGCTGCAAAACTTCATGAGGAGCTCTGTGCTCTCTTGGAAGAGCCCTCTCCTCATGATCGCAAGGCAGAGGCATGTCATTTGCAGGAGCTGGCAGTGCATCTTTTGGAGACGATGGAAGCCCTCCCCTTAGATCAAAGGGATTTTTACATGCAGACAACATGTGCGGTAGCATTAGAAAAGGCTGCCCTCATCTTTCTTGAAGAGCATCAAGAAGATCAGGCACGGGAGGTGCTGTCGACAGCGGCGCACAAGCTCTGCATGGACCCATCGCATCCTGTGATGCAGCTGGTATCTGACCCGACTCTCCTGCGAGAAAACGGCAGAGTCGTTTCATTTCCAACCGACTGCCAGTATGTCAGAAAACGGCGCCTCAGAGCGTGTGAACGCGTGCTAGGAGAAACCCACTATACTGAACTCTCATTTGAGCTAACAGCGTACGCTCGGGAAGCCTTGAAGAAAACGTTATCGCTTGTCGATCCGTCGTGCGTGCAAACGGTTCCCGCGGAATATTTGCGGCGTGGCAAGGGCGTGAATTGTTATGTTCCCGACAAACCAATAACGATTGGAGAGGACTTTAAAATTCGCGTCACAGAAGACATTGAGATATACGTTGGCGCTGACGCGAGATACTGGAATCAGTATCACCTGATGAGAATTCACTATAAAGGCGGAATATCACTCCATGAGGTCCATGAGGCCTTGGCAAAGATCGGCCTTCCGACGGTTCTTATGACTCCTCGACCCGAGGACGGCAGACTTGAAGCATTCCACAGGAGCTTGGCCTTCCGTTTTGCTCCTCTTATGCCCTCCGGAAATCCTTCCAAGGATGCAATGGTCGTCTATCGCTCCCTGTCTTCCGAACAGCGAGCGCTGGTCGATAATGATGTCCGATGCGCCCGCGAATGCCTTGTGGGGCCATATGAAATTGAGCAAGTATTTCCAAATGTAGTTCGAGAAGCGTGGGAATTCGGAGCTCGCGCTCTTGGATCGTTTATTTGGGCAGGAGATATTAAGGCAACAAGTGCCGTACTGATACGCATCTTGGAGCAAGGGTTTTTGTCCTCCAAAGAGAGATTTCAACGAGGCATTTTGGGCCTTGGCTGTGTTCCGGAATTAAATTTTGAGGCTGGTTCCGGCAACCAAGCGTTTACAAGAATTCTTATGAAGGATCTATTTGAACAGCGATATTCTTTGGACCACTTCCCCGTTTCCGGCCCCATATTTTTCATCCTTGATCTTCAGGCTCTTGAGCGAATGCCCTATGCCTATCTCGAGGATCGCGCTGGTGTCCGAAACCCCAACTTTCAACGAACGAAATTTCTCGCACAAAAACAAAAGCCGATTTTCCACTTCGTCGGAAGCGAAATGATTGCCCAGCGACCCACGTTTGAAGAGGGGCTTATTGCACAACAGGATTCCTGCCATCCTCTCAATGAAGTGATGTTTGACCTGACCTTGGGTCCTCAGTATATTCGCTATGTAGTTGTCAGCCGTGACAAAGACCGTGAGGAAGTGTTACAAGCTTTGAGAGACGCCAAGATATACGAGATCAATGGCGTGCCGATTGAATATTGCGTTGTTGCCAGCAGAACCATTCACCCAGCTTTGGTGCCTGGGAGTGGGGAAATCCGCCCATACGAGAGGGAGAGAAGACGTGAGCTCAGATATGTATAGTGATTCAGCCTTTGTCGTTCTGATGTTTGATTCGGAAGGGCATCATCTCGCACAGTATGACTCCATTGTTCAGGGATTAACTATCAGAGCGAATGCCCCTCAGTCACGAGGGGGGTGGGGCACGGCGGCATGGTTTGATAAGGTGTCGGCACAAATGCGGATGATTGCGATACAGTCCGCCCCCCAGACAGAACAAGATGGCTATCGCATTCGAGATGTACGCGGCGGACAATATTCTTTCTGTCGGATCACGAAACCCATCTATGATTCTATTGTCCAGCGGCTGATTCCCGATGCCCCAACGGTTCATACGGATCGAGAGGCTCAGGAATACGTCTCGCATTTGAATCCCTATGAGTAGGGAGACAATAGCTCCACAACATGTTGTTTGAGCAGCACCCACGACCATGCATTATGCTGTATATGCTTGCGAGACGAACCACATCATCATTGTCGAGAGGTCGGCCCCTCGATCAATGCCATTCATGGCCTGCAGCAGAAGCTCGGTCAGCTTAGTCGGGTCCTCGGACACGGCGGCCCCGTGAGAACACCCGTGATCCCGAAAATAGAGGTAGAGGTCTTCGAGCGTCTTCTTGGCTCTGTGTTGCAACCAGAGGACCAGGCCGGCTTCTGTTTCCAACGCCGCCTCTTGCTTTGCAACGGCAGACAGATCAACGGTTTTTGTTGTGTCATTCATCTGCCTGGCAAGTTCCTGCTGCTCGCTTTCAAGCGCTTTCTCCATCGCTTCACACGCCTTCATCAGCGAGGAATAGGCAACGGGCGTTCCCCTCTCTAACAGCTCTAAAAGAGGAGAAAGCTCTTCAATACCGCCAGTTCTGTGGCCAGGGAAGCGAATAGTTTGTGCACGCGAAAGAATCGTTGGTAGGATAAGGTGAGGCGATGCTGTAGCTAAGACGATCACCGTCGAAGGAGGAGGCTCTTCAAGCGCTTTTAACAGCGCATTCGCCGTAGGAGGGAGCATGCGATCAGCAGCATCGATCAGCACAGCGCGTCCTTTCGACCCATGGGGAGCAAGGGCCAGTACGTCAAGCATACGACGAATGGCAGCAATAGAATGTACCCCCGCCTTCCCACTCGTCTTCACTTCGAGGAGATCCGGATGCTCTGAGATATGCCCTGGAACCTGAAGCCAATCTAATAGAAAGGCTCGACCAATCGATGTTGCGGTGTGCACATCAGGAGAGATGAACACCCACAAGTGAGCTACCTTGCCGCGCGTTGTCACAGCATGCAATCGCTCTTTCAAGGCCCCTGGGAGATCAACAGCCTCTATGTGGGTCGACGCCTTCATGCCTTTCTGCCCCCAACCCTGTGTTCAAGGATCTGTATCGCCCTCGTGGCGATGGCCTCAGCAGGCTGCGAAGCGTCGAGGACGACAATGCGGTCTGCACATCTCCGTGCCATCGTGAGAAATCCCTCTCGAACGCGTTCGTGGAAGTGGATGCTCTCAGCTTCAAGGCGGTCGCGAGCTCCTGATTGCCTCTGGTCTAGGCGTGAGAAGGCTATGTCAGGGGCGACATCGAGGTAAAACGTCAGATCAGGGAGCAAGGGGATGAGATCTAACGCAAGATCCCACACCCTATCCGGAGGACACCCCCTGCCATACGATTGATAGGCCATTGTCGAGTCGATAAAACGATCGCACAAGACCGTCGTGCCGTCACGCAAAGCTGGGGAGATAATGTTTTCCACATGTTCAAGACGTGCCGCAAGGATGATGAGCAGCTCTGTCATCGGCAGCATGCCCCGGCCTTTGTGAGTGTGGAGCAATAGCTCTCTCAACTCTTCAGCGACCGGCGTTCCTCCCGGCTCCCGGCTTATGATATGGGACCATCCATGCTGAGAAAGCCATGAGGAAAGACGGCGCAAAAGGGACGACTTCCCAGAACCTTCTCCTCCCTCTACCGTAATGAACAGCCCTCGTCTCGACTGCCCTGCTGGCTCCATGACGTCCCCCTCCCCGCTGTGTCACTCCTCGCCCGAACTCTCTTCAGAAACAACTTCTTCCACGGCCAGGCCATTCAGCCCCTCGTCGAAGGACGGCGCAGAATCTCCCTCACAGCGAGCAACGCGCTGGACAGCTACGAGATGCGCCTCTTTGAGATTGGCAAGGCGCACACCTTGGGTGTTTCTGCCCATCACGCGTACATCGTCCAGTGCAATTCGTACCGTCTGCCCAGACGAGGCCACCATCAACAGGCTGTCCTGGTCTGTCACACACAAGCCAGCAACGACAGCGCCATTTCGCTCATTGGTAATGATCGACCTGACGCCAACACCACCGCGGTGGGCCTTGCGGAACTCTTCGACCCTCGAACGCTTCCCAAAGCCATGTTCGCACACGATGAGCAGGATCTCATCACCACTGACAGCTTCGCAGCCAACAACAGCATCGCCATCGCGGCGGAGGGTGACACCGCGCACGCCGCGCGCTGTGCGTCCCATGCTCCGCACCTCCGACTCGTCGAAACGCACCGACATCCCCTGCCGCGTAAACAGCATGATCTCTTGCCCAGGGGTCACTCTCCGCACAGCAATCAGCTCGTCGCCCTCATCGATGGACAGAGCGATGATTCCCTTGCGGCGGGGATTTGAAAACTCAGACAGCTCAGTCTTCTTGACAACACCCTGACGCGTCGCCATAAAGACGCTTCCAGGTATAGCAAAGTCTTCCACCTGAATGACGGTGGCGATCTTTTCCTTTGGCAGCAGATCGCCAAGAAGGTTGACAAGTGGTTTTCCTTTCGACCGCCGCCCTGTATCTGGGATCTGCCACACCTTCAGCCAATAGCATCGGCCAAGATTGGTGAATATCAGCAGGTAGTCATGAGTAGAGGCTACATACACACCTTTGATGGCGTCATCTTCCTTCCTGAGCTCGACGCCCGCCACCCCTTGGCCACCACGACGCTGCTCGCGGAAGGTGTCTACAGGCATGCGTTTGATATAGTCGTCCGTTGAGATGGTGATGATCGCACGCTCATTGGGGATCAGATCTTCGATATCAACCTCTGACTCTGCATGCATGATCTGCGTTTTCCTCGGCCCCCCATGGTGCTTGGACACGTCCCCAAGCTCTTCGCGGATGACGTCTTTGACGCGCTCTTCACTCGCCAGAACCGCCTTGTACTCTTCTATCTTCGCCAAAAGTCCTTGATGTTCGTTCGAAATCTTTCCATGCTCAAGCGCTGTGAGCTGGTAGAGCCGCAATTCGAGGATCGCCGCTGCTTGTCGCTCGCTAAAGGCAAACTGTTGTATCAGTCCCTTCT
>CAYPCN010000006.1:19296-60897 GCA_964409235.1 uncultured bacterium
CTTCTTCGCTTCTTCTTTCGAACTACTGCCGCGAATCAACGCCACCACCTGGTCGAGCATGCCAATGGCTTTCAGATACCCAGACAGAATATGGGCGCGAGCTTCAGCCTGCGCCAGATCAAAACGAGTACGCCGACGGATGACGTCCATCCGATGGTCAATCCATGCCATGATCAGCTGCTTGATGTTGACCAGGCGAGGAAGCCCTTTGTCAAGCGCCAGCATCTGACACCCAAACGTCGTCTCTAAATCAGTGTACTTGTACAACTGGTTGAGGATGACATCGGCCATCTCCCCTTTTTTCAGCTCAACGACAACGCGCAGCCCTTCCCGATCCGACTCATCGCGAAGATCAGAAATGCCAGTGATCGTTTTCTCATGGATATGGTCGGCAATCTGCTTGACAAAGGCGGCTTTATTCACGCCATACGGGATCTCAGTGACGACAATTCTCTGGCGATCCGGGTGGTCTGGCACCTCGTCTATCGTCGCTACGCCGCGCAGCACCAGCTTCCCCTTCCCCGTATGAAAGGTCTCCTTAATCCCTCGATACCCGCAGATCATCCCTCCCGTCGGGAAATCAGGCCCAGGGAGGACCTGCATGATCTCTTCTATCGTTGCCATTGGGTTTTCAAGAAGGAGCAGCGTGGCCTTGATCACTTCGCTAAGGTTATGCGGAGGGATGTTGGTCGCCATACCAACAGCAATCCCCGTGGACCCATTACAGATGAGGTTGGGAAATTTCGATGGGAAGACGACCGGCTCTTTCTTCGTCTCATCGTAGTTTGGGACGAATTCCACAGTATCCTTGTCAAGATCTTCCATCAGATAGACGGAAGCGTGGGTCAGACGAGCCTCAGTATATCGCATAGCGGCTGGCGGGTCGCCATCAATAGAGCCAAAGTTCCCCTGCCCATTTACAAGGCAGTATCTCATGGTCCAGTCGTTCGCCAAGCGCACTAATGTTGGATAGACGACCATCTCTCCGTGTGGGTGGTAGTCGCCTGACGTATCACCACAAATCTTGGCGCACTTGCGATGCTTGGACTGAGGGCCGAGACTCAGCTGCTTCATCGCGAACAGCAGCCGGCGCTGCGAAGGCTTCAAGCCATCGCGAATATCGGGAATCGCACGTGCAATGATGACGGACATCGAGTAGCGGAGGTAGCTATCTTTCAGCTCATCTTCAACACTGCGTTGAATGATGACCTCGTCAGCTGTGTATGATGTCATGAATACTCCTCTACGAAAAAGCCCTATATATCAAGATTTTTCACGGCCAGAGCGTGCTGTTCAATAAAGGCCCGGCGGGGAGGAACCTCTTCGCCCATGAGCATGGTGAACATGTGTTCTGCTGCCACAGCATCGGCCAGAGAGATATTGATCAGCGTTCGTTTGGCAGGATCCATGGTCGTCTCCCACAGCTGCTCTGGGTTCATCTCTCCCAGCCCTTTGTACCGTTGAATTTCAAGATCTTTGCGGCCGTTTATACGGAAGAACTCAACGAGCTCTTTGAGCGTATAGAAGGGAATGCCATGCTCGCCATCTTCGTACACTGTTGCGACAGGAACGTCCTTGGCAATCAAATACTGATCAAGCGAGCTGTTCGTCGTCTCCAGTTCCTCAACCAGCGAATTCCAGATTACATCGTCAAAGAGTTCAAAGAACGACAGCGGACGAAGATGAAACTTCTTCATTTGCTCCGTGATCTCCTCAGGAGGGATCGCCGCAAGTGTCTCGTCGAATCGCTGGCGCTGCTCTTGCTCGTTGCGTTCCTTCAACGCTGCTAGCTCTTCTTCCGAGAATAAAAAGAGACTCTCATCACCCAAGGTTACAAGATAGCGCGGGAGTTGCCCTTTATCGTTTCGTCGCGAAAGATATTCTCGGAAGGGAATCCCCTTGCGCTCGACACGGGTGATGAAAGTTTCAATCTCGAGAATCGCACAGCTCAACTCTTTGATCTCATCGCGATTGAGCTCTTTGTCCCCCTGAACGAGGCGGATATCACTCATTCCCAGTTCCAGCAGGTAGTCGTCCATCTCACGCTCGGAGTTGATGTAACATGACGTCTTCTTCCGAGAGACCTTAAAGAGTGGCGGCTGCGCAATGTAGATATGCCCTTCCTCGATGAGGTCGGGCATATGGCGATAGAAAAACGTGAGGAGCAATGTCCTGATGTGAGATCCGTCGACGTCAGCATCGGTCATGATGATGACCTTATGGTATCGAAGCTTCTCGAGCTGAAACGCATCGCTGCCAATACCACAGCCTAATGCCGCCACGATTTTCCCTACCTCATCATTCTGCAGCACCTTTTCAAGACGGGCTTTCTCAACGTTTAATATTTTTCCTTTAATTGGGAGGATGGCTTGAAACCGTCGATCTCTCCCCGTTTTTGCCGATCCTCCAGCGGAGTCTCCCTCGACGAGGTAGATCTCACAGAGGGCAGGATTGCGTTCTTGGCAGTCGATGAGCTTGCCAGGGAGGCGTCCAGAATCCAACGCCGTCTTCCGCAGTGTCATCTCGCGAGCACGGCGTGCTGCCTCGCGGGCTTGTGCCGAGATAATCGCCTTCTCAGCAATGGCCTTTGCCACATGGGGATGTTCGTCGAGGAAGATAGTCAGCCCTTCGCCAACAATCTGTTGAACGACTGACGCTACATCGCTATTTCCAAGCCGTTGTTTTGTCTGGCCTTCAAACTGAGGATTCGCCACCTTTACAGAGACAACAGCGGTCAACCCTTCCCGCATGTCTTCGCCGCCTACAGAAAGTTTATCTGTCTTCAGGAGGTTGTGCTCTTTGATGTACGAATTGAGCACCCGCGTCAATGCCGTTGAAAACCCAGTCAGGTGCGTACCGCCCTGCTTGGTGGCAATATTGTTCACAAAAGAGAAGAGCGATTCTGAAAAGCCATCATTCCACTGCATGGCAATTTCAGCCTCAATCATCCCATCATCACCTGGCCGCATCCCTTTAAAGTAGATCGGCTGCTCAAAGAGCACGGTTTTATTTTCGTTCAAGTATGAGACAAACGACGACAGGCCGCCACTGTAGCAAAAGATCGCGTCATCGCGTCCCTCGCCGCGCTCGTCGCGAAGTGAAATTTGGACTCCAGGATTGAGAAAGGCAAGCTCGCGGAGGCGCTTGGCAAGTGTGTCATAGTCTACGTCTAAGACGCGCATGACCTGCTCATCAGGCCAAAACCAAACCTTCGTCCCACGCTTCTGCGTCGACCCAACAACGGCAAGATCTCGGACCATAGGTCCACGAGAAAATTCAATTTCGTAGATAGTGCCGTTGTTAAAGACGTCGACTACCATCTTTTTCGATAACGCATTGACACACGAGACGCCAACACCGTGGAGCCCACCAGACACCTTGTACGAAGCCTTATCGAACTTGCCGCCAGCATGGAGAATCGTCATGACCACTTCGACAGCGGAAACATGCCGCCCTTGCCGCTTGGACTCAGCCTCGTGAATATCAGTAGGAATGCCTCGGCCATCATCTTCCACGGAAATCGAGCGATCATCATGAAGCACGACCTCAATAGTTCGACACTGGCCGGCCATGGCTTCGTCAATGCTGTTGTCGACGACTTCGTACACGAGCTGATGCAAGCCACTGATTCCCGTATCGCCAATATACATCCCTGGACGTTCACGCACAGCTTGAAGTCCCTGAAGAACAGTAATGGAACTGGCATCGTACTCCTTACGAGGAGCGGGGGTATCGTGTGCCGTCGTAGATGTCATGCCTACACCAAGTTTTTAGGAGCCATAGCATGGCTCTTTAGTAATGTTCCCTACAGGAATTGCCCAATACGAAACGAAATATCAATGATTTCAGCGCCTGGAGCTTCTTTTTTCAGGGCGTCCACAAGTCTCTTGCGTTCCACACTGTTGTGTAACAGGCTCAAAAGAGAGGAATTTTTGACTGACACGTACAAAATTCCATGTTCATATCTCTCAGCTCGCGTCATTCCAGCAAATGCAGGACCGATCACCCGCGGCCATAGCTCTAAAAGCTCTCGCGGCTTCTCCTGCAACCTCTGCTCAAGATGAGCTAAGTACCGTTTTGCCAAGTCTTTTACATGACGAGAAGTCGTTGCCGACCCATCAGGAGAAGGGCCACGACCATATCGTGAAAACAAAAGAACCTCTTCACACGTGCGGTTTCTCTCCCTGCAAAAACAAGGAGAAAGCTTCCCATTTTTGATCTCCAATTGTACCACGCCATCGCAGTACGAGCAAGAAAAATGGCTCTAGAAAGAGCCGTTTGCGATGGGCCTTGTTGCCCACATGCCTGAAGAGATTTTTTAAGCATTTGCACAACAACGCCCACTCCCACTTGCAAGCATCTTTATAGCTCGCGCGAAACTTAGCTTTCTTAGCCTTCCAGATGGGTCTTGGGCCTCTAGTTTAGACCATTCAGTGGGAGAAGCCTGGTTCACCCAATTGAACAGCTGTCTCTGAAATGTCTGGAGCCATTTTGGATACTGCTGAGAGAGAAAGGCAAACTCAGCAAGCGATTGATCGGAGAAATCTACCAGCTGTGTGGCTACATACCAGATCCCATAGAGATCCTTCAGCATCTTTGATGCACTTTTTCGCCTGGTAAAAGTAAGCCCTTTGTGAAAGATCCATGCCCCAGGAGAGACAACCCTTCCTGCTTCACGTGAATAGGTCTGAAATTCCATTGTTGATTGAAGGCTTAGCGTCAAATAGCTCAAAGGCTGAGCAACAATGCCTGCAATCACGACGTTTTTGCTCTTATCCTCTCTGGTGGCCGAATCAGTCAAAAACTCAATCTCTACTTCTACTCCGTCGATTTCTTTCACATAGCTTTCCGTCGCTGGAACATCGACATCTTTGAAAACATGGGTAAAGCCGGCGTCGTTGAGATATTTGGCGATGTTCTTTTTAGAGATCTCGGGCACCCTTCTGGGAATCAACGAGTCAATATCTCGCGTTCCAACGGGAGTGTTCTCAGACTTTGGATCGGCGAGATAAAGCTTATAAATGAACAGAGCAAAACCTCCTCCGATAACAACAAAATTTCGCCAGGGTCCCAGCGCCTTTAAAAATTCCGAGATGATTTTGTCTTCTTGGATCTGTTTCTTCACTGATTCTTAAGATTTTGATAAATGCGTTTGATTTCTGGAGCCCGCCGAGCTATAAATTCTGCTTGTTCTTGTCCTCGTAAAGGAAAGTGATAGAGGTCTAAAAAGGCAAGGAGAACAGGACAAGTGCTAATGTCTTTACCGCCTTTCATATTTTGTTTGACCAACATCTTATAGTAAGGCTCAATCAATAAAACCTCATACCCTCTTTCTTGCGGCTCTAGTTGCAGGGCGCTTTCCAGTTTCGCCCTAATAGAAGGATCAAGAACATACAATTCTAATCCTTCCAAGCTGGTATTTTTATATCCATGCGCTTCAGCTGCTGAATGCAGAGCTAAGATCACGTTTTCATTGAGTTGAAATTCCTTTAAAGCCTTGAACCACTCTGGCTTTCCAGAAAGGGCAGAGCGATATGTTCGGATTTTGCATTTTTTCACGATGCTATAGTGCTCTAACCAGCTTTCTAGAAGTTCTTTGGGCTTCCTAAAAGAAAATCTCTTTGCAGTTCTCACTCCTTCAACTTGCAGAATCCCTTTCAACACAAGAATGTTGAAAACACGCTGAACTAGACCAAGGCTCACACCTACTTCTTTAACAGCTTCTCTCAACGAGAAGCTTTCTCTGACAATCCCTTCTCTGAGCAGCCAATCAAGAACAAGGGAAGACTTATCCGCATAGACATTCCCTTCTGCTGGATCTTCGCTGGAGTGTACTAGAAAACGACCTCTCATTGCGGCCTCCTTCTGTTCACTACAATACGCTGTTCAATGTGTATTGAACAGGTAAAAATAGTGAACAGGTACGCCGAAAAGAAGAAAGACCTCAAAAATTCGTTATCGGCACGGCATTGTTGCGCAAATGCAAGATGGTGAAGGAGCGCAGAACAACCAGCGAGCCATAGCCCTTTTCTCTCGCTCTCCATCACGACGAGTCTTGAGCACAGCGGAACCCATAGGTTCCGTTTGCCGCGCCAGGATTGTTGCGATGGCGCTTGGCACAGCGGAGATCTTCTTTTAAGCTCTTCCAGCAGCCGCCACGAAGAACGCGATACACCCCCTGAATAGGGCCTTTTGGAAAATCGGGCTCCTGCGCACTGTACTCATAGTAGTTGTATTCGTACCAATCAGAGCACCATTCATAGACATTGCCAGCAATGTCGTAGATGCCATAGCCGTTTGGTGGATAGCTCATTACCGGCGTCGTATCAGAGCTGAAGAAATTCGCCTGTGTTTTTTCAATATCTTCGCCAGTCGGATAGATAGGATGCTCTAGCCCACCGCAACAGGCCACCTCCCACTCCGCCTCCGTGGGAAGTCTCTTTCCAACCCACGTACAATACCCCATCGCCCCATACCACGTGACTCCGACAACGGGATGCTTGGCATACCCCCGTTCGATAGTAAACCGCCCTGAACTGCGCTTGATGCGAGAATCTTTGAGCCTGATGATATCGTGATTTTGATGATCCTTCTCATCTCCTAGAAAGTCCAGGAATCGGACAAACTGCTCATTCGTCACAGGATGAACATCAATAGAAAAGCTCCCTATGCGTACAGCATGCCGAGGGGTCTCATCGCGACACCCGTGATTTGAGCCCCGATAATAGACCCCATCATGAATGAGCGTTGCCTCTGAGAGGAGAGGGACAATTCCCCTGGGATCTCTCTTCTCAGGAGCATATTCTTTGATCTGTCGGTCGGTCGGATTCTCTTGGACAGCCACAGAACGGGTGTAGATCGAAGGGATGCTCGGCGGCGCTTGAGCCGCCCCAATGCCATGGGTGCGGCTCGGACCAGCTTTCGACTCATGCAACAGGGGAAGAAGACGCACAGGACGTTTAGCAGGATCAAGCGACAGGCAGTTTCTGATCATCGATTCCCAGTCGATGATCCCTCCTAAAAATCGCCCTTCTGATTCCCAAGCACCTTCTGGATACCCTCCTGAAAGCATCCAAAAGAGCAAGACGCCAAACGCCCAGGTGTCAGCAGCGACAGGATCTGACCAATTCCCCTGGCGCTGTTCAGGAGAAAGGAAATGGAGGTTCTGGGCAAGAGAAGCCACGAGATCGGCGTAGTGCTTTGTTTCAGCAGCCGATGTTGGGTATCGATCGGTACCCAACCGAGCGGCCACAAATGCATCTTGGGATGCCATCTGTTCTATCGCCGCCTTGTAGCTTCGGACAAGCACATTGTCACACCCAATCATTCGAAACAGACCAAAATCGGCGAGCTTAATCACGGGGCCGGCTGGTGTAGACTCAGAAACCATGATGTTGTTGGGCTTGAGATTGCCATGGGCCAGCACATCTTTCCCTCCTCGCAACGCATGCACGTAATCTAAAGCCGCCGCAATCTGCTCAGCGACCTTGAGCGCCTCTTGCTGTGTCGCTCTACGGCCAGCAAGGTACTGCGCCAAGCTTTGCGTCTCCTGTTGCACGTCGACCACACATTCCGTGGAAACAAAGTACAAGCCGTCGACAAACGAAGCGCTGAACGTCTTGGTGATCGCAGGATGGTCGATCGACGAGGCGTGCTCTACCTCGTCCTCAAAGCGCGCCAAAAAGGCGCGATCTGAAGAGAGCTCGTCAGGAAGGATTTTTACGACGCTCTTCTTCTTCGTAAAACGATGCTCTGCAAAATACACATGTCCTAAAGGCCCCTGGCCCAGATGCTTGAGCAAGAGCCAATCTCCGAGGGTTCTTCCTTCTTCTAATCGCATGGGTCTCCTCAGTTCTTAAGAAACCCGGGTTGCTACCAAGTTGGCAACGACAACCCGGCGTAGAATACGCTATTTGCGATATGCCTTTGGGAGGATAGAGCAGGATCTTTGTGGCCGAATGTACCCAATTCTCCTCTAAAAATCCACATCGCAACCAGTTCAGAATGCGTCCACTCATACCATGTTCTTGGATTTCAAGGGCTATTTTTTAGATGCCAATTCCCAGAAACCCAGCCATGTGGCTCGAGATTGAGAAGAGCGATCCATCAATCGCGTTCTGGGAACTGCTGCTGTTCTATCCACGAACTCCAAGCGCCTCCAACTGATCACACAGGTCATTGAGAGCCCTGCTGTAGTGGTACCAGGAACGAGCCTTGTCAATCATCTGCCGAGCGACCTCCACCTCCCGAACATCAATGGCCTGCTGAATGAGAAAAAAGTAGTCCATCCGACGCAACGGCATCTGCAGACGCATCAAACTAGCCACTGAGCTGCGCAAGAGATCCGCTCTTTCCGCTGGAGAGAGAATAAACATCAACTTTATCAAAAGCGTTGCGTCCTTTGGCTGCCGGGAAAAGGCCTCCTTGAAACACCGAACAGCCTCCTGCCGATGACATTCTCTCTTCTCCTCACTTGTCGACGCCTCAAACAAGCGCAGGTGGAGCACGCCCTGCGTTTTATACCGCAGAAACGATTCAGGTCGAAACCGAACAGCACGAGAGAAAACATCAAAAAATTCTACATACTGCCCTCGATTCGCCAAGCTCGCGGCAATATAGTGCTCAAGAGAACAAAAGGAGGGGTGCTGCCGGTACAGAGCTCGCGCTTCTTCAAGCAAACGCTCGCACGCTGCTGCGGACTGGGTCGACGCCTCATACGACGGGAAAAGAGCATCAAAAGCCTTGCTCTCCTCCTCTGACATTGCCGTGCCAGAAGCAGCGGAGAGAGCGTTGAGAGCGGTTAAAAACACCTCTTGCGCTTCTGCATGCTGCTGGTCGGCGTAGAGAATTTTTGCCTTTTCAACCAAGAGCAACGGAGTGGCGGTAGAGGATGGAGAGGCGAGCAGCCAGTGATCAATCTGGGCCACGGCAGACCGAAAGTCTTGTTCCTCAACGAAGGCGCGAAGACGATCGTACGGAAACGGTTTTGGATACGAAGCCGCAGGTGAAAGCATCCCCGCACCAATCGCTGCGAGAGGATACGGAAGAACACACCAACTCACGAGGAGGAGGACAAAGGAATGCAATATAGACATGTTTTCTCTGCAGAATTTCTTCAAAACCTGATATCCTCAATCACAAACAGCGGTTCCCAGACCTTCAGCTGAGAAAAAACAGGGAAATGGCTCGAGATTGGAAAGAGCGATGTGGCCAACCTTGTATAAGGTTGCCGAAGCAATGCGACAAAACCACCGAGCCATGGCTCCTTTCCTTCTCGATGCTGAATTCCCGGGAACTGCCGCACCTACATGGCTCATCCCAATGATACGCTAGTACGGAATATTTCATGGATAAAAGATCTCTTCTCTTCCTCGTCTCAATCACCGCAGCCTTTTTCTTGGTCAAGGTGTGGTACGGCCACCGCGAAACAGAATTCCGGCAGCAGTGGCAAAAGGAGCACCAAGAGGTGCCCGTGCCAACGCACCCTTCCACCATCGAAGCCGTCCCCCACGTCGATACTGAAGCGGCTGTGGACGAAGAGGCGCCGACGCAATACTACGTACTAGAAAACGACTATCAGCAAATCGTCTTTTCATCGGCAGGTGGATCTATTGTCGAGATCAACCTTCCTTTCCACAGTCCAGACTTCCCCAAGAGCGTCGTCCGCCCCGTTACATCAGACAGAAAGATCGCTGAGCAATCCCCTCAAGACAACCTGTTCCCCTCTGTCCCTGCCGCACAAGCAGACGGCGCCGTGCGCGTCCCAACAGCCAATCGCTACTACCCGCTCATCCGCCGATCGCATACCAAACAACCGCGTAGCACCTCAGCACCACATCAGACCTGCGCCCTCACATCGCCATATGCAGAGTTCTCGGCACTCCCCTATCGCGTCACATCGTTCACACCGACATCCATCACGTTCGAGGCTCGCCAGCCACACCGTACTATTACAAAGCGATTTTCGTTTCCCAAGGAGCCAACACAGTTCCCCTACTGCCTGGATGTTGAAATTGCCATCGAAGGCGACCGTCGAGACGTATGGCTGTCTACCGGCGTTCCCGAAGTTGAGATGATGTCTGGAGCCAGCGGAGCCGCGCTCAAATACCGCGTTCTCAGAGGGAGTAAGGGTGACGTTGAAAAAATCGACCTGCCAAAAACGTCGTTCATAAGCTCCTCTGTCCAGCCAGACTGGGTGTGCAACTCAAACGGATTCTTTGGCATCATCCTCGACCCTCTTAAGGGCGCAGGTGTTGGCATGGCCTTCAACCACATTCCGGGGTCAGAGGCTCCCTCCCGCTTACTGAGCATCGACGCCGCCGCACGCCAGCCATCAGCTGAGGAATTCCCGGGCTTCGAAGCAAAGATTCCCTTTTCGCTCACAGACTCCACCATGCAGCTACGCCTATTCGCTGGACCTTTTGCCGACAGCGTGCTGACCACCATCGATGCCAACAGCATAACAGAATATGAAAAACCCACGAACTATATGGCCTGTCAGACCTTCCATGGCTGGTTTGCCTTTATCTCCGAGCCTTTTGCAAAATTCCTCTTTTTCTTAATGAAGCAGTTCTACCGCCTCTTCGGATCGTGGGCTCTTTCCATTGTCCTCGTTACCATCGTCCTGCGCATCCTTTTGTACCCTCTCAACCGGTGGTCGATGCGCTCTATGCGCGCTATGCAAGAGATCGCCCCTCTTGTCAAGGCCATCCAGGAACGGCATAAGAAGGACCCTGCCAAAGCACAGATGGAAATCATGGCCTTGTACCGAGAAAAGCGGGTCAATCCTTTCTCAGGATGCCTCCCTCTTCTCATCCAAATGCCATTTTTAATAGGTATGTTTGACTTGCTCCGCTCGTCTTTTGAGTTACGAGGAACGCCCTTCATCCCAGGATGGATTGATGACCTCTCAGCTCCAGACGCCATCTTTGACTGGAAGTACCCCATCCCATTGCTCGGCACCCAGCTTCACCTCCTACCCTTTATTTTAGGAGCGACGATGTGGTGGCAGCAAAGCCTGTCGTCAAACCTGCCAAAAGACCCACGCGAATGGACAGACCAGCAACGGCAACAGCGGGCTATGGGGACTATTATGACAGTCGTCATGACGCTCTTGTTCTACCACTTCCCTGCCGGATTAAATATCTACTGGATCTCTTCGATGCTCCTTGGTATTGCCCAGCAGTGGTGGACAAATCGGCAGATGGCGCGCAACAAAGCATAAGGCATAGTATATGACGATTGCGGCCTGTTGGAACGCGTTTCTGGAGCGCCTTGAAAGGGAATTGGGAAAGGAGACTGTCGACCGATGGGCCAGAAGCCTCACAGCGAAGGCAGGCCATGGGCCAAAACTAGCACTCGAAGCGAAGGACTCCTTTCAAGCCCTGTGGTTTGAAGAGCACCTCCGCCCTCGGCTGCCCGCTCTTGTCGATCCTCTTGGAACGCCCATCCAAGTTTCATTGCAGATCGCGGGAAAGATAGCGCCCCGGAAGTCCGGAGAGAAAACCATAGCCCGACCCGCTAAGAATGTGGTAGGGCAGTTTTCACTTTCATTTCCTGAGCTCGACACATCGTGCACCTTTGAACGTTTCCTCTCGCTCCCAGAAAATGAGATCGTCATCAAGCTGCTCGACGAGCTCTGCTCCTATTTGGCTGGGGAACGGCTGAAAAAGCTCTCTTCTGTGGTAGTCCCCAGCGGTAATGGGCAGCGCCTTCCACCTCCTCCTAATCCTCTGTATCTCTGCGGCCCCTCTGGTTCTGGGAAAACACATCTTCTCACAGCAACGGCCATTCGCCTTCGGCAGGCGGGGCTCTCGGTCATCATGGCCTCGTCAGACCTCTTTACAGACCATGTCGTCAAGTCTATCCGTGCTGGAGAGATGTCCTCCTTTCGACGGCTCTGGCGCACCGTGGATGCTCTCGTCGTCGATGATGTCCACTGTCTCGCTCGGAAGAGTACTACGCAGGAGGAGTTTTTCCACACGTTCAACAGCCTTCATGTCGCCGGCAAGCAGATCATCCTCTCTGCCAACTGCCTTCCACAACAACTGCAGTTTATCGAGCCCCGCCTCGTCAGCAGATTTGAATGGGGCGTGGTCCTCCCTTTGCATGCCATCCCTCGCAAGCAGTTTCCAGAGCTTCTCGAAAAAAAGGCTCACTATCTCAACTTCTCGCTATCCCAAAAGCTCGCCCACTTTCTTGCCGAAGCCTTCTCGTCGACGCCCAAGGCGTGCGTCCACGCTCTCGAGGTGCTCATCCGACGGCTTCGCCTTGCGAAGAACCGAGGAACCGCGACAGCTGCCGCCCTGACACTCTCACAAGCTCGCGACCTCCTCGCGGACCTCATTGAGCAAGAGCAGCAGATGGCTCTCACTCCTGAAAAGATTATCAACGTTACAGCAGAAGCCTATGGCATTACGCGAGAAGACCTCGTAGGGCGCTCTCAAAGCCGAGAGTTCGTGCTTCCACGCCAGGTGGCGATGTTTCTCATTCGAAAGCATCTGAAAGCGCCGTTCATGAAGATCGGCGACCTCTTTCAAAAAAACCACTCCACGGTAATGTCAGCCATACGACAAGTAGAAAAGCTCATTCCAGATTCTTCGAGCGACGTCGGCAGTGCTCTGGCATCTATCGAAATCCGCCTCTCAGAGCTCGGGAAGTACAGTACCATTTCCTAGTGGGCCACTCATTCGCCAAAATGTATTGTGCTCCCACGTATCTCGAAGCGCAGCAATGCTCTTCTCGATTTCCGGGAGATACTGTGTGAGGCGAGCATCCCACGAGTGCTCAGCGTCAAGCCATGAAAGAATCTTCTCGACGTCATAGTGGCGTTGTTCAGCCTCTGCAAGCCTGGGTACCACATCTGCCAACGCATGACTTTCATACTCAACGACGCGTCCCGTCGCCGTCAGCCATGCTGGCAACGAAATCCCTTTCCTGACGAGCGTCACTGCACCCGATGCCAAGGAGAGGAAAAGGCGTTCGTGATACCCCTTGCGGATGTGGGGAATGCTGTTGATCACAATTCTCGACATTCTGCAGATATCGACGACCTGATCAAATGGCACTGGAGTGGTGAAAAGGCAGCCCGCAGCCGACGGCTCCTTCGACCATACTACGGCATCCTCGACATCTGTGAAGATATGCACAGACCGCCCCTTCAGCGCTGTAAGAAGCCGTTCCCTGTCGAGACCTCTGGCGTACCGCTCAATCAGCCCTGCCACTGTAAAAGGGGAAAGATTGGTCTTTTGGAGGACGTCCACTACCGACGGCGTGCGCTCAATATACGCCAAAGCCTCAGCAAGCAAAACACAAGAGGGGTCTTCAAGAGCACGCTCTGCCAAGGAGGTAAACATCGCCACATCATCTGGTGCGAAGAGAGGCTCCCATGCTTTGTACACGCGCCTATGGTCGATACAGGAGCCAATGAGCACGACGTCATATGGGCGGCGATGCAAAGGGATGATCGGCGATGACCGCACGCGGTCGATCGCTTCCCGAGCAATACCGTGGGGAAACCAGTGGACAGGGCGATCGCTATAGGCAGAAAACAAGTCGCATGATGTCTTGTCAACGAACAAGCTCACGGTACTGGGCTGAGAAAAAATCGACGGGGACGAATAGACCACGGAGTCGACCGCCACGTCGACATGAGGGACTCCCAAAGGGTAGTAGAACCAACGTTCATCAACAAACGTATTCATCGACCATGTGCAGTCTGGGGTCTTGCGACGTAGGATCTCAAGCAATTCTTCTGGACCCTTTGTATGCACCTCTTGGATCACAGCGTGGATTCCACGCCGTTCAAACGCCTTTTGCATATCGCGGATCATCTGCCCCAACACACCGTATTTGCTGACAGGATGATCAAAGAGCACAACACTGCGCATGGAAAACATCTTCCTAAAAACACCCTCTCTTGGCAAACTTTCCATCGTGTTTCGGAGCATAGCGCAGCATGGCTAGCGCGGCTGCTTTGGGAGCAGTAGGTCGGGGGTTCAAATCCCTCTGCTCCGATACCGTAACGACAGCGGCGTACACCAACGCACCATGCCTTGTTGTACGCCTCTCGGTCTGTACTGCAATGCCGTATACTCTCTGCTCTTTTCGAGAATTGCAATTAAAATTTTCACTACGAGGGGTACTTTGGTTGCCTATTGGGTGTGGAATCCTTCTCGAGAAGCGTTTGTCATCCCCTATACGGACTTTCCTATCTACTGGTATTCTTTGTGTTTTGTCCTTGGCCTGTATGGAGCCATCGTCATTGCTCGCGCGCTCATCCGAAGCGGTGCTTCTGCGCTCGTTGGCACCTCAGCCGTCGATCCTGTATCGATCAACCGGTACATTGAGCGATTGGCAGTCTATTGTTGTTTTGGTGTCATCCTCGGCGCTCGCTTTGGGCATATCGTATTCTACGAGCCTCTTTACTACTTCTCGTATCCTTGGGAAATCCTCAACTTGAGGCAAGGTGGGCTATCGAGTCATGGCGCTATGATAGGGCTGTTCCTTGCTGTGTGGAGGTTTCAAAAAAAGCCATTCGGCCTCCCCTATCTCCCCCACGGTGCGGACCTACTCGATCTTCTCGCCATCAGTTCGGCATGGACCGCAGGATGCATTCGGATCGGGAACTTTTTCAATCAGGAGATTGTCGGCACGGTCACCGATATGCCCTGGGCTGTTGTCTTTGTCTCCCCTCTTGACGTCGAGGGAACGCACCCTCTGCCCCGCCATCCTGCACAGCTGTATGAGGCACTCGTTGCTTTTGTACTGTTGATCCCACTTCTCATCCTTGGGCGAAAGGGGAAGTTTGCCACTGACGGTCGTATTGCGGGGTGGTATTTGATCGTCACCTTCACTATGCGCATGTTCATCGAGACGCTAAAAGCATCGCAGTGCGAGTTTGATACTGGCTTCTTTCACATGGGGCAGTTGCTGAGCGTACCAGCCATTATCCTTGGGATCGGATTATTGGTACGGGCGCGTCTGAGACGTTCTCACTCCGCATCGTGAACCGAGATCAATGGAACAAAGCGAACACCGCCATGCGTTGTTGTGGCCGTCTTCCCGTCCTTCTCTTTCCGTATCGTGATCAGTTCTTGGAAGAGAACGTCGCCGACAGGAAGGACGACAATACCGCCGGGAGAGAGCTGATCTAAGAGCGGCTGAGGGATCCGCGAACATGAGCATGAGACGATAATCGCATCATACGGGCTATGCTCGACCACCCCTTTATACCCGTCGCCACACATGACTCGGACATTCTTGGCACCCACTTCCTCGAGAAAGCGAAGACTTTGCTGGTACAGTCCTTCAACGACTTCAATACCAACGACCTCTTTAAAGATGTTGGACGCTACAGCGAGAAGGTACCCGCATCCAGACCCCACCTCTAACAGCCGCTTATTCGGCGTTGGTTCCGACAGTGCTAACATTAATCCCACAATATAGGGCTGACTGATTGTCTGCCCAAAGCCAATCGGCAGTGGGTAGTCAGCATAGGCTTCGTGCACATGCCCCTTGGGAACAAACAGATGCCGAGGTACGGAGCGCATAGCCTGTAGAACAGCTTGGTCGGCAACCCCTCTGGCGGCGACCTGCTCTGCAACCATTCGCTCCCGCTCCTGCTCAAACATACTTCCCTCCTCCGGCGGTTCTCGACAATTGCTGGCTTAGCACTCCGAACATGCACAAAGAACACTTACCATGTTGCCAGCTATTGTGCCAAATATTTCGACGCACCTTTTGGAGGATAGAGAGGGGTCAAATCTACCAAAAACCTTCTCATCCATATCTCAGGGCATATGAGATCCGCAGAGCGCTCTTGTGTTATTGGTGAGGAGAGCATGCGCCCTAGATTGACTCTCGTCTTGGGGGGGGGGAGGGGGTGAACCGTTCTCCCGGTGGTAACGGCCGGGAGAACTTTTGATAGCGTCTACTCTGACCGTCCTTCGAGTCGAGCGATGCGCTCTGTAAGAGGAGGATGAGTGGCAAAAAGCCTGAGCATGCCTTTGGGATTTGAGATCTTCAACGCTTGGAATGACGCCTGTTGCGAGCGAGGGTCTTCCACCGTGGACACCTCTTGCAGACGGGTGAGAGCTTGGATCATCGCCTGTTTACCAGCAAGATGGGCGCCCCCTTCGTCGGCTCGGTACTCGCGAAATCGGGAATACGTGGCCACGACGATGGCTCCGATGATCATAAAGAAGATCTCAAAGATAAAGACAAGAACACCGTAGAAAACTGGCGAGCGGGAGTCGCTATCCCGCTGGCGCGTCATGCTAGTAACGGCGTACGCGAGGATCCGTGCGAAGAACATTACAAAGGCGTTGACAACGCCTTGGAGGAGCGTCATGGTGACCATATCTCCATTGGCGATGTGCGATACCTCATGACCAAGCACGCCTTCGATTTCCGTCCAGTCCATTCTCTTGAGCAATCCCGAGGAAACGGCCACTAACGCACGAGCACGAGTAGGTCCTGTGGCAAATGCATTGACTTCTTCCGACTCATAGATTCCCACTTCGGGCATTTTTGGAAGCCCAGCTCGTGTAACGAGCTGGCGCACTGTCGTCAGCAGCTGCCGTTCAAGGGGTTGAGTGGTATCCGGGTCAATGACTTCGACGCCCATCATCCATTTCGCCATCAGGCGGGATATACTAAGCGATATAAAGGCACCAGCAAACCCCCAGATGAGGCAGAAGAGGAGGAGGGCCTGGTAGTCCATTCCGACGCTGGAAAGATACGGGCGGACATCAAAAATGCTCAGGAGCAGCGAGACTGTAAGAATCACTGCAGCGTTGAGCAGCAAGAAGAGGAACACTCTTTTGGTCATCGTTCTCATAGCAACTCTTCGTTTCTTAAGAGCCATTTACGATACAGAGGCACTGCCAATGACTCAGATAAGCATGTACCTTAAGACGTGCTTCAGACTATAACAGAGGTTGCTAAAACGAGCAAACCAATGGCACACCCCCACAATGGATTCAGCCGGATCGTCTTCACATACGGCCACTCCTGGACAACTGCAGTTGGCCATTCACGATGAGGAAGAAGGGCTCCCTCCTCTTCGCCTTCAAGAACCTATCGCCTCGTTGCAACTGACGCCCTTTGCTGCCAAAGCCGCACGAAGCATAGAGGCAAGCACTGTTGGGGAGCTGGCCGATACTGTCTTTGACGCTTCTAAAGAGTGCCGAAGCTTAGGGCAAGGCCATCTTGACGAAATCCGCCGCAAAATCGAACAGTTTGTCGGCACGCCGCCATATCCTCATGAGAGACATCTAGATCTCCCTTCATTGCTGCGGCTATCGTTGTGCGATGTAGAGGCAAGTGAACGCGCTGGTATCGTCGTGCGATGCGGCCTGCAGCCGCTCGTTCTGCTGTCACCGCAAGAAATCAGGGAAGCAGAGGTTGCGATTGCCATTGACAAGCAGCAGAAGTGGTTCCAAATTCTTGAGAAAGCGCGCCAACAAGGGGCTGACAGGCTCCACTCTTTGGTCGACCGCCTTTTTCACGGACTCGTTCGTCCCTGGGTCTCCAAACGAGGAGGACTGGCACACGAAGAAGAGATTATGAGATTCCTGTTTGACGCACAAGGGCAAGGAGCCGACCGTTGTGACTATGGCCTTTTTGAAAAGGCGATTCGGCTTCTTCTGCTCTTGGCCAATGCCGATTTTCTCTTTGAACGCCCGTTATTCCCCATTGCGAGGCGACTATGGGCACTGACGCCCAATGATCAAACGCGAGCACGGACGATGTTGCAAGATGCCGATATTCTGATGGACACGCTGAAGGGGGGATCCAATCTTCGGGCTCTTGCCAGAGCCGTTGAAGAGTGCCGCTTCGAACAGTGGGACGCTTGCACGTGCGCCACTATCGAGCGGCTCCTCTTCTGGTACTACCGCGAGCAATAGCTTACTGCTTCGTTTTCAGCCGCGCTTTGATTGCACAAATACAGGCTTGGCCGGCCAGCGTCGAACCTATTTCTCCATCGATCTCCTCGAGAAGGCCTTGCTGGGCATAGTATTCTTTCAGAGGCCCTATCTGGGCATGGAAAACAGCGAGCCGCTCTTGTACCGTCTTCTCTGTATCATCGGAGCGTATGACAAGAGAAGCTCCGCAGGTATCGCAGATCCCTTCTTGTTTTGGGGGCGAGAAGGTGACGTGGTAGATCGCGTTGCATTTGGGGCAAGAGCGCCGGCCTGTCAATCGGTCCAAGACCGTCGTATCCGAGACTTCCAGTGAGATGACGATTGGCTGGTAGTGGCCCTGAATAATCGCTTCAAGAGCTTTCGCTTGCGTTAATGTGCGTGGGAATCCGTCGAGAAGAGCTCCGTTCGCACAGTCCGGCTTTTGCAGACGTTCTCTCAGCATATCGATGACGATTTCGTCGGGGACGAGCTGACCAGCGTCAATATAGCTTTTCGCCTTTTTGCCGATGGGAGTTTGCTGTTTGATATTTTCACGAAACATGTCACCAGTGGAAATATGGACGACATGAAAATCCTTCACGATGGTCGCTGCTTGAGTTCCTTTCCCAGAGCCAGGGGCGCCAAGCAAAATGATGAGCGGTGGGTTTTCAGCCGATGTGTCAGCTGGCATAGTCTGGCCTCCCGAGAGTGAACAAGTCGCAAAAAGCCCTATGACAAGGGCACAAAGATGAGAACAACAACGGTACATAATCTTCTCCTCTGAAAATCTTCCTGTTGATTATAACAGGCGGGGGAATTTAGATCTGAATCATCGAAAGGAGCAGGTTGTCCTATGCCAATCTACTGCGATTTTCCCCCGCCCCCTCCGGCCTTTGTGTACAAGACCGATGCCAAAGACACAGAGAGCGACAGCGAATCTTCAGAAGGAATCCTCAATTACGGCACAGCCGGGCCCTTCCGATACAAAGTCCTCCTCGAGGACTTTTGGGACTGGTGCGACAGCGAGGACGGTGACGACGATCTTGACTAGAGTCTATGACCCAGTCTCCGACTGCAGAAGCTGACGAGGGAGGTACAGCGCATCAAAATGCGATCCTCGATACAGTAGCCAGATATCAGAAGGGGGTGCTCCCCAAACCACCGCACATAACCGTTGGACAACATCTCCACTGGTTTTATTTTGTTGAGTCCAACATTATGTACATTTGTACATGCCTGATTTTTGAGGTGTCTCTTGCAGCGAATCACGTGGATGGGATCTAGCCTGAAGGATTTGAAATCGATGCCGAGCGGTGTGCGAAGGGACATTGGTCACGCTCTTAACGTTGTCGAAATGGGCGGGCGGCCAGACAATAGCAAGATCCTCAAGGGCTTCGGCAACGCCAGGGTTCATGAAATTAGAGAAAATGATAGGAACGGTACGTACAGGGCCGTGTATACGATAGAGGTACAGCGCAACATTTTTGTGCTCCACGTATTTCAAAAGAAATCTACGCAGGGCATAGAGACGTCTCGTAGCGACATGGAGCTGATCAAGAGAAGATTGAAAGAGGTGCGTGGACACCTTAAGGCGATGAAGGAGGCGAAATGAAAAAGAAATTTGTAGAGGGCTCTGGCAACGTGTTCGCCGATTTAGGCCTGCCCAACCCAGAGACATGCCTTGAGAAATCGAAGATTGTCTATGAGATCACCCAAATTATCAAGCAGAGGAAGTTAACGCAGGCCGAAGCGGCCAAGATCCTGGGGATTGATCAACCGCAGGTTTCTGCCTTAATGCGAGGAAAATTTTACAAGTTCTCGCTCGAAAGGCTGCTTAGGTTCATGGCCGCCCTTGGAAAGCGAATTCGGTACGTCTTCGAGGACAAAGAAGAGCAGACGTCTGCCAGTGGAGATCACACCTCCTACAACGCCACGACACGACGAGTTGCAGCGCGAAGGGCTTAGTAAACCATTTGCAATGTGCCTTTTCTCAGCCAACCACCACAGCTGACAAAATTCTTGCTCCAGTTCCGCGCGTTCCATACGCCATTCCCCTACGGCACAGCCGGGCCCTTCCGATACAAAGTCCTCCTCGAGGACTTTTGGGACTGGTGCGACAGCGAGGACGGTGACGACGATCTTGACTAGAGTCTATGACCCAGTCTCCGACTGCAGAAGCTGACGAGGGAGGTACAGCGCATCAAAATGCGATCCTCGATACAGCAGCCAGATATCAGAAGGGAGTGCAGAGAGAGGGAGGATCTTTGAGACGCCTCCTGAGCCAATTGTCTCTTGCCCCAATGCTTTGACGTCTATCGCTCGAATAGTAAGGCCAAGAATAGAGGACAGGGCAAACATCTCGGGTTCTCCTCCGTACCGGGCATCTTCCATCGAGGTCATGCGCTGCAAATAGTTCTCGCAGGCCTCTCGGTTATCGTCAGTATGGCAAAGGGAAGGGATCGATTCGCGAGCTGCATTCGCTAAATGAACGCATCTCTCAGGGCTGTTGCGCATTTCACGACGCCACCAGTTCACAGATGCCGCCCTCAAGAACTTCACCCACGCATCATACCTCTCTCTATTGTTCATAATCGTTTCAATAGAGACTCCTTGGCGGAGGAGGAGCAGGCACGCTTCGATGAGTGAGCCAACCCCTGCCCCATGGATGAGCCCCTGCGCCTGCAAGCCTGGGAGTTGTTTTTGGAGAGCAACCAGCCTCTCTTCAGTCAGGAGGTGGGCGGCAACGCTGCTGAACAAACAGTGCCCAGTTCCCTTAGTGCGACGCACGAGAAATCCTTGAGTATGCAGAATTTCCAACCCTGTGTTGATCGCGCATGGAAGGTCGGACCGAAGGTCAAGAGGAGATCGCAATGCTCCTACAAGAGGCAAGCCATTCCCTGCGGCTCCACCTACCGTTTGCGATTGGGGGGACGCGGACTGGCGCATGGCCGCAAGATTCCTCATCGTTGCCGCCACTTCTTGAAGGCGAATGTTCATCCGGTACAACTCTGACCATACATGGCTGTCGTGAGGAAGTCGCCGCTGATCGTATACAGACCGCAAATTATCGATGTCTTGCTGCAAAATCTGCAAAAATTCAGGATCTATCTCTTTCCGGGCTGATACAGACTCGGAGAGCAGCCCTATGTTCGACTCTACATCCCGGGCAAAGCCCTCCCTCATGGCTTCTCGTATTCGAGGGTCAATAGAGTCAGGAGAACAAGAAGAGCCCTCATCAAGAGAAGGATCTCGGAAAAACTCCCCGCGAGAGCCAGAAGAAACATTCGTAATAGACATAATGCCAATAGATTTTATTTATAACAAACTATTTAATTTGAACTAATTATAACAGCGACCAGGAAATAAATCTAGATTCTAGAATCCATTGGCGATGGACCTTTAGGAGAGAGAAGGATTTTTAGGAAACGCAGCGTCAACATGGGCCGTGCCTCGCTGCACGAGATAGATTGCGCGAGGGTTTTTCGACATCTCGACGTTGAGATCAAGCACGCGAGAAAGAGCTTCGAGATTCACCTCTTGCGTTTCTGTTCCCAGAAGTTCATCAAGAAATTGTATTTCAAATGCTCCGCCATACCATCGCTTTTTCATTGAAGCGATACCCAGAGCATACTGTTGAACCACCTCTCGATCATCGGGGATCTCGCGAAATGCAGGAACGAACGAGCGAATTTGGATCGCCATTGTGCGTATTTCTTGATCAGACGCCGTTTCCAACTTGTCCATCATGGCCTCTCCAGCCAACCGGCGAACTACCTTCACCCATCTCTCCGAGATTTGTGGATCGGCAATGACTGCTTCGAGCTGCTCTGCGTTATGAAGGCCCTGTAAAGAGTGAGCAAGCACAGGCAGGTCTTCTGTATCAATGAGCCCCTTGTCAGAAAGCTGCCGCAGGCGAGCAGCCAACTCCTCCTTATCGTACGGCCCCGCTAAGAGACTCGTCACATAACTTCGAAATAGGCAGTGCCCATCAGGGCGAATGAGACGAACAGAAAAGTTTTCCCGCAGCTTCTGTATGCCAGGTTGAAGAGATTCCAACGTCGTCAATTTTGAAGCATCTTCAAGCGGACTGGCGATCGGCATCTCCTCATGCAAAGAAGCGGGTGGAACCCCTCTCGCACGAGAGGCCTTGTCCTCCTCCATCTGCTCTGTATAGGTTGTGATTGGCTCGAGTTGGCGTAGAACGCGCTGGGAAAGGTCATCCAATTCTCGAGCTTTTGCAGCGCTCGAGAATTTTGAACTATTTCTGATGGCATCGATATCATGCAGAAGAATGCGCACAAATTCGTGGTCGACCGCAATGCCTCGGCTGACAGTTTCTTCTAACTCCTGAACGTTTTTCTTGATGTCCTCTAAAAACCTGTCTCCTCGAGCCACCTCGCTCGAAGCCCAGTCACCTGAACCGCCAATCGTTCCCATAGAGACCCCATATTAGTATCGGGCCTCATCCTAAAAGAAGCACACACAATGTCAAGAGTTTTCTGATTTTATCGTCGTTGACGCACTGGCTTTTTAGCAGGTGGGCGCGGTTTGGACGGCCGAGCTGATTTTTTCTCAGCTCTTTTTTTCACCGGCGATTTTGAGAGTTTTTTCGCCGCCGCTTTACGAGGCTTTTTAGGGATCGTCTTGTTCTTCGGCACCGAAGGCCGCTGCACAGGCCGGGGCACCGGTCTTGAAGGCTCGGGCGCTTTCGGCACTGGCGCTTCATGTATCGAAGCCATCGGCCGCTCTTGTTTGAGTTTCGTTGCTTTCATGGAAACAGCATCTGCTGCTAACACCTCACCAAACGACCCCTCCCCTTCCTCGCGATTCCAATTTGAAGAAAGAGTTCGTAGCGCTGCTAATTTCTGGCTCAGCGTCTGAAGATCGAGATTGCTCTGCAACTGCTGCTTCCGATGGGCCAACAAATCTGCTTCAGAAGCGAACTTTCCTGAGAAAGTAAAGATCATCGACGACGAATGGTAGTCAGGAGCGAAGAGAAACGGCTTCATTGCCTTCGGAACAGACACATAGATATCCTGAGAAAACTGTGGCTCTGTCTCTACCTTAACCACTTGCTTAGGAGGGCGCCCTCGCTTTGGCCGAGGATTGAGAGCCTCATTGGAGTAATATGTGGCCGCTTTTCCGGCAAGCATCTTACGCGCTTGCATGATATCCTTGCCAACCTTTGGCGTGAACATATTCAGCTTCACTTTTTCGACGATCGACTTGGTCAGCTCAATATCTTCTTCAAAGACAAAATCGAAAGCATGGTTCCGCAACCACTCGATAATCCGAATCCTGAACCGCTCTTGGTAGTACTGCTGCCACTTCTCTAGTTCTGAATGATGATCATAGATAAATTCTAAGAAGTTTTCCCTTGCCTCTTTGGATTGGATGATGTCTAAGAGCTTTTCTTTAGTATCGATGTCATAGACCTTTTCGTTGACGAAGCTTTCCATGAGCTTTTTAATCTCATAAAACGTCATCTTCGGAATGGGGATATACCGATCTCTGCTCTCTTCCAATTCTTTGAAGAGGTCATCGAGCTCTTCTTGCGATTTGTCGAGATCAACGTAGATCAGAAATCCTTCTAGCTTATCCAGATAAAAATCCCGCTCATCATCTGACTTTGCAAATGCCTCCATTACCCGATGGCAACGAAGAATAATGGGATTCTGAGGAACTAATTTTGTCTTCATCAAATTGACACCAAGCGTATGGTCCTTATCAGCTAGCATACCGGCCCTGCAAGAGAACATGCAACTGCAAAAGTCGCAACCGGCAACTCCCCCTAGCAGAAACTGTTGGCCGGCTTGAGCCAGGTACGATATGGGAATTTTTGGATCGAGTTGCACAAAAGCCAACGAAGCCCATATGCACTGACATATGTGTGAGATAGACAGAAATCGACGTGTACTGCACAATTAAAAAAAATTTGTACACAGGAGTTGTGCCGTGGAGCAGAAAATTGCCTTCTTTGACAGCAAACCCTATGACGTTGAGGCGTGTACCAAAGCTAATGAATCGCTTGGCTATTCCATCACCTATTTTGAGCCACAGCTCACTTTGGAAACAGCACCTCTCTCCCAAGGGTTCCCGGTCCTGTGCCTGTTCGTGCACGATATCGTAAATGCTCAGCTCGTCGATATATTGGCACAATACGGCGTGAAGCTCCTTGCCTTGCGCTCAAATGGGTATAACCATATTGACCTTCGGGCTGCAAAAGGAAAAATCCGCGTGGTCCACGTGCCAAAATATTCCCCATACTCCGTTGCTGAATACACCATAGGCCTGATTCTGTGCCTGTACCGCAAACTCCATACCGTCTATACCCAAACGCGAAGCAATAACTTCTCTCTAAAAGGATTACAAGGGCAAGAGCTGCATGGCAAAACAGCAGGCGTCATTGGCAGCGGACAGATCGGAGCCATCGTCGTTCGCTTGCTGACCGCCTTTGGGATGAGAGTGCTCGTGTACGACGTCATGAAAAATGAATCGCTTATTGCAGAAACCAAATGTCAATACACGGACCTCAACACCCTGCTCAAGGAATCAGACGTCATCTCCCTCCACTGCCCTCTTATCCCAGAGAGCAAGCACTTGATCAACAAGAACACCCTCGCCCTCATGAAAGACGGGGTTGTTCTCATTAATACCAGCCGAGGAGGCCTCATCAACACGTCGGATCTCATCGAAGGGATTAAATCAAAAAAAGTGGGAGCCGCAGGACTTGATGTATATGAAGAAGAAGAGCAGTTCTTCTACGAAGATTTCTCTCATTCATTCATCGATGACGATCTGCTCGCTCGCCTAATGACATTCCCCAATGTCTTTGTCTCTTCACATCAAGCCTTCTTCACAGAAAAAGCCGTTCGAGATATCGCCCAGACGACACTTTCAAACATTACATGCTTTTTTGAGGGGCGTCCGTTAGAAAATGAAGTATGCGCTAAAGACTCTGGCTAGGTGCCGCCAATCGTTTTCCAAGTCGGGAGACCATCAGACTCGCAATTAGCACTGTCAGCCCTCCAATCACCACCGGCATGAGGAGGTGAATCCCCAGAAATGGGCCTGAAATCACAGGCGCTATGCCAACCCCAAGGCATTCTGCAGAGCCATGAAGTCCCATCACCTTCCCACGATTGTCTGGCAACGCCATATCTGAGATGATCGTCGCTGCGACTGGAAAAAGGCAGGCAGCACTTGTATGCTGCACGGCAAACAGCCCCCAAAAGGCCTCCGGGCTATTCAGCACCAAGACAGCCCATATGCTCGAGGACAATACAAAGCTGGCCATGGCAAACACCTTGCGTGGCTGCCATCGTCGGAGCAGTCTGCTGACGAGAAAGCCACAGCTGATCACATACCATACAGCCCCGAAGGCAAAGTACATCCCCACCTGACTCGTTGTCATGTGAAAATGAGCTACCCAAAAGACTGGGATCAGATCAATGTAAAACGACCAACCAAAACAGAACAAGAACGTGGCAAGCAACATTGCTGCCAGCCCGGCGTCAATACTGAAAATATCTCTAGCTATCGAAGCAAGGGATTGCGGAGGCGACGCCTGACTTTCAGCCGACTTCGTCTCAGGAAGCCATGCATAGATCCATATCGCGTTGAGGAAGACGAGAGCACTCGCAACCAAAAATGGACGAGGTAGCCATTCGTCCCATAGCACGGTTTGTCCTGCCAGCACACCTCCTAACAGAGGGCCAATGGAAAACCCTAACCCAAAGGCTGTTCCCATCAAGGAAAACCCCCTTCCCCTTTCTGTCGCATCACTAAGATCCGCGATACAAGCGTTCAATGCGGCATAGCTGGCTACATATACGCCCATGATAATGCGAGCGAGGACAAAACCGTATAACGACTCCCAGAAGAGGCTAAAGGCCGCTAACAACCACGCCATAGTGCCGATGCAAAGGCAGCCCAAAATGACAGGGCGACGCCCTATCTTGTCAGAGAGATTCCCGATAAAAGGAGAGAAAATCATCTGCGTAATCGGCGAGACCGACAACAACACCCCTAGCCACAATCCACGAATCGACTCTGATGTCTGAGGTGCAACGAAGTGCCATTTGGGATCAAAAAGGAGCGAAGATAATAGAGGATAGACGAGGCCAAAAGCAGCACTGTCGAGAAAGGCAACCAATAATAAAACAAAAAGAACGCGGCGAGACACGGCTACAAACCACAAAAAATACGTTATAATGGCAAAATTATGAACTATTGTTAACTTTATTTTCAAAAGAATTCTACAAGAGCCATTAGTTCCCCAGAGAGGTCGAGGAGTGCGAGGGCGTCTCTCCCTCCGCCTGCCACGCTTCAATACGCGCAAACATGTCCTCTGGAGAGGCGGCCTTGAGACACTCCCCCGTGCGGCACGTTCGAAGGAAAGGGCACCGTCTATCAAAGGCTACGTTCATCGGGCAAGAGCCTTGAAAAAAGCTATGCCGCTGCCCTTGAGGGGCGTATTTCATCGCACTAGAAGGGCCGAAGAGGCCAAGAGTTGGGGTCGTCGTTGTCGCCGCTAGATGGAGAATAATCGAGTCCACCCCAAGCACAGCAGAGGCATGGGAAATCATGCGCTGCAGCAGAGGAAGGTCAGGACGATACAGCACGTGGCTGCACCGAGGGAACTCCTGGGCGATTGTTCCCACTTCTCGCAGTTCTTCTCCAGTACCAGCCACAAAGACGAAGTAGGGAACATACGTGTTCCGGCACAGTCGCAGCACGTCGAGCAGTGTTTGTGTGCGACACGTTTTATTCGGCCATGCTGAGCCCACCGTCACAAACCAAACAGGGGTCGATACAGGCCATCGAGATAGCTCCATGCGCAGAAAATGCTCCTGAGGGGCTGTCAAGCGCAGCTGAAGAGGAGATGCTGCAAAAGGCTCATCATCGTGAAAATACTGCCGTACCAGATAGAGATACTCCTCACCTATTGGGAGCCCGGCAGGAGGGTTATAGCGCATCGATGTTGCCCAGATATTAGGCCATTCAGCAGCGGTCGCACGTCCATACCCAACCTTCGAAGGAGATCGCGCCCACCGCGTCACAAAGGAAGACTTGATATTCCCCTGAAGATCAAACACACAGTCCCAACAGTGTTCGCGGATCTGAGAGCGCTGACGGCGCAACTCCCTGAGCATAACTAAAGAAAAAACATGCGAACGCAGTTCTGCTGTATCGATTTCAATGACCATGTCGACGAGAGGATGTGCTCGCACAAGCGGAGCTGCCGCCTGCTCCACAACCCAGCCAACATGACTGACGCCCTGTCGAGACTTGAGGTACTCCACAACAGGAAACGTATGTACCACATCGCCAAGAGACGAAGTCTTCACAATCAAAGCACGCATAGCCGGCTCTCCACGTCATTTCCAAACAGCGTCCTCATCGCAGAGATCATATCCTCTGGCACCGGTGCCTCCCACGATTTTTCTTCTCCAAGGAGAGGATGGGGCATCGTCAGCTTCCACGCATGGAGCAAATGCCGTTCTGGCCGTAGAGCACAGCGAAATTGGTCGGCATAGTGGTAGTCACCAAGAATCGGCGAGCCAAGAGCGGCCATATGAACGCGAAGCTGGTGCGTGCGCCCCGTCATCGGTAACAGATGAACCAGCGAAGCATTATGCTTCGCCGCTATGAGGGCAAACTCGGTATAGGCAGATTTTCCAGATTGGCCCTTGGCAATTCCCCAGTAGACTCCCCCATGGCACCGCTTTTTCAGCTCAAGCGACCATTGGATGACCCCATGCGGAGCGCGGAGCGTACCATCCACAATCGCAAGGTACTCTTTCTTGATGGATCTCTCACGAAATAGCAGTTCGAGAAAGGTGGCCATAGTTTGATCTTTCGCCACAACGAGCAACCCCGACGTTTCCTTGTCCAGGCGATGCACGAGATAACAAACTCTCTTCGTCGCTCGCTGAATGATGTCTTGCGCGACCGTCATGCCTGAAGGTTTATTGATGACAAACATCCATGGGTCTTCATAGACAACGGTCACGTCACGGCATCGCCTCGTCGACACCGCAGGGACGACCTCAATCCAATCGCCCGCAGATACAATGACAGAGGCGAACTTCCGAATCCGCCCATTGACAGAGCACCGACCCGATTCCAACAGACGGCGGGCTTGCTTGAGCGACGAAAGATGAAGCGCTGTATGCCTGACGAGGATTTCAGGCAACCGAGCACCGGACTCTTCGTCCGACGCTCTCCACCGCTCTACAGGCATACGGCTTGCCCCTTGCGTATCATACTCCGTGAAACTGTCGCAGAAACCGCACATCATTCTCTGAAAAGAGACGGATGTCTTTGATGCTATGCCGTAGCATGATCAACCGTTCTACACCCATTCCCCAGGCGTAGCCCTGATATTTTTCAGGATCTATCCCTACATTTCGAAGGACTTGGGGATGGACCATGCCAGCACCACAGATCTCCAGCCATCCAGAGTACTTACACAACTGACAGCCCTTCCCATTACAGACAAGGCAGGAAGCGTCGCACTCAGTGCCAGGCTCGACAAACGGAAAATAGCTCGGCCGAAAACGAACTTCGAGATCATCGCGGCGGAAGAGGCGCTGGACGAACTCTCGGAACGTCCAGAACAAGTCCTGCATCGTCACGCCCTGGTCCACATACAACGCATCAACCTGATGAAAAAAGCAGTGGGAACGAGCGCTCACTTCCTCATTGCGGAAGCACCGACCAGGGCAGGCTATGCGAACAGGCGGAGCAATTTTCTCCATGATACGCCCTTGCACATTGGTCGTATGCGTCCGCAGCACAATACCAGGCTCTACGTAAAACGTGTCTTGCATGTCCTTTGCCGGATGGTCGGGGGCAAAGTTCAGCACCTCGAAATTGTAGTACTCGGATTCAATTTGTGGCCCATTCTGCACAGAGAAGCCAAGATCTTTTAAAATCCGCAAAATCTCGTCAATCGTCGTCGGAATAGGGTGCTTCGAACCTAAAAAACGACGGCGTCCGGGCAGCGTGGCATCAATTCTCTCCCCTGCCATCTGCATCTCCCGCTCTTGCTCAACAATGCGGCTCAAAAATTGCGCGATCTTTCCCTCAATATACTCTTTCAGCGCGTTCACTTTTGCGCCTACAGACGGCCGCTCTTCTGCTGGAACTTCTCGTAACCGACGCATCTCATTCTGAATGATGCCCTTTCTGCCAAGATACTGAAGCCTCAGCTCTTCCACATCTTTCGCCGTCTTGCACTCTAACAGTGCATGTTCGAACTGCTGCTGGAGATCCTTCATAACGTCAGATTTTTGTCTTCAGTGGTATGGTGTGAAAAAAATGACTGCACAGCCTCTCGGAAACGGCAAAGCTCTTCGATGTGCTGTTCCCTAGCTTTGCCTGTCTTGTGCTCCGCCGTTCGTAGTTCTGTGGAGTATACACCTTCCTCGCCAATATATCGCTGTTGTAAAGCGCGAATATCGTCGTCAGATTGCAGAGATTTCAGCTCTCGTTCGAACCGGTACAGCAACTTCCTCACCTCAGGCACCGTCCACGTCGCCACTTTTGCCGAATATTCTATCGCAAACAGACCATAGGTAATATACGACTTCAAACTGAGGAGCTCTGTTCCAACAGCCACCTGCTCCTTTTGATCAAGAGCTCTGAGGTTCTCAAACTCTTGCGCAATCACCCCTCGTAAAGAGAGGTATTTCTCGCGAAGCCCTTCTACGTCGAGCATCGTCTGACAACCAGCAGCTTCACCGTCGAATTTTTCTTTGATCTTTTGCACCAACGGCTTCATAAAGGCCTGTTCATGCACCCACAACCTCATGCCCGGATTTTTCCACCATGCTTCAACGATCTCTTCAGGATAATCGTTCAAGAAGAAGGAGATGAATACAAAGCAAGAAAACGTATAGAGCTCAAAAGCAACGGCCATCACTTCGTGAAACTCGACATTCTTTCCTTGCCATTCCTCAAGTTTCTTATCAACGAGTCCTGCTGGCGCGAAGAAACGCCGGAACAGAGCCGCTCCTTCCTCTGGCGACTGCGTTTGAGCAAACTCCTCATAGAATAGATTGTGGAGCTCTACGACATCGGGGTGCGTCCAAGGAACGGCACGCGCTTCTTCTTGTATCTCAGCATTCATCTTCAAGTGGCTCCTTGATTCGTACGATTTCGACTCCAAAGCGAACGTGAGAGAAGAAGAAGACAGTGTACATACTTACACTGTCACAACATGCGGTTTGATCTGATCGACAACAGAGGAAAACCCTTGAGGGTCGTGAATAGCCATTTCAGAGAGCATCTTTCGATTAAGGCGGCATCCTGCTTTGGTAAGGCCGTCGATCAAAGCGCTGTACGACAGGCCGTTCATTTTCGCAGCAACACTCAATCTCGTGATCCAAAGACTTCGAAATTCGCGTTTCCGAAGCTTCCTATGCCTGTAGTTGTCTGACAAGGCTTTCGCCACCGCGTCGGTCGTAAGCCGTAGGTGGTTCTTCCTGTCTCCCCAGAACCCCTTCGCACATTTCATCAATCGCTTTCTACGCCTGTGAGACGCCACGGCGTTTGTTGCTCTAACCATATCGTAATCTCCCTCGCATCCCTATACTCCCATGAGAAGAGAGTATGCTTTTTCATGAGCTCGATCGACCATCGCCGGTCGTCTCATTTGACGTTTCTCTTTTGCGCTCTTCCCGGAAAGCAAGTGACGCCTCCCTGGATTGTTTCGTTTCAATTTCCCTGTTCCCGTCACTCGAAATCGCGCTTTGACGGCCTTTACAGTCTTCATTTTTGGCACGGCGTCACCAACTCCTTTGCATCCTTGAACTGCTGATCTCAATATTGTGTCGAATGGACTCTATGAAGCGGGCTTTTTCTTTTTCCCACACGGAGCAAGAACCAACCCCAAGAGCTTTCCTAACAACTTCGGCATCGCCTCAATCATCGAAATATCTTCTAATTCCTGAATGACTCGCAACATCAACTTCTCACCCACTTCGGGATGCGTAATCTCCCTCCCACGAAATTGGCAAGAAATCTTCACCTTGTTGCCCTTTTCAAGGAATTCGCGCGCCTGACGAAGTTTGACCATCAAGTCATGCTCAGAAATATTCGGACTAATCTTCACTTCTTTGAGTTTGACCTGATGCTGCGCTTTCCGACTTTCACGCTCACGTTTTGTCTGATCGTAGCGGAATTTCCCATAGTCTATAATTTTGCACACAGGAGGGACAGACGTAGCGACAACCTCAACGAGGTCAAGCCCTGCCTCACGAGCCAACGTCATAGCTTCATGATGGGTAAGGACTCCAAGCTGCTCCCCCTCTTCATTAATGACACGTACGCGTGGAGCTCGAATCTCGTGGTTAACTCTCAATCAATTGTTCCCTCTGCTCTACGTTGCAAATGAGTCTTTTCATACACCACTGGGGTATGGCTGGCTCGAACAGCCGACCTCCACGATGTCAACGTGGCGCTCTAACCAACTGAGCTAATACCCCAGAAAGTGGCACCAGTATACTAGTGGAGGAAAATGTCAACAACTACGAATTCACAGGCGGTTGGTCTTGCGGAGCCTCTTCCACCTCATCGCCATCGCACTGCTGATGAAACCACGCTCGTACTCGCTGCACAGGATCTTTCGAGAGAAAATCGCTAATATATTTCTGTGCGGGTTCGGGGAGCAGCGAAAAATGGTACAGGCCGTAGATCGCAATCGCCGCCATGGCCATCACAAAGATAAACTTCAATAAATATCCCGCAGCCTTGCAAAGTACAACCACCCCTAGGACAACTGCCATACCGAGCAGAATCCACTGTCCAACGACCAACATGAGAACCTCCTTCCATGGCGCAACTGCGCCTTGTTCTTTCGCAATCTTTCTTTTATAGGAAAATGGAAATTAGAGCCATTTGCGATGTGAATTTTTAGAGGAGGAGAGATTTTTGGGGAGATTCGTCCTACATCGAAGTACCTCATCCCTTTGGAATTACGAAATAAGCCGAGAGTCATCCACAACATCGTCAAAGCCCAAATTTTGACGAATGGCACTCATGAAAAAAAAGGTCCCCGTCACAAAAAGGGGCAGCTGAAGGACAGAAGCGCCTTGTAACGCTGCGACAAGGGCCTCCGATGAATCGCTTGCTTCGAGGACCTGTACATCCCCTATCTTCTCCCTCACAATAGCCGCCAACATGCAGGCTGGCATCGCACGCGGCGATTGGGATTCGGTACACACGATCATTTCAGCCACTCCTTGGAGTGAGGAAATCATCTCCTGTACGTCTTTATCCTGCGACACGGCCAAGAGGAAACAAAACCGCCGATGGGGAAAGGAGGCCTTCGCCTTCATTATCAGCCTTTGCATGCCATCAGGATTATGAGCAACATCAAGAACCACGGCGGGAGGAACGCGGCTCCACCGCGTACCAATCACGGCGTCAGGAACGCGCTGAAATCGACAGGGCGGCCGTACGCCTACAGCCTGGTCAATGAGAGGAGAAGGGATGTCGAGACAGGAGAGAGCCTGTCTTGCTATGGCTGAATTCTCCTCGTCATAGTCAGCAAATGTTCCACAGACAGGCAGAAGAGGAGCTCGATGTTGCTGAGCCTTCCGATAGACAACGTCATGCGGTATCCTTGGGCCAATGACAACGGGAATTCCATCTTTGATGATCCCGGCTTTTTCGGCGGCAATCTGCTCGAGCGTTGTGCCGAGATAGTCCATATGGTCCAAGCTCACGGACGTAATCACACACAGATCAGGATGGCAAATATTCGTAGCATCCAGTCTCCCCCCAAGGCCGGTTTCAAAAACAACCATCTCCGCACCTTTCTTCCGAAACCAGAGCAAGGCCAACAGCATCGTACTCTCAAAAAACGTCAACTCTTCAGAACAGACTCGACGGATAGCGGCAACACCTTCTACCACCTCCTTCTCTGAAATACACTCTCCATTCAGCTGAAATCTTTCTCGAAACGAACTGATGTGAGGCGAGGTGAAAAGTCCTGTGACACATCCTGACAACTCATACGCCTTGGACAGCTTTGTACAGACAGACCCCTTGCCATTCGTACCAGCAACGTGCAAACAGCGCAGAGATTTTTCAGGATTGTGAAGGGAGCGACAGGCGCGCTTCATTCGCTCGAGGCCAAGGCGAATACCAAGCGAGCGATGGCGAGAAAACAGCCAACGCACCGTATCCGGATACGACAGACATTCCATCGGAACTCACAAAGAAAGGAAATGTTGATGCAGCAGATTGAACGTCGTCTCGGGAGTCCATGAAGAGCCAAACCGATTTTCTGGTTTTGCCACCCCATGGAAATCAGACCCACCTGTGACAAACAGCCCACATTCATGAGCAATAGCACACCAGCGGCGGTTTACATCGGCTGTCATTGACCCATAATACGCCTCAAGACCATCAAATGGAAGAGCCAGTAGATCCCGGACCAACGAGCGCGTTTTGATAAGCTGCGGGTGGGCGACAACAGCCTTCCCTCGCGACGCATGAATGGCATCGATCGCCTCTTGCACCGTCCACTTTTCTCCTTCTACATAACAGCATTTCCCCTCGCCAAGATAGCGGTGGAATGCCGAAGTGACATCTTCAACATACCCTCTCTTCACCATTGCTAAGGCAATATGGGGGCGCCCATAGGTTGCGGCATGAGGAGACAACTGCTTGACCTCCTCTATTGTCACCGTCATCCCTGAACGCGAGAGCTTTTCAAGGATCAACTGATTTCTAGATTCTCGGCGCGCTCGATGTCTCTGACAAAATTCCAACAGACTCGCTGAATGGGGCTCAAAACAATACCCAAGAATGTGGATCTGTTCGTTGCGAAATTTTGCCGAGATTTCAACACCGGGCAAGAGAATCACCTGTTTCTGTATCGCATATGAATACGCCTCGTCGAACGATTCGATGGAATCATGATCTGTGATCGAAAGGCCGCCGACGTTCATCTGCACGGCCATATCTACCAGGGCTGTTGGAGATAAGGAGCCATCGGAAAAAAAACTATGACAGTGAAGATCTGCTTTCCTATCCACAACCTACCTCGGGTCGATGCGGATGCAGCGAATTTCATTTTCCAGCAATACACCCTTTTTTTCTGCCACAGTATCGCGAACGAGCGTCATCAACGCAATGACATCTCCCGCTGTCGCACGCCCTTTGTTCACAATAAAATTCGCATGGACAGAAGAGACCTCGGCGCCGCCTATCCTCATGCCTTTCAAGCCTACTTCTTCAATCAGCCTGCCTGCTGATGCCCCAGGAGGGTTGCGGAAGACACAGCCAGCGGAACGCTCGCGGTACGGCTGAGTACACTTTCGATAGGACATCAGCTCCTCCTGCCGTGCCAGCACCTCCTCGTCTCGAACGAGCTGAAAGCCAACCCTGGCAATAGCCCCCTGAAGGAAATGGAACGAGGAATACCGATAGCCAAAGACAAGGTCCTCTTTTTTCAATCGCACCACGTCTCCTGATGCTTCTACATAATCGACCCACACAAGTGCATGATGTGTTTGCTGCTGGTGGCAACCAGCATTCATCCACACCGCGCCTCCTACACTGCCCGGAATTCCGGCAGCAAACTCAAGGCCTCCCCATCCCGCACGCGCTGTGGCCACTCCCAACGAAGCAAAGCTATAGCCAGCACCCGATTCCACGCTGCCATCGCCATGATCAACGAATGTTGCAACCCGATTTTGAATCACCAAGCCAGGAAACCCTTCATCAGCAAAAAGGCAGTTCGACCCACGCCCGATGACGATATACGGACATGCTTCTTTCGACGCAAAAGCGAGCGCACTTTGGAGATCTTCTGTCGTGTGTGCTCGAAACAACCAGCGCGCTCTGCCGCCAATGCCAAAGGTCGATATCGTCGAGAGCAATACATCGCGAGAACATCGATCAAGGAAGTTTGTATTCATCGTGGGGCCTCTGGATGGTCTATAGACTCTCCAACAGATGCTTCTGTTGCCTCCGCTCTCTTCATGGCATCATACGCTTCTTGGACATTCGTCCCCTCCTCAACGACCAGCCCAGCGGCGTGAGAGATAGCGGCAAGGAGAGCATGCACAAAGAGAGCCGCCTCGTTGGTCGAGAATTTTGTCGTCAACCGCTTGGCCTCGGAAAACACTACCTTTGGAGGAACCTTACGCTCCAGCACAAGCTCAAAAATGGCCAATCGCAACACATTCCTCTCCACACTTTGAATGCGGCCGATCGTATAGTCCTTACACACGTTTGCAATCAGCGCGTCGCACTGTTGTCGCGCGTTCACAATTGCTTCCGCTCGTGTTCTAGCTTCCAGGACATGCCTTCTGGACACCTTGCATTCGTTCTTCACAAGGTCGATGAGATCGCCAGAGACTCCATTGTTCCCTAGATCACTACTAAAGAGGAGCAGGAACACCAACTCTCGCTTTTTATATAGATCCAACGCCATATCGAAATTGCCCTCATTGTTTAGAGCCACTGAGAAACAGTATATGCTGCCACCATCGCTGCCGTCTCAGCGCGAAGAGTATTCTCATGCAAGAGCACGGGGGTTGCTTCGTCAGCAAGGAGAGCCCTTTCTTTGTGGCTCCAACCGCCCTCTGGACCGATCAGCAGTGAGAGGGAGCGACCTTTCGGAAGAGATTCCAACTTCTTAGCAAGCGATACTGCCTCATGTTGAAGATCAGCAACAAGGCGCGGAGTTGGGAGGAGAAGAAGCGCCTCCTGGAGCGAGGGAACCATATGCACTTTGGGACGAAAGATTCTCCCAGACTGTTTGATCGCCGCTGTGATGATCGCCTCGAGGCGGCGTTGCACCGACGAAGACAGCTCTTTTCTCTCGGATTTCTCAGCGGAAAACAGGACAAACGCGTCAACGCCCACCTCACACCCTTTTTCAATCGCAAAGTCAAGATGACTTGGGCGCAGAAGACCCATGCCTAGAAAGAGTCCTGCCTGTGGCGCCGGCCTCTGTTCTGAACAGAGAATGCGAATATCACAACGGTGCCGTTCAAGAATTTCGACGCGACCATGAGCGACCAGCCCCTTCCCATTGACGACGAGGACCTCGTCGCCAATCGCAGCTCTCATGACATTGCGGATATGGTGGTACTCCCTCCCCTCAAGGACAACGACATCTCCTGGAGAGACGGCATCGATATCAACGAAAAATCGAGGCAACGTCATCGCACGACGCCTTTGTACACGATGGCCTTATAGGGATCGAGCGTAATGAGCTGTTTTTCCCTCAGGATTCGAAAGGCGCCGTCGACGCCTGTGACGGCTGACTTCCCTTCCCGTTGGCAGGCTTCCAACAGCAAAGGTTCCGAGCAGGTATCATCAGGAGCATTCTGAAGGATAATCCCTGCCGCTTCGTGGACAAGAGGCATGAAGCTTTCATCAAAAGACGACAGGACGACAATACATCCGCGCACAGCGTAGGACGTACAGCCATGCGCACTTGGCACAAAGGCAACAACGCCATGGACCCTCTCCCCAAAGCCATGCGCTCCTCGAACTAACACATCGCCGATACTATCGACAAGAATGGTGTTGCTCGTCCCGGGCACCCACAGAGGGGATCCGGCTGTGAGCACCACGAGATCTCCATACGTAACAATGCCCATCTTCAAGCCACATTGGCTCGCGTACTGAAATGCACCTTCCACGCTTGTGCACGGCGTATCGCATAGCACTGGCGTCACACCCCAAGAAAGGGAGAGTTGGTTGTAGGTCGTTTCATTCGTGGTCAGGGCAATAATCGGCATCTTCGGTTTCAGGCGAGAGAGAAGGCGCGCTGTAGAGCCGCTATGAGAAAAAGTAAAGATCGCCTTTGCTTCAAGGCTATACGCCGTTTTCACACTGGCAAGCGTCAAGGCAGAGGGGATATCATGATAGGTCATCTTGGCATGGGTATCGAAAAAAGAGCGGTAGTCAAAATCTTGCTCTGCCTCGGAGATAATGCGGCGCATGATGCTGATTGTCTCCTGGGGATAACTGCCCACTGCTGTCTCTCCAGAGAGCATCACTGCCGACGTTCCATCGTAAATTGCATTGGCGACGTCAGACACTTCCGCACGCGTTGGCCTGGGATTGTTGATCATCGATTCGAGCATTTGCGTTGCTGTGACAACAGGCTTGCCGATGAGGTTGCACTTGCGGATCATCATCTTCTGAAGCCGAGGGACTTGACTTAACGGAACTTCTACCCCAAGATCCCCCCGAGCCACCATAATGCCATCAGCCACTTGGAGAATGCTCTCAAAATTGTGAACCCCTTCCGTATTTTCAATTTTTGCAAGCACTTGCATGTCCGGCCGTTTGAATTTCGATAGCAGCCGCTTTATTTCCAAAACATTTTCAGCATTGCGAGTGAAGGAGGCAGCGATGAGCTCAACGCCGCAGTGACAACCAAACTCGATATCAGCAATATCCTTATCCGTTAATGTCGGCAGGGGAACTTCAATCGACGGAATATTGATCCCTTTCGACGGTAGAATGGTGCCGCTGTTGTCAAATTCAATCACAACCCCTTTGGGGGTTACTTCCACAACGTGCGACTGGATGTACCCATTGTCGATGAGAACCGTCATCCCAACTTGCAAAAAGTCTAATATAATAGGAGGCCGTACAGAGAGCTGTTCAGCATTGCCTTCGACCGTCTCTCGTACGAGCGTAAGCCGACTGCCCTGCCATACGGAAACGCCCCCCTCAATGACCGTGCCTATTCTAATTTCTGGCCCTTTCGTATCGATCATGATGCCTAAAGGGCAGGAGCACCGCCTCCTCGCTTCTTTGAGCATCTCAATGGTGCGCCCATGTTCTTCATGGGTCCCATGACTAAAATTCAATCTCGCTACATCCATCCCATTCTCGATCAGCTGGATCATGCTCTCCACGCTGTTCACAGAAGGGCCTATCGTGCAAATAATTTTGGTACGCGTTCTCATCACTTTGGTTGACTATTCCTCTTAAGAGGCCGCATCTCGTGCAGCAGTTCTTGAAAACTCAATCGTGGCCGAAAGCAGGCAATTCTGACAATATGGAAAGGATTGAGCCATTTGCTTGACGAACAGCAGTTCCATCACGCATGGCTCTTTAAACCGGGGTGTTACGCAACAGAAAAAAGAACAACGCGATCACGCCCTGCAAAATCTTGATAGAGGCGAACCTTAGAATGCGGGACAACACCAGCGGCGGGTGGCACACACCCCTCCCAAACAAGAGGGTCTCCAGTGGCAAACGAAGAGGCCATCGCCAGCACCTCGGCTCCCTGTGAGGCTCCTATCTCAACAGCGCATAACCCATTGGCGCACAAATACTTAGGCACATCGCCGAAAAGCCTCTGGTACAGTTCGATGCCGTTGGGACCAGCTTCCAGAGCGCCCCTCGGTTCATACGACTGCACAGAACGATCAAGAGCAAACCATTCAGCTGAAGAGAGATACGGAGGGTTGGCAACAATGATCTCAGCAGACCTGCCAGAAAAGGGTTCTAAGAGGTCTCCATGAAGGAGTTCCACATCAACGCCGAGCCGACGAGCGTTATTCTTGGCAATGACAAGTGCTTGTTCAGAGGAATCAGAAAGCACAACGTGCCACCGGGGGAAGAGCGTTTTGAGCGCCAACCCAATGCATCCGCTCCCCGTACACACGTCGAAAATCGTCCCTGGTTGTTCTCGCGACGCAATGCACGACCGCACCACATCGACGAGTATCTCTGTGTCAACCCGGGGGATGAGAACGTCGGGGGAAACCTCGAATTCAAGCCCATAGAAAAACGTGGTGCCCATGAGGTACGCTAATGGCTCTCCAGCCCCCAGCCTCGCCATCCCGGAGCGGATGGCAGCAAGCTCTGCGTCTTCTACAGGACGATCAAACATGAGGTAGAGATCCAGCCGCCGCAAGCCAAGGCAATGAGCTATCCACTCTTCGACCTCACGGCGAGGGCGCCCTTGCTTTTTCCGTACGTAGTCGACACTCAAGCGCACGATTTCGCCGACGGTCTTCATGACTCGAGAACCCATGGCGACGCAGGCCCTGTCTGCTGCATCTTGTGAAACCATGCCACAAGAGCTTGGGAAAAGTCTTCGACATCGCCATTCATAAACCGATCAAGAGCATAGCTCGTTAGGTTCACGCGATGATCTGTAACGCGATTTTGCGGGTAGTTATACGTTCGAATTTTCTCTGCCCTATCGCCCGTTCCTATCATCTCCTGCCGAAGAGTGTCTGTTTCGCTTTTGCGCCGCCTCTCTTCTACTTCGCGAATTTTCGCCCTGAGAAGGCGCATGGCTTTGTCTTTGTTTTTATGTTGGCTTCGCTCCTCCTGACAAAAGACCACAATCCCCGTTGGTAGATGGGTCAGTCGCACGGCACTGTCTGTTTTATTGACGTGCTGTCCTCCAGCACCTGATGCCCGCGTAGTATCGATACGGAGATCTGCCTCAGAAATCTGAACGTTCACATCATCGTCAGCTTCTTGGAGGACAGCAACAGTGATGGTCGAGGTATGAATCCGCCCCTGTGCCTCTGTCTCAGGCACACGCTGTACGCGATGGGTTCCTCCCTCATGGCGAAGAAAGCGCCAGGCCCCCTTGCCAGAAATCGCCATGATATACTCTTTAAAACCACCTAGATCTGAAGGTGTCGCCGATAGAGGCTCGACCTTCCATCCCATCTTAGCCGCGTACAGCCCGTACATGCGGACGCAATCCGCAACAAACAGCGCTGCTTCTTGACCGCCCGCACCAGCACGGAGCTCCATGATGGCCGTGCGATCATCTTCTTCATTTGGGGGGATGAGAAGGTCCCTAAGCTTTTTTTCAACCGAGGCGCGCTCGTGTTCAAGCGCCGCGATTTCGTGCTGGATCACCTCGATAAACTCTGGGTCTTGCTCAGCCTTGAGCATCTCTCGGTTTTCTTCAAGCTGCCGTTCGATCGCCTCTCGACGGTCAGAGGCATCGGCTATTTCAGACAAATAGGCATGCTCTCTGGAGCACTTGGTAAAGCGCTCCCGATCTAACATCACCTCTTCTCCACTGAGAGCTTCTTCAAGCTCGTGGAGCCGCTGGCGAACAGCCTGGATATGTACCTTCACACATCAAACTCTACGACTATTTTTTCTTTGCTCGAGGCAACGGCTTCTTGGGTGCCTCCGCTTTGGGCTGAGAAGTTTGTTGAGCGGTCTGATATCGCTTCTTAAAGCGATCTACACGACCTTCTGCGTCGACAAACTGCTTGCCACCGACAAAGAGCGGATGAGAGGCAGAAGAAATAGAGACAACCACCACAGGCAGTTCCTTCCCTTCGAACACCTCTGTTCGATCCGACTTCAATGTCGTTCCGCAGACAAATTTCATTCCCGACGAAGAGTCTACAAAGAGAACTTCTTGGTATTCAGGATGCCCTTCTTTTTTCATTGAAATCTCTCCAAAAATCCTATCAAACTGAAGAGATGATATCAGGACTAGGTCTGGAAAACAACCTTGTTTTTAGCGGGAAGCGCCGGTACAATCTCCTATACACGCTCTCGACCCTCAACTCCGAATCGGTCTGCTATGGAGTCGTGAACATGTGCCTCCACAAGAGACAGACATATGGTACAAATATTGCTTCATCCCCAGACCCCTTATCCCAAAACTATTCGAACTCTTCGATGGGTCGTTTGCTTCTTCCTTCTTACGTACGCCGGCCTCTTTGACCTTGCTGCTTCTGGCGTCATACCATTGTTCCCCGACTTCCTCCTCCTCTCTCCCTCCCTCAGCTGGTCCTCGTTCTTTCAACCCTTTACAGCAGCTGCAACGCTTGCCTATCCGGGCTTCGACCTGTCACTCGTCTTTGATCTATTTATCCTGAACTTCTTCCTTGCGCCTATCTACACGTTCGTTCTCACCTTTCTTTCAGAACGGCAATTTATCAAGTTCCTCATCAGCATCATTGTCATAGGCAGCGGGGTATTTCTCTCCCTCGCCACACTCCTCCATACCCCTTCATCTCCTTGTTCTCTGTTCGGCGGGGTATCACTTGCCGTCATCGTCTTTTGGGTTCTCCTCCACAGAAAAGGCCAGAGCACACTGTTCCTCGCCTTTCCCATCTCCCGAGCATGGATTCTGTGTATTTCGGCTTGTGCCGCTCTCTATGCCCCGATACGAAGCAGCGAGTGGGCCCATGTAGGTGCCATTGTAAGCATGTCTATGGCCTCCTACACATGGGGTATCATGCGCTATAGGCTGCGCAGTCACGCTGATGCCCTCAAGGGCCTCGAAGACAGCCTTGACGCTGCCTACAGGGCTGCCACCAGATTTTTTCAGTGGTATCTTATCCGGCCATTTCGAGAGTGGTTTCACAAAGGGTAAACCCGACGTTGACGCGTACTTTCCTCAGGATATAACGCGCATCATTCGCATGAGGAATATCGAGTTGGGACAAACCGAAATTATGGTGGGAGCAGATCGCTTGAAAATTTTTGATAGAGCACGAACGGTTGTGGATGCCTTTCGATATCTTAGCCATGAGGTTGCTTTAAAGGGTTTACAGGGATACCTAAAGCAAAGAGAACCCTCTAAACCGAAGTACGTGTGAACATTTATCCCTGACGCCGTAAAACCCACCCATTTATGGATGGGATGTAAGGCGCCCTGGTCTATGCAGGAGAAGCTTGTCGCTCAATGTATGTACGAATAGTCTTT
>CAYPCN010000007.1:0-727 GCA_964409235.1 uncultured bacterium
GTACACTGCACGTAGGTGGCAGCCTGTTAGCTGACCATAAAGCTTCTGCCTTTAGGCATGAGTTGTTTACAATGCATGCTCCCTGTACCCGCCTGTTGATTCTTTCTTTTCTTTCTTGAACGAAACCACAAATTGGTTCAAGTCTCTGCTCGTTTTCTGTATTGACTGGACATAAAGGTTTTTCTATTGTGAAGAAAATCTTGCATGCCTGTTAGGTAGAAAACCATGCCAATTGAAGCAGAACCAGCCCATCCATTTGTTACTTTAGGAGCCGAATCTCGTAAGTTGCTTCAAAGTGCTCCTGCCTCAGGGAAGATTTCAAATATTTTCTTTCAAGTCCAGGCGAAGGGGGACGAGAAACAGGTATCTGTAATTCAGCGGCCGACGAGATGGCAAAGGATTATAAATTTTTTCCTCAGACGTTCGTCAGACTATCGGCTGGAAAATGTCGCAAAACAGCTGAACGCACTTGCGAGCGCAAAACTTGAGTGTCCCAAAAGCAAGGAGGACATTCACTCGTTGCTTGTGTTTCAGAGGATCTGTCAACAAGCGATTAACTCCTATAAAAAAAGGAATAAGGCAATACCTCAGTCTATCGTGGACCTTGAGAAGAAATTGACTAATTTGTTCGACGATCTTGGGGTTACAGATCAGAACAATGAGTTGTCAGTTCTTGCCGACAAAATCCACAGTGCCTGGGTAGAAGAGCAACGGCGTATTCAAGCAG
>CAYPCN010000007.1:827-57568 GCA_964409235.1 uncultured bacterium
AGGCTGAACAGCGTATTCAAGCAGAGGCTGAACAGCGTATTCAAGCAGAGGCTGAACAGCGTATTCAAGCAGAGGCTGACAAAACGATTCTTGAAATGAGCAGGATCTTGGAATTGAGCAAAGCATTGCTGGCAGAGGCAGAGTACGTAAAGTCTCAAGAAGCTCTCGAAACTTTGGTAGAGTGTAAAAGAAACGTACTATCAACGGGCAATCTACGTGAGCTGCAGGAGAAAGATGAGGCCTTGAAGAAGTCAGCAATAGACCTGAAGAACAAGATTATCGAGGCATTGAAGAAGGAGAACGCAGCACGAGGTGTTGATCATCAAATCCACGATGTCAATAGCCTTTCCGAAAGTAGTTCAATAGAAGAGATAGAAAGTGTTGCAGCGAAATTTCATAAAGTGCCGCTGGGATCATTTAGAAGCTTATCATTGGGGCAGGAGGTGGCCCAGATTGGGCAGACAAGACCACTCGAACCAGGGGTGGTCTATACTCGCCAGCAACAGGTGAGCCAAGAGGATTCATCTATGGAAGGAGAATCTTTTTTTGACGCCGTGCATAGGAGCTCCTCGCCCTCGATTTCCGACAAGCTCTTGTATCATATCCTTGGCGATCCCATGGGGGCAACGTCGATAGATCTCGTAGGGGGGTCTACAGAAACTCTCGGGGAACTTCTCGCCCTTATGCAATCTGTTGGCTTGGCTGGAGATCCAGGGTGGAAAGACATAATGGATTCTCAGTGTCAAATATTGAATTTGGCTATTCAGTGGGACAACAGTGAAGCAAGAGATGAAGACGTAGCGAGTTTTGTACGAAAACAGATAGCCAACTCGGAAGAAGGGCAATCGTGTATTCTTCTTGGAAGATGGGCTGGAACTCCAGGCCATGCCATGGTCTACGAGTTTAAAACCATCTCCAAAGAGCAAGGTAAAGTTCAGCTGCGTATCTACAATACAGGTGCTGGGAGCAAATACCATCCAAGAGAGAAAGTGGGTGGTAGAGAGATGGTGTCATGTCTTGTTATCAATGACATAGATGTGAACCGAATAAATGGCGAGTTCATAAGGACCCATCGCACTCTTTCACGAACTATAAAGGAGTGGAACTCAGAGTACATTTATGGAGCCTTGCTTCCTTTCCTGGGTGGGAAGAAATGTGAGGAGAGCTCTTTTGTTGATGTTCAACGCTCTGGCATTTGCACTATTGCTTCCTATGCTGCTTTTCTTGACACGCAACTGTCTCCAAGGAATTATTCCAAATTGCAGATTGCCATAGGATTGCAGGCGCTCAATGGATTTATTGCTCATATGACAAAAGGGCAAGGCAGAGACAAAAATATCAATCTGGCAGCTAAGTGCACTGAGTATTTTTCTAGATTGGTTTTGCAAAGGAGGACTGAAGGGAAAATTACTCAAAATGAATTGATTCGTCTTCAAAAGATTATAAGAGATTACACAAGGAAGATTTCCGAAGCGCGAGAGCAGTGTGCTAGAGAGGCAAGCCTCTTGATGAAATCGACAGATAGTCAGGCCCAACTGTCCCCTGAACATCTAGAATTGAAAGCTTCCCCAAGTGCCTTCGCGTGTTGCGAGCAGACCTTCCGTCCACTGAAAGGCGTGGGCTCAGACTTTGCTGTGCCTGCTGTCATGCCTACGATGGATTACAGCACCCTCGACGAAATAGCAAAAACGATTCAAGGGGCTGTCAAGTGGGGGAATGAGCAAAAAAAATTAGGGCGTAGCGAAGAAGTTCATTTTGAACTTGGGCGGGTCACAAGCCTGTTAAGAGGAGCAATCGAAAAGAATCGGCGGGGATATGATCTACTGCCAGATTTTAAGAAAGAGGCTATGGCAACGGATCTCCGAGATCTGGGAAAACTGTACGTGAATTGTTTCGTGGATATGGCTCGAAGGAGTGGCTCCCCGATAGCTTCAACTCCTGTGATGGTCATTCATCTGCTGAATCTCATCGTCTGCGTACGACTGATTTGCGGAGAAACATGGGAAATTGTCAAACACATGCCAATCTGTGCTCCTAACATGGAGCGCCTTTTGGGAAAGAATTGGCAAGACACATACCGACCTTTTGAAAATTACAGGGTCTGGAAGGAGCTGGGAAGTCAGTTTAACTATTTGGGCCAAACGTTTACGCGTGTAAGCAATATAGGGCCTTTTTCCTTCAATAGCATTAGAAGAGAGGTATCCTATGCGCCAACACAGGAAAATGAGTTTGTTACCCATTTCTGGGGACAATACGGCAACCAAATAGGACAATCGCTCTCATCTCCTGCCTTAACAAGTCTTAAAGCACAGCTTTCTGTAAAAGGCCAATTAAGCCATAGCGCTGTTGTTGCGGCCCTTTTTTCTAATAATAAGAAAGAACATTTTCAAGAAGGGAAACGAGAACATCTGTGTGAAGTTCCACAGGCCTTTTTCCTTTGTAAAGAGCTGATGGAGTACGTCATGGTTGCGTGCATGTGTACTGGGTGCCAGGGCAACAAGCTTAAAGAGCCGTTCATAACAGTGGATTTTTCTGGGGGATGTCCATATCCAACGACAAAGTTTTGCATGGACTGGGAGTCCAATAGGCTCCCGGAACTATTATTTCCTCTTCTTTGCTGTCCGTCCCCAGACTCATGTACTGAGCAACCTTGTAATGGGGTCTACGGGGTCGCAACAGACTTAACAATCCATGGCCCTGTCATGTACAAGGACCTGCGTGTCATACGAACACAACCATTATTGCAAATCGATACTGCCATTGCCACGTTTCAAGCGCATCCAGAATTGTTCGATCAAGAAGAATGGAGAACGTATTTTGAATACCTTCTATTTTCAGACAACATCTTGAAGAACGCTGTAGCTCAAAAAAGCTTGGAAAATTCAGCTCTTATTATCTATGAGTTTTTGACAAAGCAGTTTGAACTTTCGTTGTCGTCACACCAGCCAGGACTTTCCATCTATTTTCTCCGGCAGTTTCGACTATTATATGAACGGAAAGACATTTGGCCTGGTTGCAATCCTATGGAACGAAAAGCAACAATTTTAAAGCTTTTTGATGAGATAAGATCATTGTCTTCTTCCAGCAAGGAGTATTTTCATTGGCACTATGAACGGGCTCGCATGTATGACGCTGAAGATCAGCTTACTTCTGATGAGATTGACGCTTTGCTGCAATCCGTCCTTGTGGCGAGGGCTAGAATTGAAGAAGAGCCACGGCTGATGTATGATGTCGAAGAGTTCATCCATGCTGTTTTTGCCAGGAAGGATATTCAAGAAAGGCTTTCCGGGAACTTGGACAAGGTCATCAACTCAGCATTGCACATGGATCCCTCTCGACGGTGGCGACGTTCTCCTGAGAATGCATACACGTTTATATCGGACACCCTTCCCCAACTAGAATATCGGCTAACAACGGGAACCGTTCTACAGACAAGTGGGTATGGTCAAACACCTCTTCCTCGTTTGATAGCAGACTCCGAAATCGTTCGAAAGGCGGTGAACAAACCAATTCCCGCCACAGTGAATAAGGTGGCGGAAAATTCTTATAGTTTCACTGTCGATAATACCATAGATTTTCGGATAGAAATATCAGAAAAAGGTCCTGAAATTTACAAAAAAGTGGATGGAACATGGTATCAGTTTCTCCGTGAAAGTCCATTTAAAACTATTCCTGCATCAGAAAAGCGATCTCGTGAGGTTAGGGGGGGGCCGTACATTCAGGATGGTGTGATCCAAGGGAATAACCTCTGGCTGTACGAAAAAGACAGGAAGCAAACGTGTAGGGTAGAATCCCCAGATGGGCAGCTTCTCTATGAGGCAGAGCTCAGCAGCCTTCAAGGAAAGTGGTCTGTCTTTGCAATACAAGGACAATCACGTCTGTCGCTTCTTGATGCAAAGGAATTGCCAGCGTCGTTTCGTGATATGGAGGATAGAGACTATATTTTACCTCTTATAGATACGAATGGAAATGTTTCAAAAATTTCATTCCCTCATCTCGGACCACATGGGCTTACATTCGTCTTTCACCCCGATAAAAAACAATTTCTTTGCGAAGAATTCCCTCATGAAATTGTCCTGGCCGATCAATTTGTGTCGGCCGTTCCTACTTTATCTCACAAGCTTCTTTTGAAAAATGAGGACACTGGCAAGAAAAGAGTTCTTATCCCTGGTCATCATCTGGAGTCTTCTGAGTCTGACCCCTCTGCTCTTGCTACCTCGGCCATTCCTATCCATACCGGCAAGGAGCAGGTACCTGTGTATTCATATGGAGTCAAGAAAGACCGCCTTGTCCCTGAAACAGTCGAAGGAGCTGTCTACCTTGCCTATACCTATCTTTGGCAGCAGCAGTATGAAGAGAGCGCACGAGTTCTTGAACAGATACCTCATCTTCCGCTCTCCGATGAAGCATTAAAGATTCTTGGATGGCTCGTGGAAGGATCTAACCTTGATCAAGATCCCAAAAGCATTGCTCTTCGCCTGAAAGCTGCGGCTATTCTCAAACAACAGAACGTTCTCCTCCATCGTTATATTCCATCCGACTGTTTGGAAAAGGTCCCTGCGTTATTAGAAGAGTATGAAGCCGCAAAGCAGCATTGCGGGACCATCTATGTTACCCAAGATGAGGCTGAATTTTTGACCGATGATCCTAAGGCCCTAGAGGTTACTTTCGAACGCACCGAGCCTATAGTATTTCGGTGGTCTCTGGCAGACAAGGTGGATTTGCCACGTGAACACATGATACACAGGTGTGCGCCAAGTATCCTGAACCCTCAATTTTCTCTCGAGTCTTTTAATCGCGTATTTACCAATCTTCGTGACGGGAGGAATTGGGATCAGATACGAAAAGATTGGGAGGACGCATTCGGTGTCGAGCTTGCACAAAAGCGTTCTGGCGACGAACTAGAAAGAATAAAGAACATTCTTTCAATTGCTTCCAGGACTCCTACCTCACAACAACAGACGGCAGCAGCGATTCTTTTTGCTCTCATGATGAAGAGCTCCGAATTTTTAAATATTCATATTAGTCCTTATACTTGGGAGGTCCCAGTTGCAGCCATTAACGCTGCCAAGAAGGTGTTAGCTGATGAATTATCACAACAGCCAGAATTGCCTCGTGGTGAAGCGACGAAAAGGCCACTTGCTTTGCCGGCTGTGGAGCTTTCTGTTGGCACACTGCCTAAGGAAGAGAGCAGCGCCATCGACGATCCTGGGCAGTACCCTGGTTTGGAGTCAGATCACGGATGTCCACTTTTTCCTAAAGTGGGCTCTCTTTTTCGCTCGTCTTCTGCTCAGTCCATTCCCGCAGCCGAAGCGTATGCAGAATCTGTTGTCTTGTGCCTGCAAAGGGAGGATGTCAGTGCATACGAAGAGTTCCAGGGCGATGTGCAAACGTTTATGCAACAAATAAGAGAACGTACTGCATATGACATCGAAACGATGTCAACAGTGGTTGCCAAGATGGAGCCAGAAAGCTTAGACGCTAAGAAAGCTGTCCAAGAGGCACGCAACGGTATTCAAAAGCTTCTAGATACAAGGTTCCCTGACCCGGATCGGGCGGCACTTCAGGAAGCGCTTGGAACGGCAGGATATGTTCGCGATGTTGGCGTCAATGAGGCGACATATGCCCTTTTAGAGCCGTTCCCCGATGGTTTTTTACGCCTTAACCCAGCACTGACGTTAGACACGGCGCGACAGCTTCGCGATGCGACAATTCACTACCTTATGCGCAAGACTCGCAAACAGCAACTTCAGAGAGCCTTGCTGAAAGCAAAAGAGATGAAAAAGCAGGAACATCCCTCTGCTGAGGATATTCAGGAACTTCATGCCCTGATGTATAAGACAAGACAGTATTCTCCCTTAGCACATCCCGAGTACCTTGTGTTCGAAGCTATATTTGGGAATTTTTTGCGCCCGGAACAGATTGCAACGATTGATAGCTTCTTGTCTGGAGAGGGAGGGACTGCCAGTAAAGTCATCGAGATGATCATGGGAGCGGGAAAGACATCGGTGCTCCTACCGTTAATCACCAATATGATAGCCAAGCGCGGCAAGCTTTCTGTTGCCGTCTTTCCTAGTAATCTGTATCCATCAATGGCTCCCCAGGTTGCTGAGGCACTTCAGAAGACGTATTCTACACAGGTTTTTTCGTGGAGCTTAGAGTCAGGAAAGCCAGTGACTTTTGAGACGCTCAAGCATATAGACCTTGGTCTAAAGCACGCTCTTGAGAGGCATCAGGTAGTCGTTATTCGTCCCGAAGATATTGCAGGTCTATTTTTGGAATTTCTTGCCTTGCTCCAAGAAGCTAATCAACAAGAGGCTCAAGAAAAAATTCAGCTGTTGCAGTCGATCTTTGGACAGCTTCGAACATCTGCGGAGTTTTTGTTCGATGAAGTTGACTCTGTGTGGGATGTACTGAAGGAACAGCTCTTGACAGTCTGTGATCTAAAACCTCTCGATGGAACTGTTATAGAAGCATCGATGATGCTGTTCTCAATATTGGCAACGGTTCAGCCTCAGGCTACGTCGGAGGATTTTACGAGCGAGATAGCTCCTGTTCTCATCGAAGGGTTTATTGAGAAGCTCTTTTCTATTCCAAAATTTCGCACCGAGGTATCGCAATACCAAAGCTCGATCTCTGACTATTTACATGGGAAAAAATCAAAGGAAGCGATTCAGTCCCTTCCACAGGAACTCAGAGATATTCTTTGCACGGCTCATGAACAAATTCATTATATTCTTCCTCACACATGTGTCAATCTTCTAGGTGTTCATTATGGGCTGCCACCTGCTGGAGGAGGCATGAATTTTCCTTACGCAGTGCCATATGAGACTGGAGTTCCTGTGCCGAACTCTCGTTTTGGACATGAACTCGAAGAAGTGAACTATACAATACAGATGTTTTTGGAGTTGCCTGCACAGCAATTATCACCCCATATCGAATCCCTTCTTCATTCTCTCCAATGGCAAGTTCGCAGAGAGCTCATGGAAAACCCAGGGATGAAGATGGCAGATACAACAGCTGTGAAGCAGTTAAGCCTTCTTATTGGAAGCCAGGACACCGCATTGTCGACCCTACAGTCCGGGCTAACAGAAGGAATAGGGAAGATCGTCACTTATCTGTCAGAAGAAAAATCCAGAAAGATGGCTTTTATTCAGCAGTGCATCCTTTCTAAATTCTTACGTCCTGATTCATATTTTCGAGTTTCTGCCCAGATTTATGCTGTCTTTTCTTCCGTTCTTCGCGGGTTTTCTGGGACTGTATGGAATAAAGATACCTATCCCATCCCTGGTGTGTCTTCGCCTGAGTCGACAGGGAGAACGATACAGATCCTCTCGTGCGAGACACAGGAGGTAAGTGTTATCCACCCAAATACGTTGGACTCCTTGTACGCCCAGAACTGTGGCATTATTGACGTTGGAGGGATGTTGAGAGGCTACGATGGCAAGGAGATTGCGCAAAAGATCCTCAACAGCTACAAGGCGGGAGAAATAGAAGGTGTTATTTATTACGACCAAGACAAAGTCCAGAGGGTGCTCAGTCGAGATGGAAGTGATGTGTTATACGCTGAATGCCGAATTCCGGCTGAAAAGCTCTCAGCATACTGGTCCCAAGCATTTGCTCGAGGAGCTGACCTGCGCGTCGGGAAAACGACGACCTGTACAGTATGCGTAGGAAAAGACACTCTGTTCAAGGATTTTTTACAAGGTGTATGGCGCCTTCGCAAACTGGGGCAAGGTCAGCATATTCGGTGTGCGATCACAGCAGAGACTGAGGCTATTGTCCGGGCGAAATTGGGTATTCCCACGGGAGAAAAAATTCTACTGCACCATCTGATTGCTTTTACTCTGAAGAATCAAATAGAAAGGCGTGCTGATGATAATCACCGTGCTGTACGCCAAAAGGCCGACGCCGTTCTTCAGCACGGTTTTGTTGCTCTGTTACTCAACGAGAAAAGTCCAAATGTTCTCAGCGAATCATGGCAATCCTGCAGACATCTGTTTGCAAGCGATACGCCAGTCCATCCTTCGGAACGATATGGGGATCAACAGAGCAAGATGGACTCAGGAGTATGGTTGACTCAATTTTTAGATGGGGTTTCTCAATCTCCTGCGTGTGAGTATTTGGCACGGGAAAAATATCTGGAAAAAACAAAGGTTAAAGAGGAATTTAAGTCGATACAAAAAGCCATGCAGCCCAAGCTTGCTCAGAAGGTGGCGGTTTCGTCTCCAGGTGTTGGTATTCGAATGCAAGTGCAGACCCAGACCCAGACAGAAACCCAGACCCAGACAGAAACCCAGACCCAGACAAGCGTTGCAATAGAACAGCACCCTCCTGATTTGCGCTTGAAAGTTGACATCGAAAAAGCTGTAACATGTGTAGCTAAACGCAATGAGCTAAAATTTGCCTCTTATGCTGATGTACAAGTAACACCTACACCCGATAGAGGTTGTATATATCTGAGCGAGGTTCTCTCTTGTGGAGAGGAAACAAAGAAGTTTTCTGGCCTTATCCCTAAAAATCTGGGAACAAGTATTAATCTTCATCAGATTTTTCGTTCAGGATATGTTCCGACAACTGCCTATTATCAGCCGATGGTATACGCTGTTCTCATACAAAAAGAGGGGGCAGAGCCTGTATGCATCGCGGTTAATCAAGAAGATGCTGATAAGCTGTTGACCTTTCAAGGTCCTGCTGGCACCACTGCGGCTCTTGTGAATATCCACACTGGTATCGCCTATGGATTAGGCAGTCCCAAGCCTGATGTACAAGCCATCGAGAGCAATTCTGACATATTGACTCTTCGCGTTCTGTTGAAAGTCTTTTCAGGAGACCTTGGCCTAACCCATAATGAGCTCAAGGCTCTTTGCGAGTACTGTAAAAAACGGCCTGATGGGTTCAATGAAATGGCCCAGTTTATTCGCTCATATGTATGTGCTGTGTATCCCAAGGCCCAAGAGAGGAAGGCACGTGTGCTTGAAATCCTTGATAAGGGTGGCTTACCATAGTCTGACTTCTTCATGGTCGGGAGAAATTGCCGCCCATTTTTCGGTGATTTAAAAAGAAAGGCGACTATATTTTTCTCCATGTAAACAACTCTCGCCTAAAGGCGAGAGTTGTTTACATGGCATGGGAGGAACATGCATGAGGTCTGCGTTCCATGACAACTTCAGAGTCGTTTGAATCGTATCGTCTGAAATTCCAGCCGATCGTACCACATGTCCTTCGCGATCTGGCTACCATTGACTTCATCAATGAACGGCGTGCAACGACTGATGAAGAGATTCGCCGTCTTCTTGCCCATCTTGAAACTGATTGGGTGCTCCGGTCGGTGGCCTCTTCTGCTGCCGAGCAGCGTTATCCTCTTCGCGTCGGTGTCGTACTGTCAGGAGGGCCGGCGCCAGGAGGACACACAGTGATAGCAGGGCTCTTCGATGCCTTGCAGGAATGGCATCCTCAGAGCACGCTCCTCGGCTTTGCGGACGGTCCCCGCGGGCTGCTCAACAATGCGGCACGAGAAATATCTTCTGACGATGTCAACCAGGTTCGAAATATCGGCGGCTTTTCCTTACTGGGAACTGGCAGGATGAAAATAGAAAGCCAAGAAGAAATCTCCCTCGCGGCAGCCGCTGCCCGCGATCGCCGTCTCGATGGCCTTGTCTTCATTGGCGGCGATGACTCCAATACGGATGCCGCTTTCTTGGCCGAGGCGTTTCGTTCTCAAGGTCTATCGACGTGCGTCGTGGGAATTCCTAAGACCATCGACGGCGATCTGCAAAGCCGCGAGATTCCCATCTCCTTTGGCTTTGACACGGCGTGTACAATCTATTCTATGACGATTGGCAATATCGGAAAGGATATCCTGTCGTCAAAGAATAATTACTTTTTCGTCCGCCTCATGGGACGAGTAGCCTCGCATATCACGCTCGAATGCGCGCTTCGAACGCAACCCAATGTCGCGCTGATCAGCGAGGAGGTGGCAGCACGAGAGATGACACTACCAGATGTTGTTCAAGACATCGCAGATCTTGTGGAAGCGCGGTATGCAACAGGACGAAAGTACGGCCTTGTACTGGTTCCTGAGGGGGTCATCGAACATATGGTGGATGTCAAGAAGCTCATCGTTGAGCTCAATGACCTCTTTGCTCCTGTTCACCCGCTCTCTTCGGCTCTCAAACGCTGTTTGACACTGGCCGAACGCCTCGCCTGTGTCATCGATGCGCTTTCTGAACCTGCACGGCAATGCATGTCGGTCTTCCCGCAGGAGATCAGAGAGCAGCTTGTCCATGAGCGAGATCCTCATGGCAACGTCCAAGTGTCGAAAATCGACACAGCGCGTCTGATCGCCCTCCTCGTGCAAAAAGAGCTGAGGACGAGAAGTACGCCTGTTCCCTTTTCATTTCAAACAGCCTTCTGTGGCTATGAGGGGAGATCGGGATTCCCTTCGAATTTCGACTGTACGTACTGTTATGCGTTGGGAAAGGTGGCGGCAGCGCTCGTCGCTAAGAAAAAGACAGGATTCATGGCTGCCATTGACAACCTTCATCGACCAGTGGCCGAATGGCGAGCACATGCTGTTCCATTCGCGTCGCTGCTGCACTTCGAACGGCGCGGAGGGGCGCGTAAGCCCGTTATCAAGAAGACGTTGGTTGACCTCTCTGGAGAGCTCTTCCTCCATTTTGCGGCGCAGCGGCATGGATGGCGACTTCAGGACCAATACCTCCAGCCAGCGCCTTTGCAGTTTTTCGGCCCGCCAGCCCTTGTCGACACTCCCTGCCTTTCCATCGAGATTCTCTCAGCAGCACGAGCTCATGAGGACCAAGGAAAGGATGAGCTCGATACGATTGAAAAGTGAGAAACATGACGTATATCCCAAGCTACAGAGCGTATGCTATGCGGACAAGAGAAGAGATCGTTCGGAGTTTGATGGATACTTCTTAGGTAATTGTGAAGTTTTTTTCACGACGATCTTTAGGAACGCACATAATTCGATATCCAATCGCGTCTAAAATTCGAGACAATGTGCTGATGGTAATGTTAGTTCTGACTCCAGATCGTAACCCCTGAATAATGGTGGGGGAAACACCTGCCATCGCGGCTAACTTTCGTACAGAAACGCGGTCCCCTGCCATCGCGGCGCTGACGAGCTCGGATAGAAGAAGTTCTTTATATTCTTCATCGAGAATTGTTTTTTGCTCTGTATCTTCAATGAACTTCTCGTATGTCGACTTACTTTTTTTCTTCATAATATGCCCTTGCAACAACTCTCATTTCATAGCTTGCACGCGCCTTGAGCGCCCGATCCTTCTCACCCTTTGGCAACTTCTGAGATTTTTTCTCAAAAGCGTTTGTGACGATGATTTTCTTTCCCCTAAAAAAGAAGCAAAGATATCGATCGGGCTGCGGCTTAAATGCGTACATTCCATCGCCCTCATTTCGAAATTTTGTTTCGTCATAGATCTTGCCGTGCTCTCCCATGAGCCGAAAGAGGGTAAGCGCTTTGCGTTGCATGTCTTTGGGCTGCGCCAAAAAATATTCAAGAGACTGACTGACGCCCTTTTCGTTGTAAAACCATTCAATCGTGAACTCTCTGCCCTCGTAAGCGACATATTCCGTTATGCATGTCCTGGAGTCATACTTCGTTGTTACCTATAGTGTACCGGTTGTGTGGTACAAAACCAATGGATTCTTGCGAGCATGTGCTTTTCGGCCCGCCAGCCCTTGTCGGCACTCCCTGCCTTTCCATCGAGATTCTCTCAGCAGCACGAGCTCATGAGGAGGAGAGTGACCGAAGTAGCGGTACAACAGAATCCGGGAAGTGGCAAGCGACGGTGTGAGAAGGGGAGACGGGATGGAGCACAGGCTCTTCCTGTCGGCAGACCTCTTTCGCAAATGGACAGCGATGTGCAAAAGGACATCCTAGGCCTGTGGGAGAGGCAACGCTTCGCGCAGGGAAGAAGATCGACTGTCGGCCCCGCTCGATGCGGGGATCGGCCACAGGAATACACGAGAGCAAAGAAACAGTATACGGATGACAAGGATGATGATACAGCTCATCGACAGTGGCAAACTCGACGATCACTCCGCGGTACATCACAGCCACCTTCGAGGCAATGGCACCTAATGTCGACAGGTCATGCGTGATGAATAGATATCCGATTTTATTCTCCTCCTGAAGCTCCCTCAACAATGTCAGCACGGACTTTCTCAGGGCGGCGTCAAGAGAGGACAGAGGCTCGTCGAGGACAATAAGCCTGGGGGAGAGCAGCAACGCCCGAGCGATCGCCAGCCGTTGCTTCTGTCCCCCCGATAGCTCATAGGGAAATCGGTGTTTCAGCCCACTGTGGAGCTGCACCTTCTCCAGTACCCTGTCAATCCTATCATCGCGCTCTGCTCTCGAGATTTCAGGAAAATGCGTTGTAAAGACCTCGTGTAAATGCCAGATGGCGTTTCGTCGAGGGTTTAAACTGGCGTCAGGGTCTTGAAAGATGAGCTGCATGTGGCGCCGTAACTTGCGTAATGACTTCGAACTCGTGGCCCCCATATGCACATTCTGGAAGAACACTCTGCCCGAGGTCACGGGCTCTAACATTAGCAGCGCTTTGGCAAGAGTCGACTTTCCACTCCCGCTTTCGCCGACAATGCCGACCGTCTCTCCATACAGCCCTCGCAGGCTGACGTTGTGCACAGCGCATACGCGCTTGCCAGCAGTGTCGAAATGTACGGATACACGGTCTAACTCAAAAAGATGCATCGGTACCCTCTATACCGCTGAGGCTATGAGCGTGGGGTGGCAGAGGAGTGAGTCGAGGAGGGTTTTGGTATATTCGCTTTCTGGGTGGTAGAAAATATGATCGACGGTCCCTGTTTCAAGAGTCCGTCCGTGCCTGAGAATGACGACTCTGTTGGCACAGCGGGCAACGATGCCGAGGTCGTGCGTGATAAGGAGAATGCCAAGGCTGCATTCTTTCTTGATATCTTGGAGAAGGTCGAGGATTTCAGCTTGGAGTGTGACGTCGAGAGCTGTCGTCGGCTCGTCAGCGATGAGGAGACGAGGGGAGTTCATGAGTGCCATAGCGATGAGCACCCGCTGACGCATGCCACCACTCAGTTGATGTGGATAGGAAAGCAATGCCAAGTCCGGCTGGAGAAATCCCACGCGGCGAAGGAGAAAGAGCGCTCGTTCTTGAGCGGAAGGGATTCCCAGAGTGTCGAGCGGGGCATACGCTTCCATTAGTTGGCGGCCGATGGTCATGATTGGGTTGAGGGCGTTGAGAGGGGATTGCGGAATGTAGGCGATGCTCGTGCCTCGGAGTTTGCGTAGCGACGACTCCGACAGCAGCAGGAGGTTCTGTTCTTTCAGGAAGAGTTCTCCATGGGAGACATGGATGGAGCGAGAGGGCGGGAGACCCATGATGCATTTCGCAATCATGCTCTTGCCGGATCCCGACTCTCCGACGAGGGCGACGATCTCGTTCTCATGAACGTCGAATGAGGCGGAGTGGATGATGGTATGCCGTTCTGTACGCACGGCAAGTTGGCGCACTGCAAGGAGAGGATGGTGTGTCATGATGATTCGTCTCCTAGTAACCGTTGTTTAGGATCGTAAAGATCACGCAGGCTGTCCGACAGTAGCATAATGCTAAAAATAAGCAGAGAAATAAAACAGGCGGGGAAGAGTAGCCGCCATGGATAAAAGCGCATAGCGGGGATAGCATCTCCAACCATCGAGCCAAGACTTGCCGTTGGAGGCTGGATGCCGATGCCGAGAAAGCTCAAGAAGGCCTCGGTGAAAATCGCATGTGGAACGGACAGCATACACGCTGCCAGCATAGGCCCGATGATATTTGGAAGCATGTGAGCGAAGAATAACCGTGTTGGCCCGACGCCCAGGGCATGGGCGGCCTGTATGTATTCGGCATGCCGCGCCTCTTTGACAAGCAAGCGGACGATGCGGGCCATCTGTATCCAGCCGATGCAAATCATCGACACAATAATCGGGAAGAATCCGGTGCCGACGAAGACCGAAACCAAGATGACAACGAGGAGATAGGGGAGGCTATAGATGATCTCTGCGAGACGCATTAAGGCATCGTCCAATCGCTTGTTGGCAAACCCTGCGATCGTGCCCCACAAGGTTCCTATGAACAGGTCTATTGCTGCGGCGAGCGTTCCAATGGTCAGAGATATTCGCATGCCTTGCAATGTTCTGGCGAAGACATCCCTCCCAAGCTCATCAGTTCCAAACCAGTGGCTCCAGGAAGGAGGAGTGTTTTTATCAATCAACGCGGTTCCGGCAGGATCGTAGGGGCATAGGAGAGAGCCGAAGAAAAAGAGGGCGACGAGCAGGGAAAGAAAGGAGAGGCCAAGGACCATCTTCGTGCGGTAATTCATCGAGCGCCCTCCCTGTGCGAGAGCCTGCTATTAAAAAATACGCTGATCAGGTCGATGACAGAATGAACTGTGAAGAGGATGAGGCTATAGAAAAGCGTAAGTCCTGCGATGACAGGGTAGTCGCGCGTCATAACGCCATTCACAAACCATTGTCCCAAGCCCGGTATCCCAAAGACGCGCTCGACGACAAAGCTTCCGACGAGCAGGTTAGCCGTTGTAGGCCCTAGATAATGGATGATGGGAAGGATAGCGTTAGGGATGACGTGGAAGAGCAGTACCTTCCACTCCGACAAGCCTTTCATGCGGGCGATGACTACGTACTCGTTTGTGAGAGTGTCGAGCACACTGGCCCTCATCATTCGTGTGATACCGCACGTGGGCCCTAATGCGAGGGCGAGAGAGGGGAGGATGGTGTGGCTGATGGTCCCCCAGCGCGCGACGGGGAAGAGGGGAATGTAGAGGGCAAAAAACAACTGGAGGATCGCCGCTACGACGAAGCTCGGCACTGAAACGCCGAGTGTTGAGGCGATCGTCGCGAAAATGTCAAAGCGGCGGTTGGCATGACAGGCTGAAAGTGTGCCAAGGGCAAGTCCAAGCGGTATAGCTATGAGAAGTGCCTGGCATCCGAGGTAGATAGAAACGGGAAATCCATTGCAGATGATTCCAACGACGCTTTCCGATTGGTAGCGCATGGAATTGCCTAGATTGCCCTGAAAAAGCTGTTGAAGGTATCGGAAATATTGCACTGGAAGTGAGCTGTCTAACCCCCACTTGTGGCGGATGACGACCATGACCTCTTCGGGGACTCCCTGCTCTTCTTGGAATGGATCCCCAGGGATGATGTGCATCACAAAAAAGCAGACGGTGATCAGGGCAAATAAAGAGAGTCCAAGGTTGACGATGACGCGGGCCATTCTTCGCACCGTGGCCACAAGAGGCGATCGCCTGCCTGTACCATGGCTATGAGAGAGCGAAGTAGCCAAGGGTGAGGACGATGGTTCCATCAATAGAGGCCTCTTTCACAAGAAAAATATCTTTTGTCGAGGGAATTATAGTGCTGCTCTCCTCATTTTTCTGGCAATGGAGATCTCAGGTGCGCAAATACCCAGCTGTCATATACCATGCTAATTTCTGAAAGGAATGCGAAGGGAGTTTTCATATGATTATCGTGCAAGTTGCTGGCCATCTCGGGTCAGATCCCGAGGTGCGATTTACGCCATCCAATCAAAAAGTGACGACGTTTCGCGTAGCGACGAATATCAAGCGCGGAGACAAAGAGAAGACCGTATGGTGGAGAATCACGTGTTGGGGAGATCGGTTTGACAAGCGCCTTGCGTATCTTAGAAAGGGCAGCGCAGTCATCGTCATTGGCGAACTAGGAATCCCCGAGATCTATACGGATAAATCCGGGAATCAGCAAATCTCCCTCGAGATCACCGCAGAAATTGTGAACTTCAGCCCCTTTGGCAAAGGAACGAGATCTTCAGAGAGCACCGCACAAGGTGCCGACGCCGTGGAAGTAGGGGCATCCTCGACCCCCATGCAGCAGGCTCCGTCATATGCCCCAATGGGCGTCATGCCAGGTGCGGGGCAGGCCAACTTTGCCGAAGACGATATTCCGTTTTAATCGAGTGTGTTGGCGATACACCAGAGGCGAATCGCCCTAGCTTTACCCCTTCATTGGTATCCGTACGATGAAATGCACTTCTTTTTCTTCTTTAGAGAGGCGTCCCCAGTCCGACGCCTGTATTCTTCCCTTTGCAAAGGATGACAGCCAGAAGATCATCCCTCTTTTCGAGGATGGCATGCTCGTTCGAGCGTGCCATCATATGCTCGAGACAAAAGATTTCTCAGCGAAAGAGGGGGAGACCGTCATTCTCTATCCCGACCCCGCGATAGAAAAACGCCTTGTTGTGGTAGGGTGCGGGGAAGAAAAGAAGCTTTCCTCTGATAGCTTGAGGACGAGCTTTGCCAAGGCGTTTTCATTGTTGGCCCCGCGGCAAGTGGCATCGGCTTCGATGGTTCCCCCTACTGTTGAAAACGTTCCCGCTCAGGCCGCTCTCAAGGCTTGTCTCGAAGGTGTGTTCTTTGGTACGTATGCCTTTCGAGAATACTATGTGTCAAAGCAAGCAGAGCCTTTCACTGCTCTCATGGATCTCTCCATCTTTTCTCGAACGCCGCATATGATCTCCGACGTTGTAGAGGAGGTTCAGCATGTGATGGAAGCCGTTTCCTTGGCGCGAGACTTAGTCAACAGAAATGCCGATGAAATCACGCCGGACGGCTTTGCGGCTGTAGCAACATCTCTTGCCGATCAGGATCTTCGCATCACTGTCCATGGCAAGGAATGGATAGAGCACGAGCGCATGCAGCTCCTGCTTGCCGTTGGCCGTGGTGCCCACTATGAGCCTCGGTTTGTCGTTGCTGAGTGGAAAGGAGCTCCGGGCGACGCCGACACAACGGTGTTTGTTGGCAAGGGCATTACCTTTGACACCGGCGGGCTGAATCTGAAGACCGAAGGCCATATGCAGGCCATGAAAGGAGATATGGCAGGTGCTGCCGCCGTCCTTGCGACGATGAAGGCAGTGCGCGATCTGCGCCTGCCCCTCAATGTCACGGGCGTGATGCCATTATGTGAGAATAGCATTGGCGAAAAGGCGTATAAGCCTGGAGATGTCTATACAGCCCGCTCAGGGAAGACAGTAGAGATTGGGAACACCGATGCCGAAGGTCGGCTCATCCTGGCCGATGCTCTTGACTATGCGGTTCACGAGTGTTCTCCTTCGCGAATCATTGATGTGGCTACGCTGACGGGCGCGGCGGAAGTTGCTCTTGGCAGCGATATATCAGCGCTCTTCTCAAACACCGATGCTCTTTCCTTCCTTCTTGAACGGGCGTCTCAGCATGGAGGGGATCCTCTTTGGCGCCTTCCTCTCTATCTTCCATACGAACAGCTCCTTGATTCTGATATCGCAGACTGCAAGAATCTCGCCTCGCGCGCTGGTGGAGCGGTGAATGCAGCGATCTTCCTCAATGGCTTTATCGGCACGATTCCATGGGCTCACCTGGACATAGCGGGGACAGCGTTTTTGAAAGATCCTTGGCGATACTACGGAAAAGGGGCGACAGGAGTGCCTGTGCGAACACTTGTGACTTTTCTTCAGTCGTTGATTTCGGGAGGATATCCCCCTCCTAGATGAAGAGGGGGCGTTTTCATACGATGGCGATTATTCGAGATCAGGAGTGAGATTCGCGTGTGCCACCAGCTTCCACTTACCTTCTACCTTCTCAAAAATCGTGAGACGAGGCGTTGGTGTATCAAACTCTTCATCAATTCCTTTTTGCGCAAAATACGAGATGATGTAGACGTTGTGTTCTCTCGTGATCCTAATGTCTGTTAGTGTGTACGAGGTGAAGGTGAGGCCTGCGATCAGCTGCAGCTCGCCTTTTCTGTTGAGAGCCCTGAACGAGTGGACAGATTGAAACTTTGGACTGGTGTATCTTTTGATGAGATTGGTGTTTCTATCGCGCATGTCATTCCAGAACCTGCGCAACAGCTTCTCCCCCTTTGAATGGGTTGCTTTTTCACACTCTATTTTTGAGCAGTCAGCAAACATGACCGCTGGCAATAGCATCAGGACGCAAAGAACATGTTTTAACATACGGACACCTCCAAAATGTAAACAGACACCAAAAAATATGTGCTAAGTCCATGGTTGCAGGCTAGCGGTACGATGCAATTTTTTTCTAGAAAGAAAATAGTGTGAATATCTCACCTCCCTTTCAGGCAGTTGTCAAAGTTGGGATTATGGAAAAGGAGCGACGGGAGTGGCTGTGCGAACACTCGTGACTTTTCTTTAGTCGTTGATTTCGAGGGGAATCCCCCTCCTAGATGAGGAGGGGCGTTTTCGTACGATGGCTATAGTATTGGCCACGTGAGATTCGCGTGTGCCACCAGCTTCCAGTCGCCGTCTACCTTCTCAAAAATCGTGAGACGAGGCATCTCTTCCATACAGGGGGAACCCTGAATTGTCTCACTGACTTTTGCCCAATACGAAATGATATAGACATTGTGTTCTTTCTTGATTTTGATTCTTGATAGTTCGTACTCATTGAATCCGAGATGAGAGATTAACTCCAGCTCGCATTTTCTATTGAAAGCTCCGAACCAGTGGACAGATTGAAACTTCGGACTAGTGTACCTTTTGATGAGGTCGGTGTTTTTATCTCGCATGTCATTCCAGAACCTGCGCAACAACCTCTCTCCCTTTGAGCGGGTTCCCTTTTCGCAGTCTACTTTTGAGCAGTCAGCAAACATGACAGCAGGCAATAGCATCAGGACACAAAGAACATGTTTTAGCATACTCACACCTCCAAAACGTAAACGAATACAAAAAATGTGTACTAGGTCCATAGATGCAGGTTATCGATACGATGCAATTTTTTTCTAGAAGGAAAATACTGTGAAATATGTCTCATCCCTTTTGGTGCTGACGTGGGACTTGCAAACCCTTGTGACTTTTCTTCAGTCGTTGCTTCCGGAGGGACGCCCCTCCTGGATGGGGAGGGGGTGTTTTCGTACGATGGCTATCCAGGTTGTGGAAGAAAATTCGCGTGTGCCACCAGCTTCCATTTGCCGTGTACTTTCTCAAAAATCGTGAGACGAGGTGCCACCGGCTCTACGGCTTCTTCAAGTCCTTTTTGCGCCCAATACGAGATGATGTAGACGTTGCGTTCTCTCGTGATCCTAATGTCTGATAGTGTGTATGAGGTGAAGTTGAAGCTTGCGATCAGTTGCAGTTCTTCTTTTCTGTCTAGAGCCCCTTCCGGGTGGACAGATTGAAATTTTGGACTAGTGTACCTTTTGATAAGATCGGTGTTTTTATCTCGCATGTCATTCCAGAACCTGCGCAATAGCTTCTCTCCCTTTGAGCGGGTTCCCTTTTCGCAATCTACTTTTGAGCAGTCAGCAAACATGACAGCAGGCAATAGCATCAGGACACAAAGGACATGTTGTATCATACGTACATCCCCACAACGTAAACGGGTACAAAAAAATGTGTGCTAGGTCCATAGATGGAAATTAGCGACGCGATGAAATTTTTTCTAGAAGGAAAAAGGTATGCCATATCTCTCCTCCCTTGTGATGTTGGCGTGGGGCCTGGTCCTATTTCCGGCCCCGCTCGTTTCTACTCCAACGTCTGGTGCGCGTACGGTACAGGCGTATACAGCAAAAAATTTTGATCACCTGCTTGGGAAAGCGTCAGGATTCAATGATGATTTGCTGACCATGCATCTGAACCTCTATCGAGGGTATGTTGCCAACACTAATGCCATTCTGGCCACGCTTCGCCAGATGGAAGAACAGAATGAACAGCGGACTCCACAGTTTGCGGGCTTAAAGCGTATCCTGGGATGGGAAATGAACGGCATGCTGCTGCACGAGTACTACTTCGAAAATCTTGGCGGCAGTCAGCCACTTGATTCCTCAGATCCACTTTTTACTAAGATTCAGGCTGATTTTGGGAGTTTCGATGCCTGGAAAAGAGATCTGATGTCCACAGGATTGATGAGAGGCGTTGGATGGGTGATTACCTATGTGGAACCAAAAGAAGGGCGGTTAGTCAATATGTGGATCAATGAGCATGATGGAGGGCATCTTTCTGGGGCAGCTCCTCTTCTTGTCATGGATGTCTTTGAGCATGCTTTTCTAACGCAGTTTGGCCTCGACCGAGCGAAGTATCTGGATGTCTTTTTCAATAATATCGATTGGAAGAAAGTATCGGGTCGGTATGGGGCATTTTGTAAATGTATAACGAAAAAGCCAAATAATTAGACTGTAGTTTTATTTTTTACAAAATTGTAATTAAAAAATTTGAAATATAGTACAATGGGGGTGAGAAGGGAGAGCGTGCCTCTCAGGAAAGAGCGGACAAAAGCTGGAGGGGTGTGGAGGTGGAAGATGAAGAAAAAGCATCCGAAACGTCATCGTCCAGTACGGTTTGTTGGAGAAGGAGATACGATGACGGTACCATTCGTTGAGCAACGCGTGTTGACAGCCGAAGGGTATCGACGTCGAGCGTTCGGAGAGTATGTAGAACGGCCAAGGTCGCTGTATCGTGGCCGACGCCAAGGCAAGGGAGATTAATCAAAGTTCCTTCGGTGAAACAAGTGCTGTAGATCTTGGTGCTTCCCTTTATGCGAATGAAAGGGTAGAAGCCTGGAGTGGAGAATCTTGGTGGTAAAGGGCCTCGTTCTCCAAAGAACACAGGATGCAAGGGAAAGTCGCGAAGGCCAAGAAGAGGTGGTGGTGTTGAGGTCCGAGGAGCAATCCTCGGCAAAGTTGGGGTCTTGGGAGCTGTTGCTCCGCCTGCGCTTCAACACCCCACGTTTCTACGTCAGGCGCTGTTTCGCCGAAGGTTTTTTTATGCCGTGATCGCAGACCTTTCTCTTCCAAAAGGCACATCGCAAATGGCCCGGCTCCTTTCGCGGTTTTGTTCTTTTCTCCTCCATGATAGTGTAACGCACATGGAAGAATATTCATTGGCCATACCTATTCCACCTCGTCCGTCGTCAGCGCGGCCTGTAGTCATTATTCAGGCTCGGATGGGCTCTACGCGCTTGCCCGGCAAAGTGATGATGCCCCTCAATGGCGTTCCTATGCTCCAAGGAATGCTCAAACGGCTGCTCGTCCTGCAGCCTCGCGTTCCTCTGATTCTCGCGACGACGACACAGCTTCGCGACCAGACATTGGTTGATGTGGCACAGAAGAAGGGGGTTGCTGTATTTCAGGGCAGTGAAGAGGACGTCCTTGGACGCTTTGCCAAGGCCGTGGCAACGACATCGGCAGACGCTGTCGTCCGTCTGACAGGTGACTGCCCCCTCATAGATCCGACACTGATCGATGCCGCATTAGATCTGTTCTACCACGTGCCTTCAGAATACCTCTCTAATACGTTGCATAGAACGTATCCTCGAGGATTTGACATCGAGATTTTTTCTCGATCGGCATTGGAACGGGCCGATCAAGAGGCGGCGCTTCCGAAAGAGCGAGAGCACGTCACCACCTATCTCATAAGCCATCCTGAGAAATTTTCTTTAGCAAACTTTGCTCTTGAAGAGGACCTCAGCGCTTGGCGGCTGACGGTGGACACCGAGGATGATGCGGCCCTCGTTGCTCTGGTGCTTTCACACCTCGGCGGAAGCGTTTCTTTTGAACGCGTACGACTCCTCTTGCGTCGCCATCCTGAATGGCGGCAGATGAATGCCCACGTGCAGCAAAAGCAAGGATAACGACCATGGTGAAGGCAACCGCGTGGCCTGAGGCAATGCACCCCTCGGAAGAGGCAGCGCAGCTGGTCTATCAATGGCGATCAGATCCGTCGACTCTCAGCGCTTCGTTGCACACGCAGCTCCCGGATTTCTCTGTGTTCTCTCGACATTTTCAGACTGACTATTTCTCGTGTTATGGGCTCCTGCCATTTTTTGTTCGCGATGCGCATGCTCGCGCTGCTTTGGTGCGCTTCCGCCCGTACGATCGTGCGGACAGTCGTCCATTTGTCCGAAGTGCCGAGATCTCCGTCGTCGTCGACCCGAAGAGGCGGCGTCAGGGATTTGGCCTCTGTGCGCTTTCCCTTGCTGAACAGCTGGCGCGCCAAGCACAGGTCCATGTTCTGTATGCCATGATTCGCCCAGAGAACACAGCGTCACAAAATCTCTTCGCAAAAGCAGGATATGCCTTTCTAGAGCGTCGCAAGATCGCGGTCGACAGCCTCTACGGCAGAGAAGAACCAGAAGTGGATGTCTACGCTCTGCGCCTTCTCCCAATCCCTGATCGACGGCGGGTTTTTCTCGTCGCTGAAATAGGGTCGAACTGGCAGGTAGGAAGCCATGCAGAGCGGCTTGAGCTTGCCGCTCGGCTTGTTCACGCGGCTGCTGACGCTGGGTTTGACGCTGTCAAATTCCAAACCTTTCGTGCTGAGAAGGTGTATGCGCCATGTGCTGGGAAAAGCCACTACTTGGAGGAGCATGGTATTGACACGGATATTCACGCGCTCTTTCGCGATCTAGAGATGGCGTATGAGGATATCCCACACCTCGCTCAGCTCGCTGAGAGGGCGGGCTTATCTTTTATGTCTACGCCGTTTTCCCTTGAAGATTTCGACGCTGTTGATCCGTATGTGCACTATCACAAGATTGCTTCATATGAAATCGCCGACTTTCCTTTACTGCAGAAGGCCGCGGCGTCGCGCAAGCCCGTCTTTGTATCGACAGGCGCTTCCTATCCCGCTGAGGTTGCCTTTGCCGTCTCTGAGCTGCAGCGGGCAGGATGCCACGACATCACCCTGCTTCAGTGCACGGCAGCATACCCGGCGAGCTCTTCGTCCATGAACCTTCGTGCGATGCTCTCTCTTGCCTCATCATTTTCCTTGCCCGTCGGCCTCTCAGACCATAGCCTTGATTATGTGACTGCTCCTCTTCTTGCTGTAGCCTTTGGTGCTTCTGTCATTGAAAAGCATGTGACGTGGAAAAGGTCTCTGCCTGCCCCTGACAGCTTTTTCTCGATAGAACCCCATGAAATGAAGCTGTTCGTTGAGAAGGTGAGGCTCGCTGAGGAGATGGTAGGTGCTGGGCAGAAGGTCGTCCTTCCCGATGAAGAGGAATTGTTCTTCTTCGCAAAGCGCGCTGTACAAGCGATACGACCCGTTGCTCGGGGAGAGATGTTGAAAGATGGCGAAAATATCGCTATCCTTCGCCCTGGAAAGAATCAAAAAGGGGCGCATCCCGCCTTATACCCGTTGATATGCGGAAAGAGAGCTTGCCGCGAGATACTGCCTGGCGAGGGTGTACAACTGAAGGACGTTACATGAGAGCGGTGTACCGATTCCCATTGGCACATGAGGTTGTCGTCGCCGTCGACGTTCAGCATGTGCGTCGTATGGCGACGTGGTGCGAGACAAAAATAGAGGAGTTGTGGAAGGGCAAAGACCCCTCTCTCTTTGAAGCGCCCATTGTCTGCTTGGTGCGGTATTCGCCAACATATCTCATCGGAGAGCTTGTCAATTTCAGCGCGTGGTATGCGTGTCAGCACGATCTAGAGCTCCGCAAGGAACTCGATATCCACCCTCTTTCTGTGACAGGACGAACGCTATGGCGCAATCAGATATTGGTGGGACGGCGCTCATCCTCGTGTGTCAACTGGCCAGGAGGAGTCGAATGCTGCCCATCGGGGAGTATCGACCGAGGGTGTCTCTCCTCAGAGGGAAGGGCAGACCTTATGACCGCTATTTGCGGAGAGCTTGAGGAAGAGGCTGGTATTGAAAGGCATTGTGTTCAATCCACGACAGTTCGGGATTTGTATCTGTCAGCAGAAGAAGGGGTTTTTGACATCCACATCGATGTCGTCCTACGCCCTGACTGCGATGTCGCCGTACTCAACCACCCCCGTCGGGAGTATGAGGATCTATGCTGGGTCCAACGAGATGCAGCAGACGCGCTCTTCCCCGAGCAGCAGTGGGTGCCACTATCGCAGCACCTCCTTCACGAGGCGGTGGTATGAGACTTTCAGGCTTGCCTTCTGTGTATAGGGCGCTCTCGTGCTTGGAACGTCCCTATTCTCTTCTTGTCATTGAGGGCAGCGATGACTTTTTCCGCGACGACTGCTGTGAGCGATACCGAGAGTTCTGGAAGAACGTGTATCCTGACGGCGATGTAAAGGCTATTGCGGCAGCAAATCTTCTTGCTCGCCAAGAGCTCTTGCATGAGGGTGCTTCACTCTTTGGCTCCAAGACGTTGTATGTGCTCGAGGAGGTGAGCCATCTGAAGGGGAAGAAGGCCGCAGAACTGGTGGCGCTGCTTCAGCAGGCGCGGGGAGAGCTGTTCTTTCTCCTCATTGCGACAGACAGCATTCCGAAGGAGATCCTTGCTGATGCGGAGGCGTGCGGCGCTGTGTTTTCTCTCCCTACCATGAAGCCGTGGGAACGGCAGCCGTTTGTTGTCAGTTGGATTCAGTCCTTTGTGAAGAAAAGGGGAAAGGCCATCGACAAGGACGCAGCAGGCTTGTTAGCGCAGGCATATTCATCTGATCGAGGAGGGCTCAAAGGAGAGCTCGAAAAGCTAGGTCTCTATCGCCTTCATGACCCTGCGATTTCTCTGCAGGATGTAGAGGAGATAGGAACCATTGAGCTGCGGCCGACCATGTGGCAGCTCCTCGATGGTCTCCTGGCGAAGGATGCGAAGATGGTGGCTAGCTGTCTTGCCCAATCGGGTGATATGCATGACATTGCTGTCCTCCGTTTTGTAAAGAATCAACTCGAACGGTTGCTCGTCGCTCTTGAAGGGGGGGCGCCCGTGAAAAATAAAGCCCAAGAGCGTCAGATGGCCATCGTCCGGAAGCGAGGAGCGCCGACACTCACGGCCTGGATTAACAGGCTGAAGATGCAAGAGGTAGCCATTCGCTCTGGAGTAGAAGAAGGAGAGGAGGGCTCCCTCCTTCCATTCTTTCTTTCCTTGTGTTTGTAATGTTGGAGCTGTAGCGTGCCATTGTATCTTCTTCCCAATGTCTTTGACGATGCCCAAAGTCCTTCAGGCCTGTTGCCAGAAGGGATTCCCTCTATTCTTAGTTCTCTTCAGGGGCTGATCGCAGAAAGCGAGCGTACGGGACGTCGCTATTTGTTGAAGCTGCTTCCCCAGTCGTCGTTGGCTCGACAGCTGCCCATAGTTCTGCTCAATGAGCATTCGTCAAGCGCCGAGTATGAGGCTATGGCGTGCACAATTGCTCGTGGAGAGACGTGGGGTTTGATCAGCGATGCGGGGATGCCGGCGCTGGCAGACCCTGGCAGCCATCTTGTCCACCTGCTGCGAGAGCGGGGGGTGTCGGCCATTCGTGCTGTGCCAGGCCCATCTTCGATTCTCTTGGCGTTGGTCGTCTCAGGATTGGACGCTCAGAAATTTTCCTTTCATGGCTACCTGCCGCAAGAGAGTGCGGCACGGAGAAAGGCGCTCAAAGAGCTCGAACGAGATTCTGCGCGCACAGGGATGACGCAGATCTGTATCGAAACGCCGTATAGAAATGCTGCGTTCTTTTCTGACTGCCTGGCCGTCCTCCACGATAGGACGATGCTGTGCGTTGCCTGTCGCTTGACATTTGACGATGAAACTGTCGAGACGCATGCTGTACGAGTATGGAAATCGCAGCAGCCATCCATCCGGAAAGAGCCCACCGTCTTCCTTTTCAAAGCATGCTCGTCCACCTCTGGTTGACAATATTCCTCGTTCCTCTTAGGTAAGGAGATGTACGTGGAGCCATGTGCGATGTGAAAGGCACATCGCACATGGTGACGCCGGCCGTTTTTTGGGATTTGTTCGCTGAGGGATACGTTCATGGCGGAGCAGGGAACATTTTGTGTGAAAAGCTGTGCTATGGCTGCGATAGCGACAGGAGAGCATGCTGGCTCACTCCTTGGCCTCCGCGATAAGCTCGTCACCATCCCGATAGACTGTATCTACTACCATTTTTGGGGGGGACGGCTGTTCCCTCAATTCACTCACCCAGAGTATCACAATGATTTTGCCATGTGGGTGCACCAAAGCTTGCATGATGAGTATCTGGCGGAGCGGCTGAGCATCATCGACCCAACGGAGTACTCGTGTCTTGAGCAGCTTCGCACGGACTTGGTAGACGTCGTCGAGCAGCGGCTCGACGAGTATGCGCTGTTGCCGCTCGCTAAAAAGGAGGATCTATTTCATTTCATTCGATCTTCTTTGATCGTCTTTGATACTCCGTATAAATTTGACAATCCTCAGGAGATGCCGGCCATTATGAAAACGCTTTCGCCAAGCAGCATCTTTTTTCATTTCATTGATGCTCGGACGAGAACGCCAACAAAGACGGATGATTTTAGCACCTATCTTGCGACGTATAGGGACGAATTCAAGCCGCTCATCGACGCTCTCAGCGCTATCGACCCCTATTTTCTCTCTCTGTCTGCACTGAGGAGCGAGGTCCTCTCGGCAGTGAATGCGTACTTTGGCGTTGTTGAAGAGGAGAGGCAGTGACATGACCGACTTATTGGAACTGTATACGCCAATTGTAGGGACACAAATTATCGACGAGTTATTGCAGACAGCCAAAATCCTGAAGGGGATTAAAATTCTTCATCTCAACTCTACGCGATATGGTGGCGGCGTTGCTGAGATCTTGTCGATGATGGTGCAGCTGACCAATGCATTGGGGATCCACACGGAGTGGGAGACTATGCAGGGGACCGTGGATTTCTTTCGAGTGACAAAGGGCTTTCACAACGCCCTGCAAGGGAAGAAGGCGATATCGCTCCCCGAGATGGGATTCGCCATGTACGAGGCTGTGAATGCACAGAACGCCCAAGAGCTGCGGGCAAAAATAGAAAGTGCGGACGTCGTCTTTGTCCACGATCCTCAGCCGGTGGCGTTGATCCAGTCGTTCCCAGATAGAAAAAATAAATGGATTTGGCGGTGCCATATTGCGTTGTCGAGTCCGAAGAGAACGATATGGGATTATCTGCGTCAGTACATCGCTTTGTATGATGCGACTATTTTCTCCCTCAAAGACTATGCCGAGCCACTTCCTCGGCCCGTTTACCTGATTCCTCCGAGCATCGACCCCTTAAGTGAAAAAAATATGGAGCTGCCAGAAGAGGAGGTATCGGCGGTCTGCTCGCACTTTTGCATCGACCGTGCCCGTCCCATTATCCTTCAAGTGTCTCGGTTTGACCGATTTAAAGATCCGTTTGGCGTTATCCAGGCGTATACGCTTGCCAAGAAATATAAGCATGATCTGCAGCTGGTGTTGGCGGGTGGAGGAGCCTATGACGACCCTGAAGGCGATGAGGTGTTAGAGCAGGTCATGCAGGCGGCACAGAAGGATCAAGATATCCACGTGCTCTTCCTCCCAGACGATGCACGCCGGACGATCAATGCACTGCAGCGAGCGGCCGATATCGTCGTGCAGAAATCTCTTCAAGAGGGGTTTGGCCTCACAGTGACCGAGGCATTGTGGAAGAGCAAGCCTGTCATCGGGGGCAATGTGGGCGGCATCAGACTGCAGGTGTGCAACAATCGCACTGGGTTCCTCGTGAATTCCCCTGAGGGCGCTGCTGTCCGCATGCGATATTTGCTACAAAATCCAGAGGTGGGGCGTCTCTTTGGAGAGAATGGACATCGATTTGTCCTCGACCATTTCCTCATTACGAGACATTTGAGGAATTACCTCACAGTGATCCTCTCTCTCTTTCACCCAGGAGGACGAATAGAGTTAGGGAAGATAGAGGGGGCGACATGAGGCCTTCGGCGCAAGAGGCATTTTTTACACGGCTCCACAAGTATGGTCGTGGCGTCCTTATGACCGATTACGATGGGACCTTAGCTCCCTTTCGCGTGGATCGCCGTGCTGCCTTTCCCTATGCAGGAGTGGTGCCTCGCTTATGCCGACTCGCTGCTGATCGCCGTATTCGTCTGATCCTCATCAGCGGGAGGGCGATCAGGGATCTTAAACGACTCCTTGCGTCCGTCCATCCTCTTCCTGAACTCTGGGGGTCGCATGGGTTAGAGCGCCTGCTGCCAAATGGCATCTATTGGAAGGCAACGATCGATGACGCCACCAAGCGGGCTTTGCGAAAGGCACGGGAGCTGTGCTGTACTTTGGCCGACCGCTGTCGATGTGAGCGCAAGCCGTTTGGCATCGCCTTCCACACACGGGGCATGAGGGCTTCGGCAGCTCGCCGCATCCAAGAAACAGTGCACAACGCATGGACAGGGATATGCCAGAAGAGCCATCTTGCCATTTACCCGTTCGACGGGGGGCTTGAACTCCGACTGCAAGATGGAGATAAAGGCCATGCCGTGAAAACAATTGTACAGGAGACAGGGCCTCGCGCTGCTGTGGCCTATTTGGGCGATGATATAACCGATGAGGCGGCTTTTGCTGCAGTAGGAACGAAGGGATTGAAGATCCTCGTTCGTTCGACCCCTCGTTGTTCGCAGGCAGATATCTGTTTGCGCCCGCCGAGAGAGATCCTTGCCTTTTTTGATCGATGCCAGGAGGTGGTATGACGGGTGGTACGAATGAAGCCGGACGAATGGTCATTATCTCGAATCGCTTGCCAATTTTGGCCAAACGTGAGGAAGGAGTGTTGCAGGTTATCCCTGGGTCAGGAGGGTTGGTGACGGCGCTGGCGCCTGTCCTTAGAAATAGGGGAGGAGTATGGATTGGCTGGTCAGGGATGGCCGATGGCGACGAGAAAGAACTGAGAGATCTTTTTGCTAAATCAGAATCCTCAAGTGGGTTTTCGTTGCATCCCGTGCTCCTTACTGACGAAGATATCCGCCTGTATTATGACGGGTTCTCCAATGAAATCATATGGCCGCTGTTTCATGACTTACCGTCAGACTGCGTTTTTACTCCGGAATATTGGATTGGCGTTCAGAAGGTGATGCAAAAGTTTGCTCAGGTCGCTTGGGACGTGCACAAGCCGAACGACTTTTTGTGGGTGCATGACTACCATCTGATGCTCTTGGGAAGAGAACTACGGAAGCTGGGAATCTCATCCACGCTGGCCTTTTTTCTTCATATTCCATTCCCCCCTCCCGACATCTTTCTCAAGCTCCCATGGCGGTTCGACGTCTTGCACGCTCTTTTAGAGTACGATCTGATTGGCTTTCAAACGATGCATGACCAACGGAATTTCACGCAGTGCGTTCGCAAGTTGCTACCCGATGTCTCTCTGCAGAGCGATCATTCCATGCATCGCTGTAAGATAGGGCCGCGCGAAGTTCGCGTCGGGACGTTCCCGATCAGCATTGATTTTGCGCACTTCTCCCAGATGGCGCAGGGGAAAGATGTTGCGGACGAAGCGTGGCTCAACCATGAGAAGCTGTCCGGCCAGAAGATCGTCCTTTCTATTGATCGCCTTGACGTGACGAAGGGGATTCCATACCGTTTGTTGGCAATACGGGAAGTGCTGAAACGACATCCAGAGCTTCATGGCAAGGTTACGTTTGTCCAAGTAGTGATTCCCAGTCGGACAGAAATTCCAAAGTATCAGGCATTAAAGAAAGAGATCGACCAACTCGTAGGGGAGCTCAACAGTCAGTTTACGCAACCTGGATGGGTGCCCATCCACTACCTCTATCGATCTCTGTCGCAGAAGGAGTTGCTCGCCTTTTACCGGACATCGGAAGTGGCGTTGGTGACCTCAATTCGCGATGGCATGAACCTTGTTGCGAAAGAATATATTGCCTCAAATGTGGATGAAAAGGGAGTGTTAGTCCTCAGTGAGTTTGCTGGGGCGACAGCACAGCTTCATAAAGATGCGCTGCTCATCAACCCGTATGATATTGAGGGCGTGTCAGAAGCGATCTTCAAGGCCTTGACACTTCCTGAAGATGAACGGCGTCGTCGAATGCGCAGGATGCGTCACAATGTTCGGCGCCATGATATCTTTTGGTGGGTGCGGCTTTTCCTGCAGGCGGCTATTGCGAAAGAGTTGCATAACTTCCCACTCATCGAAGAGTACACGCCGACAGAGCCAACCCCTTAAGATCGAATGGTGGAAGGAGAAGCGATGACTTGGAAAGAGATGTTTGTCACAGCATGTTCTGTGAGGATGTACCATGTGTGGCAGTTCGTGCGGAATTTCTTCTTCTATTATCTGTGGAGTCCAACATTCTTCCTTGCGGATCTGATGATCTTGGGACAGTATTTTTTCAAAAGCCCATATCGAATCATCAGAGAATATGATGAAGACCATCGCAAGCACCCTCTTGGGCCCTATGGAGAAACAGATTTTCGAGAGATGGAGCGTCTGCTCAACGAATTTTCGATTCCGGCAACAGCTTCTATTGCAGACCTTGGCTCAGGGCGAGGGAGGCTGAGCTTTTTCCTTCGCTGTGTGAAGAGATTCAAAACCGTCCGTGCTGTCGAATATCATCCGCTGATGGTTCAAAGAGCAGAAAAGGTACGCCGAACGTTGCGCATTCGCCATCTGTCGTTCATCCATGGCGATTGGACAAAAGTGGCGCTCGATCAGATTGATGTCGTCTATGTCTATGGCATTGTGGTGCACGCCGAAGCGTCGATGGCCTTGGCACGCCACTTGGCAACGCTTCCTGAAGGGACAAAGGTCATCACCATCTCATCGTGGCTTGGAGAGACACTCCCCGATAGCTTTCGCTTAGAGAAAAAAGCCTCCGTTCGCTTTGTATGGGGGCGGACAGAGGCGTTTCTGCAAACGGTTGTAGGGCCGTCGTAGCCGTTCGGTTAGGCGCGCGCAATGGCTCTGATGGCATCCGCAATTTCGCGATTCATCTGCTGCAGTAGCTGGAGCAGCTCGTCGCTTTCCGCTCTCCGCTCGTTCGCTTCGCGCGCTCTTCGGTCGCTCAGCTCCCGTGTCTTTTGCAAACGCCCTTCGATCTCGGCTCGGTCGGCTTGTTGGTAGGTGTTGAAAATGTCCAATCCTGTCCTGCAGAGCCCATCGCCAACGGCGAGCTTTTCTGAGAGAAACTTCCCGAGCTTCATGTACTCAAAGCCTACGGGCGTATGGAAACTAGCAAATAGCCCCTCGGGCACGAGAGGACAACGGTCGACAAGCCAGTCGTACGAATGCTTTGCGGCTTGGGGGCAGATGCCGACGCCAATATTCAAAGCGCCGAATACCGCAGATCCAATGCGCATGACCATTGGAATGACGCTCCGATATGACTCTGCTTGGTCGTGCGTGGCCTTTTCATGTTCAGCGTCTTCGAGCTCCCGAAACAGTTCAATCGTTCTAGCATAGTCGCGGAGCGACGTGCGAATAACCTTGTGAATCTGTTTTGCACACTGCTCAAAGCTCATGAGAGAAAAGGCTTCAAGAGCATTGGAAGTGGACGAGGATATGGATACTCCTGACATTGGGGTTTCTCCTCACTTTAGAAGATTCTGGCTGTTGTCTGCGCGTTTGACCTCTGAAGGTCCGTGAGCAGCATAAAAAGACTATTCACCGCTTGTACTTGGCGGTCAACCTCTCCAAGTAATTCTTTGAGGTGCCTCCCTGAATCATCAAAGAGCTTTTCGTTTTCTATAAGACGAGCCTTTTGGTCGTGGAGCTGTTTTTCAGTGCCGGCCTCGACACACGTCAGCGCTAGCTTTGAGGTGCTGGAGGCAAGGGTGACTGCTTGTGAACCTGGAATGCAGAAACTCAAGCCAAAGATTGTCAAGTTCGTCACCATACAAATACGTTGGAACCATGACTGCGTCTCTTCTTCGTCGCCCCGAGCGAGGACGTGAGCGACGGCCTCCTTTGCGGTATTGTCAAGTACCGTATCTAGAACGAGGAAGGCACCGAAAGCCGCGGCGCCGAGCGGCAACAATCCAATGCCACCGGTGAAAATCCCGACCATCCCCTCGGCAATCAGAGAAAGAGGAAGAATCACATCTGTGATTTTGTGGGTCGAATTGTGTCGCTGTTCATAGGAATGGTAGAGGACATGCTCTTTTTCTAAAAGGTCTGAAAGATTTCGTTGCCATTGCTTTTCAGCACAAATAGCATCGCGCAAAATTAATGTCGCTCGCTCCTCCTCTTTAATAAGGAGCGACAACACTTGGTACATAAGCTCTTCAAATGGCTTTTCACAAGATACGGTGTCGTTCATAACAGCGCTGCTTTTTTGAGATGGTTCAAGAGGGGAGGCGTCTAAGAATTCAAGGGTGTCGAGAGAAGGCTCCTCCGTGCGGAGGACATCCGGTGATGCTGGCGTTGGCCTCCAGTACGAGGGGAAAAGAGGAATCTGATGAAGAGGGTCCATAACCAATCCTTCTTGTTCGTTGACGTGTTACGCGGCTGTCGATCGCTGGACATTCCCAAGGATTTTTGACTTTGCACGATGCAGCTCTGCAATCAAAGTCATCAGAGCTTGGTATAGGCTATTTCGTTCCACGGCGCACTGCTGAAATTCCTGAGAGTGTTCTTTTTGCTCATCGCTCAATAGGCTTCGCTGATTGCTCAGCACATTTACAACATGACCTCGTTCTGCTTTTTGCAGAATCCCATCGGGAAGAGGAACGGATATGCCATCTCTTCGCAGAGCCACAATAACACTGGCAATCTCCGGCTGTGTGCAGTCAATCGTACCGGCTTTGTTGTCAGTGCCATCGGGGTTTTTTTGTGAATACTGAGAGATGAGAGAGAGAAGCACGTCGATGTTTTTGATTTTTCCGTGCACAGCTTTTACTTTGGCGTTGAGCTCCGAGGCCTTTACTTCGAGGCGCTTGCATTGCTCAGCTTTGAGTAAGGTAATCCCATGCTCGAGATTTTTTGCCGGTTCGAGAGGCAGTGGTTCGGGAATGGAAGGGGAGACTTCTTGTGCGCTCTCTTGTTCGACGGGAGCGGGCGCTTCTTCTCCGGCCTTCATTGCATCAGAAGACGTGTCTTCTTCAATGGGTTGGGCGGGATGCTCTCCCCAAGGGAGAATGCTTTGAACCCAATCAATAGGACCTTGAAGCCAATTTGGTAAACCAGAGCACATCGGCTGTCCCTCCTCAATGTAATACCCAGGTTGCTATCGTTCGCGTTTTCTCAAACGGCGAACGTCCTGGAGGAAAAAGGATAAGAAAAACCACACTTATTTTTCACACAGAAAAGAAGTCCTCTCTTAGATTGGCTGTTGCGGTCAGCCGGTTCGAAGTGGAGGAGTCGTGAACAGGTGCCGGTGTGACCTGCTGCATTCCTGGACGTAAAATTCTTGGCTGCCTACTATTTTGAAAATTCCTACTCCATCCATTGAAGGGTATGTACGTATGAAAAAGTTGATGTGCGCCATGGTGTTCACAGGATGTATTGTGAGCAGTCTTTATGCAGTGTCGAGCACTCCTAAGCTCAGCAAGCAATACATCCCTCAGAGGTTGATCCGCCTGACGCACAAAGGGATTAGCATCATCACAAAAAAAGGTCCTGTATACGTGAAGATGTTGCGATCCAATACGCACGGTGTGTTTGTCTATGAGACGGACGTCATTTCTACGACGAAAGTGAAGGGCGACGAGGATCACCCTTGTGCGGGATGCGAAGGGAACCATCCAACAAGTTTTGGAAGAGACGTGTGCGAAGCTATTCACGACTCTGGATGGTAAGACACAGACGAAAGGGGACCGCCGGTCTTGAAAAACGTAGTCTTTGCTTTTTTCCTTGGGGCGATTGCTGGTGTTGGCGTGTGCCGAGGTGACAACGATAGTTCACAAATGAGATTTGAGAATGCTCTCTTACATCTTTTTAAAGGGGACTTGGGGTGTACGCTCGTTGGCACAAAACCCGTTTCAATAAGCTGGTGTGAAGAATACGATTTCTCCCACGATAGCGTGGTAACAGATCGCGTGTTTGCCTTCTTGCGCCAGACGTTTGCACACTCTGACGCATTCTTCTTGAACATCGTCTCTCTCCATCCGCGTTTGGCAGAGATTCAATTCATTCATACGCAGTCTTTGTCTGAGCTTATGGCGAAAGAGCCTGTAGTCCGCCGATGTATTCAGCGACGTTTCGGGTCTTGCGAACAGTTTTTCGTAGCGCTCAGAAATTCGCAAAAAAGCCTTCTTGACCTAATGGAGAGAAACAGCATCGTGCTTGGCCTGATGTTCGGATACGGCAAGAACAATACTGAATTCCATGCACGATACGATTCGATAGGATGGTATTTACAGAAGCATCCCAGGGTGCGACTGCTTCCGTTCAGCTACAAGCCGCACTTTTTGTCTATACGATCTGCGTTACGCCGTACCTCGCGATTTCGGTTTGAACGGCCAGCTGTCCAACCGCAACCACTGTTTCCTTTTACGTCGTTGGAGGAGGAGTGGAAGCGGATTTTTCAGGTGATACTCTCCCATCGATCCCAAGCTACCAATCCCACGCCATACCTCTTTTGCCTACCGTATTACATGGAAGGCGCTGGGGGAGATAGCGCCGAGGTACGAAGGCGCTTTTCCCGAGCCAGAGATAGGCTAGCGCGTCTATTCTGCGGCAAGATACCAAGTGAAGTACTAGCTCGGCAGGCGGCTCCTCAACACGCACAAACGCAAGGCATAGCAGCGATATGACAGAGCGGTTCATTGAGTCGTTATTTACGAAGCCTGACGAGCCTTTTGATCATTCTCTGCGCCCTAAGGCGTTGAGTGATTTTGTGGGCCAAGAGACAGTGTGTCAGCAAATTGATATTTTGATTCAAGCGGCCAAGTTGCGAGGGGAAGCCTTGGGGCACTGTTTATTTTCAGGTCCCCCGGGATTGGGGAAGACCACGCTTTCGTACATCTTGGCCTCGGCGCTCAATACCCGTCTTGTTGTGACCTCAGGCCCCGCGATCGAACGGCCTGCCGATCTTGCTATTGAGCTCACGAAGATGAAGGAGGGAGAGATCTTATTCATCGATGAAATTCATCGCATGAATAAAACGGTTGAAGAGTATTTATACTCGGCTATGGAAGATTTTGTCCTCGACATCCCCAAAAGTGCTCGCATTCCACTGTCGAAATTTACTCTCGTAGGGGCGACGACACGCCCAGGGCTTCTTTCCTCCCCATTTCGCTCGCGGTTTTTCTTTTCTTCAAGGCTGGATTTCTATACAGTACCTGCGTTGACGAAGATTCTCGACCGATCGAGTCGGCTTCTTCATTTCCCTTGTGATGCTGACAGCTTAGCGGAAATCGCCAAGAGAAGCCGAGGCACGCCGCGCATCGCCAATAGATTGCTGCGATGGGTGCGGGATTTTGTGGCCGTACGTCCGAATGCGGTTGTTTCGAAAGAACTCGCTCAAGAAGCATTGCGCATGTTAAGAATCGACGAGTGTGGACTTGATGAGATGGATTTTCGTATCCTTCATGCCATCGTCCATCAGTTTGATGGTGGGCCAGTAGGATTGCAAACCCTTGCAACAGCAGTTTCAGAAGAACCAGATACCATTGAAGATGTGCACGAGCCATTTCTCATCTGTTGCGGGTTTATCAAAAAGACGCCGAAAGGGCGTGAGGCCACTGCCTTGGGGTGCGAGCATGTTCGTCGGACATGCGGCATGCGTAGGTCGTCTTAAGTGAGTACTGAAATGGCTCTTATGTAGTGAGGGAAAAGAATGAAAAGCATTACTTGTGAAATGAGTCTCTTTGTCCTTGTATCGGCGTTGTCAATGAGTTGTGCATCACCTGTTTGCGCTTCTCAAGCTCCTGTCTATAACCAACGGCTTGCCCATGTACGATATATGCCAGAAGAGCCAATGGTAAAAGTACTTCTCGCCAAAGACCAAGAAGGGTTGATGGTAGAGGTGAAAGGGCCGCACAACATCTACGATCCGTACAGCGGTCGGAAGCTCGATGCTGCGTTTATGGGGTCTTCATATTATATGTATCCCACCCCAGATGGTGTGAAATGGGGACAAGAGTTCCCAGGTGTCTTTCAAATTGTGATTGTCCCCGATGAACCATCCGATGGGGTCTTTGTCAATGGCATTGCCTACCCAGGTGCTGTTGCGTTTTATGAGATCGATAATCGACTGGCGGCGGTGAACTGGGTTTCGATCGATGACTTTACTGGTTCTATTCTCAGCACCAACTTCTTACCACGAGAGGCCGATCAGAAAGAGGCGTTAGCAGCGTACTCGATTGCCATCCGCAGTAAGGTGTATCAGCAAGTTCTTGCGCCTGACAACCTTTTTTGGGATCTCAGCGCTGAGCCGTGTGGGTATCGCGGAAATGCTGTGGTGCGATTAGACACTCCCTTTAAAGACGCCATGAAGGCAACGAAGAAAATTGTCATGACGGGAATGCAGCAATCGACTCTCCCAGCGAATTTTGATAAGAAAGCCATTGACGAGATCCGGCAGCAAATGCCGCTTGCTACCGTTCAAGACATGGCAAAGGCTGGCAAGGACGCGAGGATTATCCTCCACAAATTTTACCCAGATCAAAACCTCATTGTGGCAGAGCCGACGCCGCAAGTGGTGCACTGATGAGCAGGTACGAGCGGGGCTTCCTCGCTCGTCATCACAAGACGGCAAGGAGACTCACTGTATGGGCACGTTTGTCGCGCTGCCTCGCCAACATGTACTCGGTTGGATTTCCTGGAGTTGTTGTTTCTGGGTATGAGTGATTCTCCTTTGTCTCTTTCTGCCTATCGATTTTCTGTGCCTCAAGAACTGATAGCACAATATCCGATCTCCCCACGGGATCACGCGCGATTGCTGATTGTCCATCGCATCACAGGGGCAATCGAGGAAGGGGTTGTCGCTGACCTTCCCTCGTTTTTGATGCCGAATGACGCTCTGATCTTAAATAATACGCGCGTTCTTCACGCAGCATTGCGAGGGCTGGTCGAGGGAGAAGGAGCGAGAAGCTTTCAGTGTTTGTTAACGAAAGCCGTGACGCCTGAGAAATGGTGGGTTCTGGCTAAGCCTGCACGGCGGCTTGTTGTTGGCGCGACACTCGTTTTTCAGGGGCAGATCAAAGGAGAGGTGAAGGACGTAGCGGCCGACGGCCAGCGGTGTATCCTCTTTTCAGAACCGCTCACACCAGAGAAATTGCAGACGTTCGGCACCATTCCTCTTCCTCCGTACATCCATCGAGCAGCTCCGGAGGCTGTCGATACTCTTCGCTATCAAACCATCTATGGCACTCAGCATGGTTCTGTTGCGGCGCCAACAGCCGGATTGCATTTTACCGAATCTCTCTTTGCAAAACTCTCCGAACAGCGTGTCTCACATCACTATGTCACGCTCCATGTTGGCACAGGTACGTTTCTCTCTATCCGTACCGATGACATTCGCAACCATCAGATGCATACGGAGTTGTTCGACGTCTCTGAGCAGACGGCGCTAGCACTCAATGCTCTGCCATCCTCTGCGCGACGCCTTGCTGTGGGCACGACGTCTTGTCGAGTTCTGGAATCAGCAGCAGATGAGCAAGGTGTCATCTCGCCTGGCGCCTCGTCAACAAACCTCTTTATCTATCCAGGGTATCGCTTCAAATATGTCTCGGCTCTCCTCACCAACTTCCACACCCCAGAATCCTCGCTTCTGACGTTGGTAAGCGCCTTTATGGGCTATGATCTGATGAAAGAAGCGTACCAGAAAGCCATTGAGCGGAAGTTCCGCTTTTTCTCCTACGGCGATGCCATGCTGATTCTTTAGTTCAACTCATGGAGCAGAGAGTCAAATTGCGTTTGCAAATCAACGGCCTTCCCACGTCCTTCTGGATTGGGATCGGTCATCTGAAGGATGAGCGCCAAAAATCGATCTTGGACGGATAAAGGGCTCTTCTTCTTTTGCTTGTGCTGAAGCTGTTTGAGAGGACGGGCGCGGGTCCGTTTGATAAGGGTCACATGCTTAGCATGCCGCTGTTGCACTGGTATCGTCTTCTTTTGGAAGGTTTTCTTTTTGCTCCATGCGGGAAGTTTGTCATAGTAGAGCTGCCACATCACACATCCCATAGCAAAAACATCGCTAGGGAAATAGTCGAAAGGCATCATCTTTGAGCGGAAAAAGCCTTCAGGAGAGAGATAGCAGACATTGCTCTGCGCGGGAACCTTATAGGCGCGAATGACTGGCAGTGCTCGCCCCATATCGGCGATGACGGCGTGGATTTTTCGTTCGCCAGGCACTGTCCCTTCGATATCGACAAAGTAATTCCGAGCCCCTAGGTTGCGATGGACGTACAGCTTTGTGTGCATAGCTGCAAGACCTGTGATGAGGTCTCGAGCAATGGTCAGGCGTTCTTTGAAGGTCAGCTTGAGAGTGTGATCGTCGATAACGCTTTGCAGAGAACCAGGGCGAAACAAGTGCGTCACAATCGTCGTGAGCGTTTTGTTGGTCGCTGGATCGACGTGTGTCATCAGTGCGATGGGATGTACGACGCACGGTAGGTTTTTGAGTCGCGTCATGGCTGTACATTCTGTAGAGATGTCGCATTCGGCCACTGCCCGAGCCAGCACTTTGGGCTGCTGGCGGTTGTAGAGGATGGTTTTTGTGACGACCTTTTTCCTTCCTTTGCCAATGGGATCGACGCCCTTCGTTCCAAGGTGGATGAAGAAGTGATGGGTCTGAGGGTCGTACTGCAGTTCTCGCCCAAAGCGGTCTTTGGGCCAAAAGGACGTCCCTTGAGCTATTTCATCAGGGAGCGCCGTTTCGGCAAACAGTACGAGGGGAAAAAGCACGTTCAGGGAAAGTCCTGTTTTTTCTGAAAGGGCAAAGATCTGCGTGCAGCCTTGCACAGCAAAAGCGAATGGCGTGCCAGGATAGGAAGTGGCCAACGCCTGCAGGTCTTTGAGGGAGATCTCATTGCTCGCTGTACCGATGGCTACGTGTTTTCCAAGTTCAGACCATTGTTGGGTATCGATAAACTGCCTGAGCTGCGAAAACTGCTGATGTTGGCTCTTTGAAATCCCGCGTTCCAAAGAAAAATGTGCAGCGGTGAACAAAATGGGACAGATGAATGCCAAGAACCGAAGCATACTACTACATCTCTCTAAGTTTTGAGTACCTGTCCTCGACCCTTCACTCCGAACCGGTTGGCGACCGTCGCCAATCTCCTACGCTTCCCTCCTTGCCAATAGCGCAAAGGCTATTGGCCTCACCCAAAATCGTCCTATCGTGACTGATCTCGCCCACCCAGTACAGAAATGGAGCTCACGAACGGGTACAGTTTTGAAGCCCCCTCCATTCGTACGAGAGGGCTTCCATGAAGATGATGTTATTTCCTCTTTCGAGAAGAATGTTTTTTGCCTTTATCGGCCGGAACAGGGGGCTTCCCATGGAGAATCGTATGCAATCCGATGTACAACTCTTGGGCTGTTCCTCGCTTTTCAGGAGATGGATCCACCATCTTGAGGATGACCTGCAAAAATTTTTGCTTAAGAGATGGTTTGTGATGCTTTCCTATCCCTGAAAGGTGGTTTTCTACCATCCTATTTCGGATGGTATTGATGTGAAAGACTTTGGCACGGTATCGATGCTTTTGCGGGACATGCTCGTTTTTAAAATACTCTGACTCAGACCAAGGAGGAAACTTCCCAAAGTAGAGCTGCCAGAATACACAGCCAATGGCGAATATATCGCTGTTGCAGTATTGCTTGCCGTGCATCTTTTCGCGGTAAATGGCTTCTGGGGGAGCGTACCGGGAGTTCCCTTGGACTGGGACATCCTTGGCATACTTCATTGGCATGGCCCTTCCCAAGTCGGCAACATAGGCTTCGATCTTTCTGTGGCTGGGTTTTTTGCCCTTAATGTGGACAAAATAATTTCTTGTCCCAAGATCTCTGTGGACAAAGCCTTGGGCGTGCATATTCGCAATTCCACGCATGATATCGCAGGCGATCTTCAAGCGTTCTTTGAGAGTGAGCCTCCACGACTTTCTATCCTCGAGGATGTTGAAGAGCGATCCTGGTCGGATGATTCTGGTGACGATCGTCGCCAGTGGTTTATCGCTTTTGGGATCCTTATGTCTCATAAGAGCTTGTGCTTCGAGAACATTGGGAATGCCTTTGAGTTTTCTCATGGCATACATTTCACGTTTACAGGGAGCTTTGGAAACTCCTCTGGCCATTACCTCTGGATCCACTCGATCGTAGAGAACGGTTTTCGTTACCACTTTCATCCTGCCGACGCCAACGGGTTTGACGCCCTTCGTTCCAAGGTGGATGAAGAGGCGTTTCGTTGTCTTGTCGTACTGCAGCTCTCGGCCAAAATGTTTGCTAGCCCAAAATGTCTTCCCTTTATGAATGTCTTTGTGGATCGCTGTTTCGGCAAAGAGAGCGATTGGGAAGACGGTACGCAAAGAAAGCCCTGTCTTTTCATGAAGGGAGAGGATGTTCTTCGTGGCGAGGACGGCGCGGAAAAATGGGGTCTTCGGAAATTTGAGCGCCAGCATTTGAAGATCGCGTAGAGAGACATCGCGTTTGTCAATGCCATGTTTGACCTGTTGCCCAAGTTGCGACCACTTCTCCTGTTGGATAAGTCGACGGAGTGAGGGGAGGCGGGCTCCTTTCGTTTGTGGCAAGCTGTGCTGAACAGACGCTGTAGATGGTGCGAGGGGCACCAACGTTGCAGAAAGTGCAACAGGCGCTGTTACCAAAGCGAGAACTAAGGATATGCGGACCATAGGCTACCCATTTTAGTGTTTTTTTGCTGAAAGGCTTATAAACATTCGCAGAAATTCTTACAAGGCTTCGTGTTCCTGATTTCTACATTGTCGCTTGCAGCAGTGCTGCGACGACAAAAGGGAGGTATTTCTGAGGTGCTTTCTGCAGTTCTTGAACGAGGATTTCTCTTGAGGCTGGCGTCCCTCGTTCAGCAAGTGTTTGGATGGTGGTAATGTACAGCTGAGCTGCCGCTGCCGCATGCTGAGAACCAGTTTTCTCTTCATTATTCGGTACGTTTATCCAAGGCAAGGGCAGGCGCCATGGGCGTTCCTCTTGTTTTCTCGAGAAATCGAGGATGGCGGCAAGGGTCTCTTCATCACGCTCTATGCCAAGCCGTACTAGTGCCAGCGTGGCAAAAGTTCTGTTGTACGGGGCCCCTACGCGGTTGGCTTCTCGCTCTAAGAGATGGATGGCCGAAGCAGACTGTTGGTTTTCCAGAAGTTGAAGAAGACAGGGATAGAGATCAATGCGTTCCTCAGAAAAAATCGTGGTTGCAACATCGTGAAACAGTGGTTCCTCCAGTTCCAGAGCTTGGATGAGAAAAGTCTCCTTGGCGAGGAGCGACTGTTCTTGTAATGTCTGTTGTATCGCTCTGTCGAAAGCTCCGAGAGCAGCAATGTCCCAATATGATAGTGAATGGCCGATGGAGGAGCTCGACAACAGGACTTGGTCGTCTGAAAGGGACAGAATGGCTTGTATACCCTCAACACAGCGAACATCTTTTTGGCTGAGCTGTGACAGCGCGAGATTGATGCGAAAAGCACGCTCGCAAGAGGTCAGCTGCGAGGTGTTGACAGGTTCAGGACAGTTCCCTAAAGCGGCGACAGCGAAAGGATTCCCTTCTTTCGCCAGTTCATAGAGGATCGATTGGTATCCGATTTCTCCAAGGTTGGTCAGGGATTGTGCTGCTTGAATGCGAACGCAGGGGGTTTCATGGGCTGCGAGCTTGCGAAGTGTGGTGAGAGATGCCTCAGAGTCGCAGCTCCTCAGAGCAAAGGCTTGGGCTTCGAGGACGGCGGGAGAGTGCGATTGCAAGGCGGCGATTTCTGGTCCCAGGCCCGTGATGGCATGGCGTCCTACGGCAATGAGCGTTTCGATAACGACCTCTTCACAGGGGTCAAAGAGCAGCTGACGGAGACGCCGTACTGATCCCGAAGAACCTTCGATGGCGAATAGCTCCGGCATATATGGGAGGAAGATGCTTGGCAGTTTGTAGCTGAGAGCGTCGATATGAAAAAAGGCATCGTGCGAGCGCTTTGACGCGATTCGCCATCCGGCCTCAAGGCGCACCACTGGATAATCCGAACGAAGGGCCTCTGTGAGAATGTAGTCCGCGTCAACACTGTTGAGGGAGGAGAGTACCTGCACCGCTGTCAGTTGTATGATGGGATTGTCGGACCGGATGAGTTCCCTGCTAATGGTTTTTGAAAGCGGGTGGTGGCATGATGAGGTCGCTAGCAATGTCATGAGTATGGTGTCGATCTCATGTGACGTGGCCAGCTTTTGGAATAATCGTTCTGCCAGCATTTCGAGGTGAGATCGATATGACGACCGAGAGCTTCGGGCTTCGAGCTTCCCTATTGCCGTGAGAATTTCTTCAATGGTGGAGGCGTGGTACACTGTCGGCGGTTCATTGCAGAGCTGAAGTTGGTGGTCGGACAAGTCCGAGTAGGGGGGTGTCGGTACTTCGTTGGTGTGGACGGGAGGCGAATGGGAGGATGGTGTGAAGCAGCCACAACAGCTCACCAGGGTGATGAGGAGAATAAGAGTGGAAGGTCGAATTAGCGAACGTACTGCCATAGGTCAATTCCAATTTCTGCAAGCATAGCACACAGAGAGGTCACGGGGAGCCCAATGACGTTGTAGTAGCAGCCTTCAATGCGTTGAACAAGGAGTGATCCTGCTCCTTGAATGGCATATCCTCCCACCTTGTCTGCATAGGTGCCGAGCGAGAGATAGGCGTCGATTTGATACTCCGTCAGCGATTGCATGAGGACGCGTGTTTCATCAGATCGGACTTGAACAGACCCATTGTATACGAGAGCCATGCTCGTGATGACTGCATGCCAATGACCGCTGAGCCGATGAAGCATCTGTCTGGCATGGTGTATATCATGAGGCTTTGTCAACAGCTCGCCATCAATGACGACGATGGTGTCTGCCGCAAGAACCGCACGATTCGGCAAGCGAGCAGCTACGTTGTTTGCCTTTTCTACAGAAAGCTGTTGAGCATAGGTATATGCGGAGTTCTTCCAGAGGATTGACCGTTCATCCAAGGTGTGAGGAACGATTTCAAATGGCAACGTGAAGTAGCGCAAAATGTCTGATCGACGCGGCGACTCAGAGGCGAGAATGAGGGGGAGAAGAGTTCCGGAGGAGTGCATAGCTATGGCTTACACTCCCAATCCTGAAAAGTAGTCGAGGCCGTGGAAGTGCTTGGATGTAAGGCGGTATTCAATTGTCGAATAATACCGTCTTAGCAGTGCGTCATTGCCTTTCGTTTTTTCTGCCGCTCGCTTCACAATCACGTCCATGTTGTTCTTCGCCCATTCGTAGGAATCTTCGAGAAGGCGATGGAAGGAAATCACATCATGAGGTGCCTCTTGAAACGCGTCATTCCTCGTGGCGATAACGGCGAAGATAAAACTCTTTTTCGTGGCCTCGTGCCATGCCTGTGCTATATCGATCGAAGAGTGCGACGGCCAGTCGTAGTATTCTAAGCAGCTGTCACCGATGAGCAGAAAAGGGGCCTCTTGATAAAAGAGCTCTCGCGGGGCGCAGGTGTACTCCTCAAGGACGGGCGATACCCTCCAAAAGCACTTGCACAAGGTTTTCAGCAGTTGTGCAGAGGTGGCTGAGAGAGCGGGAACGTACACGATCGATTTGTGCAATGTTGGGGCTGTGCCTTTGAAGAAGAGCTTGATGCTCATCACCTGTTCTGTGGCCGCAATTCCAAGATCGGACAGGAGAATATAGGAGTAGCGATTTCGAAGGAAATCTCCGCTGCTGATCATGGCGATATCGACATGGCCGTGCCTGAGCATGTCGTCGATTTCGATAGGGGTTCCCCAGATGATAGAGGCATTATTGGGGATGATCTTCTCGTGAATAGCATGAAACAGAGGGTAGGTGTTTGTGAATTGAAGAGCCCCAACTGTGATCGCCGCGCCTCCATTGGTTGGGGTTGACGACGAAGGCGTGCCGAGGAGCTGGTCCTTGTACGAAGCTGGCATCGCAATCCTCGACTCTGTAAGGTTGATCTATCACAATACCAAACTGAAGCGGTAAAGAGCCACATCGCAAATAGTACGCCATTTGCGATGTGGCTAAGATCTTTTTGGATGAATCTACCCAAAAACCTCCTCGCCTATATGTCAGGGCATATGGTCTTCGTCGGCTTTGGAATAGCTCGATCCAAAAATCTCTGCTCTTCTCCTCTAATAATCCACAGTGCAAATGGTTCCTACCTGACAGCAGCAGCGAGGTTGCGAACCAAAGAGGAACATGGTATCACGATAGAACTTCAAACGTCTGAGGATAAAAATGGCCTTTGTTGCTCCAATGTTTTCGACTACTCCTCACCCATATCGTAAAGGATATGGGCGTCGTCAGGCTGGGGATACCCCGGTCGAAGTGTCGTCCTCTTCTCCTCGGAACATGTGCGGCGCCAGTCGCTTGGTGAGGGCCGTTTGCCCAAAGGGAATTCTAATCCGCGGTGCGCATGTGGTGAGTTCTGGACGTTCCGTCGTCCGCGACATCAACATTTGTCAGCAGCGGTTTGTCGCACGGCTGCCGCATGGTGCGACAACTGTGCATGCGGAAGGGCTTTGTGCTACTCCTGGGCTGATCGACCTTCAAATAAACGGCGTGTGCGGCCATGAGTTCGTTGAAGGGGATCTGGCTGTTGCCAAAGCACAGGAAAGACTACCCATGTATGGCGTTACCTCTTTTCTCCCGACGATGGGCTCTTCTCCGCTTGAAAAATATCGACCTTCAGCTGTACGGAGTGTGATTGAGAAAGCGAAAAAGAGGGAAGGGGCCGAAGCCCTTGGTTGGCATCTGGAAGGACCTTTTCTGAATCCGAATCAGGCTGGAATTCACCACTGCGCGAATATTGTCGACCATCTTGACGAACCTTTCTGGAGGGAGCTCTTTCGTACGCAAGCTATTTCCTTGATAACGCTCGCCCCTGAAATGCCGTATGCGGGGCGTCTCCTAGACCTTCTGGCCTCGTTGCACATTCCGGCAGCTGTCGGGCACTCGATGGCTGAAGAGAGCGACCTCCTGCTGGCGCGGCAAAAGGGGGCTCTCTTTGTCTCCCATCTTTTTAATGCGATGCTGCCTTTTCACCACCGTGCTCCAGGCATTGTCGGGGCGGTTCTTGGAGCATCTGCCTTTGGATGTACGTTAATCTCCGACCTGTATCATGTCTATCCTGAGGCAATACAAATCGCGTATAAATGTCTCCCACGCCGATTAGCTCTTATATCGGATGGAGCGCCGTTGCTAGGAAGCGCGGAAAAGAAGGGCATGTTTTTGGGGAATCCAATCGAAGCACATGGCGAAAGGGCGCTGACAATGCCTTCCGGAGCTCTTGCAGGATCGCTTGTCCCGCTTCATGAGCAGATGAAGAGGTTCATGATGGTGACAGGAAGCTCCTTTCCTGAGGTTGTGAGGATGGTGACAGAGGTTCCGGCATTGTTCATACGCAAGGATAGGCGCAAGGGAAAGATCGCTGTTGGGTATGATGCCGATTGTGTGCTGTGGGAGAATGTCAATAGCTCGCCGCAGATTGTGGCGACGCTGTGTAGAGGTACGATAGCGTTTGCACGAGAAGATTTTTGGACAAGAGTTGTACATGAGTGAGAAGCGCGTCTCTGCGTGTGTTCGTAGCACGTTATTATTGGTGTATAGGGTCTTGTATATCTGCGCATTGCTTATTGTTTTTCCCATGCTTCTCTGGAACCGATTTGTTCGAGGCAAGAGAGAGCATATTCGGCGCCGTCTCTTCCCTCGCATTCGGTTCCCGCTGCCAGGAACGGGTCCCATCGTTTGGGTTCATGCGGTGTCCGTGGGAGAGGTATATGCGGTTGCTCCTCTTGTCCATGCACTTGTTCAGGCAAATCCGATGGTACGTGTTGTGGTGTCGACGATCACGCAGACCGGGCATGAAGCAGCGAAAAAGGCGATTGCTGAAGCCAAGGCGTATGTGTTTTTGCCGCTCGATATTACAACGTCTATTCGACGGGCATTCTGCCTGGGCGTCCCCTCACTTGTGATCTTTTCGGAAGGGGATGTATGGCCGCTTTTTGCGCATGAGGCTAAGAAGAGGGGAGCTATCACGGCGATCATCAACGGGAAGATGTCAGGTCGGACAGCTGATCGATTCAGCAGAGTGCGGTTGCTTGGACGGTGGTTGTATTCGTTCATCGACATCTTCTGTGTGCAAAATCAGACATTTTATGATCGATTCCTCTCTCTTGGGGTGCCGAAGGAGTCATTGCATGTGACCGGCAATACCAAGGCGGATGTCTCGTTCCCTTTGCTGTCGCCGTTGGAAAAAGCTGCATTTCGAGTTTCGCTTGGGCTGGGCGAACAGGATCGCCTTCTCGTCCTTGCGTCGACCCATGCTCCTGAAGAAGAGGAGCTGCTGGTTCGGCTGCTGCCGCTCCTCCATCGGCGTTTAGAGTGGAAGATAGCGGTTGTCCCCCGTCATCCAGAACGGTTTTCAGAAGTGTTTCGAATAGCGAAGATGAACGATGCTAACGCCACTCTTTTATCAACATACCGTGGTACGGATCCATGGAAGATCATCGTGATCGATGCCCTTGGTCTGCTGACGAAGGTGTATCAATTGGCGACCATGGCTGTTGTGTGCGGTAGCTTTACCGATCGAGTTGGAGGCCACAATATCCTAGAGCCGGCCGTTGTTGGAATTCCAGTGATCGTTGGTCCTTATATGCATTCTCAACCCACCTTGTTTCAATCCGCGAAAGGAGATGGTGCCATCCTCCAAGTGTCGTATGACACTGTGGCGGATACTGTGGAGCGACTGCTTCTGGATGATGGTTTGTACAACAAGGCGGCAACGCACGCTTTTCTCTGGGCCGACTCCCTTCGAGGGGCCACGGCTCGGACAGCGAGCATTTTGCTCGCTGCTCTTGAAAAATTAGGCGTTCCTCCCTTGTCGGAAAATCAGGACGTACACTAGCATGTGATGGCGTTTCCATTCCTATTGGGGTGTCGCCAAGCGGTAAGGCAGTGGTTTTTGGTACCACCATGCGGAGGTTCGAATCCTTCCACCCCAACCATTTCTTTCGTCGTGTTGTGCACGTTTCGAATCAGCACCAAGCAACCACCACAGCCAAAAAGATTGCGTTGTCCACAATCCATTTGAAAAAAAGTATTTCTTTTACTACATGAAGAGAATCAATGATTGTCTATGGGCAATCATTTTTATGCACCAATAGCCGTATGAGGTTTCTATGAGCATTCGCCATGTACTTGTCTCGGCCCTTGTTCTTTTTCCTATATTTGCCTTTCCTGGAATCTCGGGCAAATACGTGTTTAAAGGTGTGGATCGAAATGGAGATTCGTATAAGGGGAAAGCGACAATCGTCAAAGGAAAGAAGGGAGTGTATAACGTGCGTTGGGTATATTCCGATGGCTCATTTGATGTTGGCACAGGCGTGGTCAAGGGAGATCATATTTCTTTTGTGTTTACGAGTGTCGTTGACTCTAGCTACGGTCCCTATGGCGTGATTTCGTATAAAATCGACGACCATATTTTCAAAGGAAAGTATGCTTTTTTTGCTGAGAAAGGAGTAGGTCGAGAAAAGATGAAAAAAGTTGGCAAGCACTAAGTAACGTTATGTTTCGGCGTATACCCTGAGAAACGACCATGTCATATGTGGATATTTCCTTTGTTTCCATTGTCGTTTTATCGCTTGTGCACATGGTTGCCGAACGAGTCCGAACGCATATACTTCTTCCTCAAGGGCCGTTCCTTTCTGTCGGTGGAGGCGTTGCCATAGCGTATGTTTTTATTGATTTGCTTCCCAAGTTGGGTGCTAGCAACCGTATAGTAGAGCGGACGCTGACCGGCTGGTTGCCGTATGTCGAACGACATGTTTTTGTGATTGCGCTGCTGGGATTTTTATTATTTTTCTGCATTGACAGGGTTCCATCAGGCTGGATTAAGCAGAAGCGATTCTTTTTCTCTCTTGGTTCTTATGCGCTCTTTAATTTTCTCGTGGGATATGCAGTTGCGAGCGATGGCAATCCAGAAGTACAACCCCTTCTTCTTTTTACCATCGCCATGGCCCTTCATTATTGTACAAATGACTATACGCTGTGCGAGGGGCATGGCGAAGAGTATCGGACAATAGGGCGATGGGCCTTAATTGCGAGCCTAGTTTTGGGATGGATCTGTGGACGGACCATTCAGGTGTCCGAAACAGCCATTGCGTTGATCAACGCCTTCATTGGCGGGGGCGTGATCATGAACGTGGTGCGGCATGAACTTCCAAAGGGAAAAACGAACGATGTAGGAGCCTTCGTGCTTTCGTCTGCTCTCTATACCGCCATCCTTCTTCGCGTTGGCGGGTAGAAAGTGTAGGCGAGAGAAGGCTCTGTAAGGAAGCGATTCTGTAGAGCATTGGTAGCACCTTGGATTGAAAGAGGCGTTTAGCATGGACAATTTAGAAGGATCTGTCCCTGTTTCGGGTTGGCTGACAGGAATGTGGAGCTTTGCACAAAGGGCAGCGCCATACCAACCGAAGCAGGAACAGATCAAGGCTCTGGCAGAAAGTATTCTTCGGGCCTCTTCTGCTGCCCACATACCGCCGCAGGAGCAACTTCTTGCATCAATCAAAGCTCTGCAAGATGAAATCAAACCTTTTGAGGACGCCCAGCGCCTCGATTTCACCAGCCGCTGCACCAATCTCGTGGGGATAACAGAGATATCGCCTGCGCGTTATTCTGAACTCCAGAAAATATTTGTTAATTACCTCGCTCTTTGTGAAGCAGAAATAGGACGGCTTGTGGCGCAGCGAGAGTTCTCTTCTGCCATAGCCATGTTGCAGGCTCTCAAGCCAATAGTTCCAGACCCCACTGCCATTTGCATGCGCATAGCTCGGGCCTATGAATTACAAGGGGATCACCTACGTGCGATCGCCGAATATGAATCCGTGGCAACAGCTCTTTCTCAGGAAGTCCCTCAGCAGCGCACATCTCTGGCGTCTTGCTGGGCAGCTATCGGACAAAATTTTCTGGCTTTAAACGATATCCCCAAGGCATATGCTAGTTTTTGTTCAGCAGTCAATGCAGACTACTCCGTCAGCTCCCACCACTATGACCTTATCGCTCTTCTGCTGCATCCTATGCTTCTGCAAGAGGGTGGATTCGAATATATTATTTCGTACGTCAACTCGTTGCTTGATGCCGTCAAAACTGGGGACTATTCCTTTCCCACGGATGTCTTCCAATTTTTAATTCGCTCTTTACAGCAAAAATATGAGGAGACGGGCATCAGTGAATTTCAAGGAATCGCCGCGAGAACTCTGCGCAGAGTAGGCGAGATTCTCATACACCAAAAAAAACTGGAGCTTGCCTTAGACATCGCCCGATTTTCATTTTCTACACTTCGCTTCCCTGATTCACACCCCCTCCACGAGATGGACAAAACCATCTCAGAACGAAGTGCGCAACATCCCCTGCAAACTTTAGGCGCCTATTTTAGTTCCCTTGGCAGCACTGAAGTGAAGGGAGGAGTGATACGGGCAAGGAGTCGTATTGTTGATGGAGAACAAAGAATTGTCGTTGATTGTAAGCTCACCCATGTAGCGCGGGCCGCTGTGCAGCAACGATTGGCGCTATTTGAGCAGCATGCTAGCCAAATCCAAGGAATAACAATTAGCGACGGTTCCTATACGTATCGACGGGTGCTAGCTGATGGCACGTTCAGCGATGATCCACAGGCTGGATACAGTATGGGCATGGCAAAGAGAATTCTCTTTCCAGGTATCGGCTCGATTACGATAGGCGCCGACCCTCGCTATGGGGCCGTCTATAATCGCATTGAAGTAGAAATGGCGGGAGGGCTTCCACCCGGAGAAGGGCTGAGGGCTTTGCTCTACATGTTTTCGTATATTGGCTTGCCAAGCGTTCTAACAGCACAAAGTGCTTGGGATGATCGGAAACTACAGATTTTTCAGATTTTCCATACGTTTTTTCCGCAACACGCATTTGAACTAGAGCGAGATCATGCTTTCGTAGAGATGACGTGTAACTCTCTCCTTGCAACAATGATTACAAAAGTTCCGGCATCGAAAGCGCTTTTTGAAAAATATCTTTCAGGCGGACGCATGGAAAAGCAAGAAATCCTTCCTGGTTGCCCCACATGGCATATTACCGACTTAGCAGAACAAATGCGAGCTGCAGGCGCATGGGGATTTATGTCCGGAATCGGCTTGCCAGGAGGTTCGATCGAAGAAGATGCTGCGAGGGCGTGCCTGATGCTTCAAAATGGAGTTTTATCAACGCAGTGCCGTTTCGATGCAGGCCTCATTGTCCCAGGAGCCAGTGCAAAGGAAGACCACATGAAGGGCTCGGCTGACTGCGTTTTCACAAGACTTGTCACACCTAGCGTTTCCACAAAGCCAATATCGGTCATCCCGCTCTCAGGCACTATTCAAGTTCTATATGATCTGAGCCTTAGTAACCGTGGAGGATATGCCTATCTACAAGATGAATATGGAGTTCGCAATCCCTTGGACCCAGAAGGAGATAAATACCGAACGCGCCCCAGCGTCATTACTACCGCCCAAGAGGTTGGAAGCGCCGGCTACGAGGGAAATGAATTTATGTTTAAATTTGCGATCATGCCAAGCTTCATAACGAGTTTAGTGGTTGCATCCAAAGCAGATGAGGAGATACTCATCAGAAAACTCAATGAGAAAGGAATGATTGTTGAACGCGCAGGACGGTTGTACATCAAAACTCGCTTTATAGAACGGCCTATTGACGAATTCATTCACATTTCAAGCCATTTTACACAACATATGTGGAGGCACCAATAATATGACAATTGACTTTACGCTCAACGATGTATACTACGTTGAAACGGAGAGTTCTATGAATCCCGTTGCCATTCGGCCTCATTTTCATGTAGAAGATGGGCGGACAGTTGTCACTTGGAATGACACGGCGCGAGGAAAATATTTCCGGATTATCTCTTCGGATCAAAAAATTGACAAAGAATCCCTAAGCAAAGCAGATCACATCGCTTTTGAAACGGATAAACATCAAAAGATCTGCCTCCGCCTGCTCACGAAGGAGATTTTTGAAAAAAAGGTGGAAAAAGATGTGGCCGGAGGGGTCAATACCGCTTCGACGGAAACGATCCGCAAGTACTATCTAGACACACAATTTTGACTTTTCCTCTACGCCTGCATGCGCAGCGCGGCTTACGAACGTTGGATATGCCAAGAGTGTATAATAGGCAGCAACTTCAGATTACAAGAAGTCAAATGACGCAGACATTTTCATCCCCAATGTAATGTAATGCAGAAATCCCTCCTTGGTATCGTATGGATACTCTGCATCAAGTCCGTAGGGGGTTTCGCAAATATCTAATGCGCAGCTGCATGTATGACAAGCTGGGATACAATACCCCTGGCCGACAGAATTTAATACTATTCTCCTTGCAGGGAGAGCGGCAGACCCTGTTACCCATTTCAAGAATTGACGAAGCTCCTCATCGGTTGTGGATGGATCGGCGATCCATTCCTTGAGAAAGTTGGCTTTTTTCACTAACCATTCAGGAGCATCAGATGCCACACTGAGGGACTCTATGACTTTAGCCCGATTCGTTGTTCCTTGAACCGTGCTGCTAAATTCTACAGGAGCCGTGCCTCGCACCACATCCCATGCTGGACGCTTGGGATGCAGAGCGCAGTATTGCTTCATGCCCCTGGCTATTTCTCGAATGGCATCAAAATCTATCTTGCTATCCTGACATAGCTCGTTCAGATAGGCGGAAAACTTGGTTGAGACGAATGACTGCGCCTGAGCAACGAGTGTTTTCAGTACGTCGTTCTCTTCATCGGTGCGCAAATGGGGTTCTTTTTGGAGAATGGGGAGCACTTGCTCCCTTGAAGTGATTTCGCCTATGAGACTCATTGAGTCCTCGTCATACGACGAGATTCGTATGATATGCTGCAATACGGCGATGTTCTCGTCGGTTGCTGTCCATCCCTCCAGAAAGTGCTCCATATCCCTCATTTTTTCTAAGGCGCTCCATATCGACTCCGGCTCACTTTCTGCAGCAGTCCGCAGAAAGGCATCTTGCATCTTTTGCCGTGTCACATCCTGCAATGGCGTCTCATCAATCTGTTCGCTTGAAAGCGATAAAGCGGCGGCAAAAAGTCCAGGGTTAAAATGGTCTCCAATGATATATCGCGTTGTATAACACCACATGAACACTGCTCCCATTTGCTGATAGATCTGTTCGTGGTCGGCTGCAGGAAACGGTGTATATCGAGTAGTCCCGCCTGCAAAAGAAATGGGTTGCCCTTGCTCGACAATTCCCTGGAACAGATCATCGAGATATGTTCTTGAAAGTCCTCCGGCGTCCACTCCTCGTGCTTCAGTCAAGTCATCTAGCCTGAAGCGAACAAATATCTCAGGAAATGCGCGACCATTTTTGGACCTCTCTTCGAGGCAGTGCGCCAGTTGTTGCAGATGATACAGAGGAACCTGGCGCGGACTGCGCATGACGGCTGTAATAAAAATATCCGAGCCTTTGAGCATGTACATTGAAGTGTGCTGCAAAGTCTTGATAAATGCTTCTGAAATCAGATCCCTTTGAGAATCAGAGAGCGCAGCAACTTTTGTGTCATTTGCATACACGGAAACGAGCTTTCCGTCTTCACTGATTTGCAATCCAATTTTATTAAGAAGCGTTCCTTGAGATGCTTCATCCTGGATATTAATAGCAAATCCATCTTTCAGTTTGGTCGACCATATCCGATACATCTTTTGGGGAGCGCCTAACTCAAGAACCTCAGTTTTTGATTCTCCTTCCAACAGGGTTCGTTGGTCTTGGATCGCTATAGCCCTGAACGTGATAAGATCTGCGTCATGAAGCCCCAGCTTCTCTTGTTCAATCTGCATCGGCGTTTGTTCTGAAATCAGTTTGTCTTCAAGCGCTCTCACAATGTTCAGTGCATCTGATAAGCGGCTCTGTTCTCTACCCCTCGTAATGGTTTCGATGTTTCCATCTACCCCGAGGCGTATGCAAAAAGCATCCTCAGGAACTGCTGTGCTGGAGCCAAATAGATTCGACACCCACCCTGTCAGTATCTTTCTAACAGACCATTCCTCGTATACCCACCGTCGCAAGACAATCTCTCTTCTATCCGGCGAAATGCGCGCCTCATAAAAAACTCCATTCAATTGAATGCGAAATTTGGATCCCGGCTCTTGCATGCCTTGTAAATATTTAGCCACGCTCGAAAGATTATAGCGGTTAAGTATCTGGCGTTGAAGAGCGGGCTGAATGGGCACAGGAGAACGCATCATCTCGTTGATGATGCTCTCTTCTGTACGCGCATGCATGCGTTCTGCGATCATTGTTTGCACAAGGGTTTTCTCAGGCCAGTCTTCGCCTGAGAATGCTCCTTGCAGATACCGTAGCGTTGCCACCGGCATCCCCTCTTGGATTTCAATAGATTGGCCTGAATGAAGGCGGCGACGAAGATCTTCCAAATATCCTTCTTCAATGGTTGATACGGCATTCAGCACATGGCGCACCTTATCTTGTGGCAGTGCCAGCACCTTTGCCATCGTCTCGCTTCGCAAGGACAGCGACTGCAGAGCGGCTTTTAGCTGGGTGCGTTCCTGAAGATGCTCTCGAAGATACGCTTCCATGTGCTCTCTTTTTGCTGCAACGGAAGGGTCGGCTTGAATGGCGGGATAGCTCGAGAAGAGGCTGACAAGATCGTCAATCGCCTGGGACATGTCTGTGCTGAGAGGCCCTCGTTCCTCTGCTTGCTTGTACGTGAAGAGAAAAGTTTCGCATTCCCGTGTGAACGTCGATAGCTGACGTCGTGTAGGGGCATCTTTTGATTGTGCGGTTTTTTTGCTTGGTTGTGCCGAAATGGCTCCTTTGCCCTCCGCTTCCCCGCTGCCCCTCTTCAGTCCACGCCTTCCTATGAATCGTGTTTCGCTAAGAGTCAGAGATGTTTGCTCAATGAGGTCATACATCTTCGTAATAATCTTATTCGTAGTAGACCTATAGTACTCTTCCTGTTGAGGTGCTAACACCACGAACTCACGACACGTCTTTTCTAAAGTTGACTGGAGTTGCTGCAATACATGTCGCCCTTCGGCTCTCTTTGTATCTTCTTCTGCCTCGTCAGCAACAACCACAATCAGTTGATTGATCAGGTCGGTGATTCGCGATATCTCATCTCTCAAGGCGGGGTCTAAGCGGGCCAAATCCGGATCGACGCTGAAGCCTCCCATCTCTCCTATGTGCCGAGCGGCCATAGCACGAACCCATTGAGGGCCCTGCTGCAAAATCTCTTCAATGCTGCCTGTCATGACAACTTTCTCCTATAGTATGGATAGCCGCCCCTCATCGCACATTGGTCGCCCTTTTGAGCTGAGACTCTCGCAATTTCCCATCTTGGATTGATCAACGTTCGAGAGAGTACAATGCATTTTTACATACGATGCATACAATCCCTATCCTATCGACTCATGAGACGCTCTTTTTGGTCGCCTGTCAAGAAAAAATAACAACCTCTAGATGGAAAATCGGGGGCTATTGGCGATGTGAATTTTTAGAGGAGAAGCAGGAGATTTTGAGTAGATTCGGCCAAAAAGATCCTACTCTCTCCTCCAAAAGGCACATCGCAAATGACCGGATTTTCCTCTAGACGGAAAACCTCTCGATACTGTGCAATGTATGGAGTTTATGATTGGGAGACGATACTCGCACGGTACATGATAGCCACTGCAGCCAGTTGGTTCATGTCCCTTGTATGAGAGTATTTTTCCCTTCTCGCTGACAGATATGAAACTACTGTCAGCCGCGAAAAGCGAACCATGGGAAGGGCGCACCCGAGGTATTCTCTGGTATGCCAAGATAAGGCAGCCGGCGCAAAGCTCGGCTGATAGTCTTGGGCGCGTTTTATTCCATGTTGACAGATATATAAGTGTTGCTCCCTATTTCGTGCTCTGACGCTGGCCAGAGCGAGCGATAGGTAGAAACTCAGTGTATAAAGAGTTCCGTCTGGAGAGAAGTGCTTTCCAGCGAATAAGGAGGACGGATGATCAGCATTACATATACGATGCGTGATAGCTCAACGAAAGGCAGTGTGGGTCGACTTCGCCGCAATGGGTTCATCCCCATGGTTGTCTATTCCAAAGGCGAGGAGGGGCAGATGGGGTCTGTACCTCGAGCCGACATTGAAGCGGCAATGCGTTCCATTAAGCCAGGGTTTTTACCAAATACTGTTTTTGTATTGAAAGACGAATCGGGTCGTGAACGGAAGGCGTTGATTAAGGACGTGCAATACCAGTCAACGACGTATGATATTATACACCTGGATTTCTATGAGCTCGAAGAGGGGCGGCTGGTCGATGTCAAGATCCCTGTGGAATTTGACGGCGCTGCTGAATGCAGTGGCGTGAAGCTGGGCGGGCAGCTTCGCCATATTATGCGCCATGTGAAAGTCCGCTGCCTGCCGGCGAATATTCCACAGCATTTTACGATTGATGTGAAGGAAATGGGAATACGGCAGTCAAAGCGCGTTCGAGATATTGCGATGCCGAAGACCGTCAATTGCTTGGCACGTGCTGATGATGTTGTTGTCTCCGTCCTCAAGTAATCGATAGGTAGGTTGAGTGAAGGAATCGACGCAGAGTGCTCTTTCTCCACGAGTGGTTGTAGGGCTTGGAAACCCGGGCCCTGAGTATGAGTGGACGCGTCATTCCATTGGGGCACAGATTGTCAAGGCGTTTTGCGAGAGACGTGGATATCGTTTTCATACGGAAAAAGGCGTTGAAGCACAGGTTGCCAAAGGAGTCATTGACGGGAGAGTTGTCACCTTGGCCGTTCCTCGGCTCTATATGAACGAAAGTGGAAGAGCGGTGGGGCGGTTGCTTCGCTACGTTGGTTTGGAGGCGCGAGACTTATTGGTCGTCGTCGACGATATTGAGACGTCGTGGGGACAGGTGAAAATCGCAAGTGTGGGAGGAACGAGAGGTCATAATGGCCTTCGAAGCATCCAAGGTATTCTTGGAAGCATGGACTTTTCGCAGCTGCGCATTGGCGTGGGCCGACCCGGGAGTGGGAGTGTTGCTGACTATGTCTTGCGTCGATTTTCGGCGGAAGAGATGGAAGAGCTTCCTGCTCTTATTGATCGGTCTGTAGAGATGATTGAGGAGTGGCTAGTGGCGTAATCGAAGCAATCGATCTTCAGGGAGATCCTGAAGGTCGAATACCGTATAGTACGCAACAATGCTTATCAAGAGCTGGTACCAAGGAGAAAAAAGAGAACAATGAAGCAACAAAAAGAACAACTCTATGAGGGGATGTATGTCCTCAGCGCGCATTTGAGTGATGAAGCGCGAGGCAAAGCCTTTGACAAAATCAAAGAGAGCATCGTTTCTAGAGGCGGCAAGATCCTAAAAATTCATGATCAAGGTCGACGACGATTGGCCTATGAGATCAACCGTCACAGGGAGGGGTACTACTACCTCGTCTATTTTTCTCTGATGCCGGGATATATCGAAGAGTTGTGGGAAGAGTATCGCCGTAATGAGGATCTCCTTCGATATTTAACACTGCAAGCAGAAACGGTGTTGGAAGAGTTGAAATTTAAACAACTTCCTGAACTGTAAAGGGAAAAACGTATGATGAAACCTATGAGACGGATCCCTCGAGAGCCATCAGAGGCCAGAGGTGGTCGTAAGCGGAAGCGTTGTCCGTTTACAGCAGAGAATTTCAAAACTATCGATTATAAGGACGTGGAAACATTGTCCAAGTTTATCACGGAGAGAGGAAAGATCCTCCCTCGGCGCATTACGGGTGTTTCGGCCTACTACCAACGTCGTTTAGCAAAGGCGATTAAGTTGGCACGGCATGTTGCTCTACTG
>CAYPCN010000008.1:0-8317 GCA_964409235.1 uncultured bacterium
TCTGCTTCTTTGCCTTTCTCTTCTCCATCCTCTTCCTTCTTCCACGGCTCATCTCAGGCGCTCATTGGCTGAGCGACCTCATTGTCGGAAGCAGCACCATTGTCATCGTCGCTCTTGCGTGGGCACTCTACACCCCTCTCTACGGGTGGGGCATGCACCACCTTTACCGCCTTGTCCGATATCGCGCTGAATCAAGGTCAAAATGGGTCGGCTGACGTCCTGACGCCGGTACCATAGCGGCAAAAGAACTCTCTTGCGGCAGAAACTTCGTGATCGCCTCTTGCACAGCAGGATCAAGAATGCCGGTGCCCTCTTGGCATCCGCTTTCTAACAGCCGTACGAGAGATGTAAGTCTGCTATAGCGATCAGCGAAGAGAAGCCGATCTCGTTCTATCAATGGAATGCCAAGGAGCATTGTTCCCAACCATGCCATCTCTTCCTCTGACGACAGTCTTCTGTTCAGCACCTTCAAGAACGAGAAGAGACCTGCTATGGCGGGTAATGTACTGTCAAGACCATCCTTGCAGCTCACAAAGATGATACTTGGGCGGGTCTGTTCGATGACCTTCAACATGAGAAGCAGATGCATGAGATCAATCCACTCAAGGCGCTGCGCTTTGGGCAGCCTATTTCTTCCGCCATAGAGAGAGGTGTGGAGGACATCGATCAGCTCTCTGATGTCAGCTATGGACGGCGTAGGATGCGCGCGAGGGAACTGCACGCCTCTACTTGGCTCAGTGAGGTGGTTCACCAGCTCTTCTTTGAATTTTTCGGCCGATGACATCGCTTCATACGAACCCTCCTGACGGTAAAAATCCCCATCACAGCTCAAGGAAAAGACAGAGACGGCTGAGCGACCTTCTTCCTCACGCTGCAGCTCTTCTATGGCTTGACAACGAGCTCCATCCTTCCACCCAGTTCTCTCTTGAAGGTTGAGTACAAGGTACGTCCGCTCGTGCCGACCATGACGACGAGTGGCAATCTGAAAGACCTCTGATGGGAATGCAGCGTCGATTTTTTCTTGTCGCGTTGGCGATGGCAACCTCACAACAGGGATCAACTCCCCACGCCACGAGAAATTGAACAGATGTGTTGGCAGCGATTCTCCAAGCAACGGCTCAAAAGTCACAAATCTTCGCATTTCAAGCTCTTGCAGCATTCGTACGATGGTCGTAGCACCTCTGGTCCCGATCAAATGACGAAGAGCAGCAAAGTTCAAGTTGAGGCGATGTGCGATCGTCCCATCTGAAGGCCCAAGTTCCCCGATGGCACGCTGCATCCCTTGATTGAGAAGTCCAGTAAAGGCATTGACACATTCGATCGACATTGGAGCACCATCAACGATGTTCGAGGCCAGCTGTTCTACCAATCGAAGCAACGCAAATTCCCATGAACGTTCGTTGTTTGGAGGATACGTAAGGAGCCGCTTGAATTCGGACGAATGTAGCATCTGCCCAAGCAATGATCGAAAATCATCGAGGTATTCTACGCAATTCTTTCCTCGCTCCCCTGCGTAATGAATAGCCTGGATGCCTGACATCATCAGCGCAATACAGGGCGAATAGAGGTCCAAAACGAGCTGATGGTCTTTCGCTCGGTGCGCGGCACGGAAAAAGGCATCCATTGCTGGATAGCAGTTGTTGAGGAGGTAGTTCACCACCGTCGCCGTTTGCATACGTTGCAAAGCGTCGATCTGGCCTTCAAAGACCGCCCTCCCCTGCCAGTCGACCGCCTTTTCAATATCACAAGCAAGGCGCATGCTACGCAGAAGTTTTGGCGTAAAAAATCTCGCGCCATTCGCTTTTCGTATCAACAGCAGCTCATAGTCTCTATCGCGTTGAATATCTTCAAGCTCGAGCGACAGCGGCGTAAGAGCGGCGCCAACAGACCATTCTGGCGGAGCTTCTACTCCTTTTGCTAAGATGTCGGCAATCGGAAGCGCGCTAATCCATGCCGCCACCTTTCTGTGCACCGCAATAGGAGCGATCTTCGTATTGTAGAAAGAACACAGGTCGACGAACTCTTTCGTCTGTTTGATGCTTTTACTATGCGTGCCTAAGAAAAGCTTGGTGTACCGATCGAGGTTCTCAGATGCTTCGTCGACAAGCATCATGATCGTCCTGATCCCTTCTATGGATTCCTTGCGCGCAAAACGTCCGCGTTCTGAGGCATAAAAATGGCGCAAATAGTTCAGCACGACATGCAGCTTGTCGCGCATAATGGTCATCATGCGCTCAGCATTTTTTTTGTGCAGCCACCGTACAGCTTTCATCATCACGGGAGCTTCTCTCGGTGGCGGGGAAATCATGAGAGGGTCTTGAAGCGTTGATGACAATTCAAGGTCAGCAATACTCGATAGCGTCTCGATCGCTGACACAATGGACACATCTTCTGATTTAATCGTCTTGGCAGGAGCCATAGTACCCTCCTTTCACCAGACAGTACAAAGCCTGATGAGATCGCTTTTTTCTATTACTAGAGCCTCAATACCTCCTTTCATTCTTTCCAAACTAATTATGACATCATTTCTATTTTCAAACAAATTATTACAAAAACAGCATGGTTTCATAAAAGACAGAGATCTGAAAAACTCGTTGACTGGAGGTAGAGCTGATCCCTACAATGGCCGGCAGTTCCCGGAAATGGAAGAGTGGCAGAGTGGCCGAATGCGTCTGTCTTGAAAACAGATGTCGGGTTTCCCCCGACCGTAGGTTCGAATCCTACCTCTTCCGAAGCACTACGAGGAGGCGTGAAAAAGATCGCCGTGCCCCTCATTGACATAGGGAAGAGTGGCAGAGTGGCCGAATGCGTCTGTCTCGAAAACAGATGTCGGGTTTCCCCCGACCGTAGGTTCGAATCCTACCTCTTCCGTTCCACAGCCTATCGCATGCCGCAGGATCTCCAAACAGAGGTTGCCCATTGCGTCGTGGCATCGGAGGAAGGATTTTTTGCCATTCGTCCCCCACGACATAGTTTTCGCATCGCTCGATGGCATACAGCCCTTCTCCGCAGGCTCGAACAGAGTTCCTCTCCTCTCTGCCTTCGTCTCTTTCGTTCACAGCTGATATGCCCCTCGGGACGTAGACATATCCTCTCCTGTATCCTGGCCGTCCGAGAGGCATCGCCACACGACTCCTTCAACGAGGGACGAATGCAACGGTGCCTGAACAGATGTTGGCCAGAGGCCTCCCTTGTCCCATGCTCATTCTTTTCCCTCCAGCGCCCACAGGGCCCTATCACCACGTACTACGTAGAAATAGAGAAAAAAGAGCTGTCCCCTTTTTCTACAGAAGAACTCTCGACGTTCGCAGCAAAGCTAGAGTATGAGCTGCAGGTCTCCATCAGCCAAGGAAATAGCAACACGGCCCTTCTAGAAAGCGAAGAAGACTCCCTCCGCACCATCCTCCTCCTCGCCCAGCAAATAAAGCGAATTCGAGACGTACCACAGGTGGTGCTTCACTACCGAGGGCAAAGCGAAGAAACCATCGACTTTCTCGTCACTCTTGTCCGCGTCATCAAAAAAGGCCAGGAGACTCCCTTCACGATGACGAAATTTCCAGAAATCAAGCGGCTTATTCCATTACAAACCTCCATTGTGGGCAACCTGCGAAACAACTACCAGAAACAGGCGATCAGCTTGATTGCGCAGTGTGACAAAACACCTTTCCTACGCTACAGCCACTCCCTCGACCTTGTCCGTGCTCGCCAAACAGTCATGCGCAGCATAGAGTCGTCCCAAGGAGCTGTCCGCGATGCCAATGGAGGGCTCTTCTTTCAGCACCACCCTCTCGTCGATGAGCTCCTCCCTCTTCTGACAGACGAGGAGAGACAAGAAGGCTATAGTATTGAAGCCCTCTTTCACTCGCTGACGCCATGCATCGCGAAAAACATGGTGAGCAAAGAGCATATGCTGACTGTGTTCCGTCACTTCCGAGAACTGCGCCGCTGCGCAAAGCCCGGCTGTCTCGCAGAAAGACACCCCTCTGTCGCATTCGTCAGCTTCCTCTGTCCTCCTCACACTTCCCCTGAGGAGATCCTGCTTCTCAAACCATACCTGCACATCCCCCACCACTGCCTGGCCGTGTGCCACATCGCTTTTTCGCACCATCGCTTTGGGTTCGCCATCTGCTTTTCTGCTGACCACTCTATCCAAGAGAGGTTTATAGAGTCCGCCCAAAGGATGGTCAATGACAAGAGACAGCTCTCCTCCCCACCGAGCACAGTGCGATTTTCCCTCTCAGTGCCATATCTCTCATTGGACCCTCGTCAGAGTACCGACCCTTGCTCCGGATCACTCATCAAAATGCTGTACGAGGGTCTGACGCGGACCTGTTCAGATGCAGCGATTTCAAACGGTATTGCCGAAGATATTGCTCTCTCTGATGACGGCTGCGTCTATACCTTCACCCTACGCCCCTGCACCTGGACGAATGGGACTCCGGTCACGGCGCACGACTTCGTCTATGCATGGAAAAAGGCTCTCCTTCCAACATGCGCCACCCCGTATTCCTACCTCTTCTTCCCTATTCGAAATGGTCGCGCCATCAAAAACAACGCTGCGTCTCCCGATATGCTTGGAGTCCAAGCGCTCTCCGATAGAGTACTGCGCGTTACTCTCGAAGCTCCCTGTAAAGAATTTCTCCTCCTCTGCAGCCATTGGATCTACTCCCCGCTCTGCCACTCCATTGACGAACATAGAGCCGGATGGAATCTCTTTCCAGATTTCCGAATCCCCACCAACGGACCTTTCCGCATCAGAACCACATCCTCGCAGCACTCTCTCATCCTCGAGAGAAACCCCTTGTTCTGGAATACGAGCTCCGCCGCGCCTCAGACCATCACCTTTCAGCTGAACTCGAAGCCGCGCCAGGTTAAAGCCAAATTTGATAATGGCGATGTCGACTGGCTTGGAGATCCTCTTGCCCCCTCTCTTCCCAGCAAAGACGACTGTTGCTCGGTTCCCATCCCTGCAGTCCGATGCGTGGCGTGCAATGTCCAAACCCCTCTCTTGTCATCACGTGAAGTACGACTCGCTCTTTCTTTGGCTATCAACCGATCTCGCTTGTCTCAGAATGGTGAAAGACCTTCCAGTAGCATTCTCCCCCATCGCCATTCCTCGCTCACCAACCCGACGCCCCTTCGATGTGACATCGTCCAGGCACATACACTCTTCCGCCAAGGCTGCTACACCCTCAGTATTTCCCCGTCATCCCTCCCAGCTCTTCGCTGCATTGTCCGCGACCTCCCAGAAGACCGCAGAATGGCAGAAGCTGTTGTCTTGGCGTGGGAAGAGCTGTTTGGGCTCGAGATCCAACTCGACGTCATCCCTCGGATGGATTTTTGTCACGCCATCAGCACGTCCCCCTATGATCTCGCTATGACAGTGTGGCATAGTATCAGTACACATTCTGTGCTGGCCTTTGAACCATGGACACAAGAACTCATGAACCCTTCGCGCTGGGCTCACGAGCCTTTTACTAACCTTATCCACCAAGCAGCTCATGTGACGAATGAGGAGCACCGCCAACAGTACCGGCAAGCAGCTGAACAGCTGTTCTTAGAGCGTATGCCATGCATCCCGCTGGTTGACGTCAGCCTGCAATTGCGCACACGCCCCTCCTTTCCGCCGTTTGGCATCTCTCTCTTTGGAACCGTTGATTTCCTGAGGACCTAAATTTATGAAATACTTGTCCTTTCTGTTGTCTGTCTCGGCCATCATCTTCACCGCCGGGTGTTCGCATTCGCCGGAACAAAAAAAAGAAGTTCACCTCTACCTTCAGGCAGAGCCGTTCTCTCTTGATCCCAGAAAGGGGGGTGACAGACGCTCTCAAGTTATTCTTCGCGAATTATTCGAAGGCTTGACGAGGATCGGGCGAAATGGACGGCCAGAACTGGCCATGGCCCACTCTGTCTCTATCTCCGACGACAAGACAGTATACACTTTCCACCTTCGTCCAGCGCAATGGTCGAACGGCATGGAAGTCACGGCCCATGATTTTGCCTGGGCATGGAAAGGAGCTCTTGAGCCTTCCTTAGCATCGCCCTTTTGCTATGCATTTTTTATCCTCAAAAATGCCAAGAAAGCCCACTCCAACGAATGCCCTCTCGACAGTATTGGCGTTCGCGCCATCGACGCAAAGACGTTAGAAGTCACGCTCGAGCATCCGACGCCGTACTTTTTGGAGCTGATGGCCAACCCACTCTTCTCCCCTCTCTGTAAGGCAGCAACCAAAGACCAGTCTGGATGGGACGGCATGGCCTCCCCATCCTATGTCACCAATGGCCCTTTCCTCCTCAAAGAGCACGTTCTTCAATCGCATATCACCCTCGAAAAAAACCCCTTCTACTGGAATCCAGATAGTGCAAAGAGCGATCGCCTCTCGTTCGCCATGATCGAAGATCCCCATACTGCCTACGCGCTGTTTCAAAATGGCGAGCTCGATTGGTACGGAGATCCATGCGGGCTGATTCCCTTAGAAACCATTGCCGAGCTGCAATCATCGTTAATCAAAAAAAATATCGGTGGAATATATTGGCTCGTCACGTGCACAGAAAAGCCACAGCTGAGCTCCCCAAAAATCCGTCGTGCCATTGCATGTGCCATCAACAGGCGGGAATTAGTACGTTTTATCAATGGTGGAGAAGAGCCAGCGTTTTCCATCCTTCCAAAATGGATGTCTATGCTCGACGCCCCTCCCTATGCCGATGGCGATCCCCAAATGGCTCGACAGCTATTTGTGGAAGGCTGCGAGGAGCTTGGCATAACACCGGATACATTCCCTCGTCTGACCATTACACATTGGGCAGAGCCCGTCGCCAAAGTCATCGCCGAAGCGATCCAGCAGCAGATCTCAAAAGCCCTTGGCATCACCGTCGACCTTCTTGGGCTCGACTGGGGAACGTACATGAAGAAAATTCCATCAGGAGATATGGACATCGCCACAGCACCATGGTACTCCTGGGTGGACGACCCGATGTTCAATCTCGACTACCTAAAATTTAAAAAGAATGGCATCAACGGAACCTGCTGGCAAAACGCGGAATACATCCACCAGCTGAATCAAGCTGATATCACGATCGACCCTGTGCAGCGACGACAGTGGATGAAGCATGCCGAACAGATTGCCATGGAAAATCTCCCGTTAATCCCCATCTATTACATCGCTTATAAATATCTAAAAGCGCCTAGTGTTCATGGTGAGGTTCTCACATCAGTCGGATCCTTAGAGCTCAAATGGCTCGAGAAGGAAGCGAAATAGAGGTCGGGAGCTTGCGACTAGATTCCCGAGGAGTGCTGCGAGTAGAAGGAATATGGTTTCTCAGGATGGTTTTGGTAGAACTCTGCGATGCCTTGATTCCGCAAGATGCACGACGGGCATTTTTGGCATCCGGCGCCCGAAATGCCGTTGTAGCATGTGACGGTGTGCTCAAGGAGATAGTCCAACACACCGAGCGAATGTGCGAGCTCCATTGTCTCCGCTTTTGACATGGCGATCAGCGGCGTTTGGATCGAAAACAAAGGATCGCGGAGGTCAAGGCGCAAGACTGTCTGCACACTATCAATGTACGCACGACTGCAATCTGGATATCCAGAGTGCGCGCCTTCTCGTTCCATCACGCCAATCACAAGCGTGCGAACGCCAACGCGAGACGCCAATGGCGATGTCATCATGAGCAACAAGCCATTGCGCCCCACAACAAAACTATTGGGACAGTGGCCAGACGAGATGGGAAGGTCGTGGGAAAGAAGGCTTGACCCTTCCCAGCCAGGAAGAGGCTTCATATCGATGACAACGCGGTGGACCCCAAAGTGACTTGCGATCGCCTGCGCAGCGACCAATTCCACTTCATGCCGCTGGTGGTATCGAAATCCAAGACTAAGAACGCGATCTCGGCCAAATTCTTGGGCCGCCATGAAAAGGCACAACGACGAATCCATGCCTCCCGAGTGGAGGACGATTGCATCAAAGGTCATGCCAGACTCGTCTCAGAAATCATGCCGAGCTTTCGGAATTTGTCATACCGTTGTTCGAGGAGCACTGGGATGGGAATATGGAGCAGCGCACGCGCCCTGCCAGTCACGAAGGTCTTCACACGAGAAAAGATCAGCGGAGGATCATAGTGAGCTCCTCCAAGAGGTTCTGGGATCACCTCGTCGACGATATGCAAATCGAGAAGATTCTCCGCATTGAGCTTTAAAGCATTCGCAGCTTCCTGCTTTTTGCCCACATCTTTCCACAGAATTGAAGCGCATCCTTCAGGACTTATCACAGAATAGTAGGAATGCTCGAGCATCGCCACGACATCTCCCACGCCC
>CAYPCN010000008.1:8327-56893 GCA_964409235.1 uncultured bacterium
CACGCCCATGCCAAGAGCTCCTCCTGAGCATCCTTCCCCAATGATCATCACAATGAGCGGCGTCTTGATGGAAAACATCTGCTGAATTGCCTCAGCGATCACCCACCCTTGGCCACGCTGCTCGGCCTCAAGCCCAGGGTATGCTCCAGGAGTGTCGATGAGTGTGAGCACCGGCACATGCAGCTGCTCAGCTAAGCGCATCAGCCGCAGCGCCTTGCGAAACCCTTCTGGAGAAACCATCCCGAAAGTACACGCCACGCGCTCTTCGGTGTTCGAACCTTTTTCCTGCCCAATAATCACAAAAGGGAGATCGTCAATCTTTGCCAACCCGCCGATCACCGCCCGGTCATCGCCATATGTGCGGTCGCCATGCAACTCAAAGAAATCCGTCGTCAAAGCGCGAATATAGTCGACCGTATGCGGTCTCTTGGGATGGCGACAAATCATGACGCGATCCCACGGGGAGAGCTCGCTGTACACCTTCACTTTTAGCGCTTCGAGTTTTTTCTCGAGACGCTCCACCTCCGATTGCACTAACGGATTGGACTGAGACTGCTTTTTTACGTGTTCGATCGACCTGATATATTCTTGGATCTGCTGCTCGTGAGGAAGAAAATGTGGTCGCTCCGCCATGAGATCCTAAATTTCTCCCCGTAACAACTTTGACTGTTGGAATGTCGGAACGATTTCAACAAAGGTTTGTCGCGTCGAGACAACAGAAAAAAGCTCTTTCATATCCTTGCCCATCAGCCGGATGCACCCGTCGCTCTCCCAATGGCCAATACTCGAGGTGTCTTCTACCAGGTCGACACTTCCCTCCAGACGGTTCATCGGCGTCCCGTGAATACCAAAGCCCTTGGCCGGCTCCGAACACCCTTCGATCTCCTTTTCAAAAGGGATCCAATGCGATCCAAACACCTGCATGAGTTCAGTTTGTTTGCCCTTGTACATCCCCATCATCCGAGGACGGAAGACAGCCACGCGAGAGCCAAGTTGATACACGCCGATAGGGGTGAGCCATCCTGAGGCACGAGAAGGGTCTTTGCGGCCTACGCACACTGGATAGCTTTTCAGGAAGATCACGCGGCGTTCATGAGGAATGACATAGTACAGCCGAAGGCGACACGAAGAAAGGGAAACTACGAGGTGAAAGCGAAAGTCAAGGTCATTGCGAAAGACGTTGAACTGCATACCCTCTGAGATAGACGACGGAGCAGTATCACTGCTTCCAGTGAGACTTCGATAAATGAAGTCTAGCGGCGTCTTATAGTAGTTCGCATAATCGATCAGCCAGGCTGGACGATGCCGCTTCCATGGCACATGGCTTTTATATGAAATCGTCTCCACAATCGGGCAGGTAGATCCTTTTACGAACATGGTCGAAAGCCCTTCGGGCTCGGCATCATGCTCAATGACCACAGGACGGTCTTCAGAAGGCTGTTCAGCGCATAGGGAGGGAGGCGGCAATTCTGTTTGTTGGGGCACAGCCGGTACCGGCTGTCGTTGCCGAACAGACGTGAGGAGAGAGAGCTCCACTTCTTGTTGAACAGCAGGACGATGGTCAACCGCAGCCTCTGAACGATTTTTTTTCATCAACGCCAGCGCACCAATGCTGACAAACAATGCCACCGAGACTGTAAGAAACAATTTCGGCAAACTCATCGACACTCTCCTTATGCTGAAAGCTCTCGTTCAACCATCTTCCGCATTTTCTTACCCGGAGTAAATTTTACGGTATTTCTCGGGGGAATCACAATAGGCACGGAGGCATTCTTGGGGTTCCTCCCTACTTTTTGTTTGCGACGCACTACGTCAAAAACCCCAAAGTCGCGGAATTCTAAGCGATCCTCACGTGCGAGGCTTTCTATCAACTTATTTAAAAATGCCTGGACAACACGGCGAACCTTATTGGGATGAATAAGGGACTCTTGAGCGATCTGTATCACGAGATCGTTCTTCGTTACCGTACGTTTAAGAGGCTGCTTCATAGACGTTATCGCCATGTTCGAAAGGTTATTGGGTACGCCATTGTCTGGGGAACGACAGTGCTATGTGGCTCGATGCTAACCCGAGTGTCACTGTGCACTTGCGATTTCGAGAATAGCACGATTCTTTTTTCCTAGCGAAAAGACAACAAACTGGCCCTCCACCACATCGCTCTCGACTATCGTGTCCAACTCATCCCCTATCTTTCGGCTGCCAACACGCACCCCTCCGTTCTTGATCAACCGTCGAGCATCAGCACGGCTTGAAGAAAAACCAGCAGCAGCAAGAACGTCGCAAACTCGCACGCCAATCACTTCGTCTCGAGGTAGCGTTGCTGTGGGGACATGCCCTCGCATCTCGCGTATCGCCTGAAGGCTCAACACCGTCGTCTCTTGGCCTGGCATCGCATGCTCGGTGATGCGCAAGGCGCGCGCTAGTCCCTCTTCCCCGTGAACGAGGCGCGTCACCTCATCAGCCAATCGCTTCTGCGCGGTATTTGGAACATAAGAGGATGTTTTCATCTGTTGTTCAAGGTCGTCGATCTCGCGTATATCCACGAGCGTCAATGCTTTCAACAGGCGGATGACGTCCTCATCACCGGTGCGATACAAATACTGGTAAAAATCATAGGCCGACAGGCGCGATTCCGACAACCACACGGCACCGGCTTCAGACTTGCCAAATTTCTTGCCATCACTCTTCACAAGCAGTGGAAACGTTAATCCAAACACTTCCTTGCCTGTGAGACGCCGAACCAAGTCAATGCCCGCCGTGATATTTCCCCACTGGTCGCTGCCACCAAGTTGAAGCGTGACTCCATGTCTGTCGAACAGGTGGTAAAAATCGTAGGACTGGAGAAGCTGGTAGGAAAATTCTGTGTAGCTCAACCCCTCCTCAGAGGAAAGTCTAGCACGAACGCTTTCACGGCTAATCATCGTTCCCACTCGAAAATGCCGCCCGACATCCCGAAGAAACTCAAGACAACCCATTGGCTCAAACCAATCTCGGTTGTTCACCATGACCACCTCTTTCGGACCGCCAACTCTTCCCAAAATCGCCTCAAGAGTCGCCGTAATCCCCTTGACATTCGCAGCAAGAGCATCATTGGACAGAAGGACTCTCTCCACACTTTTTCCTGAAGGATCGCCAATGAGACCTGTGGCTCCGCCAACGAGAACCACAGGACTGTGGCCCATCCGTCGAAACCATGCCAATCCCATGATGGCAACCATATGGCCGAGATGGAGACTATCCGCGGTCGGGTCAAATCCGCAGTAGAGCTTGATAGGCTTGCTCTGTTCAACAACGGTGGATATCTCATCGCTCGTCTGGGCCTCAATAAGCCCCCGTTCGCGGAGAATCTCAACGATGCCTTTCATAGTGAAACTCGCAGGTAAAAAAAATGAGTATAGCAAAAGGGGCGCCTCATTAGCGACGATTTTTCGACGCCCACGCCCAAACCAGGCTTAAAAGGGATTGGGTTCTTCAATAAAGAAGTACTCCACACCAAATCGATCTGCGAGATGGCGCCCCAACAGCTGGACACCGCTCTTCTCTGTGGCATAATGGCCAAACGCCATAAACTGAATACCTGTCTCCCGAACAGTATGCCAGGTCCTATCATCGACTGTTCCTGTGATAAAACAATCCACATCCTCGTCGACTGCTTCTTGGAGAAAGCGATGGCCCTGTCCCGAGACATATGCACAGGTTCTCATCAGACGGGAATCCTCATTCCCAAGGTAGACGCCCGTCGCCTGCCACACCCCTTGCAGGCGATGGAACAGCTCTTTCCCAGTCACCGGCGTCAGCAACCGCCCTCGCACGCCAATCATTTTGCCATGATAGGCTCCAAACGGGACGAGATCGGCCATGCCAAGTTGACGTGCAAAGGGCCAGACATTCCCATACTCGTCGTGCGCATCTAATGGCAAGTGGTACGCCAGCAAGTGTATCCCCGATTCAAGTAGATGGCTCACCCGTTGACGCAGAACGCCGTACAGGCCGGGAAGTGGATGATTCAAGAATAGCCCATGGTGGACGAGGAGGAGATCCGCACCGTTCCGCCGGGCCTCATCGATGGCGTACAGGCTAGCTGTCACTGCCGAAGCGATGCAACGAACATCTCTCGTTCCCTCTACTTGGAGCCCGTTAGGGGAGATGTCGTCAAACTCCGAAACACGAAGGAGCTGGGCAAGATATTGGCGAATAGAGTACATATCAACTGACATGGCACAACTCTTTGAAATTGTACAAACGAGCCATTTGCGATGCCGAAGTAGAGTACATGTGCACGATCCCCATCTCCGAGCTGGCGAGGCCAAGGTGGAGGAGCGCGAACGTGTACGAAGCAGAGCATCGTAAATGCCGCAAAAATGGTACTGAAGATCAGCGATTTTTGGGGAGAACATGGATTGGGAAAAGGTGAAGAGAGAGATTGGAGCGTATGCGGCGCGCTTGGCACCGCAGTCAGGGCTTATCGGTCTTGGAAGCGGGACCACCAGTGTAGAGTTCATCAAAGCGTTTGCAGCGATGCATGCTCAAGGGTCGTACAACGTTCGCTGCCTTGCGTCTTCGCTGGAAACCGAGCTCATCGCAAAGACTAAAGGCCTCCACGTCATTGATCCATGGGCATGGAATGATGACATTGACGTGACGTTTGACGGGGCAGATGCCATAGACGAAGAGGGAACAGCGATCAAAGGGACGGGCGGAGCGTTGCTTCGGGAGAAAATTCTTGCTCGCTCTTCGAAACGCTTTGTCGTCATGATCGACGAACGCAAATGGAAAAAACCGTGGGAAGAGTGCATTCTCCCTGTGGCGGTGATTCCCTTCGGCCTCAACGCCACACTACGGCAGATTCGGCAACTCGGAATGCGACCGACGGTGCGTATGCGAAATACGTCGCCGTACATGACAAACGACGGCTTGTACATCCTCGACATCCCTCTCGTCTTCTCCGTCCATTCTCTATCACGCGTAGACAAGCAGCTCAAAGGCATCCCAGGGGTCGTTGACACGGGAATATTTTTTCATTTCGCCACAGAAATCATCATTGGCTATGGTAATGGAAAAGTAGAGCATACAATGGTGACCGCATGACAGAAGATTTTGTACAGGTAGCCTTCGACAGAATCGTTCAAACACGAGCATACACAGCGGTTGTCCTTCGTGAAAAAGAGCTTCGATTTGCCATTTTCTCTGATGAAAACGTTGGGCACTTTTTGCAATCTCATTTAAGCGGCGAAGAACGCCATCGCCCCCTCACCCATGACTTGCTTTCCATGGTTCTTCAAGGCTATGACATCCGCGTCAAACAGATTTTGATCAACGACCTGCAAGACACCACATTCTATGCGCGCCTCTTCCTTGAAATGGTCAAAGAAGGGCTTCGGCATATCATCGAAATAGATGCCCGCCCTTCCGACTGCGTCATTCTCGCCTTTCTCCATAATGCGCCAGTCTTCTGCGCCCGCCATGTCCTCGAAAAGGTTATTCCCTTTGCGGAATAGAGGGAGAAAGATCGCGGCGCTCCAAGAGAGCGTAATGGGCATTTCCCCAAAACAGCAATACAATGGCTGGACCTTGAGCCTCTCCTTCTGGATAAAATCTGCCGGAAGGAACCAGTTGGCCTTGAGAGTCCAGGGTAAAGCGGTCGCCGCTTCGACTCAATATGAAAATAGGCCTCTGATACAAACGAGCAACGCAATAATGGACAATATCACTCACCCATTCCTGGTGTTTTGGTGAGGCAAAGGTACGAATAAGAGCCTCCACATCTTTTTGTCCAAAGAGTGCTGCTAATTCCTGGCAATGCTGTGCAGCATACTCCACGACCTGGGATCTGAACGCGCGGATATCTTCTGCCAGTCGACCTCCTGATTCGGGATCCGCCATGGAATACGCATCTTTTCCCTGCAGCGCCAACAGGATCGCCTCAATCGCGCAGTTCCCATCGTGAGACCGCGGTTCTATAGGAGTATAGAGAGCGCACACGGCACTGGCAAAATTCCCTTCCGAACGGAGGAACACGGGAACGCGATCGGAAGGAGCAAACCTCCCAATCTCTCGAGGACTAAAATAGTATGTGGCGTCAGGCTCAAGCGGCCTTGAAATCTTCCAGATCAACGATAGGTAGTGCTCAAGGAGACATGTGAGACTCCTTCGAGCTTCCTCAGGGAGCTGTTGATCGCCTGTCCATCGCTCAAGACACGCGTCTATATACGCTGGCGCTGGAGATGGCTCCATGCCTTGAACGTACAGCACAGCACGAGCACAGAGTTCGAAAAACTCCGAATCGCTAAGCCGTTGAATGCCACGCACAAGAGAGACAAAGCACATAGGCGGAAGATTCTTATTCGGCGTCAGCGGCGAAAGGGTAAAGGGAGCATACTCCGAGCTGTACTCGTGAAAGCGCTCCGTTGGGATCCATGGGTTATCGGCCGCGCGCTCTTCATAGCGCAAGAGATCGAAAGAAGAGATCCGATATTGTGTGCGGGGGCTGAGGGCAAAGCACATATTCGACGCATTCCCCGAAATCTCCGATGTTCGACACAAACACAATAATGAGACAAGAGCATACGCCGCCGTATGGGATCGTTCCTGGAAGACAAACCCCTTCGATATACGTTCATCTTTTGTCAGATGGCGAAAGAGCGATGAGACAAGCTCCATGAGTGTTGATGCTGTGCGCCATTCAGCGGTCTGGCGGAATCGCAGAAACGAATGACAAATGCTCTGCGGCAGTCGTGGCTCCTCCCCTTCCTCCACGTGCATGATGTCGTCGTCCATCGCCGCCATCCGAACTCCTTGCCACTCTCCATCGGACGGACCCGTTGAGGTGCGACTGCCATGGAAGAAGAGCTCGCCATACCGCTCGCACAAAGTAGACGCCAGTCTGTCAAGCTCATAGAACAGCTCCGGCGATCTCTGTTTCACGATCGCCACAGATGAAAAAATAGACAAGTCTCCCTCAGGAAGGAGGTCAAAAAATCGGCGACGGATAGAAAGGGCCGAAAAAGGCGCCGAGAGATGTCCGAGCATCCCTCGTTGGGACAGCGCATGACTCGTATCTCCTTCTCTCACAACAAGAGGCTGCCCATCCTGCGCGCAACACAGAGATTCAGACGGATCGGCATGCCCCCATGTCAATACCACCCTATTTCCACATAGAGAAACCTCTTGCGCACTAATGAGCAGCATCATGACGAGATGTACATAGCCGGTGTGTAGCGTCAGAGAGTTGAATACGTCATGCCAGGAACCTAGAGCAAGCAAGAGAGAACGAGGATCTCGCGGGTCGATGACCTGCTGCAATCGATTGTGGAGTTCCTCCATCGACGAAGCTAATGGCTGTCGGGAACATAGACGCACCCCATCTTCTTCTGAAAGGGCGAACATCTTCAACCAAATAGGTTGAGGGTACAGGCCGTCGTGAGTGCGGAAATACGAAACAATCGCCTCTTTTTGCGCCTGAGACAGCGTTTCATATCGCTGTCTCCCAGCTACGCGTTCTTCTAGCCAACGACGGGCATCGTGCTGCGGCATCGCCCCTAGCACCCGGAGCAAGGGTTCAGTAGCCACCTTTTCGAGAGAAACGAGAGAATCGAGGAATGAGGGCAATCGCCCTTCTCTCTCAAGGATATAGTAGGCTTGTGGCGGCAACAAAGGAGGCTCCATAGCTTCGATCAATAGCAGTTGTTGGCGTGTCTCCAAGATACCGCTGTTGACAGCTTGTTCGAACTCAGCTGTTGACAAAGGCTCCACTATCGATGTCTTCTTCCTCGTAAGCACAGAGAAAACGCGCCAAAACGCTATTCCCTCAAGCGGCGTTGAACAAAGTTGCGCAAACAACACCTTCTGATCTAGGCCATGACAGATCTGTTGTACGCTTTGAAGGTCGAGACCCAGGTTGAGAATTTTCACGAGGCCCTTCGAAGAAAACAGCGCCTGAAGTACATGGGGAGGGAGATCAGTAAAAAACGAAAACCATTCGTTGGTCAAGAATTGGGGAGGTACTTGACTCCTTCCGATCTTGGTCTTCTTGGACAGTGAAAAAAACAGAAGAGGCGAACCTCCCTGCTCTAGAAAATATCGGAATCTATTCACCGAGAAATTGTGAGGGGCGACCTGCAGCATCTTCGAATAGGTGACCAACTCGGAAACTGGCAACGAGCAAAACCAATCGACATGAGCGACATCAGATTCTATGACCATAAGGAGAACGTTGACAACAGTGGAAAGAGCATTCCCTTGCACTCCGTGGTTATACAATACCACCAGCGTTCGTTCGAGGGACTCCAGTACTGTTTTCAGCCCATCTGTAGAGCCGATTCGCCGAATGACGTCAACCGCCAGATCATATGAGATGACACCTCGCTGTGCTGTCTCTATGATCACATCGACACCCTGGAGCATCTTCTCGAGCTCGGCAATAGAAAACTCCTCAAAATATCTTCTGCGAAGCGCTAGCTCTGGTATTGCTTGGCAAGACTGACCAAGGCGCATAATTCTCGCGCTCAACCGCTCATATTCAATTTGAACGCGTGACTGTAGCACCGTGTATGCCTGGAGAGCGGCCCAAGAATCCTCATACGTACCAACGTCTTCCGCAATGGCACCAAAAGAGTCCTTAATGTTCTCCATATTGATGTTAAGAAGGTGTTGCGCAGTTATACAAGAAATTGGGAGGCAGACATGCAGTGCGCGAATGGCATAACAGACATGTCGAAATATTTTAGAAAAGTCACTGGGACACAAGCGTGGTAATTCTGCTAAACATTGCCCTAATGACGAGAGTATTTCGATGCCTCCTGATTTCCCAATGAGAGGGGTTAATTGCAATTTTTCTATCGCCCCTTTTGCGAATAGAAACCGCCGCACATCAGCTATTTCCTGTCGCTTTTCGTTCGACAAGGGAAGAGTCTCTCCTTGCGCTGAAAATTCTGGAAATATGTCCAAGATAGTCTGGTAGAACGTCAGCATCTGCAATGCCCATGCCCTCATCTCGACAATATCGGTTTCACAGTACCTCCTGAGAGCCTGAGGAAGACGTTCAAGAAAATGGGCCATCGTCTTCTCCACTTCCTCTCGACACCGAGCAATCGTGGAACGATTCTGAAGAGGATTATCGCCTTTCCCTATAGCGTCACATACGGTGTCTATGGAGTTCACTATGTGCATCTCTAGGGCAACGAGTGCATCGAAGCCATACACAAGCGCCTCTTGTGGTTGGTGATCCAAGGAACGAGCCTCCATCATCCCTTCCTGACAAAACCGCTGCACTCCACCGTACTTGAGGCACAACTGACGAAGCTTTTGAATAGAGCACCGGATGTCGGGAATAAAGAGCATCGATACGATAGATTGGAGATCGGCGTCGGGTAGAGAGAGCAGCCAATCGAGATGCTGATAGTTCTCCTTTGTACTCGTGATGCGCGCTTCGACATCCATGATGAGATTTTGCGAAGCTCCAAGATTGTGAAGCCGTGCCTGCAATTGTACGAGCAGTGCCGTGATCGTCGTCAGAGATTCTTTTGGCGCCTGAAGATAGAGCGGTGGATGGTCGCCGCCATCCGTTTGGAATTCGCTTCTTTGAACGAGAGGGTCCGCAGAAAGAGCACCGAAAAGCTGCTGCAGAGGCGCTACCTCCATGAGGACGATCGGTCGATCATGACACACGTATGCGCCACTGCGCAACACCGATAAAAACTCTGCCGTAGCGCGATCAAAGCACTGAACAATTTCTATGGCTCTCCTTCTGAGCAAATCTAGCGCCGGTTGGTGCGCGTATTGCTCACTGATCGCGTGGATGTGTTCTTGTGCCCGTTGCCAGATGGCAGCCATAGTGGTACGATCGCAGGCCATGCAAGCTTGCGTGAACGCTTCACAAACAGCGATTTCAAGATCCTCCTGAAAAGAGCGCATCCTCACATCACATCTACGCTGTTCCCGAATACGGCGTCTCGTTGCATAGAAAACTCTCCCTTGGGTAGAGCTATTTGCGAACATAGCTCAAATGGAAAAACCAGCTAAGATCGATAAAGAAAAATTTTTATCCGAAGAGTATATGGGAGCAGGGAATCAATGTCAAAAACAAGTGAATCCTGCATACTCGACTTTCTGGAACCCCTGAACATGAACGATGAGAGCTCATTATGACCATACCACGAACCCACCAGATTCCGAGTGATACTTGGGATTTGACTCCTTTGTACGCAGACGTTGCATCATGGAAAAAAGATTTCGACGACGAAGGAAAAAATGACTACGTCGCCATATCAGCGCCGTATCGGACCGCCCGCTCTTTATCAGCCAAACAGCTTCGGGAACTCTTTGACACATACTACAACCTCGAGCGACGCCTTCGAAAGCTGTATACGTGGGCCCATCTGTTTCACGATCAAGATATTGCTAATGATGAGGGAAAACAAGTTCTGCAGCGAGTGATGACTCGGTACCATGCATTTTCAGAAAGCTTTTCGTGGATAGAGCCTAAGATCCTCTCTCACACCCTCGAAAAGATCTCTGCCTTTATAAAGGCCAAAGCCCTCGAACCGTACCGGGTCATTCTTGAAAGGCTTGTTCGCATTAAGCCACACACACTTCCTGAAGAGCAAGAGGCTCTCGTGGCTATGTCACGAAGGGCCATGGAAGCGCCTCACAAAGCTTTTTCCGCCATCAACGACGCCGACTTTCGGTTTGACGACGCTCAAGACTCCACTGGGAAGCGGCATCCAGTAACACATGCTAACTATGGAGTCTTACTACGAAGTCCTGACCGGCAACTCAGAAAGCATGCCTTTGAAACGCTCCACGGAACGTATCAACAGTACGAAAATACGCTCGCCGAGCTACTCAACGGCGAAGTGCAGCGTCATCACTTTGAAGCGAAAGCGCGAGGATACTCCTCCTGCCTTGAAGCCGCGCTTTTTCCAAAAAACATTCCAACCTCTGTGTACCACTCCTTGATCCACACGGTTCGATCGCATATCCATGTATTGCACCGGTACGTACGCCTAAAAAAGAAACTGCTTGGCGTGAAGGAAGTACATCCGTGGGATGTATATGCTCCTTTGACACCGGAGGTACCACAAGCATATTCTTTTGATGAAGCCGCCGAACTTGTAATCGCCGCGGTTCGTCCTCTTGGGCAGGCGTACGTCAACCGCATCAAACAAGGACTGACGTCACTCCACTGGGTTGATCGATATGAAAACCGCAATAAACGTTCTGGAGCGTATTCGAGCGGGTGTTATGACAGCCCTCCGTACATTCTCATGAATTTCAAAGGGCTATTGCGCGACGTCTTTACTCTCGCCCACGAGGCAGGCCACAGCATGCACAGTGATGGCAGTCGACAGCAGCCATTTCACTACTCCGATTATGAGATCTTTGTCGCAGAAGTCGCTTCAACCTTCAATGAGGAGCTCTTGGCGCGTGAGCTCTTAGCGCGAGGTGTGGGGTCCCCAGCCGCCCAGGCATCAATTATCAATGAAAAGCTCGAAGATTTCAGAGGGACGTTGTTTCGGCAAACGATGTTTGCCGAATTCGAGCTCTTTGTCCACGAACAGGTCGAGCGCGGGGAACCCCTTACTCCGAAAATTCTCTCGGAAACGTTTGGCGAGCTCAACCGATTCTATTATGGTCCAGAGCTTGCGATTCCCCCGACCCTTTGTATCGAATGGGCGCGAATTCCCCACTTTTACTACAACTTCTACGTATACCAATATGCCACAGGAATCAGCGCTGCCTGTGCTCTTGCTGAGCGAGTCTGCAATGGAGGGCGACGAGAGCAACGAGACTACCTCTCCTTCTTACAGTCCGGTTCAAGCCGGTTTCCAATAGACTTACTCTCGTCTGCTGGGGTTGACATGTCATCTGGCGAAGCGGTCGAGCACGCTGTTCAACGCTTCAGCGCCCTCCTTGATCAATTCGAAAAACTCGTGCCTGTTGGTAGAGCTATTTGAGATATGCCTTTTGGAGGACAGAGCAGACTGTTAGCAGTTGAACAAAACAACTGCTAATTCCTTGCGGAAAAACCGTTCGATGTTCTATGATCACCGGCGCAAGGGAGCTCTCCCTTGCGCAATCTTTGGGAGCCATTGTGATGTGGCGTTTCGAGGACAGAAGGCGATGATCGAGGTCTCCATCCCCTCACCCCGATCTCGATGACCATGGGGTTCGTTGGTGTGGAAGAACCCGATCGTCGCCTCCCCAGAAACTCCGCATTGCAAATGGCTCTTTGGAAACAAAGGGGCATGAGATGGCTGATAAAGAAACGAAGATTCAACTCAAACCGCTAGGCAACCGCGTATTGGTGCGCCGTTTGGAAGAAAAGGAAAATGTCAAAGGAGGTATTATCCTCCCCGACACCGCAAAGAAAAAACAGGAAATGACCGAAGTCATTGCCGTTGGTCCAGGCAAGAAAACGCAAGACGGGAAACTCTTGCCAATGCCCGTGAAAGTTGGAGATATCGTCCTCGTCGACAAGTATGCCGGCCAGGACATCACTCTCAACGACGAAGAGTTTGTCGTTGTTCGAGGAGATGACATTGTCGCTATCATCGAGCGCTAGCTAACTGAAAGGAACGAAAGCACATGGCTGCCAAAGAAATTAAATTTAAAGAAGACGCGCGAAAGAAAATCCTCAAAGGAGTGCAAACTCTTTCGAACGCTGTCAAAGTCACCCTTGGCCCCAAGGGTCGAAATGTCATCATTGACAAAAGCTACGGAGCTCCCCACGTCACGAAAGACGGCGTTACCGTCGCCAAAGAGATCGAACTCGACGACAAATTCGAGAATATGGGAGCCCAGATGGTCAAAGAAGTCGCCAGCAAAACAGCTGACAAAGCTGGCGATGGCACGACCACCGCGACTGTTCTCGCCGAGGCCATCTACGCCGAAGGATTGCGCAACATCGCCGCTGGAGCAAACCCCATGGACCTCAAACGCGGCATGGAAAAAGCTCTTAGGCTGGTCGTCGACGAACTCTCAAAGCGCTCAAAAAATATCAACGACAAAAAGGAAATCGCCCAGGTAGCAACCGTCTCGGCCAACAACGACTCGGAAATCGGCAATATCATCGCCCAGGCGTTCGAACGCGTCGGCAAGGACGGCTCTATCACCGTCGAAGAAGGAAAAGGATTCACCACGACGCTCGACGTCGTAGAAGGAATGAACTTCGATCGAGGATACCTTTCGGCGTACTTCATGACGAGCCCTGAAACACAAGAGTGCTGCCTCGAAGATGCGTACGTCCTCATCTATGAAAAGAAGATCTCTGGGATCAAGGATTTCATTCCCATTCTCCAAGCAGTTGCAGAGACAGGACGTCCACTGCTCGTCATCGCAGAAGATGTCGAAGGTGAGGCGCTCGCCACCTTGGTTGTCAATCGCCTGCGCGGAGGGTTCAAAGTGTGTGCTGTGAAAGCTCCTGGTTTTGGCGATAGGCGCAAGGCCATGCTGCAAGACATTGCCATCCTCACAGGTGGGCAGTTCATCGGCGAAGAGCTTGGGATTAAACTCGAACACATCACTCTCGACATGCTCGGCCGCGTCAAAAAGGCTATTATCAAAAAAGATGAGACTACCCTCGTCGAAGGCGCCGGCAAGAAACAGGAAATTCAATCCCGCATTGCCCAGCTCAAACGACAGATTTCAGAGGCGACCTCTGACTACGATCGCGAAAAGCTCCAAGAACGCCTTGCAAAACTGTCAGGGGGCGTTGCCGTCATTCGCGTTGGCGCAGCCACCGAAGTGGAGATGAAAGAGAAAAAAGATCGCGTCGATGATGCTCAGCATGCGACAGCAGCAGCTATCGAAGAGGGGATCCTCGCCGGTGGCGGCGTAGCATTCGTGCGCTGCGCTCCTGCCGTCAACAAGCTGGCAATCTCTCTCGATGGCGACGAGCGGACTGGAGCGAAGATCATTGCGAAAGCTCTGAGCTCCCCCCTTCGCCAGATTGCTGAAAACTCCGGGCTCGAAGGGGCGATCATCCTCCAAGAAGTGGAAAAACTCGAGGAGCAATTTGGGTACGATGCGAGAGAAGACCGGTTTGTCGATATGGTCAAAACCGGGATCCTTGACCCCATGAAGGTCGCGCGCTGCGCCCTTGAAAATGCGGTATCCGTGGCATCAATGCTTCTTACGACCGAGGCCATTGTCGCTGACGCTCCGCAAGATGAGAAGACGACATCCCTCCCCCACCCCCACGCCGGAGGCATGGAGTATTAATACCTGCAATCGAGGGACGACCTGCTCCACTCACTCAACAGGGGAGGTCGTCCTCCCCTGTTCGCAAGCCTCATGCACGTATGAACAGCGGAAGCCCGTGGCACGATGGGCTTGGTATTTCATCTGTTCGCTCAGCATACTCATCGGAAGCTTTTGGACATATCTGTGGATCTATCGCGTTGAATTCCTGGAAACAGCCCTTCGCCGCACGTGTGCACCGTATGCCGTGAGCATTGGGTCCATAGACTTCATCGATTCAACGACGGTCGTCATCAAGAATCTTTCCATTCATACGAAGGAAGAACAGCCTCAACAACGAGCCCATATTTCGCAAGCTGTCTGCTCCTCTTCGACCTCTTCATGGCTGTTCTGGCTGCTCACACCATCGCACGCCCCACTGCATCTGACCCACGTCCATGTCACAGTGGACAAGGGTTCGGATCTCCTCTTCGATCCCTCTTCTTCATCGTGTCAGTTGAAAGTGGACGCCCTCGCCATCGACCAGACAAACGGGTCTTCTACCACACTTCAGAACATTCACGGACCGATTGCCACTCTACTCGCAGCAACAGTTGCAACGTACATGCGCGATAGCAAGTGAGGTATGGCAAGAGAAATGCAGGTGCAAACAAGACGGTGTGTTGGCTACGGCTCTTTGGCCTCTGCAGAGAGTCCAAAGCGGTGGCCGCCAGCAATTAGCCGGTCGACGTACCCGAGGTCATAATCAGCATCGAGAAAGGCTTTTTGACGGAGAATATCCAGGTGGAAGGGGATGGTCGTTTTGACGCCGCCGATATGAAATTCGGAGAGCGCGCGTTGGGCTCGCGTAGCAGCTTCCTGACGAGTACGCCCTTTGACGATGAGCTTGGCGATCATCGAATCATAGTTTGGCGGAATTGTATACCCAGCATAGGCAGCGCTATCAATTCGGACGTGAGGACCTCCTGGAGCAACGTAGTATTCTAACCTCCCTGGGGATGGCACAAAGTCTCTGAGAGGATCTTCAGCGTTGATCCGGAATTGGAAGACATGGCCGTCAAAGCTCACATCGCGTTGGGTGAAAGAAAGCCTTTCTCCACGTGCGACGCGGATTTGCGCCGCGACAATGTCAATGCCTGTAAGCTCCTCGGTAATGGTATGCTCAACCTGCACTCGGGTGTTAACTTCCATAAAATAGAAGTTTTTGTCCTTATCAAGGAGAAATTCTACGGTGCCTACGGATGAATAGCCGGCTTCCTTGGCAATGCGTATCGCTGCATCGCCAATAGCGCTGCGGAGATCGTCAGTGAGGATGGGGCACGGCGTCTCTTCGAGTAATTTCTGCCGTCGGCGCTGGATCGTACAGTCCCTCTCTCCAAGATGGATGTAATTGCCAAAGGAGTCACCGATCAGCTGCACTTCGATATGGCGCGGGGCATGGATCATCTTCTCAAGATACACATCAGGATTGGCAAAGCACACCTGGGCTTCGGTACGCGCGGCACGGAAGAGCTTTTCAAATTCTTCTTCCGTATAAGCAACGCGTATACCACGCCCGCCGCCACCAGCCACGGCCTTGATGAAAACGGGAAAGCCAAGCTCTCGCACAACAGCCATGGCCTCAGCCACTGTTTGGACAGGGCCATTCGAACCAGGGATGACAGGGCAGCCAGCACGCCGTGCGGTTTCCTTCGCCTTCGCCTTATCACCCAAGAGGCGAATGGCTTGCGGTGAAGGGCCGATAAACGTGACGCCACAGCTCTCGCAGATAGAGGCAAAATTCGCGTTTTCGCTGAGAAAGCCATAGCCGGGATGAATGGCATCGGCTCCGGTGATCTCACACGCTGATAAGATATTGGCGATTTTTAGATAGGACTTATGAGACGGCGCTTGGCCGATGCATATCGCCTCGCCAGCATGAAGAACGTGGAGGGATTCAGCGTCTGACTCTGAATAGACCGCAACGGTTTCAAGGCCAAGGTCATGGCAAGCCCTAATCACACGGACGGCAATTTCCCCGCGATTGGCAACTAATACCTTACGCATAGATCTCGTATGTTATGAATGAGGAATAACTCGAAACAGCCTCGTCCCGTATTCAATCGGATGGGCGTTTTCTACAAGAATTTCAGCGATGACACCGCTGATGCCAGCTTTGACTTCATTCATCACTTTCATTGCTTCGACGAGACATACGACGGTATTCTCATCGATAGTATCGCCTTTTTTCACAAATGTAGGTTCGTTCGGTGAGGGCGAGAGATAGACAGTGCCAACCATTGGCGCATCGATAAACAGGTGGGGCTCTTCGCCTTTATGCTCTGCCTCCACGACGACAGGACCCTCTGTCTTGGCAAAGCCTTCTTGCGAGACAAGTCCTTGAGCACGGCGCTTGACAAAGTCCCCACGCAATGGATTTTCTTCCCCTTCCTCTGAAGAAGATTCAACATAGCGTCCTGAAAAGCGATCTTCGCGTTCAAGAGCGATTTCAACCCCCTCTTTTTTGAGGGCAAGCTTCTTAATGCCATATCGCCCCATGGCAATCATGAGCTGATTAATCTGTTTTACTTCCATTGCTATACTCTTTGAATATACTCTTCGATACGAGTATCGACTTTGATGACATCTCCAACGTCAATGAACGGGGGAACTTCAACCCGCGCGCCTGTTTCAAGAATGGCCATGCGCGTGCTTCCTCCCTTTCCACCCTCGTCTCCCATTTCGATCGATGAGACCATCAGCTCGAGAAACTGTGGCAAATCGACAGCAAAAATCGTCGAGACAAAACAGGAAGCTTTAACCTCTATCCCCTCTTTGAGGTAGTGCACCTTCCCTCCGATCACATCTCTTGAGACTTTCATAATATCCAACGTGCCCATGTCAAGAAACACGTGGTCGTTGCCCTCTGGATATAAATATTCTAGACGATGTTCTTCTAAGGAGATTTCCTCAAGCTCTTGCACTGGGCGAAAGTTCTTTTCGATACTCTCATGCGTAAGGAGATTGCGGAGTTTGACTTTGATAAAGGGGTTGGTCTTCTGCGTAGCCACTTTCACGGCGCTTTCCACACGATATGGCTTTTTTGCCATCATGATGGTCATCCCCGCATTCAGCTGACTTGCTACTACCATATGGTGAAAGCTCCCTCCACTAAGGGCCATGTGCGATTTCATCTCCGCGAACGGCGCGTACGACTCATGCCCATACATTGTACCATGAGGAGCCCTGCTGTGTAAACTATTCCATCTCAAAAATGGCGTGCGCACCAGTTCTCATTTCCGTGATAGCCGCTGCCATATTGGAGGAACTAAAGAGATAGGTGCCAGACACAAAGACATTGGCACCAGCACGAGCACAGGCTAATGCCGTTTCTTTGGTAATCCCCCCATCGACAACGATATTGATCGGATCCGCCCCTTTTGGTCGATCCGAGAGGTCCACGTAGTGGCGCACCTCGCGAATTTTTTCCACGCACTCCGCCATGAACGACTGGCCTCCAAACCCTGGGTTGACGGTCATGATGATCAGGTCATCGACCAGGGGAAAAAACCTCGGCAGAAAGGAAACCGTTGTCTCTGGATTGACAGCCAGCCCTGCTCTGACGTTGCATCGATGGATGAAATCCAACGTATCTTCGATGTCTTCGGTGGCTTCAAAGTGAAAGCTGATGGCATCAGCGCCAGCCTCTACGAACCGCTCAACGTAGGCAAAAGGGTTGTAGATCATCAAATGGACATGGAGAGGGAGAGTCGTTGAGCGGTTGATGGCTGCTACAATCTTCGGTCCCATGGACAGGTTGGGAACAAAATGGCCGTCCATGATGTCAATGTGCAAGCGATCTGCACCTGCCTCTTCAGCGCGCTTGACCTCTTCACCAAGACGGGCAAAGTCCGCAGAGAGGATAGAAGGGCAAATGAGAATTGGTGGCTTTTTCATAGAGTTTCTTGGTTCGCTGAACGAAGTTGATGGTGCACAATGATTTCAACGGGCTCGCTGGCCGACAAAAGAGCAACGTCGCCAACAATCTCGCAGGTTGACGACGACGGAGAGCTGTGGCGAAGCTGCACAAGCGCTCGGTGAACTGTCGTTCCTTGTACCACGGTGGCGTCATAAACCCCATTAGGAGGAAGACACAGGCCAGACGTGTCCAATACCCCCCTGCCGCCATCGACAGTCCAGCAAGGAATGAGGAACGAATACGGTCTACCGAGCAGCATTTCAGCTTGTGGCAACGCCCCGGCTACGACGAGAGATCGTATGCGGGAGGATGAGACGACTTCTTGGGCAACGGCAATTCGATCAACAAACAGAGTGTTCATGCCCGTCTTCGCTGCGTATGCGTTGATCAGCTCACAAGAGCCTTCACCATGGCAGCCAAATCGCACATCACGCCCGCCCATCCAGGTATCAAGATGCACCATCTTCTCTACAGCCTCGATGAACTGCGTCGCCGACATCGCCATCAACTGCTCTGAAAAAGAAACCTCGATCAATAGATCAACTCCAGCAGCGGCGAGTAACCGACGCTTGTGAAAGGGAGAGGTGAGCAATGGCGTTCCATCCTCTGGCGCAAGTACATGCCGAGGAAGAGACGGAAACGTCAACACAGTGAGCAGAGCCTTTCTCTCATCAGCGCAGCGGCGTCCACAAGCAAGAAGATACTGATGGCCAATATGAACGCCGTCGAAGGATCCTAGAGCAAAGATAACCGGAGCGTCACTGATGCACTGATCTGAAAACCCCTGGTGATATTTCATACGCTGCCGGGAGTCAAAAGATGATGGCGTAATTCTTCGCAACATATCTGGTCAATCTCAGGAAGCCGCAAGGCCTTCTGCACAGTGAACGGACCTGATCGAATCCTACGAAGGTCAGCGACATGAGCAAGACATCCTAACCGCTCGCCAATATCATGGGCCAAAGACCGCACGTACGTACCCTTCGAGCAATGCACGCGGATGGCAAGATCAGGATAGTGATACGAGACCAAAGTCACTGCTATCCGACAGGCCTGTGGCTGCCGTGGAATGCAAATCCCCTTCCGAGCTAGGTCGTAGAGGCGCTTGCCTCCAACTTTTTTCGCCGAAAACATCGGCGGCGTTTGCAGGTATTCGCCTTGAAACGCACTGAGAGTCTCTCGCACAGACTCTTCACTAGGAACGTGGGCCGAAGTCGCTATCACCGTGCCATCGCGATCATACGTGTCCGTTTCAATCCCCAGACGAAGGGTCGCTTCATATTCTTTGTCGTGATTGAGGCATGTACCCGCCAGGCGCGTCCAGCGCCTCCCAAGAAGCAAGACGAGAAGACCCGTCGCAAAAGGGTCAAGAGTCCCAGCATGTCCTACTTTCGGCTGTTTCGTTTTCTTGCGGAGGATGGCAACCATAGAAAACGAAGTTACAGCGCTCGGCTTGTCAACTAAGAGAATCCCTTCCAGCACCAACCCTTCCATGGATCATTACGCCTCTGCATCTTTAGGAGCCACTTTCGCTAGAATTTCACAGATGCGAAGCTGCTTTTCAAGACCCTCGTCGATGTAAAATCGAAGCTTGGGAAATGTTCTGATGCGAATTTTTTTCGCCGCAAGGCACCCTATTTGTCCGGCAATCTCGTTTAAGACCACGTACGCCGCTTCCTTAGCCGCTTTGTCGCCAATCATGCTAAAGAAGACTTTCGCAAAGCTGAGATCATCCGTTATCTCAACAGATGTGATGGTCAGCAGTTCGGGCTTCCCAGCGATATGATGAAGATCTTTTCGCAGGACTTCTGAAATCACCTCTTTTAAAAGAGAATTGAGGCGAAATACACGGCGGGTTTTCATTTACAGGTCCTGCTCGTGATAGACGGTTTCATAGCCTTCGAGAACATCTCCTTCTTGATAGCTCGAAAATCCTTGGAGGACGATCCCGCATTCAGCACCTTTCGATACCTCTTTGACATCGTCCTTAAATCGCTTCAAAGAGGCGATAGGCCCATGCCACAGAATCTCATTGCCACGGCGAACGCGAACACTGCAATTCCTCGTGAGCGTGCCATCGATGACCATACAGCCAGCGATATACCCAAGCTGCGAGGACTTAAACACTGTTTTCACCTCGGCCTTTCCTCGTTCTTGCTGCTCGGCGATCTTATCAAGCGTGCTGCGCATCAACTCGCGAACATCATCTTGCGCGTGGTAAATAACGTTATGAAGGCGAACGGAAACCCCAAGTTCTTTGACCATCGGCTCTGCATGCGCTTCAATGCCAGTGTGGAACCCGATAATCGTTGCACGTGAGGCCGCAGCAAGCTGGATATCAGACTCAGAGACCTCGCCAATACCGCACGAAATGATATTCAATTCCACTTTCTGCGATTGAATTTTCAACAAGGCCGTCTTCAACGCTTCCAACGATCCCTGAACATCGGCGCGCAACAATAGCGTGAGAACCTTCTTCGCGGCCCCTGCCGAAGCTTTTTCCATCATGTTTTCCAAGGAGACGCGACGCTTGGCTTGGAACGCCATCTGCCGCAAGCCTTCGTGACGGCTTTCCGCAATATCACGAGCCTCTTTTTCATTTTTGACGACGATAAATTCCTCGCCAGCCTCCGGCAACCCCGACAACCCACTAATCCTCACTGGCGTTGAAGGTCCTGCTTCTGTCATCTCGCGATGCACATCATTACGCATTGCCTTGACACGCGCCCATGTGGAACCGAAGACCAAGCAATCGCCAAGATGCAAAGTACCATTTTGCACTAAGACAGTAGCGACAGCGCCGATGCCCTTGCACATTTCAGATTCGATCACCGTTCCCCGAGCCCGCGTATGAAGATTGGCCTTCAACTCCAATACTTCAGATTGGAGAGCAATCATCTCAAGCAGCTCATTGATCCCCTCATGCGTTACCGAAGAACAGGAGACCGCAATTGTGCGCCCTCCCCAAGCCTCTGGAAGCAACTCGTAGTCCGCCAGCTGGCGGAAGACCCTCTCTTGATCAAAATTCGGCTTATCAGACTTGGTGATCGCAACAATGATCGTTGCCTTGCTCTCTTTAGCCTGCTGCAACGCTTCTACTGTTTGCTCCTTAATCCCCTCATCGCCAGCAATGACAAGGACCACGATATCCGTAAGGCTGGCGCCGCGCTCGCGCATAGCAGTAAATGCTTCGTGTCCAGGGGTATCGATAATGGCAATCTGACCATGGTCTGTCATGCAGGTAAAAGCACCAATATGCTGAGTGATGGCCCCGACTTCAGACGCCGCTGTATGTGCCTTGCGAATGGCATCGATTAATGTTGTCTTCCCATGGTCTACGTGGCCCATAAAGGTGACAACAGGAGGCCTCAGCACGAGATGCGAAGGATCTTCGGCAGCAATTTCCTCGGCAATCGTTTTATCAGTAATGCGAAGGCGCTTTTCCTCACTCGTGTCAATGCCGATCTCGCAGCCAACCTCATTCCCTAACAATTGGACCATGGTCTCATCAGCCAAAAGGTCGTTCAAAGTAACGACGACACCTTGCATGAACAATGAAGAGATCAGCTGAGAGGCTTTGATCTTCATCTCTGCCGCTAAATCCTTCACTGTGATGGGCAGTCGAACGGCAATCCTCGTAGGACGGGAGACTTCTTGCTGCTGGTCACGGATGCGAAATCCTTTTGCAGAGCGTTTCTTCCGCCAGGCCGTTTCTCCCTCATCTTCGCTCGCAATCCCACGGCGGAGCCGGGAATCTTCACCATGGCCCTCTGAACGCTTAAAAAACGACCGCGAGTCTTGTCCTTTCTGCCTGCCATCACCACTAGTCTTTGCCTTTGGCTTTTTCGCCCCTTCGCTCCCCAACCGCCGAGGTGCGTGCTCCTCTTTCGAAGACCCTGCCTCTGGCCAAATGCTGGTACGAGGTGCATGACCTTCCCCACGAGGAGGACGGCCTCGCTCTTCTTTCCCACGTTCTGGCCCGGGCCCCTGCCGAAACTTTGAGGGCTCACCTCTCTGGGGGACGCGAGCCTCACCACCCGCTTTAGCAGCTGGCGGCCGACGCTCACGAAGGGGCTCGTATGCCACCTTGGTTGGCTTTGCCCCATTTTTTGGTTCAGGAGGTTCACGCCGAAGAGGACGTGCTGAAAGGGGTTCGCGACCAAAAACAGGCCCTAACTGATCGGGGTTACTCCGCGATGCAGACAAAAAAGGCGGAGGCGGCGCCTGACGAAGCGGAGGTAGCGGAACCGGCATAACGGGTTCTTCAACGGGTGGCGTAGGCTCTCTGTATTCCTCAATGACCGACGGTGGTTCTTGAGCAACGGATTCCGCTACCTCTTCAACAGGAGGCGGCGAGAGCGGCTCCTGCTCTAAAGACACGGGTTCCGACGGTTCCTCAGGAAGGGCCGCCATTGTCTCTTCTTGCTGAATGGCCTGTACACTGCTCTCTTCTGCCGAAACAGCCTCCTCTTCAGGACGAGATATCTCCTCCTGCTCGAGAATAGGCTTCTCTTCTTCAATGGGCTGTCCCTTCTTACGACTGAGCTTAGCTTTCAGCCCTCTCAGGTTGATCGCTTCGGCAAGCTGGGTATTTTTGATGTGCAGTTTCAGGTTTTTTGCCAAGGCGTCACGCCCTCTGTTTGCGAATGTGTTCTAGAATCTTATCAGCCATCTCGACGCTTATTCCAGGAACCTTGGTAATGGCTTCTGGAGGAGCCATCAAAAGAGCGCGGGGCGTTGAAAATCCCTCAGCAACAAGCTGGTCTAATATCATGCTTGGGATCCCTTCGATCTCTGTCAATGGTTGATCTAATGTAGCATCGTCAGAGGTGGCAAGAGAGGCTCTCTCTATCGCTTTGAGTTTGACGTAGTCGCTCATCTTCTGAACGTTCAGCTGGACACCCATAAGCTGACCGAGAAGACGGATATTCATTCCCTTTTTGCCAATGGTCGTTGGGAAGTCTTCATCATCAACCACGATCGACACGGTCAATCCATCTTCAGCCACGTCGAGCTTGCGAATGACGACAGGGCTAAGCGCTTGCGCCAACTGTTCTTCGGCCTCGGCAACGTACGGAATGATATCGAGTTTTTCTCCTGAAAGCTCGCGAATAATATTTTTCACGCGAGACCCTCGGACGCCAATGCAAGCACCTACAGGATCAACCTTGGAGTCTTGCGAACGCACGATCATCTTTGTTCGGTATCCCGGCTCTCTCACCATCCGCTCAATCGTCACCGTCCCGTCAGAGACTTCCGGTACTTCTTGAACCAAAAGCTGACGCACAAATTCGGGGTTGGTACGTGAGAGAACGACTTCGGCCCCACCAGTTTCAGTGTCGCGGACCTCCGCAAGCAAAGCGAGGACTTTATGCCCAACGTCAAACGACTCTTGGGGGGAATAATTCCTCCTCGGCATCACGCCTTCGACCTTGCCTAAATCGACAATGACGCATGCCCCACGGCCAATGCGTTTCACCGTTCCGGAAACAAGCGTGTTCACGCGATGGCGATATTCATCTTGAATGACATTGCGCTCCGCACCCTGAAGCTTTTGTGAAATGATCTGACGCGCCTTTTGCGCCGCAACCCTTCCAAAATCTTTCGGCGTCGTCGGCACATGGATGACCTGCCCAATCGAGCAATCAGGGACGTACTGCACAGCGTCTTTATATGAAATCTGCAGAACAGGGTTCACCACTTTTTCAACGACAAGCTTGTCGCAAAAGACTTCTATTTCTCCAGTTCGAGGATGAATTTGGACGTGAACATTTTCAGCGCCATGAACGCTTTTCTGAGCGGCAATTTCAAGAGACTCTCGAATCGCTTCGACGACAATTTCTCTCTTAATCCCTTTTTCCCTCTCGAGATACTCAAAAATGGCGATTAAATCTTTGTTCATGAGCGAATGCACCTCTTACGAATCGTACTCTTCCATCACGACGTCGGCCTGTTCCTTCGAAGCCTTCTCTTTTTGGCGACGAGCATCGGCGCTCTGCACAACAATGTCATCACCGCTTTGCTGCCCCTTTTCGACGACGAACTCCTTCATCGAAAGAGCAATTTTTTTGTGTTCAGGATCGACCTTCAATACTTTCGCAGAGACTTCATCCCCTCGCGAAACCACATCCTCAATCTTGCCAAAAGGTTGGTCAGAAAGCTCCGTCACGTGGATGAGCCCCTCAATTCCATTCGGCAGTTCTACAAATGCCCCGAACGCTGTAATCTTGCTGATTTTCCCGTGAATGACAGAGCCAACAGGCATCGTTCGCTCAATGTTCTCCCATGGATTCTCACTCAACTGCTTCACACCAAGGGTAATCTTCTTGTTATCCTTGTCGACGGACAGAATCACCGCTTCCACCTGATCGCCTTTCTTCAACATCTCCGACGGATGCGATACTTTTTTAATCCACGAAAGATCAGAGATATGGATCAGCCCTTCGACTCCCGGCTCGAGTTCAACAAACGCCCCATAATTCGTCAGGCTTTTCACCTCCGCAGTAACGTTCGTACCAACGGCATACTTCCGTTCGATATCGTCCCATGGATTATGCTCAAGCTGTTTTAACCCTAGCGATATTTTTCCATCTGATTTCTGCACCGAGAGCACAACAGCATCCATTTCCTGCCCTTTGGAAACGACTTCGGAAGGATCGGAGATATTCTTTACCCACGACATTTCAGAGACGTGGATCAGCCCTTCGATCCCAGATTCGATTTCCATAAACGCACCATATGGCAAGAGATTGGTGATTTTGCCGTGTACTCGTGTCCCAGGAGGATATTTTCTTTCGATATCATCCCACGGGTTCGACCCTAGTTGCTTGAGACCAAGAGCGACGCGCCCTTTCTCCTTGTCGACACTTAAAATCATGACTTCAAGCTTCTGCCCGAGCTGGACCATTTCGGAAGGATGGCGAATGCGCTTCCACGTCATATCGGTGATGTGAAGCAATCCGTCAATGCCGTTCAAGTCAAGGAAGACACCGAAATCGGTGATGTTTTTCACAGTTCCAATGCGAACGTCGCCTTCCTTGATATTCTCAAGGAGTTCGGCTTTCTTCGAAATGCGCTCGGCTTCCAACAACTCGCGTCGAGAAACAACGATGTTCTTCCTATCTGTATTGATCTTGAGGATCTTGAATTCGTAGACTTTGTCGAGGTACTCATCAAGGTTTTTAATGCGCTTGTTGTCGACTTGTGATCCAGGCAAGAAGGCTTCAACACCGATATCGACCATTAACCCGCCCTTCACCTTGCGGATGATCTTCCCTCGGACGATGCTCCCCTCTTTGCAATGCTGCAGGATGTACTCCCATTGACGTTGCTTTTCGGCCTTTTCGCGTGAAAGGACGATCTGCCCCTGCTCATCTTCTGCTTGATCGAGATATACCTCGACTTGCGCATCCAAGACAAGCTGGCTTGGATCCGAAAACTCCGAAATAGGAACGACGCCTTCTGACTTCAGGCCTACGTCAACGACGACGTGATCCTTGGTAATTTCAACGAGACGGCCAACGAGAATTTTCCCTGGATTGAAAAACAATTTGTCTTCGTCAGGCGCTTGGGAGGCTGAGTCGATCAGCTGACGGAACATCATCTCATCCTGCTCAGCATATTGCACATCATCGACGGTTTTCGTATCCTCCCACGTATATTGGGTCTTTTTTGTCATTGTAATTCGTTTCTCCACTGAGTTGATATAGTCGACATAGGATATCAGAAACAGAATGTATCTTGCAACAGCAGCGAAGGGCTTCGTTGGAAGCCTTTTGCGACATGGATTTCGTTACTCCCCACGAATGTAGGAAGCACAACTCGTCGGAGTTTCGCAGACTGTGACTCGATACAGCCCTTCTAACCGAGGGTCGAGATAATCAAAAATCCATTTCACCATGGATTCTGCTGTTGGATGTTCTGTGTTCAAGGTATCGTTGAGCCATTTGTGATCAAAGTATTCCTCAATCATCGGCTGGACAGCAGCTCGTATTCGATGAAAATCCATCACCATTCCTTGCTGGGGACCCTCATCCACCAACGACGGGCTCCGCAGAGCCACTCTCAGCACGTAGGAGTGACCATGCGGCTGAGAACAGGCTCCATCGTGATGCTCTAACACATGGCCAGCTTCAAATGAAAAAGACTTTTCGATTTCAAACATATCTACCTCACTGCAAGGCACCCGAACCATGTGCGATGTGGATTTTTAGGATCAAGCTACTCCAAAACCTCCTCACCCATATGCCCTGCCATCACATTATTAAAGAAAAACCATGTGATCTTCAAGCCAAGGCAGCACAGGACTCCGCATATGCGCAACAGGAGAAGTACAGAAATTTCTAGCGAGTTATGTTGCTTGCTGCGCGTCCTCGCGAGCTTCTTGATCAGTTCTCATAGAAGCACAAAGATCTTCGATTGAATGGATAGCCCGTTGCCGCACCTTTTCGAAGTGCGCCAAAAGTTCAGGGTACTCCTCCTTCAGCCATTTAACCAACGGCCTCAAGCGCTTGATATCGCGAAGAAAGGCCTTTTTTGTGATCGGCCCCTTTCGCTTCGTTAGCTTCCCGCCATCGATGTAAATCGCACGATCTTCAAAAAAGCCAAGGTTATTCTTGCGAATGAGCGCCCCATCCGTATCATAAATCCCCTTCCTGGCGCAGTCCACGAACAGGTTGAAGATGCGGTCAATGCATCTTTTCGCCTCCCTTACATCCCCGTTTTGCATGCACGAAGTGATGGTTGGCTTTACTAACTTTGCCCTTCGTTGAAGAAGGAATTGATACTTGTCAAGCTGGATAGGATAGGAATTCCCGAGCAGATCGTGCAAGACCACTGTGGGGTACAGTCCCGCCGTGAGATTGAGATGGACCATCATCATTACTGTTTCATGACGAGCCAACTCCCACGACGTTGTACAACTCCGAAAGAGGTAGTCTTGCCGTCGAGAAAGAGCCAGAATCCTCGATTTTCTCCATTCATCAAACAGAGGAAAGCTCGGCATAGCCATCACAAAGTCTGGAAGGCGAAGCCGTTGATGTCGAAAGAACTTCAAAATATATTGCCCATCTTCGCTACAAAACGCATAGACTTGAAAGCCGTGCGCCAGGTAATGATACGGCTGAGAGAGCGCCTTGCGCGCCTCCTGAAGATCTTCATTCGTATATGACACGTCCCAACGGGGGTCATAGAGATGATTCGACTGAATTTTATATAACCGAAAGCCCTCTCCCCGGCTGTCCCATAGGTGCACGATCTCCACCACTCCATACAGTGCTCCAATGATACACAGCAAGCGCACGAATCTATTCGAGAGGAACGATCGCATTGTTTCTCGGAAGGACATGATATTAAAAAATCTCCTATACATGACGAGAAATGGATTTTTTTAAAAGAATATTGACCTGGTCCGGAGGGGCGGCGCCCTGGGTTCGCTTCATCACCTGCCCGACCAAAAAGGAAAAAGCTCGGTCTCTGCCAGCAAGAAAATCTTGTACAGACTGAGGATTGGCAGAGATCACATCATCTACAATTTTTTGCAAAAGCGCCATATCTTGGAAGGGTCGATATGCAGGATTTCTCTCTACAATGACTCGAGGCGACAGCCCAGGATTTGCCACCATTTCATCGGCTACACTCTTGGCAATTTTCCCGGTAATCGTTCCCTCTTGAATCAGCAACACAAGCTCGCCAATATCAACAGGGCGAAGACCGCTTTCCCAAATAGTCATCCCCCGTTCTTTCAGCCGCCCTGTGAATTCCACAGCAATCCAGTTGGCAACCATTTTTGGTTGCATACAGGTTTGAAGCGTCTCCTCAAAAAACGTGGCCGTCTTTTTGTCGGACGTAAGAAAATAGCTTTGCTGCGATGAAAGCGCATATTCCTGGACGTACCGCCGTTCTTTTTCTAGAGGGAGCTCTGGCAGCTTCGCCCGCTCCTCCTCTATTTCTTTCTCCGTCAGAACTAACGGAAGAAGATCAGGCTCTGGGAAATATCGATAGTCCTCCGCATCTTCCTTGGTTCGCATCAACACCGTCACGCCGCGATCCGGGTCCCAACGGTACGTGCACTGCTCCACAACTTCGGCTGGATGTCGATCCGGTGATGCTTCATACATGGCAATTTGCCGTTCAATCTCGTGGTCAATAGCCAGCTCGAGATTGGAAAACGAATTCATATTCTTGATTTCGATCCTATTCCTGAAACCCGATTCACCCACCTTACGAACTGAGACGTTGACGTCAAACCGAAGCGACCCCTCTTCCATATTGCAATCGCACGCATGAAGATAATCTAGGACCGAGCGAATCGTCATGGCATAGGCTACAGCCTCTTTCGCACTTCGCATACAGGGCTCTGAGACAATTTCAATCAAAGGTACGCCAGCTCTATTGAAATCAACACCAGCAAACGACGAAAAGTGTTTGAGCATGCCAGCATCGTCTTCAAGCTGCACTTTGGTAATCGCAAATTGCTTTTCATCGCCGTTGACAAGGGCGGTCACAGTACCACCGATCACAATAGGATGATCATACTGTGTTATTTGGAAATTTCTCGGGCAATCGGGATAGAAGTATGACTTGCGGTCAAAGCGGCTCCACAGCTGGACTTGGCCACGAATAGCCAACCCAAACTGAATCGCCTTTCGAACAGCCTCTCGATTCAGAACTGGCAGGGAGCCGGGAATAGCGGCGCTAACTTCCGAGATATTCGTGTTGGGTTCATCGCCAAATCGATTGTAGTCAGAAGAAAAGAGCTTTGAGGTCGTGTTGAGCTGAGCATGGATCTCAAGGCCTATGATCGGCTCCCATCCATTGCGGTCTGTCATACACTCCCTCCCTTCATCGTCGGTCGCTCTTGATGATAATTGGTAATCGTTTGGAATGCCCGCCCTACGGCCAACACCTCTGCATCGTGGCGCTGGGCTGCGATCAACTGAAATCCGATCGGCCGGCCATCGGCCAAGTGCCCAGCAGGCAGACTTAATGCTGGAAGGCCAGCGAGATTAGCACCTGCCGTGTAGATGTCTTCCAAATACATCGACAGAGGATCTTTTTTCGCTCCAAAAGGGAAGGCGCCTCCTGTAGAGACAGGCATAGCCACGATATCACACTGCTGGAAGGCGGTTTCGAACTGGTTAATAATGAGCTGGCGCACCTTTTGGGCCTTCTTGTAGTACGCCTCTTGATATCCCGAAGAGAGCACAAAGGTTCCAAGAAGAATGCGGCGTTTTACCTCGTCGCCAAACCCCTCTTCGCGAGACAAATCGTAGACTTCATCTAACGTCGCGGCTCGACTAGAGCGCACGCCATATCGTATTCCATCAAAACGAGCAAGATTGGTCGACGCTTCGGCCGTCACGAGAATATAGTACACGGCAATCGAAAGTGGAAGCAAAGAGAGATCGACTTCGACGATCTTTCCACCCAACGTTTGCATATGACTCAAGCTTCTCTCAAAGATCTCCCGAGATTCTTTGGGAAGCTTTTCTAAGAAGGGCCACGGAACGCCAATCGTACACCCTGCGCCAAACTTTTCAGCAAAAACAACCGGGGAGAAATCAGAGTCAGGAAGACTAGTAGAATCTCTTTGGCAGTGCCTGCCTATCACGCGCATCATCAATTCGAGGTCTTCACACCGGTACGCCAACGGTCCCACGTGGTCAAACGAAGACGCAAAGGCCACTAGCCCAAACCTCGAGACCCTCCCATACGTCGGTTTAAAGCCCGAAATCCCGCAAAAAGACGCGGGGAGGCGAATCGACCCCCCTGTATCTGTTCCTAGGGTGATCGTCGCCATCTCAGCTGCGACAGCCGCCGCAGGCCCTCCTGAAGAGCCTCCTGCAACCAAGTTCTCATCCCAAGGGTTTCTCGTCGTTTTAAAAGCAGAATATTCATTTGATGAACCCATGGCAAATTCGTCAAGATTCAGCTTCCCGACAAACAGCCCATCCTCTTCGCGAATGCGACGCACCACCGTCGCATCAAAAGGAGCAATAAAATTCTTCAAAAATTTCGACGCACAGGTCGTTGCATAGCCCTTGATATTGAGGATGTCTTTGATCCCAATAGGAACCCCGGCCAAGAGGCCTAAGGGTTCTTTTCCTTTTCGTTTGGCATCGAGGCGATCGGCCTGCTCGAGCATTGGAGCTTCAAAAATCTCTAAGAACGCCCCTACCTGCGGCTCAAGGGATTGGATGCGATTCAGAAAGTGCCTGGCAATCTCTGTTGCCGACACCTCGCCACAAACAAAGCGATGGCGAATTTCACTAGCTGATAGGGAGTGCATTAGACATCTCCCTCTTCTGTAGATTTCAACACGATGGGCACCCTGACAAGCCCTGCAATTGAACTAGGAGCCCCTTTTAAAAACAACTCCCGGTTGAGAGTGTTTTCAGGGACATCATCGCGTCGTGGCGTCTGTACATGCCCCTTGATGACATAGCTGCACGGTTCCACACCATCGGTGTTCACCTGAGAGAGCTGCTCCACATACCCGACAATCTGCCGAAAGTCTTTCAACAGAGATGCCCGCTCCTCTTGTGAACATCCGATACGGCACAACTTTGCCAAGTGCGTCAGGCTCTCTTCTGTCACATCCACCATACCTTGATCCCCGCTTTGTGTTGGTCTTCACCATCAGCGCTCATGCATCCGCGCAGAGCAAGAGAGAGAAAGTGTACGTCTCACGAAGATTAAAACATAGGGCTGCAGCGCCCTCTTAACAGAATCTTTTTCTTGATATGGTACACACCCACGCAAAACCCTATGTAGCAAGGATGCGCACTATGTCGATGAATTGCGTACAGCATATGTGGGAGCGTACGACAGCTTCCATTCGCGGCTTTGCCCAGATGACCATCGATTCAACTCTCCACGTGATTCGTTCAACCGATGCGTGGCTTACAGCTCATCGGCCGCTCTTCGAGCGCGTGAGGGATATCGCTCTCCCTATTCTCTTGGCTATTGGAGGCACGATTCTCTTCGCCGCCCAATCCAGTATGTTTGTGATTGGAGTCTTCGTCTCCATCATGAATCCAGCGATCCTCCAAGGTGCACTCGGCCGCATCTCGTCGATTTGGCGTCGGCAGCACATCATATCGCAATGCCTTATTGTCGCCGGAGCAGCGATGGCATGGCCTATCAGCCTTGCAGCTGCCTCATTCTTTCTTGGAGGGCACGTCGGCCTTTCTCTTCTGCCCCATGAGGATCAGACAGCCAGCGAGGGTGAAAGGCCCGGAACGACTCCCTGATCCGCGATCGAGAAACATGGGTGTAGCGGTCTGTGCTGGAGATATGTGCATGTCCTAACAACTCTTGGATCACCCGCAAATCGGCTCCAGCATCGAGAAGGTGCGTAGCATAGGTATGCCGAAATGTGTGCGGAGAGATCTGTTTTTCAATGCCGATCTGTCGCGCATAGCCACGCACCATCTTCCACGCTATCGATCTGGTCAACGGCGCCCCCCGTTGGGTCACAAAGAGATGCTGTTCCGTCGCACTGTCAAACTTCTGACGCACCTGGTTGAGGTACGCATCAATAGCGGTAAGCGCCTGTTTCCCAATGGGAACAAGGCGCTCCTTGCCTCCCTTGCCATGGACTTTTACAAGATCGTCGGCAACGTCATAGATCGAAAGAGAGCATAGCTCAGACACCCGCATTCCAGTACCGTACAAGAGTTCGAGGACAGCGCGATCGCGCATCCCTTCATCTGTGCGAAGGTCGGGAGCCTTGAGGAGACGTTCGACCTCTTGGTAGCTCAGGACCGAAGGAATGGTCTTCCATACCTTCGGCGTCTCTAGGAAAGCGCTCTCATCCTTTGCCAGGTAGTTCTCTCGAAAGAGATACCGGAGGAAGCCCTTTGCGGCAATCAATGCTCTGACTTGCGATGTCGTTTTCTTCCCACGTTTCTGACATGCAGAGAGAAAAGCAAGCACAGCTTCGGCATCGGGAGGCCACGGGCGACCTTCCTGTTCACACAGCCCGCGAATCTGGTACAGATCGCGACGATAGGCGGCCTGAGTATGAAACGCTAGTCCCCGCTCAGAGCCGATGTAGGTGATGAATTCCTCTACCAGAGGATCGAGCGTCGCATCCCGATCATGAATTTTTGGGGACAATGCCATGCACAGACCCAATATCTTCTACAATGTCCAACAATCTCCGGCCTACCGCTGACGCTGACACATCCTCCCGTCCCTCTTTTCGTGCTCGGCATACAGCAATCAGCTGCTCGGCCAGCCCTTTCCCAAGCTGAACCCCCTCTTGGTCAAACGAATTCACGCCCCACAAAAAGCCTTCAAAAGCGACTTTGTGCTCGTACAGTGCCAGCAACGCTCCAAGAGTCTTGGGATCAAGCTTGCGTCCAAGGATAATCGTCGACGGCCGATTTCCGACAAAATACTTATTGGGATTTTCATGGTCGCGCCCTACAGCAAGCGCAAAGGCCTGCGCCAGGAGATTAGACATGAGCTTATCCTGAGATGAAGTACCGTTGTACGTAAAATCTTCCCCGTACTGAGCCTCTTTAAAGCCGATAAACTCTACTGGGATTGGATCTGTGCCCTGGTGGAGCAGCTGAAAGAAGGAGTGTTGGGCATTCGTGCCCGGCTCGCCCCACAGAACGGGAGCTGTAGCATAAGGCACGCGTCGGCCCGTGCGATCGATATTTTTACCGTTGGACTCCATTTCGCACTGCTGGAGATGGGCCGGAAATCGCGTCAACGCTCTGGAATAGGGAATCACCGCTACGGTAGGGAGCAAGAGGAAATTTCGATTCCACACATTGAGAAGCGCCAGGAGCAGAGGAAGGTTGTCACGCATGTCGAGCCGCAGCGCCAATCGATCCATCTCATTGGCACCATCAAGAAATTCAAAGAAGGTCGTCGCCCCTGCCAAAAAGCAGATGAGAACACCACCCACCACTGATGTAGATGAGAACCGCCCGCCAACAAAATCAAAAAGATGAAACACAGCTCGATACTTTGACAAGTCGTCCATCGACGTTTTTGGAGCGGTTACAGCGATAAAATGCTCTTTTGGATCGACCCCCGCTGCTTGGAAAGCATGCCGAGCTCGGGCTTCATTCGCTGCTGTCTCCAGCGTACTGCCGGATTTAGAGACAACGGCCACCAACGTCTTTCTAAAGTCAAGGTTCCGAAGTGCTACAGTCATTTCATCTGGGTCGATATTCGCTATATACCGCACCGCCCGATGCGGAAGCGTATACGGCGCAAGAGCATCGGCAATCGCATGGGGGCCGAGCTCTGACCCGCCGATGCCAATGAAGAGCATAGTGTCGAAACGATCTCCTATCTCTCCAAAAAACGTTCGAAGCTTTTGCAGCTCTGCCTCGACCAAACGCCGAGCCGAAGGATCCGAGGTGATCGTTTGTTCGAAGACGTCGCGTGTTGCAGGATGCAAAACGGCTCTTGTTTCGCTTTCGAAGCCTTCGATAAAGTTCACGGGTTTCCCAGCAAACAACGCGTGCATTTGAGGAATGACCTGTCGCTCCTCGCCAAGCGCCTGCAAGGCACGCAAGATCTCTTGATCGACGCGCTGAAAGCCGTACAGCATCGTCAATCCTGCGCCGTGCGACTGCAGAGAGGCCATTCTCTCTTCTGTGATAACACCCGATATACTCAGAGTGGGAGCCCTCTTGGCAAGCTCAGCAAGGCGTTTCGCACTTCGCGTCATGTCAAAACGGGGGGGAGAGAGAAAAGGCTCTTTCCATGATTCTTGATAGGGTGCTGTCATCGCTACGCTCCTGAAGTACACGTTGTTTACACAGTATCGTGATCTGTTGAATTTTTTCTAGGTTGTAGGGAAGAGAGAGAGTTGCGCTATACTTGAGCCATGTTCGATGTGCCTTTTGAAAGATAGAGTAGGGTCTTTGTGGCCAAATCTACCCAAACCCTCCCACTTCTCCTCTAAAAATCCACATCATACATGGCTCATACGTACTTCTCAAACCCCGTGGATACCCCTAGCAACGGTCTTCGTCATGGTCAAACCTAAAGACATGGCTCCCCCTTTCCCCAAGGACGCACCGACAGTACTGATTCATGACAGAGTATGGTATATGTCCCCCCTAGCAGACAGAGGTTCATTTCAGTTTCCAGGATGGAACCATGATCTCTTGTTCTCCTCGCCAGGAGAGATCCACATTGAATACTGCAGTGGAAATGGATCGTGGATCGCCGAAAAGGCAGCCAAGCACCCGGAGTGCAATTGGCTCGCCGTGGAAAAGCGCTTTGATCGAACCAGAAAGATCTGGTCCAAAATTAAAAACAACAATCTTTTGAACCTCGTAGCCGCCTTTGCCGAAGGGATGGCGCTCTCCTCGCATTACCTCCCTTCGTGCTCTGTCGCCGCCATCTATGTGAACTTCCCGGATCCATGGCCTAAGCATCGCCATGCCAAACATCGCATCATTTCCCCGCTGTTCTTCCAAGAAGCCATTCGCATCCTCAAGCCTAACGGACGGTTGGTTTTTGTCACTGACGACCAACCGTACTCCTCCCTCTTTTTACAGATCTCCGCGACCTTCCCATCTCTCGTGCAAACGCTTCCTTCCCCTGGCTATACATCTCCTCCTGCGGAGTACGGCACATCGTTCTTTGACTCCCTCTTCAGAAACCAAGGGAAGCCTATTTATTACCATCAACTGCAAAAACCAACATGATGCCGACAAGGATAGCAAACACCTCTTGTTCAAAATCAGAACTCGCCCCCGTTGTCACTTCCCAAACCAACAAAGAAGAAGATCCTCCACTCCCCGCTCCTACCGATCCCCTCCATCGCAAGGAGGCGGAAGAGAGGCTGCGAGAAAAAACTCAAGCATTTTACATTCAGAAAATCGAACGCGAGATTGATCTCGGCCTTATACGGCTGAGCTTTCAGAAAAGTACGGAAAAGGTAGAGCGCTTCATCAAAGAGCACCTCCATGCAATGGTCTCCTGTCTAGTGCTAAGCGGGAAGACACAAAAGCGAAGCTTGATCGTTGGCACAGAGCATGTGTGCGATCTTAAAGTCCGCTTCTTCCATGGAGATGTCCAAGTGCTCGTCACATCTGATCTTGGCAAAGGTGGTTTTAAAACTGTGGCAAAGGTGACCCAGCTGTCGGGCCCATCCCTCCCCCATCAGCCTGGTGCTATCTACGCCTATGCCAAGATCAGCAAGAGAAAACAGCTTCGCGAACAGCTGAACAATCTCGAACTCGAGCTTTCGGATGCCATAGAATCCAATGCCCCGCTCTCACACCTCTCAGAGCTCCGCAGCAAAAAGACTACTCTCAGAGCGAAAATCGATGCCGTCCAAGACGATCTGCTTGAGGAAGCCTCGATCTCAAAACAATTCCCCCAGTCAAACATCGCTCAAATGTGGGTTGTAACGAGCCAAAAGGACCCTTCAGACATTAAGGGCATCATGATGGAGCTGTGTGATAAAGGAGACTTGTGGGATTTCATTCATGCGCTTTCTTTTCCTCTTTCTCCGACTGAGGTTCAACGCAATATCGGGCTTGCCGCGTCGATCGCAAAAGCGCTCGCCGACATGCACGCTGAAGGGAAAGAGCGGTGTCACTTAGATGTAAAGTCTGGGAACATCCTCCTGTCCGAGAGATCGGGAACTCTCGTCCCAAAGCTGACAGATTTCGGACTGTCAAAACAGACGGGTTCGTTGCTTCGTCACCCTCGAGGAACTCCTGCCTATATGGCGCCAGAACTCTATAACGCTCCCCAGACGGCCCTCCCATCCATGGATACCTGGTCATTGGGCGTCGTCTGCACAGAGCTTTTTTATGGGCAGGCAGCCAATAAATTTTTATGGGACAAGGACGTCAGCGCCGCAGTTCGCGATTTCTTCAATTCCAAACAGTATTCTGCCAATAAACTCCTTTGGGAGAGAGTCGGGCAAGAGATCAAGGAGAGTCTGACGAAATACCCAGCGATCGACGAGATCATACACCACCTGCTCGACCTCAATCCCCTCACGAGGTGGACCGCAGAGAAAGCTGCCGCGGCATTCTCTGCCTGTATGACTCTCACCATTGGCTGAACGCTATCGTCCTTCCTCCATTGGGCGAAGGGAGAAGCCATCACGAAGATGGACCTGCGGTGGAAGCGTTCCCTCCAAAAGCCGTTGAAAAATTCCGAACGAATTTTCAACGCAAAAGCCACCATCGGTAAGAAGCAGCCAAATGATTTGCGCGACGACTTCGTGACTCGCTTCTGGACGGATGATCTCTCGTATCGCTTCGACCACGCGTTGCCATTGTACGCTCTGTACAGGCGGTAGATGCTCGTAGTCTATTGCTGAAACAATCTGTTGTCCTCCATAAAAAAGACTACAAAGGAGGAGTCCAAAACATCGAGCGTATGGATCAGACACTTTATCCTGGAGCTGTACCCTCTCCAGTCTTGGAATTTCACCGATGATTCGCGCTCCAATCATTTCTTGCGTTGCGGGATTTCGGAGCAGCTCAACAGTCTGAGGAGTGATTGTAAGGTAAAAATCGGGGGCTCTTTCCACAAAATCCCGCGCTATTCCATACGCAATCGCTACTCTCTCCTTCCACTGTTGAGGATGGCGGGACGAGAATAGCACCGACTGTGCTGTTTCTACATCGAGGATCTCCGACAATGCCTCAACGGCCTGCTCCGCCGTCACTCGCGTCGCCCGAGGTTGGAGCAGCCCAAGGATAATTCGGTCAATGGGTTCATCCATGGTAAGGGTTTGCCGTACGCTGTGTATGGCCCTCTCCCACCCTCCCTTGTCGATTTGATCCGCGCGCTCATCGAAAGCCACCGACCGAAAGAGGTTTGCCTCGGATCCATACCATAGCTCCAACATCGTTATGCCCAAAGCCCAACAATCATCTGCAGGAGAGGCCTTTCTCATCATCAGCCCTGGGCATTGACCAAAGTCTACATAGTGAGATGCCGCCTTTTGAATGTTCCGCCCAGCAGGAACACATCCAGGGACATACAGGATGTGGCCGGAAAGACCTCCTGCGATACCATCCCAATACACTCGTATGTGTTCAGGACAGATGCTCATATGGACAAGCTTTTTCTTATGAAGCTGCGCCATCGAAGCCGCAACATGATACATGAGGCGGCAGAGAGTCTGTCTTCGCTGAGGAGGCTGGGCACATCGATTTTTCTGCACAAAAATTTGTGCTGAGCTTGGTACAACGATCTTCTCTACTGCTTGTGAAGCCTCCGTAGCGGACACCCATTGACGACACCGCTCCCCTCCTATCACATCACACAAAGCTTGGACAGCTCTTTGAGCGGTCGGCCTCGTGTCAGAAGGGCCAAGCAGAGCAGCAATGAGCCGATCAGCGGGATCGGTAGAAGAGAGCGTAACGCGAAGCTGCCGGACTGCAGCGCGCCATGTTTCTCTCGACATATCCTGCAGGCCATGGATGGGATTCCTTGCCGGGCCGTGGAGAAGATCGTACAGCAAGATGCCGAACGCCCACATATCATGAGCAAAATCTGCCTGTAGGCCAGTAATGGCTGTTCCGCAATCCAAATCCAAATATTTCGGGGTCGTTTGCCTCCAACCTGCTCCTTGAGAGACCACACTACTGCCGTCCACAAGCCTTCCGTACATCAAGCTTGAGGATTCATCTACGCCGATCTCCACATGTTTGGCTTTGACATTCATGTGGCAAAGCCCAAGCACATGTAGCCGAGCAATCCCCAACGCAACGAGGTAGGCGATCAAATACCTATCATCTTTATGTATCGACGAGGGAAGCTCGCCTAGTACTTCTTCAAGCGTTTTTCCTTTATACACAACGTTCCGAGGAGCATGAACATCCGGCCCTGCCACAAGATGTGCCGATTCGGTGCACGCTGTTGGGGTCGAATGCCCAAGGAGTTGAAGCCCTTGTATCACATGGTCATCAATAGCTCTCGCCAAGTCTACCACAGACCATTCTTCAGAGGGCTCTTGCTCCTCCTCTGCACTGCCAAGAGCGTCGAGCTGCTCGTGGAGCTGTTGGAAATCTAGTCCCTCAAACACGCCCTCGTCATCTAACAGAGGAGTTGTTGATTGGGGGGATACCGTCCCCCAAGGAGAAATCTGTTCAGACATACTACCCCTATGGCATGAGCTCTTTGCGAGATGCTTCTTGGAAGACAGAGAGGGATCTTTGTGGCCGAATCCACCTAAAAATCTCCCTCTTCTCCTCTAAAAATCCATATCGCAATTGGCCCTGTTACACGGTTGCTACGACTTCGACACATTGTGGCCTCTTCACCCGTTCTCGGATGCTATCGACCATTGCGTAGACAACCGGGACGACGACCAATGTCAATACCATCGACGTCAATAAGCCGCCGATTGTGGCGATGGCCATGGGAGCTCGGCTTTCGGAGCCTACGCCATGGCTGAGGGCAATGGGCAGCATCCCAAAAATCATGGCAAGCGTCGTCATAAGGATAGGATGCAAGCGAGTTGCCCCAGCCTTGAGAAGAGCGTCGACTGTTGACAGCCCCTCTCGCTGTCGCAATGTGTTCGTATAGTCTACGAGAAGAATGGCATTTTTCGTAACGAGCCCCATCAGCATGATGATGCCGATGATCGTGTGAATGTTGAGCGTCGACCCCGTCAGAACCATTGCTCCAAGCGCTCCGACAATGGAAAATGGCAAAGAGAGCATAATGATCAGCGGATACAAAAAGCTTTCAAATTGTGACGCAAGCACCATGTAGACGACCACCACAGCAAGCAACAGAGCGAAGAGGAGGTTGGCAAACGATTCTTTCATCACGTCGGCCATCCCTGAAAAGGCAAAGCTATAGCCTGGCGGCAGGCGCATCTCATTGAGAATAGCGGTGATCTCATCAATACCTTGGCCTAATGTCTTCTTCCTTTCGACCAAGTTTATATAGACGGAGATAATTCGCTCTCTGTTATCGCGGTCGATTTGTACAGGTCCCTTTTCAGAACGCACTTCGACGAGATTTTCAAGAGAGACCAGCTCGCCATGCGCATTTTTGACAGACAGCGCAAGAAGGTGTTCTGGAGAGGAGCGAAACGCCTCTTGGAGCCGAACGCGAACAGAGTACCGATCTCCCTCATCCCTGAATTTCGCCGCGTCGATACCACCGACCATGGTCTTGATAGTTCTCCCAATGGCAGCGGGGGTGACGGCAAGCGCCGCGGCACGGTCGCGTTTGAGGAGCACGTCGACTTCGGGCTTATCCTTCTCGTACGAGAGGTCAAGATCGACATATCCCTCTCTAGTCCGAAGATGCGAGATCAGCGTCTCGGCAATTCCCTGCACGGTATCAAGGTTGTGGCCTTTGATATCCACTTGGATCGAACAGGCCTTTCTTGCCCCACCAGAAATGCGCATCACGGGCTCGATACTGATGGTATTTCCGTCTCTGAGTGGTGCCACCTTCTGCCGAGCCTTTTCCATCGCCTGGAACTGGCTGATCTTCCTCTGGTCTTTTTCGACCATTTTCACGTAGCACGTCCCTTCATTCACCTTCGCTAAATGGTCGGTACCAATCGTCGTAAAGGTGTAGAGAACCCATGGCTCTTTGGCAATCATCGCTCTGATTGCCGAAAGAACACCGTCCGTTGTCCGCAACGACGAGCCGAGAGGAGTCTTTACTTGAATGGCAAATTCGCTCTGATCTTCCATAGGAGCAAACTCCGACCGAAGATATGTTCCCAACAACAAAGCACCGACTAGGCAGGCGCAAGCCACCGCAATCGTGATGCCTCGACGACGCAACGCCATGCTCAGAAGCGAGGAATACCAAGCATCGAGCATCGCCAGCACGCGCTCAGCCATGACCGAAAGGCGCCCATGGCGCTCCTCCTTCTTCAAGAGTTTGGAAGCGAGCATCGGCGTCATTGTAAAAGCGACAAACAGGCTGATGAGAACCGACGACGAAACCGTTATGCCAAACTGATACATAAAACGGCCGATGATCCCCTGCATCAGGGCCACCGGAAGGAAGACAGCCACGATTGACATGGTAATCGCAAACGCTGCCAGCCCAATCTCAGCTGTCCCTGTCCTTGCCGCCTCGCGCGATGATCCCGAGCGTGTAAAGTGGCGAAAGATATTTTCGATCACAACGATGGCATCGTCGATCAAAATCCCGATCGATAACGAGAGGGCGAGCATCGTCATAGTGTTCATCGTACATCCAAGCATCTGCATGACGATAAAGGTCGCCAACACACTCAACGGAATGGCAAGAGCGCTGATGAGAGTGGTTCGAATATTCCGCAAGAAGAGGAAGACAATGAAAACGGCCAGGGCACCGCCAAAGATGAGGTGGAACTCGATTTCTTTGATCGAATGCTCAATATAGACCGACAGGTCTTGTGTGGTATGAAGCGAAATTTTCTGCGCGCTCAGCTCAGATCGCAGCGCTTCTATTTCCTTTTTCACGCCATTGGCAACGGAGACCGTGTTCGTCCCCGACTGACGGCGAACGAGAAGGGCGATAGCCTTCTGGTCGTCAAGTCGTGCCAGTGAGCGTTCCTCCTCGAGGCCGTCAACGACATATCCGACATCGGACAGATGGATGGGAGTGTCGTCACGGTAGGCGATAAGGAGATCGTTGAACTGAGGAAGATCCGAAAATTCTGCCTTTGTTTTGACGATGAACTCTTTGTCTCCAGTCTCTATTCTCCCGCCTGGAAGCTCGACATGGTGCGCTTGGAGAGCAGCGACGACATCCCCACTGGAAAGGTTGAACCCTTCGAGTTTCTCGGGATCAAGATAGATCCACACAGTTCTCTCACGCCGGCCAACCAATGTGATTTGACCGACATCCTTGACTTGTTGGAGACGGCTCTTCACCACCGTATCGGCAATATGAGAGAGCTCTTGGATCGATTGCTCGCCCGAGACTACCAATGCCATGATAGGCGCAGCGTCGATATCAAACTTCTCAACGACAGGATCTTCAAGATCGACGGGCAGCTCAGAACGGATGGTGCTTATCTTGGCCTGCACCTCCTGAAATGCCGTATCGACGTTTTTCTCTAGCTGGAATTCAATGACGATCTGCGAGACACCATCGGCACTTGTCGAACGCAAATGTTTAATCGAGCTAATCGTTGACAGCGCATCTTCAATAGGTTTTGAAACCGTTGTTTCAACTGTGCTCGGATCCGCACCCGGTAGCACAGAGACAACCGAGACGACAGGCACTTCAACGCGAGGATAGAGGTCGACCCCAAGGTTCTTCAAACAGAGAACCCCGAACAACGCCAGTCCGAGCATACTCATGGAGGTGAAGACTGGCCGTCGAATCGATATGTCAGAGAGGATCATTCGCCACCCCCATTCAGAGGAATCTCTATATGGACGAGAGCTCCTGGATGGATGGCATGGTCCTTATTCTTGATGGCAACGCGGCATTTGATCGAACGGGTTTTTTCTTCAATATCTGGATAGATGCGGCTAATAGTCGCTGGTATACAGCTTGCTATGCCTTCGATCGAATAGACAACCGGAGTCCCTGACTTCAGACGGGCCATGTGGAGCTGGGGGACAGAAAATTCGACGTACAGGTTTTCGATGGACATCATTTCCAGAACCTTCGTCACTGGGGCAGCGTTGATCGGATCTCCGGGATGGACGAGCCGCGTGGTGATCACGCCATCGTACGGAGCATAGATCGTCGATTCATCAAGATTCGTTTGGGCCCGATGCGCCGCCTCTTGAGCTTTTTGGACGCTGACAGCAGCCTGTTCATAGCGCATCTTGGCATCTTCAAAACGCTTCTGCGATATCGATGGTGACTGCCCTGAAGGCTTTTCAAACAGCTTTTTCATCCGCTCAAAGTCGCGCATGGCATCTTCATACTCTAGGTGGGCCGACCTCAAGACAGCCTGCGCCTCCGCCACAGCAATGGAAAAAAATTTTTGCTCAAGCTGCATGAGGGGCTGTTTCTTTTGTACGACATCGCCAACATCGACAAACACAGAGTCCACCCTGCCGGAGACCACACTGCCAAGAGTGCTCTTGCACAAAGGGCGCACGGTGCCCACGGCCCTCAGCGTACGAGTTTCAACAACAGGTCCTTCCTCGGCTCGAAGTGAAGAGGGAACCGTGAGGATGAGGAACAATCCACACCAAAGAGCGTTTCGCCTATTACCCAACATGTTCTATTCCTTGTATACAGATACGCCCTGCGACATAGTCGAGTGTCGACTTTGCAATGTAAAAGTCGTACAGCGATTGGTAATAGTTCGACCTGGCTTGTGCAAGGCGAGATTCATCATTGAGAACATCATCGCTTGTGACCAACCCCTCTTCGAAGAGGTCTCTGGAAATGGTGAGGTTCTCTTCAGCAAGGGCAATGCTTTTCTGCGCTACTGGAATGCGACAAAAAGCGCTGTCGACTTGAAGAAAGGCTTTTTGAATACCAACGTGAATATCTTCAACGGCCTCTCGATACCGAAGATCGAGGGAGGACAGGTGTTTCCGCTTTTGCGCCAGCTTTGAATTGACGATTCCGCCGTCAAAAATGGGAATGGCAATGCTGACACCGCCATGCACCCAGTTTTTATGCAATACATACGAATCGGAAGAGGTGTGAAGGTTCACAAAAGCATTGATGTCAGGATAGTTTTCCACTTGTGTTGCTTCGTAGTCGCGCACTGCTGCCGTCATCGACGCTGAGATTTTTTTCAGCACTGGATGCTCGCGATCAGCCTGACCGATGATCTCTTCAACGCTTTCGCCCCATGATACAACGTCCTGAATATCCTCGATCTGTTCGACAGACGCGATCTCTTTTCCAGTCAGCCTCGACAGTGAACGCAGTGCGCTTTCAATGGCATGACGAGCTTGGATCAACTCTTGTTGCCGCTCGGCCAGCTGAACTTCGACGACGAGCACGTCGTTGTGGGTCACAAGTCCAACACCGTACAAATCTCGAGAAGTGTCCCTCTGAGCTTCCAGAACGCGAATCGACTCCAAGATGACAGATACTAGTTTCGCTCCCTCCAATGCGCGATACATATCGACAGCAACAGCATTGAGCAGCTCTTGTCGAATCCCCTCTTTCTCATATCCCAACTCTTCAACAACCGCTGTTTGTGCGCCCACCAGGTTGAAGACATATCCAAAGTCGTACAGTGGGACGGTGAGGGAGAGCTTGCCTTGAGCGACGCGCTTATTCGCTACTACGGTTGTGAGATACTTTGGTTGAGGAGGCGGCGGTGGAGGCGGGGGGAGCCATGGGAGAGCCGGAGCTGTTGCTGGATGCTTGGTATAGGCCGGGTTTTTTCGTTCGGACCCCAAGTGGTTATTTCGGATGCTATATGAGCCATCCGCTGAAATTTTTGGGTAGTTTATACCGCGAATCTCCCGGATCTTTTCCGCCGCGATCAGCGTCTGCAACTCAGCAATGGACATTCTCTCACTGTGAGCAATCGCTGCCTGCTGTGCTTCAACCAGCGTCAGCTTCTGAGGCTCTTCAGCCCACACACCAAGAGGGACAATCAAGAGAAAAAGAAGGCAATAATTCACAGAACACTCACAGTATTTTCCTGGTACATGTCCGAACACCTCCTCTGCCAACAGGCCGGCCTCGGCAGCCACTATTCCGCGCCGGAACAGGTACCTTGTACGCCAGATTTGTACTGAACGAACACTCCATACAAAAGCATATTCAACGATTCATTCATTCTTTTTATGGACGTCTTTTGATCGGCTTGAAATACTTTTGTAAACATAATGCCGTATAAAAGATTGGTAATACAATCGATAATGAGGTCAAAATTTGAACAGCGGAGCTTCCCCTGCTGATGCAATCGCTGAAACATGGCTTTCCATTCTTCATCCCTTTTGGCACGATGGGCCAAGTAGGAAGAGACATCGCGAAGGCGAAATTCGGCCCGTTCTTGCACCAAAAGCTCGACAAACTCAGGATGTTTTCGAAAGAATTCTATATACGAGCGAATAGCAAGGTGAACTCTGGCAATATCATCCTTTTCTTCGGTAATCTTCCAGCGAACATACTCTTCCATTTTCAGCATAGCTCGGTCGACAGCCGCAAAGAAGAGGTCCACCTTGCTCACGAAGTATCGATAGATCGTACCTTTGCCTACTCCAAGGCGATCGGCAATTTGCTGCACGTCGGTATTTCGATAGCCAGTTTGGTAGAAGAGCTCTGTAGCAGTGTGTAAAATAGCCTCCTTACGGGCCTGTACGTGCTCTTTCTTCATCTTTGAAACGACCTAGATTTGCGGACTGACCGGTCAGTCCGCAACAACGGTACACGATCTCCGGAGTTTTCTTCCAGTTGGTACGTGGCTGCGCCATTTGCGATGTGTCTTTTGGAGGATAGGGCAGCGAATCTACCCCAACCCTTTTCACTCATATGTCAAGGCATAGGGGTTTTGAGGTAGCTCGATCCAAAAATCCACATCGCAACTGGCTCCGGGTGGCTACTGCCACGAAATCTTCCAGTAATGAATGGCGTGCGTTTCCGGGCATACCCAGTCGCGTTTAATAGCGTCTGTTGTTGGATAGGATCCCCGGCGCGTATCGGGGAAAGGATAAAAGTAGGTGACAGGAAACGCAACCACAGTGCCAAGGTCTGGAGATGGCGGCTCAGCAGACGTAGGCCACAAGCATTCTTTAAAGCACTTGGTGAAAAAAGATGGGCCAGTCGTGTTGAGGATTCTCAGAAAATCGCTGTTCCCATTCCCCACGGGCAGGGTATCTACGCAACGCTTGATGATGGGATGCCCCGGACAGCAGCCAATAAGACCATTGTACAAAAAAGGTGCCCCCTCCGAATACCCAACGCCGGCGAAAAAATCTACTGTCTTGCAAATATCATCAAATGGCCTGATGCATTCAAAGTCAGTGTCGGCATGAATACCTCCTTCTCGCTCGAGGATTTCATAGCGTAAGATATCAGACCGTTCCCCCCAATTTTTTGCTGCGTTATAGGCCTTTTGGTTTTTCAAATGAAATTTCCAAACGTCGTCGTCCCTCCACAATTTTACCTTCCACGAAGGGTGAAGCTGTTTCCAACTCTCGACCATATCGAGGACAAACCTTGGAGGCGCGCTTCCAAGCCAAATGAGATGAATTTTCTTCGGAATGCGATACGAAGTTTTTGACCTGTGGCCATGCCTCTGCTTTTTTTGATACGCGGTAAAAAGATTCTTCATCTGCTTCCATTCATGGGAATAGCGTGCAGAATATTTCTCATAGTTGACATCCGTCCGCATTCCATCATCGAAACCCGACTTGGCATCGAGCCCTGACACACACATCAAAATGGCACAAGACAAGAGTAGCCACCTCATCATTCCCTCACTCTTTCATGCTAAGTACCACATCGTCCCCACTCATAGCTCGACGACAAGAAGATTATCAGAAGAACGTCGATCGACAGTCTGGACATCCACGCCATGGACGACAAGATGCAAAGAACCCAATGACGCCACCAAATTGAGAAGACGAGGATCAGGAGATCCTTCTTCAAAGCAAGCAATAGCACGCCGATCAGGATGAAGCGCCGCCATTTCCGACAGGCGGAGCAGCTGCTGCGAAGAAAGAGCGCAGCACGATGGCACGCGAATCATCAACAGCTTCTCATCGCGGAAGGCGCTCTTGAGCCGAGAAAAAACCTCCCCAGAACAGATCTTCCCTGCTGAGTTCTGTTCGAGAAGGCGTGAAGCTACCTCGTGGAGACAGACGCAAGCGCAGCCTATGCGCTCGACAGCGCACGAGGCCGCGACATTTGACAACGCCACCGCTTCATGCAGAGGTACCCCAGAAGCATAGGCAGCACTGAGCATGGCCAATACAGTATCCCCAGCGCCTGTCACATCGCGAACTTCTTTTTGAGTCACCGGGAAATCCTCTCGACGGCCATCGGGATAGAACAGCGAAATCCCCTCTTCAGACCGGGTCACCATGAGAACGTCAACAGCGATTTGACCAAGGAGCGCCACGGCGGCCTCCTCCAACGATAAGCCTGCATGCGGAGGAGCGGCGCGAAGAGTTTCAGCAGCATTGGGCTTTAAAATCGTAGAGCCAGCATACTTCCGAAAGTCCGTGCCCTTGGGATCGGTGATGCAGGGAATACCGTGCGCCTTGGCATAGCGAATGACAGCCGTTAGCAACGTCGGCGACAGCGTCCCTTTGGCATAGTCGGAAATAGCCACGAGGTCCACACCCTCAAACAGCCGGGGGAGATCGTCGACTATGCGTCGTTCATACGCCAGCGAAATCGACTGCGCCAGCTCGCGGTCGATCCGCACCAGCTGCTGCGATGAAGCAATAACTCGCGTCTTCGTTGGCGTCGAGAACCCTTCTTCTTCGACAACTCCCGAAGTGTCAACGCCTTCCTCTTCCAAAAGCATGACGAGATGGCGCCCTGTGGGATCGTCTCCAACCCGACTCAACAGCCGGGGACGCATACCCATTGAAAGGAGATTCAACGCTACGTTGCCCGCACCGCCAGCCTTCGACTCTTCGCGGTCGACCACCACGACGGGAACGGGCGCTTCCGGAGAGATACGCTTTGAATGGCCAAAAGTATATCGATCGAGAATGCAATCGCCGACCACTAAAATCGTCCGAGGGGCGATCGTCGCGAGCGCACGGGACAGCATTACCATCGCTTCTCCTGTAGAAGATGGGCGTTCACATACTCATTCACGGCCTGCTCCAGCGTAAAACGACAAGGAGTTCGCTGCAATGCCTGCTGAAGCTTCGCTGTGTCAGCCTGCGTGAAATACTGGTATTTCCCGAGTACATCTTGCGGCATAGGAACATATTCAATGCATGGGGATCGTTGGAGAGAAGAAAAGACCGCTGTGGCAAGGCGATTCCATGATGACGCCTCGCCAGTTCCCACATTCACAATGCCACAGGTACTGGAAGCCGCAAGATCGCAGGTAATCTCCGCGGCATCTTTCACGTAGATGAAATCCCGTTGCTGCTCGCCATCGGCACAGTCCGGACGATCGGACCGAAAGAGTTTGATCGTCCCCGTGGCCAGTGCCTCAGGGACCATCCGCACAACCGCTGAAGCCATACGCTCTTTATGCCACTCGTTTGGACCATAGACGTTGAAATATTTGAGACCTAGGACACTATTCAGCACGTTGTTGCGCCATAGCCAGAGGTCGAACAGATGCTTGGAGTATCCATACATATTCAGCGGCTGCAACGACACCAACCTGTCGTGATCATCGGAAAACCCCTGGTCACCGCTGCCATAGGTAGCCGCGCTCGAGGCATATACGAAACGAATATTGCGGGCGAGTGCGTACCGCACCAGGCGCTGGCTGTAGCGGTAATTGTTTTCTAATAGATAGTTCGCATCTTTCTCAACCGTGCTCGAACACGCGCCAAGATGGAAGATGGTTCCAACAATCATGTCTTTTGAAGCAAGAAGATCGAAAAGCTGGGATTTATGAAAAATCTCAACGTACTGCTTTCCGTTGAGATTCCGCCATTTTTCCTCGCATCCCAAGTCATCGACGATGACAATATTGGTAATCCCGCGATGGTTTAACTCACGAACCACGCACGACCCAATAAATCCTGAACCACCCGTGACAACGGTGACTGTTTCGTTATCAAGATTCATCAAGACACCCCCAGGCAGTGGTAAAAAAAACCAGACGGCTCGCGAACGAGGTGCTAGAGCCAGCTGTGATACTGGCTCAGTTATTCTTCCTCTTTTGGATACACCTTCACGTGAATCCCAGCTGTTACCCCCTCTTTGAAGCGCACCGCCATGTCAAAGACTCCAACGTCCTTGATGGGATGCTTGAGCGGCACCATCTTCTTGTCAAGGTCGATTCCGGTTTTCAATTTGACGTGGCGAATGATCTCAAGCACCGAAACGCTGCCATACATATGCCCTTCGTGGTCAACCTTCACCTCAATCTCCACTGTCTCACCTTCAAGGCGAGATGCCAATTCAAGAGCTTCTTTGCGTTCTTCTTCGGCGCGCATGCGTCGCTCTTCTTGAAGCTTTGCCTGCCGTCGTAATGCAGCCCTATTCGCCACAAGAGCAAATCCTTGGGGAATCAAATAATTAAATGCATACCCAGGTTTTACTGCTGCGACCTCTCCTTTCCGACCGACGTTTTCAACGTCTTCAAGGAGAAGAATTTTTTGTACCATTGTTCTACACGCTCCTATCATCATCTCAGAACCATTTCTCTTGTATACCCCGAACTGCTCCCCATTGCGCTCTTCGACCTACCAGATTGGCCACGGTAGCTCGCCCCCCAACGCCAAGTTTCGACTTCGCCTACGTTGCACATCAAACACATCACTCGATCTGTCGACGGTCAGCGCACGATGGGTAGCAGCTCGAGTTTGAAAACCCACATCACAGAAGGCTCTTATACCTTTGCGACAAACGGCAGTAG